>JAEWXG010000027.1 GCA_023396095.1 Bacillota bacterium | reverse complement strand
GAATATATAGACTATTACAATAACAAAAGAATACAATTGGTGTTAAATGGATTAACACCTTGCCAAGTGAGATTACAAGGTTTATTATGCTAATTAGATATTGTCCAACTTTTTGGGTTCACCTCAGGTTTTATTTCTGCACATACTAATATGACATTTTAGGCTATTTATAATTTAAAAAAAGCGTGTATTAGTATATAATGTTAGTGTTTAATAATTTTAAGGAGAGGGTATTAGATGAAAAACGTAATGGATACGTTGAAAGAGAGAGGATATATAAAGCAAACGGTTTATGGAGAAGATTTGTATGAGTTATTAGGCAAGGAATCTGTAGCTTTTTATATAGGATTTGATCCTACTGCGGATAGCTTACACGTAGGCCATTTTTTAGCTTTAATGGCAATGTCTCACATGCAAAAGGCTGGGCATAAGCCAATTGTGTTAGTTGGTGGAGGCACTGGAAAAATTGGTGATCCTTCTGGAAGGACTGACATGAGAAAAATGCTAACAGATGGAGATATAATATATAATTGCAATCGTTTTAAAGAGCAAATGTCAAAGTTCTTTTCATTCGTAGGAGATAATGCTGCCATAATGGTTAACAATGCAGATTGGTTAGATAATTTAAAATATATTGATTTTATTAGAGATATAGGTTCCTTATTTTCAGTAAATAAGATGTTAACAGCAGAATGTTTTAAATCAAGAATGGAGAGAGGTTTATCTTTCTTGGAGTTCAATTACATGCTAATGCAAAGTTATGACTTTTTATATTTATATGAAAAATATAATTGTAAGTTAGAATGTGGTGGAGATGATCAATGGTCAAATATTTTAGCAGGAGCCGATTTAATTAGAAGGAAGTTGCAACAACCTGCGTTTGCAATGACATTTACATTACTAACAACATCTCAAGGAACAAAGATGGGTAAAACTGCGAAGGGAGCAGTTTGGTTGGATAGGAAAAAAACAACTCCATATGAATTTTTCCAATATTGGAGAAATATTAACGATGAAGATGTTGAAAAATGCTTTAAGTTATTAACTTTTGTGGAATTAGATGAAATTCAAAGAATATGTCCTATTGCAGATAAGCCAGAAACATATACAGGGACAACATATGAGAAAAAGATTAATGAAGCAAAAGAACGTCTAGCTTATGAAATTACTTTAATTGTCCATTCTAAAGAGGATGCTGATACAGCTTTGAGTCAAGCTAAGGCAGCGTTTTTATTAAATAATGATGCTGAAATGCCACTTCAGAAATTATCTTCACATTTAACTTTAATTGTTGATATTTTAGTGGATTTAAAGTTAGTAAAATCAAAAGGTGAAGCAAAAAGATTAATAGAAGGTGGCGGAATAAAGATTAACGCAAGATCAATTAGTGATATAAATGCTGAATTGTTAGATTCAGAAGAAACTGAATTTGTTCTACATAAAGGTAAAAAGGTTCACATCAAAGTTATTAATGGCTAAGTGCTAATTTTAATAAAGTTTTGCTCTATTGGTAAGATAGTTATTTTTTAAAAAAAGTAAGGTTTTGCGACGATAGGATGTAGATATATTCAAGAAATTAAAAAAGCAGGTAATATATGTTAGGAATTTTAAGCCCAATATCCATGAGTAATTACGACAAAGCAACTATTGACAATGGAGTTAGTCAATTTGAATTGATGAAGAGAGCTGCGCTATCGGTAATTAATCATATTCCAGCATTTGTTAAGACTATAGGTATTTATGTGGGTTCTGGTAACAATGGCGGAGATGGTATTGCTATTGCATATTTGCTTCAGGATACAGATTACAAAATTGATTTAATATTATTGTCATCATTAAGAACCGAAGCCGGTGATTATTATTTTGAAAAAATTAATAAAAATAAAATCAATATCATAAATTTAGAGAAAGCGAAAAATAGTTATGATTGTATAATAGATTGTATTTTTGGGAATGGCTTATCAAGAGACGTAGAAGGGATTTTTAATAGCGCTATACAACATATAAATAAAGCAAAATCATATAAAATCTCTGTAGATATTCCTAGTGGGCTATCCGGTTTATCGGGATTGATTTTAAACAATGCGGTTATTGCAGATAAAACAATTGCTATTCAAAGCTTAAAATTTGGGCATGTTTTACAAGATTCAAAAGATGTTATTGGAACAGTGAGTATTGAAGATATAGGCATACAAGTTGAGGACTATGATGCTTTTTTAGTTGAAGAGAGGGATGTGTTAACCTTATTTAATAAAAGAAAAAACAATACTAGTAAAAATGATTATGGAAGAGTTACAGTTATTGGTGGGTCGAAAAATTTTATTGGAGCACCAAGGCTAGCAGAAATGGGAGTTTCAGCGTTAAGGACTGGAGCTGGACTTGCGACTTTAGCTATACCAAAAACTCATTTCAATATTTTAAGTAATTCAGCGATTGATTCGACGATATTTCCGTTAGCTGATGATAATGGAGATATTATTTTCAACGAAAAAGAAGCAAGTAAGTTGATTCACATATCTGATGTTATAGCTTTTGGAATGGGAATAGGGAAGAGCCAAGAAATTGAAAAATTATTATTATATATTTTAGAAAATTTCAATGGTAGTATTGTTATTGATGCTGATGGAATTGATGTTTATAAGAAGATATTATCAATGAATGTTGAAATTAAGCCAAAAGTTGTCCTAACGCCACATCTAAAAGAATTTTCAAGATTAACAAATTTAGATGTTGAAGAAATTAAAAGCAATCCTGTGCTTGCAGTTAAGGATTTTGCAAAAAGCAATAATGTTATTGTTTTACTAAAGGGGCCTGGAACGATTATCTCTGATGGTACAAGGGTATTTGTTTCCAATGAAGGTACGCCTGCTCAAGCCAAAGGAGGCAATGGAGATGTCTTATCAGGGGTGATTGCAGCGACATTAGTTAATACTGATGATGTATTGAGTTCAGTGGCTTATAGTAGCTTTTTAGTAGGACTAGCAGCAAAAATAAAAAGCGAGGAGTTAACAGAATTTTCACTCCTCGCTAGTGATATACCAAACGCAATAAAGTTTATTCTAAATAATAAACTCTAGATTCATAAGGCTTCATTTTGAAGTTGGATAATTTTTCTTCTTTTGTTTTATAGTTGGCAATTAATAGTTTAGATTTTGTGAAGTTTAATCCTTCAATTTTGAACTCTGGTGTTTTTTTGAAGAAATTGCATACTACTAGTAAAGTTTTACCTTTATAATGCAATTGATAGGAGTAAATTTCTTTAGAATTTTTCATATGTTCAATATATAGGCTATTTTTTATATGCTCAGCATATGTATGTTTAATATTGATTAATTTTTTATAATAATAAAAAATAGAATCGTGATCTTTTATGGATTGCTCCACATTAATTTCATTGTAATTAGGATTTACTAAAAACCATGGTTTTCCAGTGGTGAAACCGGCATTTTCCTTTGTATTCCATTGCATTGGTGTACGTGCGTGATCCCTAGCTCTTTTTAACAAAACTTTATATGCATAGTTTTTAAGGAATGGAATTTTCGCAGTTTTATTAAGAATATTCACAGACATAATATCTGCAAATTCTTCTCTTTTGAAATTATAGTTAATCATTCCTATTTCTTGCCCTTGATAGATGTATGGAGTTGCGGGTTGAAGCATATAAGATGTTGCTAGCATTTTACCTGATTCAACTCTAAATTCCTTGTCGTTTCCATAGTGAGAAATTGAGCGTTGATAATCATGAGATTCGTAAAATGCGCTGTTCCAAGAATCGTGTGGAAGCAAGCTCCATTTTTTATAAATCTTTTTTAAACGCTTTAATTTTAATTTAATTGGGATAATGTATTGAAAATAGTCTGCATTAACATGTTCAAATTCAAATAATGTATCAAGAGCACGGTTGCTTTCCTTTGTAATGGTTTTTGCTAAATCAAATTTAACATTAGGGCATTCTCCTACAATTAAAGTGTCGTATTTTTCTTGATTATATGATTTATCTCCTAATTCTTGCATGTATTTCATCCAGTCTTCATGTATTGTGTAATATCTAATTCCTCTTAATGGATGCAATAAATTCCAATCATTATAATTTTCGAGGTCCGCAGGCTTTGATATAAATGGAATAACATCGCATCTAAAGCCATCTACGCCGAGTTCTAGCCAGAAATTGCAAATATCGGCAATCTCTTGCCTTAATTTAGGAGATTTCCAATTTAAATCAGGTTGTTTTTTGCTAAACAAGTGCAAATAATATTCTCCTGTTAAATCATCTTTTTCCCATGCTGATCCAGTGAAATTAGATAGCCAATTGTTTGGTGGTTTAGTCCCATTTTTGCCGCGTCCTTTTCTCCATATATAATATTCACGATATGGGTTATCTAAACTTTTTCTGCTTTCTTGAAACCAATAATGTTCGTCAGAAGAGTGGTTAACAACCAAGTCCATAATTAATTTTAAATTGCGTTTTTTCATTTCTTTGACTAACATTTTAAAGTCATCGAGTGTTCCAAATTCTGGAAGAATTGCACGATAATCAGATATGTCATATCCGTTATCATCATTAGGAGAAGCATATATTGGAGAAAGCCAAATTGCATCAACACCTAATTCTTTAATGTAATCTAATTCACTAATTATTCCTTGTAAATCACCAATTCCGTCGCCATTTGAATCCTTAAAACTTCTAGGATATATTTGATATATAACGGCATCTTTGTACCATCTAGTTTTCATAATTTTTCTCCTATATTAGTATCATAACATATTATCGATTATGCTGAAGATAGTTTTCTGAATTTTATTAGAAATAATTATGATAGTTGCAAAATTAAAATACTGCAAGTTTTAATTTTGATGTATGAAATAATAAAAAATACATTTAATAATGTTTTATACATAAGCACACCGAGATATAATATTATGCTATAATGAAATCTATGAAAGAACATGTTGCATTATATAGAGAATATAGACCAAAAGTGTTTGATGATGTTATAGGGCAAGATCATATTGTTCGTATATTAAAAAATCAAATAAAAAATAATAATATTTCGCATGCTTATTTGTTTACTGGTACAAGAGGTACCGGAAAAACAACAGTGGCAAAGATATTTGCTATGTCTGTAAATTGTAGAGCAACAAAGAATGGCTCTCCATGTTACACTTGTGATGTTTGCAAAGCGCTTTCAGTTCCCAATATGGATATCTACGAATTAGATGCTGCTTCAAACAATGGAGTAGATCAAATGAGGGATATTTTGGATAACGTGCAATTTGTTCCTACATCAGGGCGCTATAAGGTGTATATAATTGATGAAGCACATATGTTATCGACGCCGGCCTTTAATGCTTTATTGAAGACTTTAGAAGAACCTCCAAGTCATGTTATTTTTATTTTAGCAACAACTGAGGTGCATAAAATCCCGCAAACGATTTTGTCTAGATGTATGAGGTTTGATTTTAAATTAGTGCCTAACAAATTTATTGTTGCCAAATTAGAAGCAATTATGAAAGATATAGGTAGAGAATATGAAATAGAAGCATTGAGATTAATTGCTGATATAGGGCAAGGTAGTGTTCGAGATTCATTAACTCTAATGGATACAGTAGCAGCATTTTGTGATACTAAGATTACATATAAAGAAACCATGGAAATTTTGGCTGTTAATACTCCGGCGATTGTTATAGGGCTTATTAAAAGCTTATTAGAGAAAGATTTTTCATCAATCTTAACTACATACAAAAAATTAGTATCAGAAGGTAAAAATGTTCAGATTTTGTTGAATGATTTAATTAAAAATTTGTCTGACTTAGTATATATAAAAAATTGTAGAGATGCACAATTAGAATTAATGTTACCACCTAGTGTTTATGAGGAATTGATTAAAATATCTTCTGAGCATGAGAATTTTGAAATTATAGCAGTTTTAGAAAAATTATCTGAAGTAGATAGTTTATTAAAAGTTTCAAAAAATCCGGAACTTGTATTAGAATCAGCATTGATAATGGCTGTAAATTCACTTGAACAAAATAGAAAAATTGATAATTCCGTAGCATTAAATAAGATTAAAGAGTTAGAAGCAAAAATATTAAAAGGAACAATATCTTTGAATGCGGCAAGCGATCAATATGATTTACCTAAAAAATACAGAGCTGAAAATCTGGTTGCAGAGATTATTGGAAAGATGAGGGAAAGAAGAGATCCACATTTGTCGGATTTTCTTACTGTAAGACCAGAGTCTTATGTTGAAAATGAAATTGTTCATTTGATATTTACGAGCGAAATGTATTGTAAAACATTCGATGCTAAAGAATTTAAGATGAGCATTTTAGCAATGTTAAGAGAGAAATTCCCATCTATAACAGGTGTTATTATTGAATATATGAAGCCAGTTGAAGAAAAATTGGCTGAAGCACAAGATAGGATTTCGGCATTATTTGATAAAGAAATTATTGAAGTAAAATAGAGGAGGTACATATGGGTAATAAATTCGGTGGTTTTGGTGGTGGAAATATGCAACAGCTTATGAAACAAGCCCAAAAGATGCAAGAGGACATGATGGCTGCAAAGGCTGAATTGGCTGAAATGGAGGTTGTAGGATCAGCTGGAGGCGGTTTAGTTGAAATAACAATGAAATGTGATAAAGCGCTAGTTGGTGTAAAACTAAAAAAGGAAGTTGTTGATCCTAGTGATATTGAGATGTTAGAAGATTTAATAGTGGCTGCCTATAATGACGCAGCAGCAAAAGCTGATGAAGCTACTCAAGAGAAAATGGGTGTATTCGCTCAATTTGGCGGAATGATGTAAGAATGGCAATGAGGCATTTTGATGATTTAGTTGAAGCGTTTTCTAAGTTGCAAGGGGTTGGTAAGAAATCTGCGCGGAGATATGCTTACAATATATTGAATATGGATGATTCTTGTGCTTTAGAGCTAGCTAATGCAATTATATCGGCAAAAAAGAATATTCATCAATGTGCTTTATGTGGTGATTATACTGAGAGTGAGATTTGCGACATATGTAAAACGCGTGATTCGTCAACAATTTGTGTTGTTGCTGAACCTAAAGATATTTTAGTTATTGAACAAACGAGGGTTTATAATGGTGTTTATCATGTGCTTGGAGGTTTATTAAATCCAATCTTTGGTAAAGGGCCAAGTTCATTAAGAATCAAAGAGCTTTTTGATAGATTGGATGGTGTAAAAGAAGTTATTATGGCGACAAGTGCTACTCAAGAAGGAAATGCAACAGCGGAGTATATAGCAGAAGATTTGAGGAAAAGGGGCATAACTGTTACAAAATTGGCGCAAGGTATTGCTGTTGGAACAGATATTGAGTACTTAGATGAATATACTATGCAAATAGCATTATCAAGACGGCAAGAAATAAAATAAATGTTGACATAAAAAAATTGGCTAAGCCAATTTTTTTATGCTTTTGAAGTTTTATCAATAATCTTATTCTTTTACTAATTTTAGATTATTAATCATAAAGTCGTTAAATGCTTTTTCGCCTACATCATCTTGCTTGAAAACGCCAGTTGTTAAAAGAATTTCTTTGCAAGCATTATTGATGTATCCGTAAATTAAATTATCACATTCTTTCTGTGAAACTTTACCTTTTGCTTTATTGCCAAGTTCAAGGATCATATTTAAATGCTTATTTAAAGGATTTTCTTCCTTTGACAATTCTTCCATCGAGAAAGGAATTTCACCTAAAATTAATTTTTTCATTTCTTCAATTTCATTTTTTAATCTTCCTGGCAAAATAAATAATCCCATAACCTCAATAATCCCAATACCTTCTTTTTTGATATTATGAAGCTTTTCAATAGGATGGAATATTCCATATGGATGTGTTTCATCACAACGATTATTTCTTAAAATTAGGTCGACGACATATAGATCATCTTCTTTTCTAAAAACAGGTGTTACTGCGTTGTGAGGAGTATCATCTGTAAATGCAAGTATGTTTATAGAATTATTGGAATATTTTTGCCATTCATTATTTACCAAATTGCAAGCTGCTAAAACTGATTTTCTATTTTTTCCAGTAATTCTTATCACAGAGTTGTACCAATCAACAATGGAAAATGTGACATCTTCATATTTTTTGGATGTATATGAGAATTTTGGAGTAGCAGACATCATTGGTAAAACTTTTGCTCCACCTTGATAATGATCGTGAGAAAGAATTGATCCTCCAACAATCGGAAGTGCTGCATTTGAACCTATAAAGAAGTGAGGAAATAAATCAACGAAATCTAATAATCTTATGAAAGTATTTGAGTCAACTTTCATATTTGAGTGTTGTCCAGAAAGGGCAATTAGATGTTTTTCATAATATTGATATGGAGAGTATTGTAAATACCATTCCTCATTGTTTAAAGGAATTTTTATAAGACGAATAGTTTGTCTCGCTGCCTTTTTTGCATTTCCAGGGAATCCTAAATTTTCTTTGCATAATGCACATTTTGGATAAGAAACATCCGGTGCATTTTTTGCTGCTAAAATTTCTTTTGGATCTTTTTCTGGTTTTGATAGGTTTATAGTGATCTTGATGGTTCCTAGAGGATCATCAAATGACCATTGAATATTTTTTTCAATATCAACCATTCTTACATAGTTATTATTTTTAGAAAGATCAAACAAATAGTTTGTTGCTTTTTCTATGCAGTCATTTGCGGCTATCTGATCAAATTTGGCGGCAACGTTTGAAGGTGAAGGAGTTACAAAACCAAATAGTTTAGCTTCGAATTGTATTCTATTATTTGGAGTATCCTCAAATTTTTTCAAAACGTTACAAGCATATTGTATAATTGGCTCAATCATTTTCTCTTTTGGAATTGTATATTTAGTTGTTGGCTCTTCTGGTTCTTGTAAATCTAATTCAGCTAAAATGGCATTTCTTGCATAAATTGCGTCAAGTGCATCAAGTGAAAGTTTTTGCTGAGCGTAAGCTAAAAGTTCCTCAATTGCCTTTAGTACTTGTTTATTGTTCATCTGTTTACCTCATTAATAATCATTATATTTATAATACACCATTGAAAGGTGAAATAAAATAGAAAAACTCAATAAAGCTGTGCGATAATGATTGAATAGAGCCAATTAAGTAAAAATATAAGAAAAATAAATATTAATATTAGAATTTAAATGGAAAAGTTATCGCCTATTTCTGTTAACATGAAATAATTTTAAAAAATATAAATTTTTGTATATTGTTTATTGCAATAAATATTATAACAATAAAATATTATTAAAATATCTTAAAAACAACTTTTTATTAAAAAATGCAGGTTTGACGAATGTTTTTTTGTCTTAAAATGTTCAAAAAAATATTTAATTAGTTATAATACTGAATTATAATCCGAAGTATAAATTAGATATTTATGTTAGAATGTTGATTATTACGGAGGATATTACTTATGGAAGTTAAAGTAGGTATTATTGGATATGGCAATTTGGCAAAAGGTGTTGAAGAGGCTGTATTGAAATCAAAAGATTTAAAACTAGTAGAAGTTTTTTCAAGAAGAGATGGGCTAAAAACAGTTCACGGAAAGGAAATAAAAAATATAAATCAGTTATCAAAATATATTGGCTTAATTGACGTTATGATACTTTGTGGTGGATCAGCAACGGATTTACCAGAGCAAACACATTTAATAGCAAAAGATTTTAACGTTGTTGATTCTTTTGATACACACGCAAAGATACCAGAGCATTTTGAAAAATTAAATAATGTTGCAATGCAAAGTGGAAAGCTTGGTTGCATATCTGTTGGATGGGATCCGGGCTTATTTTCTATTGCTCGTTTATTATTTCAATCATTTTTGCCTAGTGGTGAAACATATACTTTTTGGGGAAAGGGAGTATCGCAAGGGCACTCTGATGCAATTAGAAGAGTTAGCGGTGTAAAAAGAGGAGTTCAATACACAATCCCAATTGAAGCTGCGTTGAATGCAGTTAGAGAATTAACTAATCCAAAATTTACTGCTAGAGACAAACATTTAAGAGAGTGTTATGTAGTTGCTGAAGATGGCGCAGATAAAGCTAAAATTGAACAAGAAATTAAGAATATGCCGAACTATTTTTCTGATTATAATACAATTGTTCATTTTATTTCTGAAGAAGAGTTTGAGAAGAATCACACAAAGATGCCTCATGGCGGTTTGGTATTAAGAAGTGGTGAGACAAATGATGATGAATATAAATATTTATTAGAATTAAATATCAAACTTGATAATAATCCAGGGTTTACAGGTTCAGTGTTAGCGGCATACGCAAGAGCAATTGCAAAAATGAATAAATTAGGACAAAAAGGAGCTGTAACAGCGTTTGATATTCCTTTAGGTATGCTTTCAGAACTTGATCCTGCAGATTTAAGGAAAAATTTGCTATAATATTCAAGGAGACAAGTTGTTTTGGAAAAAGAAAGGATAGCATTATTAATTGATGTTGAAAACATTCCGCATAAATATTATGAATCTATTGAAGATGAAATGTTGCGGAAGGGCAATATCATTATAAAAAGAGCGTATGGCAACTGGAAAGATCAGAAGTTGAACAATTGGGAAAAAATATTAATACCAAATGCAATTTCTCCTATTCAAATATCAAGATACGTGCAAGGAAAAAATAGTAGTGATATTGCGCTTGTTATAGATGCAATAGATATAATATATTCACAAAAAGTTGATGCGATATGTTTAGTTACGTCTGATAGCGATTTTACTCGTTTAGCAACAAGAATACGTCAGGATAATATAAAAGTTTATGGTGTTGGAGAAAAAAATAAGGTTGTCGATTCATTAATTAAAGCTTGCGATGAATTTTTATTTGTAGAAAATTTGCAGTCTAATCAGATATTAAAAGATCAGCCGGAAGAGGGCCGAAAAGAAGGGAATACCGGTAAAGATATGATGCAATACATTGCTAACATTAATAATTTGGAATCTGAAATTATTAAGCTTATTGATGATTCTTTAGATGGTCACCTTAAATTGTCAACAATTGGGTCTTTATTAAAGAAGAAGTATCCGCAATTTGATGTAAGATCATATGAAGAGAGAAAACTGAGTGATTTAGTGATGAAAATGAAACGCTTAGAAGTAGATACAATTACTCAAGAAGTCAAAGTGAAAAAGAAGGTTGCTAAAAAACAAAATATAAAAAATAAAACAAAAAAGGATTTAATCTAAATCCTTTTTTTTCGTCCATTAAAACCATATAACATAGTTAGATGTACGCTCTTATTGGGAAGTGACTAAAAAATCACTAATGGGCTGCGCGGCTACTTTGCTATCTCATGCCGAAGCGGTTGTTTACTAGGTAACTCTCCCAAAGTTTCCTCGTGGCACATGCGTCGATCTGCTTAATGCTGCTGCGATCAAGCCCTGACATGGTTCACAGTGAAACATTGCACAAGACCTTGATGTCAACATCCCTTGGTAAGTCCTACGACCACACAAGATGTCTAGGTAGCTGGTCTGTCTCGCTATAGCGTACGAGTTCAGGGCACCGCTAGTTCCCCACATAGCACAGCAATATAATTCTATTGTATTTGGTTGCATAAGTCAATTTTGAAATTGTATGTGATAGTTATGAATAATATCTTTTTACTTTCATATCAATAAAAGAAGATTAATCATAGACTTCCTAAGCATTTTAGTTTTTAACAAAACTTTTTTATACTCCTGTATTTAAAACCGTATAAATTTAAATAAAAATTTATGAGTTATTGGCTTAAATTATTGCATGATAAAAAGAGGAGTGTTATACTATTCCTAGTAAATTAGTAGGATATAAAATGAAGTTATCAAGTAAGTCAAGATATGGATTAAACGTTATGGTAATTTTAGCAGAACATTTTTCTGAAAATGAGCCATTATCAGTGTCATTTTTATCAAAACAAGTTTTGGTTACAGAAAAATATTTAGAACAAATATTGAATATTTTAAAGAAATCAAAATTAGTAGAAGCACAAAGAGGTAGTCAAGGTGGCTATAGATTGATGAAAGATCCGACCGACATAACGGTTGGAGAAATATTACGAGCTTTAGAAGATGATTTAAAATTTGTAGAATGCTTAAACAATAAGTGTAAAAATAACAAAAGATGTAAATCTTTTTCGATTTGGACAAAGTTATATTTGGAAATAAATAATTTTTTAGATTCTATTAATTTAGAGAGCTTGATTAAAAAAGAAGAGGTAAAACAATGAAAAGTATATATTTGGATCATTCGGCGACAACTCCAGTAGATAAAGAAGTTTTAAGCGCTATGCTACCATATTTTAGTGAAATATATGGGAACGCTTCATCTTTACATTCATTTGGACAAGATTCTAAAAATGCACTTGACGAAGCAAGAGATATAGTTGCAAAAGCTTTTAATGCAGAAAGTAATGAAATATATTTTACATCTGGTGGAACTGAATCAGACAACTGGGCGCTAAAGGGATATGCCTACGCTAATAAAGCAAAGGGCAATCATATTATTACTACAGCTGTGGAACATCCTGCTATTTTAGAGACTTGCAAGCAGTTGGAAAATAATGGATTTAGTATTACATATTTGCCAGTTGATAATGAGGGGTTTGTTACTGCAAAACAAGTTGAAGAATCAATTACAGAGAATACAATCTTGGTTTCAGTTATGATGGTTAATAATGAAATTGGGAATATTATGCCAATTAAAGAAATAGGAGAACTTTGTAGAAGTAGAAAGATTGCTTTTCATACAGATGCTGTTCAAGCTTGTGGAACTATTGATATTGATGTTAAGGATATGAAAATTGATATGATGTCGATATCTAGTCATAAAATCTACGGGCCAAAGGGAGTAGGGATACTATTTAGACGCAGAGGAATAAAATTGCAAAATTTTATGTCTGGCGGAGAACAGGAAAGAGGATTTAGAGCAGGTACTACAAATACTCCTGGTATTGTAGGTTTTGCAAAAGCGTTAGAAATTACGAAGAGAGATCTGGCAGCAAACAATGCACATATCAAAGAAGTAAGAGACTACTTTATAAAGAAAATGAGTGAAAATATTAAGGGGATTATTTTAAACGGTCCAAAAAAAGAAAATTTTGATAGAAGATCGGTTAATAATGCTAATTATTCATTTAAATGCATTGAGGGAGAAGCTGTTTTATTAAGACTAGATTTATCTGGAGTAGCAGTTTCAAGTGGTTCTGCTTGTTCAAGCGGTTCACTAGAACCATCGCACGTTCTTTTAGCAACAGGGATGCCTTTGGAGCAAGCTCATAGTTCTATCAGATTTAGTTTTGGTAAAAATAATACACTTAAAGAAGTTGATGAAGTTGTAGAAAAGTTAGTGGAAATAGTAGAAAGTTTAAGAAAACTATCTCCAATTAAAATGGAGGAATAATATATGTTGTATAGTGATAGAGTTATAGAAGAATTTAAAAATCCTAAGAACGTTGGAGCAATTGAAAATCCAAGTGGTATAGGTAGAACGGGGGGAGTGGAATGTGGCGACATCATGGAAATTACATTAAAGATTAATGAAGATGATATTATTGAAGATGCTAAATTCCAAACTTTTGGTTGTGGAACAGCTATAGCTTCAAGTTCTGTTGCCACGCAGATGATTATAGGAAAACATATTAATGATGCATTAAAAATTACCAACAACGATGTAATAAAAGAATTAGGTACATTACCAGCTAAAAAAATACATTGCTCTGTTCTTGCGGAAGAAGCAATAAAAAATGCTATAGAAGATTATTTGTCAAAGAAAAAATAGAAAATTCGAGATAATTATAATGATGGATTTTAATATCCAACACTTTCATTGACTAAAATTACATAAACATTTTTGCCCCTGGAAGGGTGGTGTAAAATTAAGGTTGCACGAGCAATTTCCTCATCAGTTATTTGGTTATCTGGACTTCTTCTTGCATTTAATCTTTTAACATTTAGTGGAGTTGCGATATTTTTTATTCTATTAAACGCTTCTTGAAGATTTTCTACAACTTTGTTTATGCCAATAATAAAGGCTATATTTTCTGCTCCCCAAACAGTGTTAGCAATTCTATTGCAAGAACCGTCAGTATTAACTATTTCCCCTTCAATAGTGAGAGCATTTGCAGAAGATAAAAACCAAGTTAAATCCTGAGTGGATAATTCGTGAACTCTATCAGTAGCAAGAGTATATGTTTTGCCGTATAAAACTCCATTTCCGCGGTCAAAAAGTTTTCTTCTTATGTCCATTGTGTCAAGTGTGACTGATCCACCAGTTCCAACTTCCGCTTCAAGAGGAATGATATCTAAAAGTAGTTGTTCTGCTTCATCCAAGTTTTCAACAAAATATGGCATAAAACCACGTGCTTCTAAATTATCCATGATTACTTCAATGCTATTCATAAATATTACCTCACTTCATATTTTAGCATATATAGTTAAATTAGAAGAAGTTCTATTAAATTAATTAACAGCAAACAATTTACAAAAATGGCATAATTTGATGTTAAATTAAAATAATTATTGTTCAATGAATGTAATGCGTGGTAGTTCTGACATAAAAATTTAACTTAAAACCTTATAATATGACAAAATTTTTAATGCTTAATGTATAATAATTATTATTAAAGCAAAAGAGAGAATAACATGGATCAAAAACATATAAGGAATTTTTGCATTGTAGCACATATCGATCACGGTAAATCAACACTTGCAGATAGAATAATGGATATTACGCATGCTGTTAATGAGAGAGAATCAAAAGATCAATTACTAGATAGCATGGATATTGAAAGAGAAAGAGGAATAACCATTAAATTAACGCCCGTAAGAATGGAATATGTTTACAATGGTGAAAAATACATTTTAAATTTAATTGACACCCCAGGTCATGTAGATTTTACATACGAAGTATCTAGATCTTTAGCCGCTTGCGAGGGAGCTATATTAGTTGTGGACGCATCGCAAGGAATAGAGGCACAAACGTTAACGAATGTATATTTGGCTGTTGATAACAACTTGGAAGTTTTGCCTGTAATAAATAAAATTGATTTACCATCTCAACATGCAGAAGAAGTAAAGATGGAAATAGAGGACATAATAGGGCTTCCTGCAGATGATTGTCCATTAATATCGGCAAAATCTGGATTAAATGTTGAAGAGGTAATAAAGCAAGTAATTGAGAAATTACCAGCACCTAACGGCGACATTAATGGCCCGCTTAAATGTTTAATTTTTGATTCATTTTATGATAGCTATAAAGGCGCCATTTCTTTAGTAAGAGTAATAGATGGAACTGTAAAACCTGGTGATAAAATAAAAATGATGTCAACCAATAAGGTTTTTGATGTTGCAGAAGTAGGAGTTTTCACACCAAAAATGTCAGCAAAAAGCGAATTATCTGCTGGAGAGGTTGGATATATTACAGCTAGTATTAAAAATGTTGCAGACACACAAGTTGGTGATACTATAACTAGTGCAATTACACCATGTAAAGAAGCAATGCCTGGATATAAGAAAGTTACTTCGATGGTATTTTCCGGTATATATCCTGCAGATGGAGCAAGATATAATGATTTAAAAGACGCTCTTGAAAAATTAAAATTAAACGATGCTTCTATTTTATATGAGCCTGAAACATCAAAAGCATTAGGTTTTGGTTTTAGATGTGGATTTTTGGGACTACTTCATATGGAAATAATACAAGAAAGGTTAGAAAGAGAATTTGATCTTGATATTATTACAACGGCACCATCTGTTTCATATCATGTAATCTTAACTGATGGGAGTACAAAGGTTATTTCAAATCCAACAAACTTACCATCACAAAGCACAATTTCTCATATGGAAGAGCCTATTACAAAAGCAACGATCTTTACTCCGCCAGAATACGTTGGAACGATACAAGAATTATGTAAGTCTAAAAGGGGTATTTTTATCAATTTAGAATATATTGAAAGAAATAGAGTTAGACTAGAATATGAGATTCCGTTAAGCGAAATAATTTATGATTTTTTTGATAATTTGAAATCAAGATCAAGAGGTTATGCAAGTTTCGATTATGAAATCATTGAATATAGACGTAGTGATTTAGTTAAACTTGATATATTGCTAAACAATGATGTTTGTGACGCATTAAGCCTTATAGTGCATAAAGATCGTGCATATGATAGGGGAAGAGGAATAGCAGAAAAGTTGAAGGAAGTTATTCCAAGACAAATGTTTGAAATACCTATACAAGCTGCAATCGGAGGGAAAGTAATAGCTCGTGAAACAGTTAAAGCTGTTAGAAAAGATGTTTTAGCAAAATGTTATGGTGGAGATATTACAAGAAAAAAGAAGTTGCTTGAAAAACAAAAAGAAGGGAAAAAGAGAATGAGACAGATGGGATCAGTATCAATTCCTTCAGAAGCATTTACTACAATATTAAAAATTTAGTTATGGCAGGTTTATATATACACATTCCTTTTTGCAAAAAAAGATGTTCATATTGTTCATTTGTTATAGCAGGATGGAATGAGGAAGTTGAAAATAGGTATATAGAGCGATTAATTGAAGAAATGCAACAATATCGCGGTGTCAATCTGGAAACTATTTATTTTGGTGGCGGTACACCGTCAATGCTTTCAATTAACGGTGTGAAAAAAATTTTTAATAGTCTTAATGAAATTTTTAAATGTGATGCAATAGAGGTAACTTTTGAATGTAACCCTGAAAATATTAATGATGATTATTTAAGTATTTTGAAAGATTGTGGTGTAAATCGGATTTCTTTAGGCGTGCAAACTTTTTCTAATGACATCTTAAAAATCATTAATAGAGTGCATACTAGTGAGGATGCAATTAAAGCTATTGAACAGACAAAAAAACATTTTAAAAATTTTTCCATAGATTTAATTTTAGGTTTACCAGAATATTCTTTAGATGTTTTAGAAAAGGACTTAAATATTGCTTTGAAATACGATGTGCCACATTTTTCTTTATATGGACTAAGCGTAGAAGAAAATACAAAGTTATTTTATGATAAAGAAAATAAACTATTAAAATTGCCTAATGAAGATATAACTGCAGATTATTATGATTATTCCTATAAAAAATTGGAAGATAATAACATTTTTAGATATGAAGTTTCTAATTTTTCTAAAAAAGGTTATGAAAGCAAACATAATTTAAAATATTGGACAATGCAGGAGTATATTGGGATTGGAATAGCTGCCCATTCATTTTTTAAAGGTAAAAGATTTCATAATGTAAATAGTCTTAAAAAATATTTAGAAGAAGAGAATTCTGAAATTAAGATTGTTGATTACGAAGTGGGAGTAAGTGATTTTGCACACGAATATCTTATTTTAGGACTTAGACTTGATGAAGGGGTTAATATTAATGATTTTGAAAGTAAAACCAATATAAAATTTTTTGAACATTATAAAGACTTTTATAATAAATATAAAAATTGCTTTATTTATGAAAATGGCAACTTAAAAATAAGGAATGAGTATAAGTATGTAATGAATTATATACTCTCAGATTTATAAATTTGATTATTAGTGCAATTTTTAAAAATAGACTAAAAAAAGAACTTTGATTCTTTTAATTTACATATCTTAGCACTTGACAATATTTTTTAAATATTTGATAATAAATAAACAATCAGAGCAGAGATAAGTTCATGTTTGGACAAGTGAAGTGCTAAGTCAATCACAGAGAGTGCAGTAGCTGAGAATGCATGTTGAAAAGTACAAGTTCATACCACCAAATAAAATGCTGTAGTTATGATTCTATTTAAAAATCAAAAATAGGCATAGAAATATGTAAAGTAAGGTTGGAAACACGATTGACTCGTCCTTATATAATAGGGCGAGTTTTTGTATATAAATGAGGTGATTTTATGAAAGTGTTTTTAAAAGATGGGAGTTTTTTGGAGTTTGATCAACCATTAAGTGCGTATGATATTGCAAAAACAATATCAGAATCACTAGCAAGGGTTGCGCTATGTGCAAAAGTTGATGGAGAAGTTGTAGATTTGTCAACAATTGTTAGTAAAGATTCTACGATTGAAATTTTAACTTTTAATGACGAAGAAGGAAAAAAAGCTTATAGACATACTACAGCTCATATTTTAGCGCAAGCTGTACATAATATTTTCCCAACAGTGAAACTTGCAATAGGGCCGGCAATTGATAATGGTTTTTATTATGATTTTGATTTTAAATCTCCAATTACTAAAGAAGATTTCACTAGAATTGAAGAAGAAATGAAAAAGATTATTAAAGCAAATTATCCTATAGAAAGATTTGTCTTGTCAAGAGATGAGGCAATTAAGTTGATGGAAGGATATGGGGAAAAATATAAAGTTGAATTGATTAACGACTTACCAAGTGATGCAACAATATCTTTTTATAAACAAGGTGGGTTCACCGATTTATGTGCAGGACCACACGTAAGATCAACAGGACAAATAAAAGCGTTTAAATTAACAAACTTAACAGGTGCTTATTGGAGAGGTGATGTTAACAAAAAGATGTTATCAAGAATTTACGGAACATCATTTGATAAAAAGGCTGATCTTGATGAGTATTTAACTTTATTAGAAGAAGCAAAAAAGAGAGATCATAATAAAATAGGAAGAGAATTAAATATTTTCATGACAGATGAAAATATCGGACAAGGTTTGCCTCTATTAATGCCAAAAGGAGCTAAGATTATACAAATATTGGAAAGATTTGTTGAGGATGAAGAAGAGAAAAGAGGATATGTATTAACTAAAACTCCATTTATGGCAAAAAACAATTTATACAAAATTTCAGGGCATTGGGATCATTATAAAGATGGAATGTTTGTTTTAGGAGATGAAGAAAAGGACGAGGAAATTTTAGCCTTAAGGCCAATGACATGTCCATTCCAATACACAATATATAACAATGGATTAAAAAGCTATAGAGATTTGCCAATAAGATATGCAGAAACATCTACATTGTTTAGAAATGAGAACAGTGGTGAAATGCATGGATTGATTAGAGTTAGACAATTTACACTATCTGATGGACATATAATTTGTACTCCAGTCCAATTGGAAGATGAATTTAAAAATACACTAGATTTAGTGAAATATATGTTAAAAACAATAGGGCTTCAAGATGATGTAACGTATCGTTTTTCAAAGTATGATCCAAATGATAAAGACAAATATATTGATGATCCAGAAGCTTGGGAAAATGCTGAATGTATTATGAAACAAATCTTAGATGATCTAAAAATTGATTACAAGGAAGCAATCGGTGAAGCAGCATTCTATGGACCAAAATTAGATGTTCAAATCAAAAATGTTTACGGCAAAGAAGATACGATTATAACGATACAAGTAGATATGTTTTTAGCAGATAGATTTGATATGTCGTATATAGATGAAAATGGAGAAAAGAAGAGACCATATATTATTCACAGAAGTTCAATCGGATGTTATGAACGTACATTAGCATTATTGTTAGAAAAATATGCAGGTAATTTACCTCTTTGGATGTCTGCTGTTCAAGTTAAAGTTCTCTCTTTAACAGATAGAACTGCTGAGAATGCTTTAGAATTTGTTTCGTTACTTAAAAATAATGGAATTAGAGCAGAAGTTGATAACAGATCTGAAACAGTTGGATATAAGATTAGAGAAGCAAAACGAGAAAAAATCCCATATATAGTTGTTATCGGGGATAAAGATGTTGCAAATGGAGTTGTTTCTGTTCGCAACAGAAAAGATGAGCAACAACAATTAAAGCCTGAAGAATTCATAGAACTAATTAGACAGCATGTTAAGGAATTTTCTTTAGACTAAAAGCTTTTTAGCTAGTAGCATAGAAGACTAAATATTTTAAAATTTACTTATTAAATGTTCGGAAATTTTTCCGGACATTTTTTATGTATAGTTTTTCAATCGTTCAAATAGTAATTATGAATAGCGAGAGCTTTATATATTTTATTCTTGTCTAAAAGGGAGCGTATGTATATAATTAAGTTTGTAATTTAAAAAAAAGTAGAGGATGTTAATGAGTAGAGAGAATATTATTATTCTTGTTGTATTTGCAATTTATATGGCCTTTATGATAATTGTAGGATTCTTCTTTTCTACAAAATCAAATAGCAACAAGGAATATGTTTTAGGTGGTCGACAGTTAAACCCTTGGGTTACAGCCTTATCTGCGCAAGCTTCTGATATGTCGGGATGGTTATTAACAGGTGTCCCAGGAATGGCTTTTGCAGCAGTACTTGATGCAAAGTCAGCGTTGTATGTAATAATAGGTTTATTTATTGGAACTTGGGTAAATTGGTTATTAGTAGCTAAGAGATTAAGAGTATATACAGAAGTGGCTGGTGATTCGCTAACTATTCCAGAGTATTTCGTAAAAAGATTTGATGATCAAAAAGGAATAATCGGGTTTATTGCCGGTGTTATTATTCTTTTCTTCTTTACAATTTATACTGCTTCAATGTTTTCTGCTGGTGCTAAACTTTTTCAAGTAGTATTTGGTTTAGATTATAAAATAGGATTGGTTATAGGTGTAGTCATTGTTGTTTCATATACATTTTTAGGTGGTTTTAAAGCAGTTTCATGGACAGATTTATTTCAAGGCTTAATAATGTTTTTTGCTTTAATTATTGTCCCAGTTATTGTATACGCAAAATTAGCATCCCCAAATAAAGAAATTGTTTTAAATTATACTAAAGAAATTTTTATGATTTCGCAAAGCAATAAAGTGCCGGGGTTAGACGTAATTAATTCCATTGGATGGGGACTTGGGTATTTTGGAATGCCACATATTTTAGTTAGATTTATGGCAACAAAAGATAAAAGAACGATTAAGCCAGCAAGAATAATTGCAATAATTTGGGTAGCAATTACTATGGTGGCAGCATTATTTATAGGTATTGTTGGTGTAGGAGTTGTAGAAAGAGGGACAATAGATAATGAAGCAATTTTTATGAAAATTGTAAAATCGCAGTTTTCTCCATTTATGGCAGGCATTTTATTAACGGCAATACTTGCGGCTATTATGTCAACGGCTGATTCACAATTACTTGTTGCTTCGTCGGCTTTTTCGACAGATATTTATAAAAAGCACATTTCTAAAAGAAGCAAAGATAAAACAGTTTTATTGGTAGGAAGAATAACAATAATTATTGTTGCAGTGATAGCTTCTTTGATTGCGCAAAATCCGAATTCTAGTATTTTTAAAATTGTAAGCTATGCGTGGGGTGGCTTTGGGGCATCTTTTGGTCCTGTTGTATTATTTTCACTTTATTCAAGAAAAATAACAAAGAAAGCCGCAATTGCTTCAATGGTAACAGGAGCATTAACAACAATAATTTTTAAATATGGATTATCAAGATTAGGAGGAGTATTTACAATTTATGAATTAATACCTGGATTTATTTTGGCAACAATTGTTTTATGGATTGTTACAATATTCGATAAAAATGGAGTTTCTAAAAAAATCAAAAATGATTATGCAAAATTTAAAACGTATCTCCATTCCAATCAACCAATTAAGATAGAAACATATGAATACGATGATTTAGACATAACACAAATTGATGATGATTATGAATAAAAAAGTGTACTTGTAACAATAAATCCAACAGATATTAATTTTGGTTGGGATTTTTTATTATAATGATTTATGCCCAATTTCCAAGTAAACAGAAGAGAATATATAAAGGGTGTCCCCATTAGGGATTATAAAAAAATCAATTAATTTGATGGGGACACCTGCAAGCGGCAAAAGGCTCGAAGTTCAACAACTTCGAGCCTTTTGTTATGTTAAATACCACTATATAAAAATTTTATTAAATTTAAAAAAATTAGAAAAATACGAATGTTAATATGCGAATGGTATATCGAATCGTATAAAAAATACAGTTGCTTCAAATCCTGAATGCTATGCGCTATTATTTTTTTCACAATGATTTCTAAATGCAATAAAAGTCGGCTCGTAACCGACTTTTATTATTGATTTTTCTGTCAAAATATGTTATAATAAAATAAAATTATCAAAAGGTCGCAAGCGAATAAAAATAAGGGTATAAAATCGGGAAATACATCTCAAAAATACGACTAATTTTCTTTATTACCAGATAACCTGAACGAACTACGAGGTTTAAAATGAAATTTTCCGAAAAAGTAAAATATGCGAGAATGAAACTTCTTTTAACGCAGGAGGCATTGGCTAAAGAACTTGGTGTATCCTACGCTACAATTTGTCGCTGGGAAAAAGATAACCGCGAACCGCAAATTGTTTCGCAGGGCAGATTCTACGCCTTTTGCGAAAGTAAAGGAATCACGTTTGAAGACTAAGGCGAAAAATATTGCTTACAAATAAAAATCGTTGCTTTTTGCTTTATAGTCAATGTAAATGTAAGGGAATTGTATGAAAATATCAATCAGATTTTTTAACGATAAAGAAGTGCGCGCCGCTTGGGACGAGGAAAACAACAAGTGGTATTTCAGCGTTCTTGATATTATCGGGGCAATCAGAAATGAAGATAATTACGAAAAATGCCGTAACTATTGGAAGTACCTGAAAGCCAAATTGAAAAAAGAAAACAGCGAGTTGGTTAGTGCTACTACCCAACTGAAATTAACTGCCGCCGATGGGAAAAAGTATATGTCGGACGCATTGGATTCTGACGGAGTTATTAAACTTGCTGCGGAGTTTCCGAGCAAGGTCGGTGCAGAGTTTATTGGTTGGTTTACGCAGTCGGACGATACGATTGACGGCAAAAGCAAGCAAAAGGCATACGCTTTGTTTGATAGTTCTTTTATAGACGCCATCGAAATCGGTACAATTAAAGGCTTGCAACAAATTCACGCGTATTTATTCGGCGGACTATATGATTTTGCCGGGCAAATCCGCACGCTTAATATTGCAAAAGGCGGTTTTGCGTTTGCTCCCGCTATGTTTTTACAAGATAATTTACGGTTGATCGAAAAAATGCCCGAAGATACGCTTGAAAACATAGTAAAAAAGTACGTTGAAATGAACGTTGCTCATCCGTTTATGGAAGGAAACGGTCGAAGTACTCGTATCTGGTTGGATTTGATTTTGAAAAAGAATCTCAAAAAATGTACCGATTGGAGTAAAATCGATAAGAAGGAATACCTTATGGCAATGCAGGAAAGCCCTATGGATTCCTCTCATATTTACGAACTTATAAAAAGCGCGTTGACCGATGATATAAACAATCGCGAAATCTTTATGAAAGGGATTGACTACTCTTATTATTACGAGCAAGTTGACTGATTTGTTTCGATAATTTACAATGTGCGAGCATTAAAAAGAATCATTTTAGGAAAAAAAATGCGTAAGTATTGTATGTATTAGTCCTGAACGATACAATTCTCTATATGATGAAATTGGAAGGAACCTTAATAAAGTTTTGGGATGGGGCATGCGCGTGTTATGGAAAATCTACTATCTGATAACGTATGTGAAAACGCTATCGCTGATCAGTTTGGTGATGAAACTATAATAAAGAGAGCTTTGTTGGTAAAAGGAAAATCTCTGAATTTAATACAGTCGCCCAAGGCTGAACGCGATATTGGTGTCGCTGCAGCGTCAATACTCGCTAGAGCGCGTTTTTTAAACGAGCTTGAAAGATTTGGAAAAATATTAGGCGTAACTTTATCGAAAGGTGTAAATTCGACAGTTGAAAGTATAGCAAAGAACATCTATGAAAATGGCGGTCTAGAAAAGTTGAAACAATTTGTTAAATTACATTTCCAGACTACCCAAAAAATAATCAAATGAGGTTATATGAAATGGATAATATTGAGGAAATTAGAAATACAACCAAAAGCTTTTAAGAGAAGGCACACCTACTTCTGTCGAATACGAGAAAGCGCTGCCTTTATGTAAAGAATTGTTTGATGCATTTCCGGAAACTCATGATTTATGGGATGTTCAGCAATACGCGAATTGTCTTAAAAAGCTTAACAGGCTTGACGAGGCTGAACAGGTATGTGAAGATGTCTATTCAGAATTCAAAGATACAGAAATTGTTAAACCCCAAAGTCAGGCATTTTTATACATAGAGAATCTGTATGCTTGGATTATAAATGACAAATATGTAAAAACTATAAAGCAACCTGACTATAAATATTCAGAAATGATATTTGGTAAATTGACCCGGTTATATGATTTACTTAAAGACACAAAGGCAACAAAGCCATCATTTCCATATTGTGCACTAACGGTGCTTAAACAATTAAATAAGCAAAAGGGAAAAATAATGGCAGCGGAAGGCTTAGAAATACTAAGTTTGATTTCCCTTTCCGAATTGTCGTCTGAGGCTAAAAGTTATACAGATTCATATGGAAAAACAAGAGAATTTGCATCTCTTAAGGAAGATTATTACACATTGAAGTCTGATTTTTTACTTGATGCAAAACGATACGAAGACTGTATTATATGCTGCAATGAAGCAATGGAAACGCTTGAAAGTTTTCATTATGATAATGATATATGGTTTTCAAGAAAAATTTCAAAATCCTTGGGCAAATTAGGAAAAATTGATGATGCTATTAGTAAGCTTGAAAAACTTACTATTATAAGCGATAAATGGTTTTTACTTTATGAAATAGGAAAATACTATTTACAACTGAATAACCTTGACGAAGCTCTTACATACATGTTGCGCGCGGTCTGCACAAAAGATCCCGAATGGATGAAAGTGTCGTTGATTGAATCAATTGGTGATCTGCTTACCGAAAACAGAATAATGACTGGTCGGTTGCATATAGTCTCCAAGGAAAAATTACAGAACAAAAAGAAGTTGCGGAATGATCCATCGAAATGGGTTATCTTTGAAGGAACGCAAGAGGCAATCGTGGATAAGCAAAAATACGAAATAGTTCAAAAAATTCGTGAAGGGAGGCGCAAACCTACCGCGATGGGTGAAATGAATGTATTTTCAGGTATGGTTTATTGTGCTGACTGCGGAAAGAAAATGTATCTTTGTCGTTCCTCTGCAATGAAGCAAAAAGAGTATTTTAATTGTTCGTCTTATCGCAAGCAGAAGAAATCAAATTGTTCTTCTCACCAAATAACAGTGGAAGCAATTGAAGAAATTGTTTTGAGTTATTTGAAAAGAGTATCGGATTTTGTTATCGACCACGAAAAAGAGTTTATTGATATTGCTATCGAACACTCTCGAATGCTTTCAAAAAAATAAATCACAAAGAAAGTGAAACTGCTATCCGAAGCCGAAAACAGAATAAAGACTCTGAATAAAGTAATTCAAAGTCTTTATAAAGACAAGGTTTTAGGGAAGATTTCGGAAGAGCGGTTTATCTTGATGACTGAAGCATACGAACAAGAACAAATTACCTTAAAAGAAACAATAGCAAACAGTAAGTGCGAAATAGAACGCTATGACGAGATAAACGATAATATAAATAATTTCGTTTCAATTGTTGGCGAAGCGGGAAGAATAAGGAAACTTACTCCAGAAATAGTAAGGTTGTTAATAGACAAAATTATTGTTTCTGAAAAGGTAAAAACTGAAAGCGGATACAAAAGAACAGTAACAATATTTCTAACCCACGTAGGCGAAATAGAGTTGCCGTAAAAGACAAGAAAACAGGCGTAAGTTTTTCGCCTACGCCTGTTTCCCTAATGGTGCCACCCGAATAGCGGATATTTTTATAAAATTTGCACAAAAAGAAACAAAAAAGATTATGAAAGTCGTTCAAAAAAAATATATAAAAATTTTTCCAAAATTGTTGTTGACATACTACCATGGTGGTGCTACTATAATGTTAGCAGTTGAGGCGTGAGAGTGCTAACAGTTGCAATAGGAGAATGCTACATTTATGAAATTATCTGAAAGAAAGAAAAAAATATTACAATCAGTAATTGAAAATTATGTAGATACTGCTGTGCCAGTTAGTAGTGCTGAAATTCAAAAACATTGTATGCAAGATATTTCCTCCGCTACGATTAGAAGCGAGCTTGCAGCACTTGAAGAAATGGGATATTTGATACAACCATATACTTCGGCAGGGAGAATGCCATCGTCTCAAGCGTATAAATATTATATTGATAATTGTTTGAATTTATCTGGGCTCGAGATAATTGATCAATTGGAAAATGCATTTCATGAAAAGTTGAGTGATATTGAAACTTTGATGCGTGAAACAGCAAAAATTATTTCAGATGTTACAAACTATACTTCAATAGTTGTTTTAGATGGGTATAATAATTTGACAATTGAAAATATAAAAATAGTAGATTTAGGCAATGGAAGCGCATTAGTGATAATAGTGACTGATGGAGGGGTTTTAAAAGATAAAACAATAGTATTACCGGATGGAATTAAGGATAATTTTTTAAATTCTGTAATTTATTCATTAAACAATATTTTTGCAGGAGTAAAAATCAACGAATTAGAAACTATTGATTATGAACAAGAAATTGATTTTTCAATTGCTGGATTTAATGAAATATTTAACAAAATTTATGACATTTTATCACAGTATAGAACGCAAAAAGAATCCAAATTGTATTTGGAAGGAACCGATAAAATTTTTAAACATAAGGAATATGAAAATATAGATAATGTAAAGAATTTTATGCAAATAATAAGTGAAAAAGAACGTTTAAAAGAAATAATGAGTACTGACAATAATGCAGGTATTCAAGTTGATATAAAAATCGGGAAGGATGATTCAAAAGATTTAGAAAATATGGCATTAGTTACTGCTACATATAAAATTAATGGAATTGATATTGGGCATGCAGGAGTAATTGGGCCAGAGAGAATGGATTATAAAAAAGTTGTTAATGTGTTAGAACAAGTTAATAAAACATTAAGTGAGTTAATAAATAATAAGGAGTGATGGAATGTCTAAGAAGAATAATGATTGTCAAGATGAAAATATTTCTATAGATAACATTAAAGACGAGAAAATCGTTGATTTTAAGTTGGATACGGAGATTGAGAGTAACGATGAAACAGCTGAAGTCAAGATTTCTAAAGAGGAAGAGCTCGAAAATGAACTTGCTGATATGAAGGATAAGTTTTTAAGATTGCAAGCGGAGTTTATGAACTACAAGAAAAGGAATCAAAAAATTTCATCTGACATGTATCAAGCAGGTAAGGAGGATGCGATATTAGCTATTTTGCCGGTTGCTGATACTTTTGATAGAGCTATAGGTATGTGTGGTAACGAAATAGAATTAGAAGGATATCAAAAAATAAGTAAGCAACTTAATGAAATATTAGCTAATCTAGGAGTAAAAGAAATTGAAGCTGAAGGAAAATTGTTTGATTATAATTTTCAAGAAGCGGTTTCTCAAATAGAGATGGAAGGTAAAGAAAGTAATTTGGTGGTAGCTGTAACTCAAAAGGGTTACACAATAAATGATAAAGTTTTGCGTTATGCAAAAGTAGTAACTGTAAAGTAAGGAAATAAGGAGATAAATATTATGGCAAAAGTTATTGGAATTGATTTAGGAACAACAAATTCATGTGTGGCAGTAATGGAAGGTGGAGAACCAGTAGTTATTGCTAATGCTGAAGGGGATAGAACAACACCTTCAGTAGTAGGTTTTACAAAAGATGGAGACAGATTAGTGGGTAAAACAGCAAAAAGACAGGCTGTAGCAAACCATGATAGAACTATATCATCAATTAAAAGAGATATGGGAACAGATAAAAAAGTAAAAATTGGGGATAAATCATATTCTCCTCAAGAAGTATCAGCAATGATTTTAACAAAATTAAAAACTGATGCAGAGGCATTTTTAGGGCAAAAAATTACACAAGCTGTAATTACTGTACCAGCATATTTTTCAGATGCTCAAAGACAGGCAACAAAAGATGCTGGAAAGATTGCTGGGCTTGAAGTTTTGAGAATAATTAATGAACCAACTGCAGCAGCATTAGCTTATGGATTGGACAAAGAGGAAAATAAAAATCAGAAAATTTTGATTTATGACCTTGGTGGTGGAACATTCGACGTTTCTATTTTGGAAATTGGCGATGGCGTATTTGAAGTATTAGCAACAGCAGGTAATAATAGATTAGGTGGAGATGACTTTGATAATAAGATTATTCAATTTATTCTTGAAGACTTTAAATCAAAAACAAATATAGATTTATCTTCAGATAGTACTGCAATGCAAAGAATAAAGGAAGCTGCTGAAAATGCTAAAATTACATTATCAAATGCTACAACAACAAATATTAATATTCCATTTATTACTATGGCTGACAATGTTGCTCAACATATCGATGTAGATTTATCAAGAGCTAAATTTGAAGCTATGACAAAAGACTTGATCGATAAGACAATGCAACCATTAAGACAAGCAATAAATGATGCCGGGATTAAAACAAGCGATATTGCAAAAGTAATTCTTGTTGGTGGTTCAACACGTATCCCAGCTGTAGTAAATGCTGTTAAAGAAGTTACAGGCAAAGAGCCATTCAAAGGCATTAACCCAGATGAATGTGTAGCAATTGGTGCCGCTATTCAAGCAGGTGTATTAGTTGGTGAGGTAAAAGACGTATTATTGCTTGATGTTACACCATTAACTTTAGGTATTGAAACTTTAGGTGGAATTAGTACTCCAATTATTGAAAGAAATACTACTATACCAACATCAAAGTCGCAAATTTTCTCTACAGCGGCAGATAATCAAACAGCGGTTGATATTCACGTTGTTCAAGGTGAAAGATCTATGGCTGCAGACAATAAGACTTTAGGTCGTTTCCAATTGGATGGAATTGCTCCAGCAAGAAGAGGAATACCTCAAATCGAAGTAACATTTGATATTGATGCTAATGGTATCGTTAATGTTAAAGCGGTAGATAAGGCAACTGGTAAAGCACAGTCAGTTACAATTACTGCATCAAGCAACTTATCTAAAGATGATATTGATAAAGCAGTAAAAGAGGCAGAAAAGTTTGCTGAAGAAGATAAGAAAAAGAAAGAGTTGATTGATGAAAAGAATAACTTAGAAAATGTTATTTTAGGAACTGAGAAATTTGTTGAAGAAAGTGGTGATAAATTAACAGAAGATGAAAAGAAAACAATCAATGATGCGGTTAATAAGGCAAAAGAAGAGATGAAGACTGCTAATGATATTGAATCATTAAAGAAAGTTTCTGAAGAACTTCAAAAATCTTGTGCGCCAGCAATAGGTAGAATTTATCAAGAAAATGCACAGCAAACATCAGGTGCAGCAGATAGCGCTAATAGCGGTGCGTCTAAGGATGATACAATAATTGACGCTGAACCAGAGATTAAATAGTTAAATATTGTGATTGAAACAACTAGCGACTTTGCTAGTTGTTTTCTAATTGCATAAGGAGACAAGATGGCAAAAGAAAAAGATTTATATGAAATTCTTGGTGTTTCTCGCGATGCAACTGACGCAGACATTAAAAGCGCATATAGAAAACTTGCAAAGCAGTATCATCCAGATTTGCATGCAGGAAAAAGTGAAGCTGAGAAAAAACAAATAGAAGAAAAGTTTAAAGAAATTAACCACGCATATAGTGTATTATCTGATCCGCAGAAAAAAAGCAATTATGATAATTTTGGATCAGAGGATGGAATGGGTGCAGGTGGTTCTGGTTTCCAATGGTCGACTAGTGGTGGAGAAGGCGGAATTTTCGAAGATATTTTAAGTGGTGTTTTCGGAGGAGGTTTTGGGGGGTTTGGAAGTAGAAGAAGTTCTAATCAACCAATGCGCGGGGATGATATTACATCATACTTAACGATTACATTTCAAGAAGCCATTTTTGGTTGTCAAAAATCAGTTGAGATTTCTAGAGATGTTAAATGTTCTGATTGTAAAGGAACAGGAGCAGCAAATGGCACCGCATTTAACACGTGTCCTAATTGTGGAGGAAAAGGATTTACAATTGAGCAACAAATGTCTTTCTTTGGGCAAACTCAAGTGCAAAGGACATGTTCAACTTGTGGTGGAAAAGGTAAAATTATTACTGAAAAGTGTAAAATTTGTAGAGGAAAAGGTTTTGTTAAGATTAAAACAAATATTACCGTCAAAGTTCCAGCTGGAATTGATCACAACCAAGTTTTAACTTATCGCGGTGAAGGACAGCCTGGGTTAAATGGTGGGCCAAGTGGTGATGTTAATATTGTAATTAATGTTGTTAATGATACTCTTTTCCAAAGAGAAGGATACGACTTAAGATTGCAAGTACCTATTACCCCAATTGATGCAATGTTGGGAGCTACTGTAAAATTTAATGTTTTAGATGGAAAAACATTAACGTTTGATGTGCCAAAGGGGACACAAACAGGGACAATATTTAGGATGAAGGGCAAAGGTATTAAGTATTTGCGCAAAGAAAGTTATGGTGATTTATATGTACAAGTTGTCATTGAAACGCCAAAGTCGTTAACGTCAGAGCAAAAATCACTTTTAGAACAATTTGATAAAACACTTAAAAGTAGTCAAATACCTTTAATATCAAAATTCAGGGGCAAACAGAATGGAGTGGAATGAAGTAACAATAGAAACTAATACTTTAGGATCTGAATTAGTAGCAGACATCATTTCTCAAAATGGGAGTGATGTCTCTATTTTTGATGGACAAGATTTTGCAGACTTGATTAATAACAAGGAAGTGAGTGTTAGTTGGGATTATTATGATGATCGTTTGAAAAATTTTAGTGATATTGTTTTATGTAAAGGATATTTTTCTAATGAAGATATTAATGAAGCAATTAGTCAAATAAGGAATGATTTAATAGATTTGAAAGATAATACTGAATTTGATATCGGATCGTTAAAAGTAGAAGTGAAAAAATTTAATGATGAGGACTGGAATAATGAATGGAAGAAATATTATAAGAAAATAGATATTGGGCAATATTCTGTAATACCAGTTTGGGAAGAATATGAAAACAATAAAAAAATAAATGTAATTATTAATCCAGGTATGGCTTTTGGGACAGGTGAGCATGAGAGTACTAAACTATGTCTTGGTTTATTAAGTGAAATAGAAGTTAAAGGGAAACATGTTATCGATATGGGAACAGGATCTGGTATTTTGGGTGTTGCTGCAGCTAAAACAGAAGCTGCAAGTATAGATATGTTTGATATTGATCCATTGGCTATTGAGAATGCCAATGAAAATGCTAAATTAAATGGTGTCGAAAAGGTTGTTAGTTTGAAAGTTAAATCATCAATTAACGATTATAATAAGAAGGTAGATATTATTTTAGCTAACATAACTGCTGATATTTTAATTTCAATGAAAAATGATTTTTATAACCATTTAAATAAATTAGGTTATTTGATTATGTCTGGTATTATTAATTCTAGATATAATGATATTTTGGAAGCATTTAGTAAGCAGGGATTTAAATTAGATAAGAGAGTTGTAATGGGTGAGTGGACTGGCGTGAGATTTATAAAAGATGGAAATTAGAAGATTTTTTGTTACGAGCGATAAATTTATTAATAAAGAAATAATAATTGATGGGCAGGAATTTTGGCATCTAAGTAAAGTTTTACGTCTTAAAAAAAATTACGAAGTTGTTGTCTCTCTAAATAATGGCTTTGATTATTATGGGACGATTAAAGAAATTTACAAACAACACGCTGTTGTTGAAGTTAAAAAAATCGTAGAAGCGGAAAGCGAAACACAGGCAAAACTTGTTTTATTTCAAGCACTACCAAAGAAGGAGCATTTAGAAATTATTCTCCAGAAAGCAGTGGAATTAGGTGTTGATAAAATATGTATTTTTAAATCTCAGTTTTCACAAAATTATGAAATTAATCAAGAAAGACTAAATACCATTGCGAAAGAAGCCTCAAAACAATCCGGCCGAAATAAATTAATTGAGATTCAATACTTTGATGAAGTTTCATTAATGAAAGATGAGGTTAAACAGCTTGATAGAATTTTAGTTTTTTATGAGAATGAAAAAACCAAAAATTTAAAATCAATTTCGAAATTACAAGTAAATAAATCCCTAGGAATTTTTATAGGTTCTGAGGGTGGTTTTTCAGAAGAAGAAATAAAATATTTTGAAGAGCGTTATCAAGCAGAAATGTTAACTTTAGGAAAAAGAATTTTAAGGTGTGAAACAGCAGCTATAGTTGCAATAACATTACTTCTTTATGAATTAGGAGAATTGGGATGAAAATTGCGATAATAACACTAGGTTGTAAAGTTAACCAATATGAAAGTGAAGTTCTTCTAAAATTACTTGAAGAAATGGGGCATGAAGTTGTTGATAGTTTGGAATTTGCAGATACATATATCATAAATACTTGTGCTGTTACAAATGAGGCAGAAAGAAAGTCGAGACAACATGTTGGTAAATGTTTGAGCATAAATCCTATGGCAAAGATTGTTGTTTGTGGTTGTGCTTCGCAAAACAATCAAGATAAATTTTTAATAAGTGACAATGTTATTTATATAACTGGAACAGCCAATAAATATGAGATAGTTAATATTTTGGAAGATAATATTGGAGTTAAAGTTTACAATCATCCTTTGATATATGAAAACAGTTTTTCGCCTAAACAAGTTAGAACAAGAGTGTTTGTCAAAATACAAGATGGATGCAACAACTTTTGTTCATATTGTATAATTCCGTATTTAAGAGGTAGAAGTAGAAGTAGGAACGTTCAAGACGTTGTAAAAGAATGTGAAGAATTACAAGAAATCTCTGATGAAATTGTTTTAACAGGGATTGACATGTCGAGCTACGGAAAAGATATTGGAACTAATTTAATTGAATTAATAAAGTCGTTAAAGAATATTAAATCGAGAATAAGGTTAGGCTCACTTGAAAATACAATTATTTCGCAAGAATTATTAGATGCTCTAAAAGATTTGCAAAAGTTTTGTCCAGAGTTTCATTTATCCCTTCAAAGTGGATCCAATGCCGTATTAAAAAAGATGAACAGAAAATATACTATTGAGGAGTATAGAAAAAAGGTTAACCTTATAAGAAATAATTTTGAAGATGCAACAATCACAACGGACATTATTTGTGGGTTCCCTACTGAAACAGAAGAAGACTTTGAAAATACAAAAAATTTTGTTAAGGAAATATCTTTTATGCAAACGCACATTTTTGGTTACTCATTAAGAGATGGTACAGTCGCTGCAAAGTTTAAACAATTACCAAAAGAGGTAATTAAGAAAAGAGTATTAGAATTAGAGCAAGTAGCAGATGAAGTAAGAAAGAATGAATTATCAAAGTTTATTGGAAAAGAGCAAGAAGTACTATTTGAAAATGAATATAATGATAAATATAAGCAAGGGCATTCAAGAAATTTTATTAAGTTTTACAAAGAAAATGCAGGTAATGGTAAAATATTAAAAGTGATTGGTAAAACTTTATTTATTGATGGCTTATTAGCGGAGGAATAAGATGGATTGTATTTTTTGTAAAATAATAAACAATGAAATAAAAACAGAAAAAGTTTATGAAGATGATTTGATGATTATCATAAATGATATTGCACCTCAAGCGCAAAAACACTATTTAATGATTCCAAAGGAACATTATAAAAATGTTGCTGAGATGACGGAATTGCAAAGTGTGATGTTGGGGAAATGCTTAAAAAAAGTTGGAGATTTAAAAGATCAGTTAGGTCTTCAGAATGGATTTAGAGTTGTTTCAAATGCAGGAGAGAATGGTTGTCAAAGCGTTATGCATTTACATTTTCACATTTTAGGTGGAGAAAAATTGTGTGATAAGATGGGGTAAACAATGAAAAATATTTATAGAAAAACAAAAATTATAGCAACAATTGGTCCAGCAGTGGATACTTTAGAGTTGATTAAAGAATTAATGTTGAAAGGGATGAACTGTGCTCGTATTAATTTTTCACATGGGAATAAAATTACAAATGGTGAAGTTATAGACAGAGTCAAAGCAGCAAGAGAAGAATTAAAGCTTCCTATACCAATTTTAATGGACACAAGAGGACCCGAAATTAGAATAGGAAGATTTGTAACAGGGAGCGCAATATTGGTTAAGGGCCAATTATTTACTTTAGATGCTGATTGTCCAATTGATGGATCAAATAATCAAGTTTCATTTGTGTCATATTCAAATCTATATAATGAGATTAAGAAAGGAACTACAATTTTACTAGACGATGGGAAGATTGAGTTAAAAGTTGTTGATATTGAAGGAAAGAAAATAATTACAAAGGTTATTGTAGGCGGTAAATTATCTAATAGTAAGAGTGTTAATATCCCAAGTGTAAATATTAAAATGCCATATCTTTCCGAGCTTGATAAAGAGGAAATTAAATATGCTATTGAAAAAGGTGTAGATTTTATAGCAGCTTCATTCACAAGAAAAGAAAGTGATATTATTCAGTTACGAGAATATGTTAATGCAGTTGGCGGGGAAAAAGTTCAAATAGTTTGTAAAATTGAGAATAAAGAAGGTGTAAAAAATATTGATTCCATAATAAAACATGCAGATGGTATTATGGTTGCTAGAGGGGATTTGGGTGTAGAAATTTCTTACAAAGAAATACCAAAAATACAAAAAGAAATAATAGAAAAATGTGTATCCCAAGGGAAATTTGTAATTACAGCTACACAAATGTTAGAATCGATGATTAATTCAGCAAGGCCTACGAGGGCAGAAGTGTCTGATGTGGCAAATGCCATATATGATGGGACATCTGCAATTATGTTATCTGGCGAAACAGCAGTTGGTCAATATCCAATTAAAGCCGTTGAGACTATGTCTGAAATTGCTTTATCAGCAGAAAATTCCAAATATTGCAAAAAAATAAATAGAGAAAGTATTAATGTTAAAAAAGATATTAAAGATACAATTTGTTTTGCAGCATCTATAGCCGCAGAATACATTCAAGCTAAGGCTATTGCTGTAGTTACTTTATCTGGATCAACACCAGTGTATTTTGCATCATTTAGACCAAATTGCCCTGTAATTGCTTTAACAGTAGATGAAAAGGCAAGAAGGCAACTTAATTTAAGATATGGAATTTTACCAGTTAAAAAGACAATGCAAGATTCACTAGAGGAGCTTAGTCAATCTGCGATTAAAGCAGCAAAGACAACAGGAATTGCTAAAGCTGGAGATACCATCATTACCGTTATAGGATCACAGTTATTAATCGGGCATCCATCAGATACTATTAGAATTTTGACTTTGGATTAATTTAAATGACTAGCCTAATATTGCGGTAAAAAGAATTTTTACGTGTAATGATTTTTGATATAGGTTGAAAGTTTTAGGTGAAGATTTGCTACCAAAAAATTAAAAATATAACTATTTAATTGTTGGGAAACTGAAAAAAATAGAGAAATTTGTGTTAAGAAAAATTTAAGAAGAAAAGGAGAATATAGATGAGTGAGAAAAATCTACTTGATGGTGTTGAAGATACATTATACGTACCGCTTGCAGGAAGAATATATGCGTCAAAAAAATTTCCTCAATTTTTCTATGATGAGAGGGCACTATTATTAAAGCAATATATGCCGACGGATAGCATCGATAAAAATAGCAATGAATATTTATATATGGCAAGTGTTTGTAGACAAAGGACCATAGACGAAAAAATTAAAAAATTTTTAAAAGATAATCATTCCGCGAATGTAGTGTTTTTAGGCGCTGGTTTGGAAACAGCCTACTACCGTTTAGGGAATCAGAATGCTAATTTTTATCAAGTTGATTTGCCGAATGTTATAGAAATTAGAAAAAAAGTGCTTGGAATAGGGATTAATGAAAAATTAATATCCGGTGATATGTTCCAGCTTGGTTGGATTAATGAAATAGATAAATCCTTACCTACTTTGATTTCTGTGTCAGGCGTATATCAGTATTTTGAAGAAAATAAAATTGTAGAGATGATTAAAAATATGAAAGCTCAAATTTATAAATGTGAATTAGTTTTTGATGCTACAAATTCTAAGGGGCTAAAATTTGCAAATAACTATGTAAAGAAAACAGGAAATAAAAACGCACAAATGTATTTTAGTATAGATGATCCATTGGAATTTGCAAGGCTAACGCAGTCTGACCTTTTAGAAGTAGATGGATTTTTTTATGATGCATTAAAACATTGCAAAGGATTAAAGTTAAGTACAAAGATGTATATGTATTTTGCCGATAAGTTAAAAAGAACAATGATTATTCATTTAAAACTGAGTTGATTGATATAATGCGACTTCATGAGCAACAATTAACATAATAAAGATTGAAATAAATAGAAAGATGGTGATTAGAGTAAAAACCAATTACCATTTTTTAAAAGAGAATGATAAAAAATTGAAAATAAAAAAGCAAGCAACATTTTTAAAATATTTAAAAAACCGAACTTCAGTTCATACCAATCATGCCAACCTTTATGCTTTATTTAATTGACATAATTTTGCAAATTAAGTAATATATCAATGTAAAAATTAATTCCAAAGCGTTGGAAAGGTGGTGAAATCATGTCAACAGTTAGAGTAGGCGAAAACGAAACTTTAGATAGTGCTATTAGAAGATTTAAGCGCAAATGTCAACGTGATGGCATCATTGGAGACTTAAAGAAAAAAGAACATTATGAGAAACCAAGTGTTCAAAGAAAGAAAAAGTCTGAAGCAGCAAGAAAAAGAATGTTTAAGTAAAAAGTAGCCCTGCTGAGCAGGGCTATATTTTTTATAGTATGGAATAGAAAATAAATTGCAGATGTTAGATTTAAAAAGTGTTTTAAACGATGAACAAATTTTACCTGTTTTGGAAACTGAAGGGCCAGTTTTAGTTTTTGCTGGCGCAGGATCTGGTAAAACGAGAGTACTTACTTATAGAATTGCTCATATGATTTTAGATAAAAAAATAAAATCTGAAAATATTCTTGCAATTACATTTACAAATAAGGCAGCAACAACAATGAAGGAAAGAGTAGCGCAATTGGCTCCTGTAAATGAACTAACAATATCTACATTTCATAGTTTTTGCGCTACGCAATTAAGGCAATTGGTTGATTGGCTTCCAAATTATAATAAGAACTTTTCAATTTATGATGATGACGATTCGAAGAAGGTTTTTATTGAAATCGTAAAAGAAGAATTTAAACAAATTGATACTAGCGATTCTCAAGGACAAGAAAAATTAAAGAAGCTTATTTTATTAATTAGAGAAAAAGTTTCTCAAGCTAAAAATTTAGGTATGGAACCTGGAGAGTATGGTTTGTTTTTGCAAGAAAAAGGTTCATATAAACAAAGTACTATTAATTCGATAATTAATATCTATAATAATTATCAACAAAAGTTGCAGCATAACAATGCAATGGATTTTGACGACTTATTATTTAATTTTTATATCTTATTAAAGAAAAATAATCAACTTAAAGAAGCTTTGCAGCAAAAATATAAGTATATTTTAGTTGATGAGTATCAAGATACAAATGCTGTTCAAAATAAGATTATTATTGAACTAGCAGGCGAAGACCAAAATGTATTTGCCGTTGGGGATGATGATCAGAGTATATATTCTTGGCGAGGTGCAGATATTACAAATATTATTGATTTTAAAAAAGCATTTCCTAATGTGAAAACATATAAATTAGAAACAAACTATAGAAGTACAAAACAGATATTAGATGTTGCAAATAATATTATAAAAAACAATCAACAAAGAGTTGATAAAACATTGCAAACACGCAACAATGGTGGAGTAAGAGTTGAAGTTAAAACATTAAGTGACGACTATGAAGAAGTTGAGTATGTAGCAGATCAAATACAGTTATTACACTCAAATAATATATTTCAATATTCAGATTTCGCGATATTGATGCGCAATAACTATTTATCGCAAAAACTAGAAACAGAATTTGTTAGAAGAAGAATTCCGTATGTATTTTTTGGAGGCTATAAATTTTTCCATAGAACCGAAATAAAAACCGCAATTGCAATTTTTCAATATGTGACCAATCCAGATGATGATAATAATATACTAAAGATTATTAATCAGTATCCTGGAGTTGGGGATAAAACAGTTCTTAGTATCATAGAAGTAGCACAACAAAATAATAAAAAATTGCATGAAATTTTTTATGATTATCAAAATTATGATTTTTCTCCTAGAGTAAAAAAAATAATGGATAATTTATCTGAATATTTTAGTGGTCTAACTGAAGCGTATAAACGTGATCAAGTATACTTCTTGGAAAATTTTGTAAATATTACAAAAATAACAATTTTATTAAAAGTGCAGGATTCGATAGAGTTGAATTCAAAATTGCAAAATATTGAAGAACTTGCATCTAATTTTAAAAATTCATATATTGAAGGGACAAGTATTATTGAATCAATGCAAAAAATAGCACTAACTAGTGAAACGGATGTTAACACTGATGGAGATAATGTGGTTATATCTACGATACACAGTGCAAAAGGTTTGGAATTTGGTTGCGTATTTCTAATTGCTTTTGAAGAGAGAATTTTGCCATCCGGAAAAGCTCTAGACTCTTCAAATTCAGGGCAACTAGAGGAAGAAAGAAGGTTAGCATATGTAGCAGTAACTCGCGCTAAAGATAGACTTTACATTACGCGAACAAATAGAAGAATGTATGGTGGAAATTATGGTTTTGCACTTGCTTCTAGATTTTTAGAAGAAACAGGTTTAATTAAAAAAGAGCCATCATTTTCTAATATCAGATATAACGATGAGCAAATGCAGAATGACGCATATTATGAAAGATTTATTGACAACACGCCATCCAAATCTTTCGATAATGCGATGGAATATGAAAAACAAAGAAAAATAATAGCGGCAAAGGATATAAGTAAGTATCAAGTAAATCAATTAATTGAACATCCTACGTTTGGAAATGGTAAAATTATTAAGATAGATGGTGGAATAGCGAGCATTGTATTTGATAAGCACGGAGAAAAGCAGATTTCATTAAAACATATTGATTTAAAGATTAGAGGATAATATGAATAGCAGAATGAAAGAATTAGTTAATTCATTAAATGATTTAGCATATAAATATTATGTTTTAGATAATCCGACAGTAGCGGATTCAGAATACGATAAGTTGTATGATGAATTAGTTACACTTGAAAAACAAACAGGTATTGTTTTACCAGATTCTCCAACTAGAAGAGTTGGTGGAGAATTATTAAAAAATTTCCAATCGCATCAACATTTACAACGATTATACTCGCTAGATAAATGTCAAGAAATGAATGAGTTATCAATTTGGCTAGAAAAAAACAAAAAGGATTTTGGGAAACTTGATTATACACTTGAATATAAATATGATGGGTTAACTTTAAATATTACATATGAAGAAGGATTGATGCAGAGGGCAACTACGCGTGGGAATGGTATAGAAGGGGAAGATGTTACTGAACAAGCTAAAACAATAAAAACTATTCCGTTATCAATAGACTATCAAGGGTTAATTGAAATACAAGGTGAAGTAATCATGAAATTATCGGTTTTGAGCGAATATAATAATACTCATGATGATTTTTTAAAAAATGCTAGAAATGCCGCTGCTGGCGCTATTAGAAATTTGGACCCAAAAGTTACTAAAGAGAGAAACCTTGATTTTATTGCATACAATATTGGATATTCAAGAGATAAAAATTTTGTTAGTCAAAATGAAATGCACGAGTTTTTATTGCAAAATAAATTTTTCGTTGGCGATTATTATAAACTTTTTGACGATATTGAAGATTTGAAAAAATCCTTAGAAGAGATAGAAAACAATAGAGAAAAATTGGATTATTTGATAGATGGTGCTGTTATTAAAATTAATGATGGTATAACTAGAGAAAAACTAGGTTTTACAGAAAAGTTTCCTAAATGGGCTATGGCCTTTAAATTTAAAGCAGAAGAAGCAACAACAATCTTAAAAGACGTGATTTGGCAAATAAGTAGGACTGGAAAATTAAATCCATTAGCCATTGTTGATCCGGTTGATGTTGGCGGAGCAACAATAAGAAGATGTACACTTTCTAATTATTCAGAAATAAAAAGAAAAGATTTAAAAGTTAACTCTAAAGTATTTATTAGACGATCAAATGATGTGATTCCTGAGATATTAGGAGTTAGCGAACATTATGAGAATTCAAAAGAAATTATAGCTCCAACTATTTGCCCATCGTGCGGAAGTCAATTGGTTTGGGATAGTGTTTTTTTGAAATGTACAAATGTTGAAAATTGCGCGCCTGCTGTTATTGCGCAATTAACACATTTTGCATCTAAAGAGGCTATGAACATAGAGGGCTTATCAGAGAAAACTATAGAGCAGTTATATAATGAATTAAATGTAAAAACTCTAGTAGATGTATATATGTTACAGGAAAATCAATTGTTAACTTTAGATGGAATAAAAGAAAGAAAAGCGAAAGCTATTATTGGCGCAATTCAATCTAGTAAAAAAACAAAGTTTTCATCTTTTTTATATGCGCTAGGAATACCAAATATTGGCAAAAAAGCAGCTAGAGAGTTAGCAGATAAATTCCAGAACTTAGATGCCTTAAAACAAGCAACATATCAAGATATAATTGCAATTGATGATTTTGGTGAAATAATGGCAAATGCTGTTGTTGCATATTTTGCTAATAAAGTGAATATAGAACTTTTAGATAAATTACTTGATTTAGGCATTAATTTTGAAGACCAAATAAAAGTTGGTATTTTATCTGGTGCCAAGTTTGTTGTAACTGGAACATTGGTCAAATTAAAACGTTCGGAAATACATGAGTTGATTTTAAACAATGGAGGGGATGTTTCCGATTCTATTTCAAAGTCCGTCACTTATCTAATTGCAGGCGAACAAGCTGGATCAAAACTTGAAAAAGCTCAAAAATTAGGTATAAAAGTAATATCCGAACAAGAGTTTTTTGACATGATAGGAAAGGACTAGAAACAACCTAATAAAATATCTCTTATGATTTTTTAAAGATGTAAACACTTGGTAAAACAAGTGTTTTTGTGTAGTTAATTGATTCATTAAAATTTTATGCGATAATTTAATTTTTAATCTACTTTCAAAATACAGTTTTACTTCACTTCAAACTAATAAAAATGTATCAATTGATGCATTTTATATTGACCTAGGTAAAAAAGTAGTGTATTATGATTGTGCAAGAAGAGGTTGAGCGATGAATCCCTATTATAATCAAAAATATACAAAAGAAGACATTGATATGGTGTTGGTGACAATTAAAGAATGTGTTCGAAATAATAAATATACAATTGCAATGAATGAAAATAGACAGGAAAATATTGAATTTATAAATGAATATAATCTTCGTAGCGATATACAAAAATCAATATTACTGAATTTAAATGTGAATGATTTTTGTTATACATTGCAAAACAAAAGAATTGGATATGAATATGAAGTTTTGTATGTTTTTGTTCCTCGGGTTAGTTTGAATAATGTCGACGGAATAATAGAAATGGTGAAGATTTATATCAAAGTAAATATTATTGAAAAACATAATGGGATGCAAGTTGTAGTAATTTCTTTTCATAAATGCAACAAGCCTATAGAGTATTTATTTAAATAGTTATAGGTTACGAGGAGGTATACTATGAAAAATAAAAAAGTGTTTTGCGAAGAGTGTAGAAAAGACGTAGATTTTATAGTTTACGATAAACAAATGACAGGGGTAATTAAGGGTGAGACTTATGAATATCTAGGCAAAGTTGCTTATTGTGCCGACTGTGAATTAGAAATATATGTTGATGAAGTAAATGATTTTAATTTGAGTGCTTTATACTCGGAGTATAGAAAAAGAAATAACATTATTTCTTTAGATGAAATATTAAAAATATGCTCTATGTATAATATTGGTAAGCGTCCGTTATCATTATTGCTAGGATGGGGAGAACAAACATTCTCGCGTTACTGTGATGGAGATGTTCCGACTAAACAATATTCTGATATTCTTAAAAAAATATATGAAGAACCATTGTTTTATAAACAAATTTTAGAAGAAAATAAAAACAATATAAAAACAGAAACGGCCTATAAGAAAAGTAAAATGGCTGTTGATCAGCTTATTGGAAAAGATTTACAGGGAAAATCAAAAATTTATATGGCAATTGAGTATTTATTGCATAAATGTGAAGATGTTACACCATTAGCATTGCAAAAAGCATTGTATTTTGCTCAGGGATTTCATTATGCTTTTTATAAGAAATTTTTATTTAAAGAAGATTGTAAAGCTTGGGTACATGGGCCTGTTTATCCGGATGTTTACTGCAGATATAAAGACTATAAATGTGATCCTATTAAACCTGCTGGGGAAATTGAAAATTTTAATTTTAAGCCATCAGAATTAGCAGTTTTAGAGAGCATTGCAAAAAACCTTTGTTGTTATAGTGGTAAAGTGTTGGAAAAATTTACGCACTTTGAGGGCCCATGGTTACTAGCAAGAGAAAATCTTAAAGAAGAAGAATCATCTGACAAAATAATTAGCAAGGAAGATTTAGCAAAATATTTTGAAAGCGTGAAAGAAAAATATAAGATGAAAGATCCTAGTGATATTAAGTTGTACAGTCAAAAAATGTTTCAAAAAATTTATTTATCTTCTACCTAATAAAAAATAAGCATCCTATGTAATGAGCCTAAGTGTGTATGATGGCAGATGGCTTCTATTCATGTAGTTGGCGATTAATTGGGGAACAAACAAGACATAGTCATCCCATAAATATTCCCTATACATTATTGAATATTGGGGGAATAAACTGGTAAAATATAGTAAAAATATTCCTCAGAAGGAGTGGAAATAATGGCTATAAAATATAATGAAATACAAGAATTGCTCAGAAGTCGTGCAGATCTTAATGTTAGATTGAATTTGATGCCATATGATGGGACCCCTGAAATTAAAGAGCGTGGCGATGGAAAATATTTATATGTTAGAAAACGTGTTGTGGGAAACTGACATCAACATATGTAGGGGTATATACCGAAGAACTATATAACTTACTGATTCGTAATGCTAGAGAAATTAGAATAATAAGAAAAGAACTACGCCATATAGAAAATAAACTTGCCAATGCAGGATATTCGGAAAATGAATTATCGACAGATGTTCTTAATAATATAGCATTTGCTAGAGCAAATATGAAAATGAATATCTACAATCAGGCAGTTTTAGATGGGATAGCCACAACTTTTCCACAGACGGAAGAAATTATAGATAATGGAAAAGTTACCGGTATGATAGCAACCGATGTACAGAAAATCTTAAATTTAAAACACGCTTGGGAGTTTATTTTGGATAAAGATGTAGTAGCGAGTCAATCAGACTATTATGTGCTTAGTTATATTGCAAGGCTTATTAATGAAGGATTTTTTGCTGAAGGAGGTCGCATACGAGGAGTGCCGGTTAGGATTGGAGCTTCCTCTTATGTTCCACCGTTATCAAATGAAATAGACGTGAAAGACAAAATACAAGAGATTACTGAGGAACATGATGATGCAATTAATGTTGCAATTAAGTTATGTTTATATTGCATGAAAACGCAAATATTCCTTGACGGGAATAAGAGAGCGGCTGTTATTTTTGCTAACCACTATTTAATATCTCGTGGAGGTGGTTTTTTGGTTATTCCTAAAAAAGAAGTTCCGGAATTTAAAAATCTGCTTGTAAAGTATTATGAAGGAGATGATATATCTATTATTTCGGATTTTATGAAAAATAATTGTTGGAAAACAATGTAGTTACAAAAATTAATATTGGGGAACTAAAGTGCGCTAATCTATAAAATTGTTCCCTAAATATTAATATTAATACTAGGCATCTGTTACGCTAGGTGCTTTATTGGTACAAAAAATTATGAGTAGGATTTTGGAATGATTGAAAAGCCTAATAAGGCGGCAGTCAGGCATTTTATCGTCAAAGTACGAATGAAGTGCATTTACCAGAACGTGCGGACAAACTTGCGATTAACTTTAGATTTTTAAGTTCACTTTACATAGCATTTCAGTGCATTTATGGATTGACAGAAAAATTAGGTTGTAGCAATGTTAACTTTAATATAATATATTATGTATGAGCGTGCGTGAAGGTAAGTTATCCACCAATGAACTTAAAGAATGTTTTCAATATTTAAAAATTAAAAATGAGGACATCATTAAGTCAAGTTTGATTGGAGAAGATTGTGCATTAATTGATATTGGTAAAAAAATATTAATAACAACTGACCCGATTACAACGGAAGTTGAGAACATCGGTATGTATTTAATGTATGTTTCAACTAATGATATTTTTGCGGCTGGTGGTATTCCAAAATTTGGTCTGATAACAATGATCTTTCCTACAACTTTTTCGTTTGATGAAGTAAAAGAAATATTTAGAAATGTCGGTGAACGTGCTAGTGAACTAGGTGTTGACATTGTAGGAGGTCATACAGAGTTTAGCGATGCTGTAGTGAGACCTGTTTTATCAGCAACAATTCTGGGAGAGTTGATTAGTGAATATAATTTGAAAAATATTAAGTCCGGTGATTTAATATATGTTACAAAAGATCTTGGAATAGAAGGAAATAAAATTTTATCGTATAAAAAAGGAATACAATCAAAATATGAAGATGATTTATTGTCTGTTGCAAAAGAAGGTAAAATTTTACAAAAGTATTCAGAAGTTGTGGCAATGCATGATGTTACAGAAGGTGGGATAAAAGGGGCGCTAGAAGAAATGTTATATACATTAAATCTTGGGGCAAAAATTGATTTTAAAAAACTACCTTTTGATGAAACAACCGTTGAATTGGTAGAAGAATATAAAATGGATTTAAAAACATTAATTTCGAGTGGGAGTATGGTTGTGATTTTAAATCAACCATCTCAAGCAATCGAAAATGAACTAAAAAATAACAATATAAAATTTACTTGTATAGGTAAAGTAGTAGAAAATAATAAAGTGGTATTTGAAATATAATGCAATGAGAGGATAAATGAGTATCAAAAGCATGACCGGTTATGGGAAAGGGCAGATTATAGAAAACAATAGAAAATTGATTGTTGAGATTAAATCTGTAAATCATAGATTTTTAGATTTATCAATTAAATCACCAAGACAGTTTATGTTTGCTGAAGAATGTTTGAGGGCAATAATTAAAAATAGCAATATAAAAAGAGGACATTTAGATGTATTTATTCAATACGAAGACAATAGAGAAGATAAAAATAATATCAAAATAGATTATAATATTGCCAAAGAATATGTTGAAGCGGCAAACGAAATATCTAAAAAATTTGGATTACCAAATGAAAATGATAGCATTAAGATTTTAACGATGAGAGATGTTTTAACATTTGAGGAAAATGAAGATGATGATGCCGTTTTAAAGTTTTTACTTGAAAAGGCAACCCAAGAAGCTTTAAAGAGCATAATACAAGCTAGGATTAAAGAAGGTGTTGAATTAGAAATAGATTTATTATGCAAATTAAACGAAGTTAAAAATTTAGTTGAAAAAATTAATAAGTTATCTAACGATGACATTGCTCAGCAGATTGAAAAGTTAAAACAAAAAATTCAAGGATATTTGGGAGATATATCAATCGATAAGGATCGATTAATGAATGAAATAGTTTTCTATTCTGATAAGGTTGGAGTCGATGAGGAAATAACAAGACTAAAGTCCCACATTAAATCTTTTGTTGATGATATTAGCGACTCAAAAGATGAAGCAATAGGTAAAAAATTAGATTTTATTGTGCAAGAAATGAATAGAGAAACTAACACCATAGGATCAAAAGCTTCTAAAGTAGAAATTACAAGAATTGTAGTAGAATTAAAGATGATAATAGAAAAAATTAGGGAACAAATTCAAAACATTGAGTAATTATGAAAAAAGGTTTATTAATTGTAATATCCGGCCCATCTGGAGCTGGTAAAGGAACAGTTTTAGCAAGAGTAAAACAAATTATGGGAAATGTTGAATTTTCTATTTCTGCAACAACAAGAAAGCCAAGACCTGGTGAAGTGAATGGTGTAAATTACTTTTTTATAGATGATGAAACTTTTTTTGAAATGAAAAAGAAAAATGGGTTTTTAGAGTCTCAAAAAGTTTATAACCATTACTACGGAACACCTAAATCATATGTTGAAGAATTAAGAAGCCAAGGCATTGATGTTATTTTGGAAATAGATACTCAGGGAGCTTTCCAAGTTATAAAAGAAAATGAAGATGTTGTATCAATTTTTATGACTCCTCCTACGAAACAAGAGCTGTTTGAGAGATTGAGAAAAAGATCTACAGAAAGTGAAAGTGATTTAGCGGTAAGATTTAAATGGGCTCATGAGGAATACAATAAGATTTATGTTTATGACTATGTTATAATAAATGATAAAGTTGAAGATTCAGCAAGAGATATAAAGAATATTATTTTAGCAGAGAGATTAAAAACAAAGAGAAATGCTGATTTCATAGAAAAAATTAAAGAAGAGAAATAAAAATTTAAGGAGTATAAAATATATGTTAACAGACCCACCAATTGATAAATTGATTGAACAAGCAGGTTGCAGATATAGTTTAGTTTGCGCAGTAGGAAATCGTGCGAGAGAAATCTCAAATAATTCTAATAATGTAAATTATGCTAACGAGAAAGCTGTTACAGTTGCCGCAAAAGAATTTTATAGCGGTGATTACGAAATTGTACAGCAAAACGATTAATCAATTATGAAGAATGCAAAAAAGATTGTAGTAGGAGTAACAGGTGGCATTGCTGCGTATAAAGCGCTTGATTTAGTGTCTGCGTTAATTAAGATGCAATACGATGTTACAGTTATTATGACAGAAGAAGCCACTAAAATAGTTGCTCCACTTGCTTTTGAAGCATTAACTCATAAAAAATGTATTTTGTCTCTTTTTGACGAATTTCAAGGAGATTATATTCCGCATATTACAATTCAAGATGCGGACTTGTTTATTGTTGTGCCAGCAACGGCAAATATTATAGCAAAAATGGCAATAGGATTAGCTGATGATGCTCTATCTACTGCTTTGATTGCGACAAAAGCAAAAGTTTTAGTATGTCCTGCAATGAATTCAACTATGTTTTTAAATAAAAAAGTTCAAGAAAACATAAAAGAAATAATTAGGCTAGGATATAATGTTTTAACCCCAATAAGTGGGATGTTGGCTTGTGGCGTTGAAGGAATTGGTAAATTGCCAAGTATTGATAACATTTTGTTAGAAATTTCCAAAATGTTATATAGCAAAAAAGATTTTAATAACAAGAATGTTTTAATAACCATTGGTGGGACTCAAGAAGACATAGATAGTGTGAGAGTTATTGGAAATAAGTCTAGCGGTAAAATGGGACTAGCATTAGCTATTGAAGCATATAAAAGAGGAGCTAATGTTACTATTGTTAAAGGTAACGTTAAGGTTGATATTCCTGAATATCTTGGAAGGATCATTGAAGTTAAAACTACCAATGATATGAGAACTGCAGTATTAGATAATTTGGAAGGACAAGATTTTATTATTAAAGCAGCAGCTCCTGCTGATTATTGTGTAAAAAACAAACAAACAGAAAAAATCAAAAATGAAAATGTTACTCTTGAGTTGGTAAAAAATCCAGATATAGCAAAAGAAGTTGGAGAAAGAAAAAACAAGAAACAAAAACTTATTATCTTTTCAGCAGAAACTTCAGATTTAATTGAAAATGCTAAGAAAAAATTGGCATCAAAAAATGCAGACATGGTAGTTGCAAATGATGTGACATTACCAGGAGCTGGTTTTAATTGTGACACAAATATTGTGCAAATTTTTACAGCAAAAAATAGTTTAAATGTCGATATAAAAACAAAACAAGAAATCGCAGAAATAATTTTAGATGAGGCTATTAAAATTTGAAGAAAATAGCTGAAGTTATTGTAGATATTTCATCCTCGGAAGTTGATAAAGTATTTTCTTATCTTATTGACGATGAGGAATTTTTTATTGGCGATAGAGTTATTGTTCCGTTCGGCACAAAGCAAAAAGAAGGCTTTATAATCGACATTGTAGACTTTGAAGAAAAAGAGTATCAGTTAAAAGAAGTTTCATATAAACTTGATGAATTCACTTGCATATTACCAGAACATATAAAATTAATGAAATATATGAAAGATGAGATGCATCTAAGATATATTGATTGTCTAAGATTGTTCCTTCCATCTAAAATGAGGGGCAATAAAATACACGAGGCAGTAGAATTTTTCATAGAAAAAAGTTGTGATTTCGAAGATAAAATTTCTAGAGTTTCCTCAAGAGCAAAAAAGCAATTAGAAATAATTGAATATTTCAAAAACAATGATGAAAATGTGAAGCTTTCGGATTTGAAAAATTTGTTTAGTTATAATTCTATAGCTGAGTTAATTAAAAACGAAATATTAATCAAAAAAGAGATAGTAGTATACAGAAAACCATATACTCAAATATCCGGGAAGGATAAATCTCATAAATTAACCGCGGCACAAAATGATGCTTTAGAGCAAATTAACAATTCCCAAGAAAGGATTGTATTGCTAAAGGGTGTTACGGGATCTGGAAAAACTGAAGTTTATATGCGTCTAATTTCAGCAATTTTATTGAAGGGTAAAAATGCTATTTTGCTTGTTCCAGAGATAGGATTAACCCCACAAACATTAAAGATTTTTAAAGCTCGCTTTGGAGAAAGAATAGCGATGCTTCATTCTGGACTCACTGATGGTGAACGATATGATGAATGGAGAAGAATTTTATTTGATGAATGCGATATTGTAATAGGTGCACGCTCTGCAATTTTTGCTCCATTAAAAGATATTGGTCTAATAGTTATTGATGAGGAACATGATACAAGTTATGTTAGTGATTCAAATCCTAGATATAAAACTGTGGATATAGCAGAGTTTAGAGCTAATTATCATAATGCGAAGATTATACTAGGCAGTGCAACACCATCAATAGAATCTTTTTACAAATCTAAAATTGGAACATATAAGTTAGTGAGAATTGACCAAAGAGCAAATGATATGGTTATGCCTGATATTAAAATAATCAATATGTCGGAGCAAGTTTTAAGAGGAAATATAACGCCATTATCTTTTGAATTGATAGATAAATTAAATGAGACTGTAAATAAGAACCAACAGGCTATGATTTTTATTAACAGGAGAGGTTACTCATCATATATTACTTGCGCATCTTGTGGATATACGCCAACTTGTAATTATTGTGACAGTAAGTTGTCGTACCATAAAAAAAGCGATTTATTAATATGCCATTATTGCGACAGAAGATATAAGTATTTAAATGTGTGCCCTAAGTGTGGGAAAGAGACAATTAAATATGGGAAAATTGGGACACAAAAAGTTGAGGAAATAATAAAAAACCTTGTTCCAAACGCCAGAATTTTAAGGATGGACAGTGATACAACATCAAGAAAAGATTCATTAATTAATATTCTTACACAATTTAACAATCAAGAAGCAAATATATTAATTGGAACGCAAATGATTGCTAAGGGGCATGACTTTCCTAATGTTACATTAGTAGGCATTTTAGATGCAGATATGGGATTATATGTAAGTGACTATAAGGCGAATGAAAGAACATTTCAACTTATAACACAGGTGGCCGGAAGAGCAGGAAGAGGAAATGAAAAAGGGGAAGTAATTTTACAAACTTACCAGCCTAAAAGTCATGTCATCGGCTTTGCTATTAAACATGATTATGATAGTTTTTATGATCACGAAATTGCGATTAGACAAACTACTTTTTTTCCTCCTTTTTCCACTTTAATAAGAATATTAATAATTTCCAAAATTGATACACTGGCATTAAATATTACTAAGAAAATATTAGGGGACATTAAGAAGGAAGTTGATAAAACGGATATTATTTATCTGCAAGGGAATAAAGCGATTAAAGAATATATCGATAGCAAGTATCGTTATAATATTATTATGAGAGTTGAAAATCTTAATTCAAAAGAAATTATAGACAAAGTATTTCAAATTGTTGATAGCAATCAAGAAAGAAATGTTTCTGTATTTGTAGAAATTGATCCAAAAGCTATTTATTAAATATTGATTTTGAGATTTTGAGAGATTTGGTTTCTGTATTATAATCATTATTGATTTATCTATGAAGTTTTAGGAGAAAAACATGGCAATTAGAAAAATTATTAAAGATTCTGATCCGCAATTAAGAAAAAAATCACGCCCTGTAGAAAAATTTGATGAAAAATTAGGAATGTTGCTGGATGATTTAAAGGAGACATTAACAAACCGTGGCGGAGTAGGCCTCGCTGCTCCACAAGTTTCAATATTGAGAAGAGTTTTTATTATTCAAGACGGAGAATACTATTTAGAATGTGTTAACCCAGAAATTATCTTAGCAGAAGGTTTTCAAGAAGGTTATGAGGGTTGTTTAAGTGTTGATAATAGAGAAGAACTTATTCAGAGACCATACAAACTTGATGTTAAATTTTTTGATAGACACGGAAAGGAAAATAAAATACAGCTTGAAGGATTTCATGCGGTTATTTTTTGTCACGAAAGAGACCACTTAGATGGAATTTTATTCTATGACCATTTAGGAGAAGTAATTGAAGAAAAGTAAAATATTATATTTTGGAACACCTGATTTCTCTCTCGAGCCACTAAAAGCAATATACGAAAGTGGTTATGAGCTTTTAGGCGTTGTTTGTCAGCCGGATAAGCCATCTAGTAGGGGGAAAATTCAATTTTCTCCAGTTAAATCTTTTGCTATTGAAAACAATATAAATGTTTACCAATTTAATAAAATACGTGTAGATGGTATAGAGACATTAAAAAACATACCAGCTGATATTTATGTGACTTGCGCATATGGGCAAATATTATCACAAGAAATTCTAGATATCCCACCAAAAGGCGTTTTAAATATTCATGCTTCATTGTTACCGAAATTTCGTGGCTCATCTCCAATACAAACAGCTATTTTGAGCGGAGAAAGTGAAACAGGAATTACAATTATGAAAACAGCATTAACGGTTGATTCAGGTGATATCTTATTGCAAAAGAAAATCAAAATTGAAAGTTTTGATAATGCCGGAACTCTATTTGAAAAATTGTCTCTTTTGGGTTCGGAGGCGATACTTGAAGCACTTAATTTAATTGATAATAATAAGGTACAATTTAAGCCACAAAACCATAGTGGAGCAACATTTTGTAAAATGTTGAAAAAGGAAGACGGCGAAATCAAGTTTAATGTGAGTTTTGAAGAGTTTGATTTGCATTGTCGAGCAATGTTACCTTGGCCAGGTTGCTACACATATCTAAATGGGAAAATTCTTAAAATCTTTGAATATGAAAAAGCTGACAAATTGGACGTTAAGCCAGGTATGATGGTAGTTATGGATAAAACAGTATATATAACTTTGAAAGATTCCTCTATTAAAGTATTATCGCTTCAAGAAGAAGGCTCGAGAAGAATGAATATTCAAGATTATATAAATGGACGAAAACTCCAAGAAAGAAATGAGTTAGGTAGATAATGGAAGAATTTTTTGAAGCGTATAGAATATTGTATTCAGTTTACTTTAATAAATCGTATTCTAATCTTGAGATTAACAAAAGAGAGATTAAAGGCAATATTGATTTAGTATATAAAATTGTTTACGGAGTATTGGAAAATGATCTAAAACTTGAAAAGGTTTTAAACACATATTCTGATCAAAAGTTAGATAATGCAGTAAAAATAATTTTAAAAATTGGAATATATGCTCTTGATAATTTGGATTCTATGCCTGATTATGCGATAGTCAATAATGCAGTGACAATGACGGAAAAAATGAAGGTTTCCAGCGCAAAAAAATATGTTAACTGGTTGCTTAGAGCATATATTAGAAAAGAGAGAACTATTCAATATAAAAATGATGTAGAAAAAGCTTCTTGCATGTTAAATGTTCCTGCCTGGGTTCTTCAACAAATTGCTTTAGATTATTCTAATAGTGCTGTTAACAAAATATTTAATGTACCTAAAAATTACTTAGAGGAAGTTAGGGCAAATACTAGGGTTATCTCCCATAAAAAATTGCTTGAGAAATTAACAAGGCAAGGGATTGAATTTAAAGATTTTACAGATTATGTGCAATTAAAAAATTCCGAATATATTTTAAGTTTATTTAAAAAGGGTGAAATAACATATCATAGCTCATCATCAATGCAAGCCGTTAAAGCATTAGATTTGAAAGATGGAGAGAGCATGCTGGATTTGTGTGCTGCTCCAGGGGGAAAATCAATTTTTGCACTAGAAAGTGCACAAAATTTGGATGTAACAGCTTGCGATATTTATGATCATAGACTTGAGCTTATAAAAGAATATGCAGCAAGAATGAAAGAAAAGAATTTAAAAATTATTAAAAATGATGGTGCAATTTTAAACGAGGCTTTCACTTCAAAATTTGATAAAGTATTAGTAGATGCCCCTTGTTCTGGGCTCGGCGTATATATGAAAAAACCAGATATTTTGATTAGATTAAAAAAAGAGGATATTATTGACTTATCAAAAATACAAAAAGAGATCTTGTTCAACGCATTAAAATACTTAAAAGTTGGCGGTATGTTGGTTTATTCAACATGTACGTTGTTTAAATTGGAAAACGAAAATGTTGTTAATGAGGTGTTGAAATCAGTGGATGGTTATGCTATAGAACCATTTGTGGATGGGGAGTTAATGAAAACAATTTTTCCTAGCTCGCAAAATCGTGATGGATTTTTTATTGCAAGGATTAAAAGGATAAAATGAATAACACAAGTAATATAATTTTAGATTATACATTACCAGAGATTGAACAACTTTTTGAAGAAAAAGGTATTGCAAAATATAGGGCAAGGCAGCTTTATCAAGGTTTGATGAAAGGGTGGACTTTTGATGAAAATACGACTTTGCCAAAAGATGTCATAACTTTTTTAAAAAACAATTATATTGAAACTGGAGTGACAATAGAAAAGAGATACATTTCTAGAATTGATAAAACAGAAAAATATTTATTTAGACTAAGTGATGGGAACATTATTGAAGGTGTTTTAATGAGATATCACTATGGAAATACTATTTGCATATCAACACAAGTAGGATGTCGCATGGGTTGTGCTTTTTGTGCTTCGGGAATTGACGGACTAGAAAGAAACTTAACACCTGGTGAAATTTTAGGACAAATACTTGTTGTAAGTAAATTTGCTGAAAAAATAAATTCAAAAGATAGAACGATAACAAATATAGTTTTAATGGGAACTGGTGAGCCATTAGACAATTATGATAATGTTATAAAATTTTTAGAAATTATTAATAGCGAGTATTCACTTAATATTTCAAAAAGGAATATTTCATTATCTACTTCTGGACTAGTAGATAAAATTTATAAACTAGCTGACGCAAATTATCCTCTAACATTGACCATTTCATTGCACGCAGCAAGCGATGAGGTGAGAAAACAAATAATGCCAGTTGCAAATAAATATTCAATTGCTGAATTATTAGATGCTGCTAAATACTATTTTAAGAAAACTGGCCGCAGAGTAATATTTGAATATGCATTAATTGCAGGAGTAAATGATACTGTTGCTCAAGCTGAAAAACTATCAATATTACTAAGAGGGTTTCAATGTCATGTAAATTTAATAAATCTAAATAAAGTTAAAGAGAAAAAATATGAGTCGTCAGAAAAATCTAATATTAATGCTTTTGTGAAAGTTTTAAATAAAAATAAAATATCTAATTCTATAAGGCGAACGCTTGGAGCAGACATTGATGGTGCTTGCGGCCAGTTAAGGAGAGGTTATTCTAAGTGATTAAAGGGCAGGTATACAAAGAAGTCGGAGGATTATTTTGGGTCAAGCTAAACCACGCTGGTATAGTTGTTGCAAAAGCTAGAGGCGTTATTAAATTAGAAGAAGAGATTTATGTTGGCGACTATGTGGAACTTTCTTTTGAAAATGATGAATACATTATTGAAAAGATACTTGAAAGAAAAAACATCTTGATAAGACCATATGTATCCAATGTAGATCAAGCTATTATTGTCCTTGCTCCAGTACCTTATCCTGATTTTTATGTATTAGACAAACAATTAATTTCTCTTTTAAATAAAGGGATACCATCTTTAGTGGTTTTAAACAAATCAGATTTAAAAAAAGCAAAATTGATTGAAAAGCAACTTAAAGAGCAATATTGTGACACGGTTAATTATTTGGCGGTATCCTCATTAAATAATATTGATATTGATAAAGTGAGAGGATGTTTAAATGGGAAATTAACAGTTTTATCAGGGCAATCAGCAGTTGGAAAAAGTTCTTTAATTAATGCTATTTTAGGGGATGAGTACTTGTTGAAAACAGGGGAAATCTCTAAAAAGATTCAACGAGGGAAAAATACTACTCGAACTATTGAAATAATTGACATTAATAATGATGCGAAAATCATTGATACGTGTGGGTTTTCATCTTTTGAATTATCTAATATAGATAGTCAAAAATTAAAGAATTACTATTTAGAATTTAATGAGTACAGCAACAAGTGCGAGTTTTTAGATTGTGTGCATATAAATGAGAGAAATTGTGGCATAAAACAAGCTCTTTTAGAGAATAAAATTAATAAAGATAGATATGATAGATATTTGAAGTTATATAACGAAATATCAAATAAAGAGGTAAAAAAATATAGTTAAAACATAAAAAATGTTTTTTTGCCTAATGCATATGAATGTATGTATAATATTAGTGGGAATAATAAAAAACTGTGAGGGATTATTATGAAGAAAGTTAAGGTGTCACCATCTATTTTATCTGCTGACTTTGCGAATATGGGTGAGGCTATACAAAAAACAGAAAAATGGGGTGCTAATTATATTCATTGTGATGTAATGGATGGTGTATTTGTAAACAATATTACCTTTGGTATGCCAATGATTAAAGCTATAAAAAAATATACATCATTACCGCTAGATGTCCATTTAATGATTGTTTCTCCAGAAAAATATGTAGATAGATTTGTTGATGCTGGGGCAAATATAATTACTTTTCATCCAAATGTTTGTGAAAACGTTGTAGAAACATTGAGAAGAATTCGTGCAAGAGGTGTTAAGGCTGGTTTGGTTGTTAATCCAGATGTTCCAATAAGTAGTATTGCAAAATATATAGATGAAATTGATATTTTGCTTTTAATGAGTGTTTTTCCTGGTTTTGGAGGACAAAAATTTATTGAATCTGTTTTTGATAAAATTCATGAAGCTAAAGCCTTAATAGGTAATAGAGATATTGAACTTGAAATTGATGGTGGAATTACAGTTGAAAATGTTGAAAAAGTTACGAATGCTGGAGTTAATGTTGTTGTTGCAGGTTCTGCTGTATATAACGTTGAAGATCCAAAAGAAGCAATAAAACTTTTAAAAAGATAGTTATGATAGTAGCTATAATCCTTAATTCCGAAATTAATGTAAAAATAAATGGGGAGTATTTCATTGCTGTCGATGGTGGCTTAAGAGAATTGATCAAACAGGGAATTAAGCCAAATTTAATTTTAGGTGATTTTGATTCTTTTGACTTGAAAAAAAATATTTATCCTGATGTAGAGCGTGTTAAATACAAAAAAAATAAAAATTTTTCTGATGGTGAAGCTGCTATTTTGGAGGCGAAAAAAAGAGGCTTTCAAAAAGTATATTTATATGGGATTGATGGCGGTAGAATAGATCACATATATTGCAATATTGCTCTTATCGTTTTTGGTGGACGCAATAAATTAGATATAGAAGGCAGAGGGGATAATTTTAAGATAATATATTATTCGCAGGGAATTAAAGGGATAAATGTGTCGAAAGGAGATATTGTATCAATTTTTCCGTCTAGTGATAGTTTAATTACTTCATCTAAAAACTTGCTTTATAAATACGATAATAAAAGTTTAGATTATAAAAATATTTCTTTGGGGCTATCTAATATAGCAACTGCGGATTATATTGAAATTGAAATAGAAAAAGGTGATGGTCTTATTTTTGTGACTAAAGAATAATAAAAAAGTTAATGTTTGAACATTAACTTTTTAATTTTATAATAGACAATAAAAAACTAAGCTCTTTCTACTTTGCCTGAGCGAAGACATCTAGTGCAAACATATTCAGATGTTTCAACACCATTTTTAATGATTTTAACTTTCTGAACGTTAGCAGCCCAAGCTCTTCTACTTTTACGGTTTGAGTGGCTAACATTATTGCCAGTCATTTGACCTTTTTCGCATACTGAACATACTCTTGACATAACACACCTCCAATCTCTTGCAAAATGATACTAGTAGATTTTAACATTTTAGGGACATCAATGCAACAAAATCTTATTAATAAATGTTGTTATGAAAAAATGAAAATATAAATATAATATAAAGAGTGAGATATAGGCAATTTTTAGTTATTTCTATATTTCAAAAGTTGTAAAATTAAATTTTTTAAAGTGCTTCTGTTTTAAACTAAAAATTTGCTAATAGTTTTTTTTGATAAAAATAGTATGAATTTTAATCAAAATGGTTACATATAAATTGAATATTTTTAACATTTAGATAAGAAGTTTAGGGTGTAGAATTTTAAAAGAATAGCCTGTTATTTTTTGTTTACATAATATCCAACTCCCTATTTTTTTAAAAAAATTTTAAAATAAAGCAATAATATTATAGATAAATATTATTATGATAAATAATACTAAAAATAGCGATAAAATTAAAAAAACTAGCTTTTAAATTAGCTTTTTGCATTTTAATATTAAATTTGCACTTTGCAAAGTAGTTAATTTTTCCTAGATGTTTGCTAGTGTTAATCTTTTTATGATAATATATATATAAAAATATAAGGAGACTATACGTGGCAGTTCAAACTAATAACAAATTAGGCAAAATTATCATAAATGAAAAAGTAATTGCAGAGATTGCCAGTCATGCTGCTATTGAATGCTATGGCGTCATAGAAATGTCTCCAGTAACCTTAACCGAGAAGATTAGCTATCTTTTAAAAAAAGAGCCTATTGGTAAAGGAATAAAAGTTGAAACAATTAGCAATAAAGTAAATATAGATGTTTATGTTGTTTTGAAAAATGGTGTTAACCTTGATTCTGTTAAGAAGAGTTTGAAGGACACGATTGAGTACCATGTTGATAAATTTACGAACATGAGAGTTGATAATGTAAACATCCATATAACAGGGTTACAATTGAATTAACCCTACAAAATACGGAGTTAATAATGAAAGAAATTTCAATAAATGAAGTCAAAATAATGCTTCATTCTGCTGTTAGACAGCTGGAAGCAGATAAAGATCTTTTGGATTCCTTAAATGTTTTTCCTGTTCCAGATGGAGATACAGGGACTAACATGTTCATGACTATATCTACAGCGGAACACGAAATAAAAAATTCAGACACCAATGAAATGGATCAATTGATGCATAGTTTTGCGTACGGGGCGCTAAGAGGAGCTCATGGAAATTCAGGAGTCATATTATCACAAATTTTTAAGGGGTTATCAGATATATTTTCTGATTATAAAAAGATCACGTCTAAGATTTTTGCGCAGGCATTAGTTAGAGCAACTGATGTGGCATATGCTGCTGTAAAAATTCCTAAAGAAGGTACTATATTGACTGTAATAAGATATATGGCGGAACAGTCAAAATCTCTTGCAATTAGATATAGTTCAGTTGAGACTTTTTTAAAGGAAGTTGTACAAAAAGGTGAAGAAATATTAGCAAAAACACCTGAAATGTTGCCAATATTAAAGCAAGCAGGTGTTGTTGATGCTGGTGGACGTGGATTAATTTCTGTGTTTACTGGTATGTTAAAAGGCTTACTTGGTGAAGAAATAGTTGGGACAAAGCCGCAAGAAGAAAATATTCCTGTAGCAGAAGCCATGAATTTAACTGCAGACACTAATGATGCAATTATTAATTGCTTGGGTGAGATTAAATATGGATATTGTACTGAATATTTTGTTATTCAAATAAAGGATACTGTTACGGAAGAAGATATATCAAGATTACGTGATAGGTTATCAACTATTGGTGACAGTGTAATTTGTATTGGGGATTTATCTTTAATTAAAGTTCACGTGCATACAAATCAACCAAATAGAGCTTTAAATTTTGCTTTACAATTAGGTGAAATAGATAAAATAAAAATTGAAAACATGAGAGAGCAAAATAGGGTAATTAGAAGAAAGATTGCTAGTACACCTAAAAAAGAGATGGCTTTAATGACTATTTGTGTTGGAGAAGGTATTAAAAATATATTTAAAGAATTGGGAGTAAGCCAAATTGTTGAAGGTGGGCAGACAATGAATCCTAGCGTTGAAGATATTTTATCAAGTATTCAAAGAATAAACTCTGACAATATCATCATAATGCCTAATAACAAAAATATCATTATGGCAGCTCAACAAGCAAAAGAGTTATCCGAGAAAAATATTGAGATTATACCAACTATTAATGTTTTGCAAGGGATTAAAGCTGTTTTAGCTTTTGATGATGAATTAACATTTAAAGACAACATTAAAAACATGAACAAAACCTACAAAGATATAATTTATGGACAAGTAACTCATGCTGTACGTAAAACTAAAATTGATGGGTTGAGTTTAGAAGAAGGCGATATTATAGGCCTAGATGATAAGAAGATCTTAACTAAAGGTTCTGATGTTGATCAAGTTGTTATAGATTTAATTGATGCGCTTAAAGATGAAGATAGTGAAATTATTACATTATACTATGGGGACAAAGTAACAAAAGAGCAGGCAGAAGAATTAAAGAAAAAAATTGAAAATAAATATAAAGATTTTGAAGTTATAGTGAATGCAGGTGGTCAACCTCATTATTTCTACTTCTTATCGATTGAATAGAATGCAATTAACAGATATTAAAGGCGTAGGAAAGGTCACACAGGAGAAATTAAATCAACTTGGTATAATTTCTTTTGAGGACCTTTTATTATATCTTCCAGCAAAATATTATGATTTATCGAAAGTTACATTAATTAATAATGTGAAACCTGGAGAATATGTTTTAATTAAAGGTTGTTTATTAAATCCTATTAAAGTGCAATATATACGAAGAAATTTCCAGGTAATAAGAAACTATATAGCAGATGATACAGGAGTTATAGAAGTTGAATGGTTTAATCAACCATATTTATCAAATATATTAAAGAAAAATAGTGAATTTTATTTTTTTGGAAAAATTACTATTAAGGATAACAAAAGAAAATTTATAAATCCTTCTATTGACGATATCAATAATACCAAACGTTATAAAGGAATTTTGCCAATATATAGGACTAAAAATGTAATTAATCAAACAAATTTTTATTCATATATAAAAAATGCACTAGAAAAGCCTTTTTTTAAAGAAAATATCGTTGATAAAATGACCGATATTACTTTAAGCGAAGCCTATAAATTGATTCATACGCCAGAAACATTAGATGATGCAAAAAAAGGGAATGAGCGTGTTGCTCTGGAAAAAATTATTAAAGCCATTTTTGCATATAACTTAGTAAATAAAGAAGATAATATTAAAAAAGACTTTACTTTGGATGAAATATTACTAAAAACTTATTTAAGCAGCTTACCATTCAAACTTACGGATTCTCAAAATTGTGCTTTAAATGAGATTATAGAATCAATGCAAAGTAATAAAAGAATGAATAGAATGCTTGTTGGAGATGTGGGTTCCGGTAAAACAATTATTTCCTTTATTATTTCTTTGCTAATGATAAATTGTGGTTTTCAAGTAGCCTTAATGGCCCCTACAGAAATTTTAGCCAATCAACATTTTATTAATGCAATGAAATTTTTAAATGGTTTTGTAAAAGATGACGAGATAACATTGTTAACAAGTTCGACAAAGAATAAAAAGAAAATAATTGATTTAATAAACAATGGTGAAATTAAGCTTGTTATAGGGACGCACTCTGTTCTTCAAGATAGTGTTAAATTTAATAATTTGAAATTAATAATAGTTGATGAAGTTCATAAGTTTGGAGTTAAACAAAAAGCAGCTTTAGAAAGGAAAATGGAAAATATTGATATTTTAACAATGAGTGCAACCCCAATACCTCGAACGATTTCATTGATGTTTGCTGGAGAATTGCAAATATCCACTATTGAAAAAAGAGAAGAGAATTTATCAAATGTTAGGACTAAAGTCGTTGATGCTTCACTAAAAAATAATTTGATGAAATATTTATTGGAACAAACTCAAAAAGGAGAAAAAGTATATTTAGTTTGTCCAAGGATTGAGGCACCGGATGGTGACGAAATTGACTCAATTCAGTCGATATATACTGCTTTATTAGATAATGGGTTTAATGTTAGTCAAATTGGTTATATACATGGAAAAATTAAAGCAGAGGAAAGGAATTTATTACTTGAGCAATTTAAAGACAATAAGATTAATATAATAATTTCAACAACCGTAATAGAAGTTGGTATTGATATTAAAGATGTTAATATAATGGTGATATTTGATGCAGATTATTTTGGTTTAGCAACGTTACACCAATTGAGAGGCAGAATAGGTAGAGATGGAAGTAGTGCAATTTGTTATTTAGTATCAACAGATAAAGAAAATAAGAGATTAGAAGCAATGCAAACGTCTAATAATGGTTTTGAATTAGCAAATATCGATGCGCAACTTAGAGGCTATGGTGATTTTTTTGGATATAATCAATCTGGAACTAATGCCTATCCGTTTGTTATAGATGAAAAACTAATAAAAAATGCTCGTCAAATAATAGATTCTTTATCAGAAGATGATAAACAAATTTTAAAAAATGATCCAACTATTTTAAATTATCAGATTAAATTACAGGATGTAACATTGAACTGATTAGTGAATTTTAAGTTAAAAAAGAGTGAATTTTTTTTTCACATATTAATTGACACATAATATTTTAGCGTGCTAGAATATGAGATATATTTAGGAGACGAGAGTTTTAAATATGTTAAAATCTAATAAAAATTTAGTCATATCAATAATTATACTACTTGCTATAAAGAAGCAAGGGATGGTTATTGGTTAAGTTTTTATTAATAAACTAAGATAAAAGTAAAAATCATAAATCATTCCTTACAAAGAGGAATGATTTTTTTTTGGAGTATGTATATGGAAATTGAAAATGAGAATAAGCAATATGTAATTTCAATACTTGTAGAAAATAATGCGGGAGTATTGAGAAGAGTAAGTAACTTATTTGCAAGACGCTGTTATAACATTGACAGTTTATCGGTTGGGCGAACTGAAAACCCAGATAAATCTAGAATTACTGTAGTAACTTTTACAAACAAACAATTAGTTTTACAAATTAAAAAACAGTTAGAAAAATTAGTTGAAATCTTAGATGTTGAAATCTTGAGCAAGAGTCAATCCGTATATAGGGAACTCGTTTTTATTAAAATCGAAACCAATGAGCACAATAGAGGAGAAATTATAGAATTGTCTAAAATTTTTAGGGCAAGAATTGTTGATGTGGCAGGAAATTCAATGATTTTTGAAATTACTGGAGATTCTGGAAAAGTTGAGGCGGCAATTAACGCTTTAGCTGAATATAAAATATTAGAAATGACAAGAACCGGTCTAACAGCAATTAGAAGGGGAAGTAAATAAAGGAGGATATAAAAATGGCAGTAATGTATTATGAAAAAGATGCAGATCTTAATTTAATTAAGGGAAAGAAGGTAGCAGTTATCGGGTTTGGTTCTCAAGGACATGCGCACGCACTAAATTTGAAGGAAAGCGGTGTAGAAGTTTGTGTAGGACTTTACGAGGGAAGTAGCTCAAAAGCAAAAGCAGAAAAAGTAGGACTAAAGGTAATGTCAGTTAGTGAAGCTACAAAGTGGGCTGATTTTGTTATGGTATTAATTCCGGATGAAAAGCAAGCAGAAGTTTATGCTAAAGATATTGCTCCATATATGGGGAAAGGAAAAACTTTGGCGTTTGCTCACGGTTTCAATATCCATTATGGACAAATTGTTCCAAGCAAAGACATTGACGTAGTTATGATTGCACCAAAGGGACCAGGACATACAGTTAGGAGTGAATATAAACTATCTAAAGGAGTACCTTGCTTAATTGCAGTTTACCAAGATGCAAGTTCAAAAGCTAAACAAGTAGCTCTTTCATATGCTATGGCAATTGGTGGAGCAAGAGCTGGAGTTCTTGAAACAACATTTAAAGAAGAAACTGAAACAGATTTGTTTGGTGAGCAAGCTGTATTATGTGGTGGAGTAACAGCATTGATGAAGGCTGGATTTGAAACACTAGTTGAAGCAGGATATCAACCAGAAAGTGCATATTTTGAGTGTATTCATGAAATGAAACTAATCATTGATTTGATTAATCAAGCTGGTTTTGCAGGAATGAGATATTCAATTTCAAATACTGCTGAATATGGCGATTATACAGCTGGCCCAAAGGTAATTACTGAGGATACAAAGAAAGCAATGAAGGGGATTTTGAAAGACATTCAAGATGGAACATTCGCAAGAGATTTCATCACAGAAAACATGACAGGAAAAGTTCATTTTAATGCTATGAGAAGAATCGAAAAAGAACATCAATTAGAAAAAGTTGGTGCTGAATTGAGAAACATGATGAACTGGGAAAAGAAGATCGAAGAAAAATAATTGGTGATTTATGAAAGAGGTTAAAATATTTGATACTACATTAAGAGATGGAGAACAATCGCCTGGTTGTAGTATGAATATGAGTGAAAAGTTGGAGATGGCAAAACAGCTTGATGCATTAAATGTTGATGTTATTGAAGCTGGTTTTGCTATTGCCTCACCTGGTGATTTCACATCTGTAAAAGAAATTGCTAGAGTTGTAAAGCACGCTGAAGTAGCTTCATTAGCGAGAGCTAAAAAAGAAGATATTGATGCAGCTTATGAAGCAGTTAAAGATGCAGTAAAACCAAGGATTCACGTGTTTCTTGCAACGTCAGATATTCATATGGAATATAAATTAAAAATGACGCGTGAACAGGTTTTAAAAACTAGTTACGAGCAAGTAAAATATGCTGTGTCACTTTGTGATAATGTAGAATTTTCTGCAGAAGATGCAACAAGAAGTGATTGGGAGTTCTTAGCAAAAGTCGTAGAAAGAGTAATTGAGGCTGGAGCAAAGGTTGTAAATATTCCAGATACAGTTGGCTACACATCTCCTATTGAAATGGCTAAATTAGTAACTTACTTAAAAAACAACGTAAAGAATATCGATAAAATTTGTTTATCTGTTCATTGCCATAATGACTTGGGGTTGGGAGTTGCAAATTCATTGGCAGCGATCGAAGTTGGAGCAAATCAAGTAGAGTGTACAATTAATGGGATTGGAGAAAGAGCAGGGAATGCAGCACTTGAAGAAATTGTTATGAATTTAAAGACAAGAGCTGATTATTATAACGCTTATACTAATATTAAAACGCAAGAGATTTACGCAACCAGTAAATTATTGTCTAAAATTACAGGCATCAAAACACAACCTAATAAAGCGGTTATTGGAGATAATGCTTTTGCGCATGAATCAGGCGTTCATCAACATGGAGTTTTAGCAAATAGGGCAACTTATGAAATCATGTCTCCTCAAGATATTGGTATTCCAAAGAACAAAATCGTTTTAGGAAAACATTCTGGCAAACATGCGTTAATCGAAAGATATAAAGAATTGGGTATTACATTAAAAGATGATGAAGTAAATAAAATCTTTGAAGAGTTTAAGCATTTAGCTGATGCTAAAAAAACTGTTACGGATCATGATTTAGAATTATTAGTGCACAATAAACAATTTGAAATACCAGAAGAATATAAACTTATCTATTACTTAAATACTTCTAGTAATAGTATTACAAATACTTCAACAATTAAGATTCAAACAAGTGAAGGCCAGATGAAAGAAGGGGTAGCAATTTCTAGTTTGGGACCTATTGATGCTGCATATAAAGCAATTAATTTATTATTAGAAAAAGAATTTGATTTAGTTGATTTTAATATATCGTCAATTTCAAGCGGAACTGATTCGCAAGGATACGTTACTGTAAAAATAAGAGATGGTGGTAAGACATACAATGGTCACGCTGTTGCACTTGATATCATCGAGTCAGCTATTAAAGCATATTTAGCAGCAATCAATAATATGATTTACGATAATAAAATATTAAATGGTGAAAACAATGGGAAGTAATGTAGTATATTTAGATTCCACATTAAGAGATGGAGCACAAGCGGAAGGAATCTCATTTTCTGTTCAAGATAAACTAAATATTACAAAAGCGTTAGATCAGCTTGGCATGCATTTTATTGAAGCAGGCAATCCTTTTTCTAATCCAAAAGATGCAGAATTTTTTGCTAAGTTAAAAGAATTAAAATTTGAAAATTCTAAGATAGTCGCTTTTGGCTCAACAAGAAGAAAAGGAATGGCGGTTGAAGAAGATTTAAATATTAAGGCTTTATTAGATAGTGGGACTGAATATGTTAGTATCTTTGGTAAATCTTGGGATCTACACATTGATAAAATTTTAAAAGTTACTAGAGAAGAAAATTTAAATATGATTAAGGATACGATTTCATATTTAACAAAAAATGGGAAGAAAGTAATCTATGATGCTGAGCATTTTTTTGATGGATATAAGTCAGATAAAAGTTTTGCTTTAGAAACTATAAAAACTGCAAAAGAAGCAGGGGCATATAATATTACATTATGCGATACGAATGGTGGATGCTTACCGTTTGAATTAATTGATATTGTAAAAGATGTTAGAAAACAAATTAAAGGATCGCTTGGTGTGCATTTGCATAATGATACAGGTTTAGCAGTTGCTGAATCTATTATGAGTGTTGAGTGTGGATGTGATTTTGTGCAAGGGACATTATTAGGGTTTGGAGAACGTTCTGGAAATGCTAATTTATCTACAATAATAGCTAACTTAGAATTAAAACAGCAATATACAGGCATCGGAAAAGAGAAATTAACTCTATTAACGAGAACTTGCAAACAAGTTGCTGAAATATCCAATATTAGACTTGCACAAAATATGCCGTATGTTGGGCAAAGTGCATTTGCTCATAAAGCTGGCATGCATATTGATGGCGTTAATAAATTAAGTAAAAGTTTTGAACATGTAGATCCATCATTAATTGGAAATGAGAGAAAATTTTTAACAAGTGAAGTAGCAGGTAGAAGTTCGATAGTTAAAAGAATTCAAAAGTTATATCCAGTTATTGAAAAAGAGGATCCTAGGACAGAAAAAGTTGTTAAGAGAATTAAAGAAATGGAAAAAAATGGTTATCAATATGAAGCTGCAGAAGCAAGTTTAGACCTATTGATTATGAAAGAATTAGGTTTATATAAGCCATTTTTTGATATTAAAATATTCAGGACTATGACAGAGCAAGAATTTAGAACCGGATTTGAACCAACCCCTGCAAGTGCGGTGGTTAAAGTAGAAGTTAATGGGGAAGAAGAAATTAGCGTTGCTGAGGGTAAAGGACCGGTTAACGCATTTGATAAAGCTTTAAGAAAAGCGCTTGAAAAATTTTATCCCTCATTAATTCAATTTCAATTAACGGATTTTAAAGTAAGAATTTTGGATAGTAAGAGAGCATCTTCAGCTGTAACGAGAGTTATCATTGAATCAAGAGATTCATCAAACATTATTACAACGGTTGGAGTTTCAGAAGACATTATTGAAGCAAGCTTATTAGCACTTGTTGACGCCTTAGAATACAAGCTATTGTTAGATTCAAAGGCTTAAAATACAATAAAATTTAAATAGGAGAAATAAATATGGGAATGACGATGACGCAAAAAATTCTAGCAGCACACGCTGGTCAAGATATAGTATCTGCTGGGGATTTTATTACAGTAAAATTGGATTTAGTATTAGGAAATGATGTTACAACTCCAGTTGCAATTAATGAATTTAAAAAGTTTGAAAATCAAGATGTTTTTGATAAAAATAAAATTGCAATTGTTCCAGATCACTTTACTCCAAATAAGGATATTAAAGCGGCAAATCAATGTAAAAAAGTAAGAGAATTTGCTTGTGAAAAATGCATTAGCAATTATTTTGAAATCGGAGAAGTTGGTATTGAACATGTAATTTTGCCAGAAAAAGGACTTGTAGTTGGTGGGGAAGTTGTAATAGGTGCTGACTCGCATACTTGTACATACGGAGCTCTAGGTGCATTTTCTACAGGTGTAGGGAGCACTGATATGGCAGTTGGAATGAGAACTGGACAAGCTTGGTTCAGAGTTCCTAGTGCGATTAAGTTTAATGTTTTTGGGAAAATGAACAAGTATGTTTGTGGTAAAGATGTTATTTTACATATTATCGGACAAATTGGCGTAGATGGTGCATTGTATAAGAGTATGGAATTTGTAGGTCCTGGCATTAAAAATTTAACTATGGATGATAGATTCACAATTGCTAATATGGCCATTGAAGCTGGAGCAAAAAATGGTATCTTTGAGGTTGATGAATTAACAGAGGCATATATGAAAGAGCATTCAACAAAAACATGGAAGGCGTATAAAGCTGATGATGATGCAGAGTATGATGAAGTTTATGACATTGATTTATCAAAAATTAGACCTACTGTAGCATTTCCTCATTTGCCATCAAATACTAAAACAATTGATAATGTAGGTGAAGTTGAAATTGATCAAGTTGTTATTGGATCTTGTACAAATGGAAGAATGGAAGATTTAAGGATGGCTGCTAGCATATTGAAAGGGAGACATGTTAAAAAAGGAATAAGAGTACTAGTAATTCCTGGTAGCCAAAAAATTTATTTACAAGCGATGAAAGAAGGTTTAGCTGAAATATTTATTAATTCTGGCTGTGTCTTCACAATGCCTACTTGTGGACCATGTTTAGGAGGTCATATGGGTATTTTGGCAGAAAAAGAGAGAGCGGTTTCTACAACAAATAGAAACTTTATAGGAAGAATGGGAGATACAACTTCTGAAGTATATTTAGCAAGTCCAGCAGTTGCCGCAGCAAGTGCTATTATGGGAAAAATTTATAACCCTGAATTACTTAAATAAGGAGAAAAAGAAAATGAAAGCAAAAGGTAAAGCGTTTGTTTATGGTGATAATGTTGATACGGATGTAATTATTCCAGCAAGATATTTGAATACTTCAGATCCAAAAGAATTGGCTGTACATTGCATGGAAGATATTGATTTAAATTTTGTTAAAGAAGTAAAAAGCGGAGATATTATGGTAACTAATAATAATTTTGGGTGTGGTTCTTCAAGAGAACATGCTCCAATTTCCATTAAGGCAGCTGGTATTTCTTGTGTAATTGCTGCAAGCTTTGCAAGAATCTTCTTTAGGAATGCGATCAATATAGGACTTCCTATTATTGAATCTAAAGAAGCAAGTCAGGATATTAAAAAAGGAGATATTGTAAGTATTGATTTTGATAACGGCGTAATTGTAAATGAAACAAGTGGGCATACTTTTAAAGTAAATAAATATCCAGCATTTATGCAAGATTTAATTCAGAGTGGTGGATTAATTCAAAAAGTAAACAAGAAAGGAAGTATTTAGTATGGAATTTAAAATTGTTGTAATAAAAGGTGATGGAATTGGTCCAGATGTAGTAAATGAAGGACTTAAAGTTTTAAACAAAGTTGGAGAGTTAACCAATAATAAATTTGTTTATGAATATAAAGATGCTGGAGGTGTAGCAATTGATAATCATGGTTGTCCATTACCAAAAGATACAGTTGAAGCAGCGAAGAAAGCGGATGCAGTAATTCTAGGTGCTGTTGGTGGGCCTAAATGGGATCATTTAGACGGCAATTCAAGACCAGAAAAAGCTCTTTTGGGATTGCGTGGCGAGTTAGGGTTATTTGCCAATTTACGTCCTGCTGTACTCCATTCGGAATTAAAAGACGCTTGTCCATTAAAGCAAGAAATTGTTGGAGATAAATTAGATATCATGATTGTTCGTGAGCTAACAAGCGGTATATATTTTGGAAAACGAGGTAGGGACGAGAATAACACCAGCGCATACGATACAATGTTTTATTCAAGAGAAGAAATAAGAAGAGTGTTGCATGTTGGTTTTCAAACGGCTCAACTTAGAAATAAGCATTTAACTGTTGTAGATAAAGCAAATATTTTGGAAACATCAAGATTATGGAGAGAAGTTGTAAAAGAAGTTGAAGGTCAATATAAGGATGTAATTGTTGATTATCTTTATGTTGATAATTGTTCAATGCAACTAATTAAAAATCCAAAACAATTTGACGTTATCGTGACAAATAATATGTTTGGTGACATTCTATCAGATGAAGCTAGTATGTTAACGGGATCAATCGGTATGCTTGCTTCGGCATCTATCGGTAGCACAAAATTAGGAATGTATGAGCCTGTTCATGGAAGTGCGCCAGATATTGCAGGTAAAAATATTGCTAATCCACTTGCAACAATATTGTCAGTTTCAATGATGTTAAAATATTCTTTGGGGTTAGAAAAAGAAAGTAAAATGATAGAACAAGCTGTTGATAAAGTATTAAAGGCTGGATACAGAACAGCAGATATCGCAAAAAAATGTGAAAAAATTGTATCAACAACAGAGATGGGAGATTTAGTTGTAGCTAATTTGTAAAAGGGGGCTAAAAAATTATGTTAATTTATTTAAATGGGAAATTTGTTGATGAGGCTGAAGCTTGTGTTTCGGTTTTTGATCACGGTGTTTTATATGGTGATGGAGTTTTTGAAGGCATTAGAGCATATAACGGTAGGGTGTTTAAGTTAAAAGAACATATTAATCGTTTTTTTGAAGCAATGCATGCTATCGATTTAAAAATTAACATGAGTAAAGACGATGTTATGCAAGTTGTAGTTAATACTTGTAAAATGAATGATTTAAAAGATGCTTATATAAGATTGGTTGCAACAAGAGGAAAGGGGGATTTAGGATTAGCTCCAAGTAATTGTCCGGCACCTTCACTTTTTTGTATAGCATCTAAGATAAAATTATATGATGCCGAAATGTATGAAAAGGGTTTAGCCTTGATGACATCTTCAAAGAGAAGGAATTCACCTAGTATGTTAGATCCGCAAATTAAATCATTAAATTATTTAAATAATATACTGGCAAAAATTGAAGCTTCAAAATTTGGTTATCAAGAAGCATTAATGTTAGATGGTAATGGTTGTGTTTGTGAGTGTACTGGAGACAATATCTTTATTGTTAAAAATGGAGAATTATATACTCCACCAACTTATTTAGGAATTTTGGATGGAATAACAAGAAGGTCAGTTATTGAGGTTGCAAAAAATCTCAATATAAAAGTTAACGAAGTGCCATTTACTTTATTTAATGTATATAATGCTGATGAATGTTTCTTGACCGGAACTGCGGCCGAACTTATTCCTGTAACAGAACTAGACAAAAGAAAAATTGCGCAAGGTAAAGTTGGTGCATTAACATTGAAGTTGTTAGGTGAATTTAAGAAGTATGTTCTTAAAGAAGAGAATGGAGAAATAATTAAATGAGAAATAGTGAGAATGTAACAAAAGGGATAGATAGAGCTCCTCATAGATCATTGTTTAAGGCTTTAGGCTGGGTTGATGATGATTTTAAAAAACCAGTTATCGGTATTATTAGTGCGCAAAGTGAGATTGTTCCAGGACATTTGCATTTAGATAGTCTTGTTGCTGCAGTTAAAGAAGGTATTGTAGAGAGCGGAGGCAAGGCTGTTGTCGTACCAAGTATTGGTGTTTGTGACGGAATTGCCATGGGGCATGAAGGAATGAAGTATTCCCTTGTTAGTAGAGAATTGATTGCCGATTCTGTTGAGATTATGGCTAAAGCTCATGCGTTTGATGGCTTAGTTCTAGTTCCTAATTGCGATAAAATTGTTCCAGGTATGGTTATGGGAGCGGTTAGAAGTAACATTCCTACAATAGTAGTTAGTGGTGGGCCTATGCTTCCAGGGCGAGTATGCAAAAAGCAAATAAGTCTATCTGATATGTTTGAGGCAACCGGTGCTGTTAATGCGAAAAAAATGACAGAAGAGGAGTTAGCTGAATATGAGAACAACGCTTGTCCAACATGTGGTTCTTGTTCTGGAATGTTTACCGCAAATAGTATGAACTGTACATTGGAAGTTCTAGGCTTAGCTTTATCTGGGAATGGAACAATTCCGGCTGTGTATTCAGAGAGAGTACGATTAGCAAGAATGACAGGTAAACAAATTTTAAAAGTAGTTGAAGCTGGATTACGTCCAAAAGATATTTTGAAGGAAGAATCTTTTGAGAATGCTTTTACTTTAGATATGGCTTTAGGATGTTCTACAAACACTGTTTTACATTTACTAGCAATTGTAAATGAGGTTGGCATAAATTTTGATTTGCATAAAATTAATAGCATTAGCGAGAGAACACCAAACTATTGTCACCTAGCTCCTGCAGGACATCATTACATGGTGGATTTGCATTATGCAGGTGGAGTATATTCTGTTTTAAATCATTTAAATAAGTTGGGTCTATTGAAAGGGGATATGAAAACAGTTAATTTAAAGAGTTTAGCAGAAAGTGTTAAGGATTATAAAGTTTATGATAAAGATGTAATTAGAATAGATAATCCGTATTCTCAAACAGGTGGTTTAGCAATTTTATTTGGTAATTTAGCGCCAGAAGGATGTGTTGTTAAAAGATCTGCAGTTGATCCAAAAATGTTGAAAAATGTTGGTGTTGCAAAAGTTTTTGACTCTGAGGAAGATTCAATTAAAGCTATCAAAAAAGGTGATATTAAAAAAGGTGATATTGTCGTAATTCGTTATGAAGGACCTAAGGGAGGCCCTGGAATGAGAGAGATGTTAATGCCTACTGCAACCATTGCTGGAATGGGATTAGATAAAGATGTTGCATTAATTACTGATGGTCGTTTTTCAGGTGCAACAAGAGGAGCTAGTATTGGACATGTATCTCCGGAAGCTGCAAATGGTGGGTCAATAGCAATTGTGCAAAACAATGATATCATTAAAATTGATATGACAAAATATACTATTGATTTGGATATTTCAGACGATGAGATTCAAAACAGAACAAAAAATATTAAAGCGAAGAGTGTGAAGTTAGAAGGCTATTTAAAAAGATATGCTGAAGCTGTACAACCTGCATCAAAAGGAGCTGTTTTAAAGTAAAATGAAAGGGTCAGAAATTATATTAAAAGTATTAGAAAAAAATAACGTTGATGTTATATTTGGTTATCCTGGTGGGACGATACTTAATGTTTATGATGCATTATATACTAACTCAAAGATTAAGCATTATTTAACTGCACACGAGCAAGGTGCAATACACGCTGCAGATGGATATGCGCGTAGTACAGGGAAAGTTGGAGTTTGTTTTGCAACATCTGGGCCAGGTGCGACTAATTTAGTTACTGGAATAGCAACTGCATTTATGGACTCAATTCCATTAGTTATAATAACCTGTAATGTAGGTAAGAGTTTGCTAGGGAAAGATAGTTTTCAAGAAGTTGATATTGCTGGTATTACTATGCCGATAACAAAACACAATTTTATAATAGATAATATTGAAGATCTTGAAAAAACAATAAACAAAGCATTCTTGATTGCGAAAGATGGTAGACCTGGTCCAGTTTTAATTGATATTTTAAAAAATGTGACAGCTGAAGAATGTGAATATAATGATATTGAAACTTCATATAAAACTAGAAATGTTGAGGATTATAGTCAAATGGATAAAGCTGTTAGCATTATCGAAAAATCTTCAAAAATTATGATTTTATCAGGTGGCGGTGTTGTTTATTCAGATGCAAGAGAAGAAGTTATGCTTTTATCACAAAAATTGAATGCTCCTATTGGAGTAACTCTCATGGGAATTGCTGGAGTAGATAATTATTTTGAAAATTTTACAGGAATGATAGGGATGCATGGGACATTTACTTCAAATACTGCAATAACAAAAGCTGATTGTCTTATTGCAATTGGAACTAGATTTAGTGATCGTGTTGCTACTAATTCTAAAAACTTTTCTAAACAAAAAATAATTCACATAGATATAGATCCGGCCGAAATTGACAAAAATATAAATATTACGGCAGCCCTAATTGGAGATGCTAAAAAAATTGTAAAAATTTTAATTGATAAAATTCATCAAAAAGAATCAAGAGAATTTTTAGATAAAATTTTATCAACGAAAGTTGAAATTATAGATAAAACTTCGAGATTAACACCATACTATATAATGAACGAATTAGAAAAAATCTCAAAAAGTGAAAACATTGTTATTACAACGGAAGTAGGACAAAATCAGATGTGGGCCGCTAGATTTTTCAAATATAAAGAGAAGCGTAGTTTAATTACTTCTGGAGGTCTTGGGACAATGGGTTTTGGGACAGGCGCAAGTATTGGAAGCGCTATAGGAAATCCTTCAAAACAAGTTGTTGCAATTGCGGGAGATGGGAGTTTTAGAATGAATTGTAATGAACTAGCAACAATTAGTTATTACAATATACCTATCATAATTATAATTATAAATAATGGAACTTTAGGAATGGTAAGGCAATGGCAAAGGTTGTTTTATGAAAAAAGGTACTCACAAACGACTTTAGATAGAGCGCCTGATTTTGTAAAATTAGCAGATGCGTATGGGATTAAAGGTTTTAGTGTTAAAACAAAAGAAGGATATGCGGATGTTTTAAGTAAAGTTTATGGAAAAGGTTTTCCTTGTATTATAGATGCAAAAATTGATATTGATGAATCAATATATCCAATGGTTGCTCCAGGAGGAGTGCTATCAGATATGATAGTTGAATAAGCTTTTTGCTGTTTATATGTATTACTTAATTACATAAATTTTTCAATTTAAATAAAAAAGGTGGGATTCCACCTCAATTATTTTTTGTGATATTTTTAAATTGAGATAACTGCCTATATGTTCTAATAGGGATGCTTGCCATTATAGTTAAATCATAAAATAATAGAATTGAAGCATTTACTTTATGACAAACTCTACTATAATGTGTGAGTAAACAAAGTTGCAGGAGGTAATGGATATGATGAGTTTAATTGAAATCGGGAAAAGAATTAAATCCCTTAGAGAGGAATCCAAACTTACTCAAACTAAGATTGCATAATATTTATCATTAGATCAAAGTATGATTGCAAAAATGGAAAAGGGAGAAAGAAATATAACTTCAGATGTAATTGAGAAATTATCGGCTCTATTTTGTTGTACAGTAGATTATATTTTGTTTGGAGTAAATCAGGAACAAAAGTGCATGGTTTCATTTAAAATAAGTGATTTAACATCTGATGACCTTAAATCCTTAGCTACTATCAATAAAATTGTATTGAATCAATTTGAAATGGATAAGATGTTGGAGGGATGCAAATGATTGACAAAATGGATTTGAGTAACAAAGCCTCTAATCTTAGAAGAAGATTATGAGAAGAAGGGGAATCACCTGTTGATATTTTTAAGTTGGTTCAAAAAATAGAAAATTTAACTATTGTTTTTTATCCGCTTGCTACTAACATTAGTGGTGTGTATTACAAAGGAAAAACTTCCAATGTTATAGTTATAAATTCAGGTATGTCTGTTGGAAGACAAAGATTCTCTTTAGCGCACGAGTTGTATCATTTGTATTTTGATGATTCAACTGTTAATGCAGTTAGTCGTATTATGATTGGGAGTGGTGATGAGAATGAAAAAAGCAGACCAATTTGCTTCTTATTTTTTAATTCCTTCTTCTTCCTTGTATGATATGGTTAAAGGCATAAAAGAAAATAAGAATAGCAAAGAGCTTACTGTTGAAGAAGTAATCAGAATAGAACAATATTATGGCATAAGTCACAAAGCTGAGATACATAGATTATTAAATGAGGGATATCTTAGAATCGAACAAATTGAAGATATGGAAGTTGGTATTATAGAGATTGCAGCTAAATTAGGATATGATAAACTCTTTATCGCCTATCACATGAAAATAAAAAAGTATAGTTCTCGGTAGCTATATTACATCATCCGAGAAACTGTTGGAAAAAGGAATAATATCACAAAGCAAATACGAAGTTTTGTTACTAGATGCTTTTAGAGATGATATTGTATATGGAATTGATAGAGATGAGATGCCTCTTGACTGATTCTATATTTTTTGACACTGACTGCATCTGTGCATTTTTATGGATTAATGAGGGAAGTTTGTTGGAAAAGATTTTTCCGAGTAAAATTGTTATTTCCAAAGAAGTTTATAATGAAATTGATAGACCAGCAATTCCGCATTTAAAAACCAGAATAAATCAACACTTATAGTAAATGGTGCAGCTATTGTAATGAGTATGGATATTAGCTCAGAAGAATATGCCTTATATAGAGAACTGACAACTAATTCCGGAGGGAATAAGGTGATTGGTAGTGGGGAAGCAGCATCCATATCTCTTGCAAAAAAGCATAACGGAGTTTTAGGAAGTAATAACCTTAGAGATATTATCTGTTATGTAAACAAGTATTCATTAAAACATGTTACAACAAGAGACATATTAGTTGAAACTTTTCAAAAAGAGCTAATCACAGAAAAAGAGGGTAATACCATTTGGGCAAGCATGTTAGAGAAAAGAAGAAAAATAGGAGCAAATTCATTTACAGAATTCCTTCAAAGGAGTAAATTGGATAGCTCTAAATAAAAGTAAGTCATTACTATGATAAAAAAAGATATGTTTATCTGTAGTTAAGTAAAAACAATTTAATGATTTTGTGGTCAAAAATTTTGACTACAAATTTTTCTAGCTAATTTTTTTATTATTATCTAAGAAATCATAGTTATATAGATGTTGATTAGAATTAGTTATGGTAACTGGAAGTACAAAAAATTTACTTCAAGTTTTAGATGTTAAGGTAAAAAGTTAAAAAATGTATTCAATATTTGACGCAAGGGTGATATGTTTTATAGATTTTTTTGAGAATAACTATCTTAAAGTATGACTTTTATAACTTTATAGTTAATTTTTATGTAGATTCGCTAGTAATATTATATATATATTCCTGTATATTATGCTATAATAAATATTAATTTACTATATGCGCGTTTAATATTGGAGTTATAAAATGAAAAAAAGTTTAAAGATTGTATGTGGATTTTTCGTTGCTGTTTTAGCATTTTTATCAGTTTTTGTTAACTTAATAATGACAATTAATGCAGAAGATGCTGCAAGTGGAATTATAACAAGTGTTTTTGCAATTTTAAAATTTGTTTTACCTGTTTTGTTAATAGTTTTTATTTTTACGCTAATATTTGTTTTGATTTTTCATCGTAAAAAGGCGAAAAATAAAGCTGAAATTTTAGAGAATAAAGCTGATGCTGAAAAAATTTATAAAAAGAATCAAGAAAAAGATGATAGTGAAGTTATAAATATTGAACCGGTAAATATTGCTGATGAAGAAGTTACAAAAGAAGAGATTTTACAAGAAAAAGAAGATGAGCCACTTGTTGAAGACGAGATAGTAAAAGAGGAAGTGGTAGAAGAGCCAGTTGTTATAGAAGAATTAAATGAAGAAGAAAAACTAGATGATGCGCCTATTGAAACTCATCCAAATAAAACGAAATTTATTTCTGGGATGTTTAGACACGACGATGTATATTTTGCTCCAATTTTTGTAAATTTAGAAGAGGAAGAAGAGGAAGAAGAAGAGGAAGAAGTTGTTAATGAAGAAGTTCAAGAGGAAGAAGAGGATTTTGATACTTCTGCAGTTGCAATGGTTGGATCTGGAAAACTAAAGAGAGAGGCTATAAAGAGACATTTCTTAACAAAATTCTCAGTATTAGATAAAAAACAAAGAGATTTATATTCAGAACTTAAGAATGAATTTTTAAGTTATAAAGGTGTACGTTCAAGAATTTCACATTCTTGTGAGTCATTTAAGTATAGAGGAGACTTGCTAGCAAAGATTACCATTAACGGAAAAATTATTAAATTGCATATAAATTTAAATCCAGATGAATTTAACTATTATAAATATTTCCAAGTTAATGAAGGAGACAGAAAAGCTTATCAAGAAGTACCAATGACAGTTAAAGTGAAATCTGAAAGAGGTGTGAAAAATGCAGGAGTTCTATTCGGTATTTTAATGGATAAAATTTTTGTAGAAAAATCAAAAAGATATATTGCAAAAGATTATTCAGAATATAATGGGCCATTACATTTTTCAACATTGGTTAGAGAAAACTGTGAAGACATTATTGTTGGACAAGTTGGAGCTAATGAAACAGCAAATTATATTAGTGACGAGTTAGCAGAAAAACTTGCAAGTCAAAATAAAGAGGTTGTTAATATTAATATTTCTCAATATGAGAAGAAAGTAGCAATAGTTAATACAGGTGACTTAGAAGAAGCATATAAACCTTACGAGAGTGTTACTTTAACAAGTTTAAAAAGCAGAAAACTTATTGATTCTGATGTTACATTTGTTGAGTTACACGCAAAAGGTGAATTAACAAAACCTCTTGATGTAAGATTGCAATCATATTCTCTACCTGCGTTAAAGATGGTTTTGATTACTGGTGGGAACTTAAAGATCAGAGAACTATATTAAGAGGATAAAATGTCTGGATATAAAACGGCAAATGGACTTTTAGATTATATATCATCAGAAGCATATTACAAGAATAAAATTGAAGAGATACTTGTCAATAATTTTATGCTTAAAGGATATTCATTAATAGAAACACCAACTATTGAATACTATTCAATGTTTAATGGAGATCAGCCAATTATCGATTCAAATAAGTTATTTAAATTTATTGATAGCGATGGAAGTATATTAGCACTTAGACCAGATATGACATCTGGGATTTCTAGAGTTGTATCAACAAAACTGGATGAAAAACCTTTAATACGCTTGACGTATAAAGGGCGCGCTTTTAATTTTGATAATAAGTTAAATGAATTAAGAGAGTTTACACAAACGGGAATAGAAGTGTTTGGGTTAGGTGATTATAGAATAGATGCGGAAGTTATTAAATTGTGCATTGAAAGTATTAATTTGCTAGGTATAAAAGATTTTGTTATTGAAATAGGGAATGTTGAATATGTTAATGCATTTTTTAAAATATTAAATATTAAAAACAACGAATGCCTTTTATTAAAAGAAGCTTTACAAAAGAAAGATTTAACTTCACTTGAGACTATTTGTGATAGTTTAAAACTTAATAAAACAGAAAAGGAATTTATATTAGCTATCCCTACAATGTTTGGTGATAAAAATATATTTAAAAAAGCAAAAGATCTTGCAATTAATAATGAAGCTATAGAGGCAATTAATCGTCTTGAACTATTGTATAAATATTTTGAAAAATTGGGATTATCTAAATACATAGTTTTTGACTTTGGTTTAGTTAGTGCGTTTGATTATTACACTGGCGTAATTTTTAAAGGTATGACAAAAGATTATGGCGCTTCATTTTTAGCTGGTGGAAGATATGATAGTTTATGCAAAAATACATTCGGAAATAATATTAATGCATTTGGTGCTGCATTTGGTGTAGATAGATTGCTTACTGTTTTAAGTAAGTTAAATCAACTTCCAGCAATTAAGCAAGTTGATATAGCAATTGGATATGATGAGGAAGTAATTGACGAGGCATCAAAATTTATTGACGATATTATTAACAAAACAGGTAAAAGTGTTTTTGATACATATATTGAAAATTATGAACAGTTTAAGCAAGAATCGAAAAGTCTAATTGATGCAGAAGAATATATTTATTTAACTAAAGATAATAATGTTCTTAAAGTTAAGGGGTAGTAGCATGTCGTCAAAAATTAATTTATCCAACAGAATTGTTGTAGCGCTAGCAAAGGGGAGATTGGCTGAAAAAACTGTAGAACTTTTAGAAAAAAGTGGTATAAAATGTTCTAGCGTTTTGGAGCCATCAAGAAAATTGATTTTTGATATTGAAGATTATAAACTTTCATTTATGTTTGTGAAGCCAACTGATGTTCCAACGTATGTTGAATATGGTATTGCAGATATTGGCGTATGTGGAAAAGATACTTTATTGGAAGAAGATAAACAGGTTTATGAATTACTTGATTTAAAATTTGGGAAGTGTAAGTTGTGTATTGCTGGGTATCCAGATACGATTGTTAATAATAAGGCAACTAATTTAAGAGTTGCGACTAAATATTCAAATACTGCTAAAAAAATTTTTAATGCAAGGAATCAAAATATCGAAATAATTAAATTAAATGGGTCAATAGAGATCGCACCAATCATGGGGCTTTCAGATGTCATTTTTGATATTGTTGAATCTGGCAAGACATTAAAGGAAAACGATTTGGTTGTTTTAGAAGAAATATATGATGTTAGTGCAAGATTGATTTGCAATAAAGTAAGCTTGAAAACAAAAGAAAACATTTTAAAAATTGTAAATTTAATTAAGGAAAATATATAGTTATGGAAGAAATAGTTGTTAAAAAATATTATTACAACAAAGATGATATTTCACCAATATTTATTTCAAGACAAATTTGTTCTTCAAAAGTAGCTCTTGATGTGAAAAATATAATTCAAGATGTGAGAGATAAAGGTGACAAAACTCTTTTTGAATATAGAGAAAAATTTGACAAGTTGGCACAAGATTCAAAGTTTATTTTGGATGAAAAAGATATTGATGAAATTATTCAAAATTCTAACATAGACAAAAATCTTGAAAAGTCGTTAAAAAAAGCAGCAAAAAAAATTAGAGAATATCATACATTCCAAATTATAGAAGATCATAAGGCAACAGTTTCTATTTCTAATGGTGCAAAACTTGGATGGAAATATGTTCCTGTTGATAAAGTTGCAGTTTATGTGCCAGGAGGAAAGGCATCATACCCTTCAACTGTGCTAATGTGTGCAATTCCTGCACAAGTTGCTAATGTTAAAGAGATAGTTATGTGCACTCCAAATCTAGATAACCCATTAATTTTGCTTGCGGCAAAGATAGCTGGAATAAAGAAAATTTATGTAATGGGCGGGGCTCATGCTGTTGCTGCACTTGCATATGGCACAAAATCTGTTGAGAAAGTAAATATGATAGTTGGCCCTGGTAATATGTATGTAGCACAAGCAAAAAAGCAAATTTATGGTGACGTAGGTATAGATATGGTTGCTGGGCCATCTGAAGTTTTAATCATTGCCGATGAAACAGCAAATCCAAAGTTTATTGCAGCCGATATGTTGGCGCAAGCCGAACATGATGAAAATGCGGCATCATATTTAGTAACGACAAATGAAAAAATTTTGTTAGAAATTAATAAATATATTAACGAGTATGCTAAAAATAATTCGAAACGTTATGAAATTATTAAAAAGTCATTAACTAATAATGGAGCATTCATTATTGTAAATAATATTTCAGAGGCAATTTCAATGTCTAATTTAATAGCACCAGAACATCTTGAATTACTAATATCATCCGAAGAAATACCTAATGCTATTAGACAGATTAACAATGCTGGGGCAATTTTTGTAGGCCCATATTCACCAGAAGTTGTAGGTGACTATATTGCTGGACCATCACATTGCTTGCCAACATCAGGAGCTGCAAAATTTTCTTCTGTTTTATCAATTTCGACATTTTTAAAGCGTATTAGTTTGATTGAATATAATCAAGATGCATTTAACGGAGTAAAGAGCGATATTAAATTATTGGCTGAATCGGAAGGGCTATATTCACATGCTTTTTCTGCAGTTGTAAGGGAGGAATAATGAGAGAATCAACTATTAAAAGAACGACAAAAGAAACAGATATTAAGATTTACCTTAATTTAGATGGGACCGGTAAAAATACAATTAACACAGGAATTGGCTTTTTAGATCATATGTTAGAATTATTTGCTGTACATGGTAGCTTTGATTTAAATGTAGAATGCAAAGGTGATATTAACGTTGATTTCCATCATTCAGTAGAAGATATAGGTATTGTTTTAGGAAAAACCATTAAAGAAGCATTGGGAGATAAAGTTGGGATTAATAGATATGGCAGTATGCTATTGCCTATGGACGAAACACTTGCAGAAGTTGTTTTAGATTTGTCGGGTAGACCATTTTTTGTTTTTAATGTTGATTTAAACGGGAAAACAGGAGAATTTGATAACGAGCTTGCTAATGAATTTTTTCAAGCCGTAGCATTTAATGCAGGTATGACATTGCACATTAATTTAAAGTATGGGAAAAACAACCACCACGTTATTGAAGCTATATTTAAAGCTTTTTCGAGAGCGCTTTCTATGGCAGTAAAAATAACGTCAGATCGTTTACCATCTTCTAAAGGGGTTCTTTAAATGCAAAAAAAAGTTGCCATTATAAATTATGGACTTGGTAATGTAAGTAGTGTGTCTAATGCCTTATTTAGTATCGGGGTGGATAATGTTATTACTTATGATACAAGTGAAATAAGAAACGCAACACATATCATATTACCTGGCGTAGGGTCATTTGCTAAGGGGATGCAGAATTTGCAGACTTCCTTACTATCAGTAATTAAAGAAGAAACAAAAAAAGGGAAGCCACTTTTAGGTATTTGTCTTGGAATGCAAATGTTATATCAAAAGGGATATGAAAATGGTGAAACACAAGGGCTATCAATTATTAAGGGAGAAATACAACCATTCACAAATATTCCATACAAAGTGCCACACGTAGGATGGAATCAAGTTGAAATTTTGAAACAAAACAAATTATTGCAAGATATAGAAGATTTGAATTTCTATTTTGTACATAGTTATTACGCAATATCAAAAGATGCGGCTATTGGAAAGACTGAATATGGGATAAAGTTTGTCTCAGCGATTGAAAAAGAAAATGTTTTTGGAGTGCAGTTTCATCCTGAAAAAAGTGGGAATAGCGGTTTAAGATTATTGAAGAATTTTTGCGAGGTAGTATAGTGATTATTTTTCCTTCCATTGATTTATTAAATAATGAAGCAGTTAGATTAATTCATGGCGATAGAAACAAAAAAACAATTTATGGAAATGCCATCGATATTGCTGTGTCACATAAAGAAAGTGGCGCAAAAAGGCTTCATATTGTTGATTTAGATGGGGCATTTGGCGATGTTACTGTTAACTATGATTTAATAAAAGCAATGCGTAAAGAATTAAACTTAGAATTGCAAGTTGGTGGAGGAATAAAGTCTTACGAAAAAATACAGTATTATTTAAATGATTTAAATGTTAATAAAATTGTTTTAGGGACATTATGTGTTACTAATATCGATTTAGTTAAAAAAGCTGTTGAAGAGTTTGGGTCAAATAGAATAGTTGCCGGGATAGATGCAAACGGTGAATATATAATGACGCAAGGGTGGAATAATAACTCGCAGATTTTTCTAAATGACATAGTCGAAAGATTAAAAAATATTGGCATTCAACGATACATATATACAGATATTAGTAGAGATGGAACGCTTTCAGGGATGAATTTAGAAAGAACATCTAAATTGCAAAAAGATTTTTCGATTGAGGTTATTGCTTCTGGAGGATTGAAGGATATTGATGATATTAAAAATGCAAAAAAAATGGATATTTTTGGATGCATAATTGGTAAAGCATATTATAATGGGACGATCGATATAAAAGAGGCTTTACAATTGGAGGATTAATGTTAGCGAAGAGAATTATTCCTTGTTTGGATATTAAAAACGGTAGAGTTGTAAAAGGTGTAAATTTTGTTAATTTAACTGATGCAGGAGATCCGGTTGAGATTGCTAAAGCATACAATAACTCTAGAGCAGACGAAATAGTTTTCCTTGATATTAGTGCAACAGATGAAGGGCGTTTAGCTATGATTGATGTTGTTTCGAGGGCGGCAAAAGAGGTCTTCATTCCATTGACAATTGGTGGAGGAATTTCATCAACTAGTGATATGAAAAAAATTTTATATGCGGGTGCTGATAAAATTTCTATAAATTCAAGCGCAGTAAAAGATCCTGAGTTAATAAAGCAGGGAGCCGATTTGTTTGGGTCACAATGCATTGTTGTTGCAATCGATGTTAAAAAAATTGATGATAAATATAAAGTTTTTATCAATGGTGGAAAAGTTAATACTGGGTTAAATGCTATTGAATGGGCGAAAACAGTAGAGAAATTAGGTGCCGGAGAAATACTTTTAACTAGTATGGATAAAGATGGGACTAAATCTGGATATGATATTGAAATTACTAACATTTTATCTAGAGAATTGTCCATTCCGATAATTGCGTCTGGCGGGGCAGGGAAAAAAGAAGATTTCTTAGAAGTTTTTTCAAAAACAAATTGTGACGCAGCATTGGCTGCCTCATTATTCCATTTTAGAGAACTGGATATAAAAGAGTTGAAGGATTATTTGGTTAAAAATAATATAGTTGTGAGGATTTAATGATGTTTGATGAATTAAAATTTGATATAAATGGATTGATTCCAGTAATAGCACAAGATAAAAATAATGGTGAAATTTTAATGCAAGCATATGCGAACAAAGAAGCATTACAAATGACAATAGATACAGGTTTTGCGCATTATTTTAGTAGATCTAGAAATAAAATTTGGAAGAAAGGCGAAGAATCTAATCATGTTCAAAAAGTTTATGAAATTTTGTATGATTGCGATGGTGATTCGTTAATTTATATCATAGATCAGGTTGGTGCAGCTTGTCACACAAACAATAGAACTTGTTTTTATAGATCCTTAGTTTGTTTGGATACATATTCTGATTATAAGGTTCTTTTTAATGTTATTGATACTATCAATGATAGAGCAGCTCATCCTAAGGAAGGTTCTTATACTAATTATCTTTTAACCAAGGGTGTTGAAAAAATATGTAAAAAAGTGGGTGAAGAATCTACTGAAGCAGTTATTGCAGCAATAGGAAATAAAAAAGAAGAATTGGCTGAAGAAATAGGTGATCTATTTTTTCATGTGGCAGTATTAATGAAAAATTGTAATATAGAACCTCAAGATGTATTTTCTGTTTTAGAAAAAAGAGAAGGTCTTGCGCCAAAAGAAAAATACAAAAATATGAATAATAATGAAAAAGTTAAACTTGACTAAAAGAATTATAGTTTTAGTAGCAATAGTAATGGTTTTATTATCATTCTATTCTTGTCAGCCGACAAAACGGTTTGATTTATTAGAAGAAGTTAAAAATAAAAATTATGACGTGTCCATATATTATTCGTCATTACCCAAACCAGAAAAATTCACAAGAGTTAAAAATGAATATCTCTTCTATAATGATCAATATTTGGAATATTTTGTTGTAAATGGTGATTCTGCTAATTATACAAAGTTTTATCAAGGGAACATGTTAGAACAAAAAACAGTTAATCCAAAAGAATATTTTAATGACATAGTTGAACTTTTATTGCAAAATAATATTTTTAAAATCAATAACTATAACTATGTTGCTGAGGAATTGACATATTTTTTAAGAAAAGAAGTTTTCAAAAAAGTTGAAACAGTATTAAATATTCAAAATTTAAATTCATTTACAATGCAAGAGGTTCAAAAAACGATTAAGATAAATATTGTTTATAAAACTTCAGAAGAACGAATTGACAGTATAGAAATTACAATTTCAAACATTGGACAAGCAAAAATTGAGAAAATAGAAGAAAATACATTTGTTGAATAAAACCAACTATACTATCGAAAATTACTTGACGCAAAAGTTAATTTGATTAGGTTTTAAGTTTTTATTGTGGTTAGATTCTTTCATATATTTTGAAATAAAGTTTAAGAACAAAACCGAAATCCTAACTTCATTTTTACCTAGTGAAGAAATTACAAAACTCGAAATAAAAAGGCGGAATTCCACCTAAATTTTTTATCTGTCATTGAACAGTTTGCCGATTCATGATAAAATAAACTTGAAATAAAAAGGCGGAATTCCACCTAAATTTTTCTGTGAGGTAACTATATGAAAATTGAACGAGATTATTATTTAAAGAAACTTATAGATAAAAGAAAAAATGGTAGGATAAAGATTATTACGGGGATAAGAAGGTGCGGGAAATCATATCTGTTATTTAATTTGTACAAAAAGTACCTATTGTCAGAAGGTGTCAAAGAAAGCCAAATTATTTCGATTGCGCTAGACGAAATAGATAATCTTGAATATAGAAATCCGTTTAGATTGAATGAGTACATCAAAGAAAAAACTAAAGATAGAAACCAGACATATTACATTTTTATTGATGAAATTCAACTATCTGAATCTGTAAGCAATCCTTATATTGACGGCAAAAAAAAGAGTGTAACCTTTGTTGATGCGTTACTAGGACTTATGAAATGTAGCAATTTAGATATTTATGTGACAGGGAGTAATTCCAAAATGCTTTCATTTGATGTGTTAACGCAGTTTAGAGATCGTGGCGATGAGATACATGTAAACCCTCTATCATTTGCAGAGGTTTACAATTTGCATGAAAACAAAGAGGTAGCTTTTGAGCATTATACCGTATATGGAGGTATGCCATATATTTATAGTTTAAAAACTGATGAGGAAAAAAATCAATATTTGAAGGACTTATTTCAAGAAACATATATAAGGGATATTCTTGAAAGAAACAACATACAAAATGAGAAGGAAATAATCGAATTACTGCTTGACTTCATATCTTCCACCGTTGGCTCACTAACTAATCCGACTAAACTTGCAAGAAGATTTTTGTCAGAGAAGCAGATAAAAATATCTTCTAATACAATTTCCAAATATCTTAGTTTCTTTGAGGAGGCATACATTATATACCATGCTAATAGATATGATGTTAAGGGATCAAGGTATTTCTCAACGCCACTTAAATATTATTTTGCGGATATAGGACTTAGAAATGCAAGATTAAATTTTAGGCAAGTAGAAGACACGCATATTATGGAAAACATCATCTATAACGAATTGCTTCGTAGAGGATACAATATAGATGTAGGTGTTGTTGAACATGATTTTAAGAAAGATGGAAATAGAAAAAAGATCCAGCTTGAAGTTGATTTTGTTATAAACAAAGGACATCAAAGGTACTATATTCAGTCAGCTTTAAATTTAGACAGTATAGAGAAAAGAGAGCAAGAAACGGTATCACTTAAGAAAATAGATGATTCATTTAAAAAGATTGTGATTGTGAGAAAGCACATTATTCCTAAACATGATAATGATGGTATTTTATACATTGGAGTAGAGGACTTTTTGCTCAATGAATCAATCATAGATTTATAAAAATATTTTGTCTCATCTTATGTAAAGGCTGAAAAATTTACTTAATATGCTAGTATATCAAGGAATATAATCGTTTAGATTGCATGATAAAATTTGTTTAGTTGATAATGTAGATGAGTTGCTAAAGGCATCTAATAATTATGTTTATGATGATTTTGCGCATAAAAGAAATAATAACTTTATATAAATTGCAAGAGGCAATGTGAATTTAGATGTTCTTGATGAAAATATAATGCGGATGTAATTGCAGGTAAAACTAGTAGAGGTGAATTAGAACTTTACGATATAGTAAAAGTTAAGAAAATAGATTTTGAGTATAAAAAAGGGAGCTATCAGCAATCCCATATGATGCAATCTTAAGGAAGGAGTCTGACTGGCTCTCTTAATGATAATTTAAATCAAAACGGCAGTGATATCAAAACTCTTTAGAGATTTCGTTTGAGGGGGGTGTCAAAGATGTATTCAGAAGAAAAAAGAGAGGCGGTGCACAAAGAAGAGATGCGTTTATGGTTCTTAAGGAGACACCAAAACTTTTGTAAGAAGCTGGACTCGACAATCTCCCTCCCAATGGTCACGGTGATTTAAAATATAAAAAAATTGCACAATTTATAGCGTTTTTAGTCTATTTTGTGCAATTTGTTTTATTGGTGCCGAAGATCGGACTTGAACCGATACGACCTGTTAGAGTCCCAGGATTTTAAGTCCTGTGCGTCTGCCTATTTCGCCACTCCGGCATAAAATGGAGGCACCACCCAGATTTGAACTGGGGATCAAGCTTTTGCAGAGCCGTGCCTTACCGCTTGGCTATGGTGCCATATTTGTTGTGAATTGGTGGGAGTTATAGGGCTCGAACCTATGACCCCCTGCTTGTAAGGCAGATGCTCTCCCAGCTGAGCTAAACTCCCAAAGCACAACGAAAATATTATAACAAATCAATTTTTACATGGCAAGGATAAAAATCTATTTTTCTTTGTTCTTTTTGTTGTTCTTATAATTAATAAATATATACTTCTTGTCATACTTTGTTTAATTTTAGATTTGTGTATGTTAATATTATTAATGTAACTTTATTATTGGGGGCAAGATGGACAAAAAATTTAAATTAGTAATAAAGGGCAAGAAAGAGTTTTCATATATTGAGTATCATGCAGATAGTTTAATGAAATTGAAGGATGATACATTTTCAACATACTATTCATTAGTACAATCAATCCTAATAAGTAATACAACAGAAGATAACTATAGGGATTTAACAATTGATTTTGAGTTTAATAATGACATTTTCTCTATGTCTAAATTGTTGCTCAATAATATTGGATCTGGAGAATTAGTATCGCTTAGAGTACCATTTTTAAAAGTTGATGTAGATTTACTTAAGAATTTATTAGAAAGTGAAAATTGTATTTTAACAGTATTAGTAAAAAATAAAGAAAAAGAAATTTTATATTCACAAGAATATAAATTTAGGGTTTTGCCAATAAATCAAATTTCATCTGAAATAAAAGAGGATCCACGTTTATTTGCAAAATTAGTTGGCATAAAGAAACAAAACGCAGAAGATGTGTTAAAAACTTCTTTACAATATTTATCAAATAAGTCTTTTCAAACTTATAAAATTAAAACGGGTAAAATTAAAGAGAAAATGCTTAAAGAAGCAGAAGCAATTTTCAAGTCTTTAAGGGATTATGATATTTCATTTGAGAGTAATGGTGGTTATTTTAAAGAATACAACAAGCAAAAGAAAGTTATAGGTCAATATCAAAAAATAAGAATGCCTGATGAGGTATTAAGAGACAGAAAGGCAACTCAAATGGATTTAACGCTGCTTTTTTGTGCTTGCCTAGAAGAGATAGGATACCATTCAGTTTTAATGATGGTAGAAAATGAATTTTTTGCAGGATTTTTTACTGATGACGAACAAACATTTACTAATGGTGTTGAAAGCAAGATAGGTGTTGTATATAACTTTGCTAGTGACCCACTATCTAAAATAGTATTTATTGATTGCAGTGGTATTGGAAAAGATTCGAGAATATCGTTTGAAGAATCCATTTCGATTCCATATGTAAAAATGTCATCCTATCTTGGAGATTCATCGTTTGCAGCCTTAGATATTAACAGCTTAAAAGCAGGAGTTTTTGCGGCTATTACTAAAGAGGCGGATAGCTTTGTATTATCACGAGAGATTGAAGAAACAGAAAAACAAAATGAAAAGCTTAATTCTGTTTTAAAAACTAAATATGTTGACATAGTGGATGAAACAGAAAGAGATAGATTTATGTTCTGGGAAAAGAAGTTATTAGATTTATCGGAAAGGAATCCGCTTGTTTGCTTTGATTTAAAATTGTCTAATTGTGTTCGTGTTATTAGTAATCATAGAGTGGATGAAGATATAGAGTTTAGAAGTAGCATTAAATTATTGAGTAGTTATGATCAACTAGACAAGGGAGCTAATTTACTTTTAGAAAAAGATTTTGCCAAATATAATATTAAGACTACAGATATAACAGGTGTTAAATTAAAGAATAATGAATTATTTGTTTTAGGGTTAGATAAAACATTAAGAACTTTGATAAAAAAATCAAATTCTGCAATGGAGGAGACAGGTGCTCCGACTTTATATCTTTGTCTTGGACTTTTAAATTACAAAAAGACAAGGAAGAAGGAAAGAGGAACGGCTCCATTTATGGTTTTACCAATTAAGATATCAAAAGATAAAGTTGGGCAATATTTTACAATAAATTATGATTATGACGATTTAATGATAAATCAAACCTTTTTTGAATACTACAAATTAGATAATCCTGATTTTGATTTTGAAAAACTTTATCATTTGGGACCGGAGTTTAAATATATTGATTTCGTTAAGTTATTTAAAGAAAACAATACGGAAGATATTCAACTAGATGAAAAAGTTGCGTTTATCGCCAATTTAACTTTTTCACATTATATAATGTGGAGAGATTTAAGAGATCATAAAGCACAGTTAAAGAAAAATAAAATAGTTCAATCAATTCTTGAAAATAAAAATGTTTTAGATGATGTGATTGATAATAAGAAAAATATTGAAGATGAAGAAAAATATGCCAATTTTGCAGCTCCTATTTCATACGACTCAACACAGTTAAAAGCAATAATGGAATGCGCAAAAGGTAAATCATTCATTCTTGACGGACCGCCAGGAACAGGGAAGTCCCAAACTATAGTTAACATGATTGTTAACGCATTCTATCATGGGAAAACAGTACTTTTTGTTGCGGAAAAAAAGGCAGCATTGGATGTCGTTGCAGACAGATTAAATAAAATAATGTTGGGGAGATTTTGCTTGGAGTTACACTCTAACAAAGCTAATAAAACTGATTTTTTTGCAAGACTTGGCGAATCAATGGATCTTGGTGCTGTTAGGACTCCAAGAACCTTTGAAGCAAAGTGTCAAGAAATAGTTGCAAAAAGAAATAGTATAGCAAGTATTTTAGACAAAATGCACACGCACAAATATCTCTATTCATTAAATGAATCAATTGATAAGCACGAAAATTTAAAAAATTATAAGTTCTTTATTAAATTATCAGCTGATTATTTAAAATCATTAGACGAGGAAAAAGAAAAAAGGATATACGAATTAATAGATACATATATTGCATCTACTAACAATATAGTTGATTATGCACATAATCCATTAAAGATTGTAAAGTTAAAAGAACTTAATGTTACAGATAAAGATGAAGTTGTAGAAGAGTTCGTAAAACTTAAAGCAAAACTTAATGATATTTTGAGTATTAGTAATGATTTAATGAGTATTTTACCAATTAGTTTTGCTTATACAAATTCGAATATTATGCAAATATTATCAATTTTAGATATTTGCTTTAATCGAAATTTATATATATCAACCTTATCTAATTTTATTTCGGAAGATACGACAGATAATAACATTGAATTATTTAATCAAGCACAAAAGTTATATGATTTAAGAGTTAAATATAAAAATAAATTTAATTTTGGTAAAATTACCTCGTTTGCAGAGTTTGCTTTGCTGGATGAGTATGAAAAAGCAGAAGGTTTTTCAAATAAATTTAAGGCTAGAAGGAAATGCAAAAAAGCTTTAAAGAGGGTATCAATCAGAGGGGCAAAGTATGATTATAAAAATATGAGGATGTATTTTGAAGATATTGAAAAATACAAAGCTTTGACAGAAGAAATGATCAAACTATCTGGAGAATTAAATAATATTTTAGGTGATGCCTTTATTAATGAGATCGATAACTTGCATCAAATAATGGAGTCATATTATGCAACAAGAAGTTTCATAAGCAATGTTAAAGCGTTATCGAACGGGTCAAACTTTATGAAGATTTTGACTATGTTTATTGATATTTATGAACAAAAAAGCAAATCTTTAAAAACAGTTTTTTCAGTATTTGAAGGAAAATTTAAGCAATACAACCAAGAAAGTAAGAAGTTAGAGGAAAAGTATTGTTTTGACTATTCAATATATAAAGGGCTCGATGATGAAATTGGAAAGCAACTTGAATTTGTAACATATATTTCAAATCCAGATAATTTTTCACAATTGGTTGATATTGTTAACTTAAATAGGCAACGTGACGATATGGAAGAGATCGGGTTAGATCAATTTTTAAACGCTATAGCAAGAAATGAATTCAACTATAGATATTTTAAAGAAATTTTTGAATATTCATGTGCATTAGGATATTTAAAATTATATTTTAAAGATTCAGATATTAATTATTTTAATCCTTCATCATTTGAGCTTGAGATAAGGAAATATAAAGATTTGATAAATGAGTACAATAATTTAGTTATTGAAATGGTCTCTGCAAAATTAAGTGCATCATTAAATCATAACGATAAAGATTACGCTGTAACTTCGCCAATAGGGAGATTAAAGAAATCAATTTCTAATGGTGGGAGAGGAGTAACAATTAGAGAAACATTAATAGACTATGATGGTTTAATTAAAAAATATTTCCCTTGCTTCTTGATGTCCCCAATGAGCGCTGCGCAATACTTATCTGTAGATACGGCAAATAAAAATCACGTTTCAAAGTTTGATATTGTAATTTTTGATGAGGCGTCACAAATTCCTACGTATGAAGCTATCGGAGCTATTGCAAGAGGGAAGTCATTAATAGTCGCAGGAGATCCGGAGCAAATGCCACCTTCTGCGTATTTTACAGCAGGGCTTGAGGTCGAGGATGAAGATATTCAATATGATGATGCAACATCACTTTTAGATGAGTGCTTAAGTATTGATATGCCAAGAATTAAATTGTCATATCACTATAGAAGTAGACATGAATCATTAATTCAATTTTCTAATGAGAATTTTTATAACAAACAATTATATACATTCCCATCAAAAGATATATCGACAAACCGCGTAGAGTTTAAATATGTGGATATAAAGGAAAGAAAGAAAAATTCTGCTATATCAGAAGAAGAAATTGATGAAATATTACAGACATTTAAATCAATTTATCAAAATAAGAGAACAAAGGATAAATCTGTGGGGATTATTGTGTTTAATGTAACACAGAAGGAAGCAGTTTATGAAGCAATAATGAATATGTTAAGCCGTGACAAAAAATTGCACGAGGATATAATCGCAGCAGAATTAAAAACTCAAGAGCCTTGGTTTGTTAAGTCTTTAGAAAGTGTTCAAGGAGATGAAAGAGATATTATTATTTTATCGATTGGTTTTACAAAGAATGCTGCTGGAATGGCAATTGTTAATGGGCCTATTGTTAGAGAAAATGGACAGAGAAGATTAAATGTTGCGGTTAGTAGAAGTAAGGAGAAAATGATTGTAATTTCTACTTTAAGAAGCATTGATTTTATGAGTGATAATTTTATTAAAAACAAAGGTCAATTAACACTTAAACATTTTATCCAATATGCGGAAGATAGTAGTTATGAAAACAATTATGCAGGTGAAGAAACAAATAAAATTATTGTAAAACATATTAAAAATGATTTAGAGAAAAAAGGATATGTAGTGCACGCAAATGTCGGAAAAAGCAATTTTAAAGTTGATTTAGCGATCTTAAATGATAAACAAACAAGTTATGCACTAGGTATTATTCTTGATAAAAACTTTAAAGAACAAAATATAACAAATAGAGATAAATTATATGTTCAAGATAATGTTTTAAATACTTTAGATTGGAAAGTAATCAATATATATACTCTTGAGTATTATAAAGATAAAAAACGTACGATCGAAAAAATCATAAAGGCATTATCAAAACCATTTGAAAAAGAAGAAGTAATTATTAACCCTAGAATTAAAAAAGGGGCTAAAATTAAATTTGAGTACAACAAGATAAAATATCAAGATTACAATACATATGATAGGATTATGTATAATAGCGAAAAAGGATTTTCATCTGAAATAATATCGTATTTGAATAATTTATTTAATGTAGAAGGACCAATATCATATGATAAAGTTGTTGAAAAAATTAAAGAAAGATCAAATATAAAACAAATGAGTCAAAAAGCAAAACAGGCAATCAATGATACCTTAAAGAATTTTATATTAAGAACAACTAATGACCAAAATCAATACTTTTACTGGCCAGAAAATTCGTTAAAGGAAATGAATTACTTTAGAATTGGTGGAGATAGAAATTTATTCGATATAGCTAAGGAAGAAATATTAGAGGTAATGAGAGAAGTTCTTGCTATGCAAGATAGCGACGGAAGTTTTGATAAAGCAGTTTTGTTTAAAGAAACATTAAAACAATTAAAAACTAACAATAATCAACAATTATTAAAAACAAATGAGAGATTAGATTATGTGTATTATTGGGCGCAAAGCCAAAATAAGTTAAAGCCTAGCAATAATTTAATAATTGAGAAAAAAGAAGAGTAGCTAAATTTTGCAATAAAAAGTTAGGATTCCTAACTTTTTATTATGCAGATTTCATTTGTAATATCGAACTTCAAAATTAATATGAGTATTGTTTTCTTTTAAAAGTTCTTCAGGATCTTTCTTTTTATCGATGTCATTGATTTCGGCCTCAATGATTACAATTTCATTTTCAATTTTTACATCATAAAAAAGATTGTTTAAGGCAAGAATTTGTTGGATATTTTGCACATCTAAAGTGTTAATATTTGAATTATCAAATACTGTATTTGCATAAAAATTAATATTTTTTTCTATTTTAAAAAATTTCTTTAATTGATTAATTTCGTTATAAATTGAATCAGTGCTTTTTTCTTTATCTATAAAAATGGTTGCTGTTACATAAGTTATATCTTTAGAGTACTGATGAATTTTAATGTCATTAAAGTACTTTATATTTGTGTAACAAGTTAAATTTTTATAAACATATGATAATGTCGATGTTGCATTATCACCTATTACATGCCTAATCATTTCTGCAATTAATATTATAGCTTGTATGATCATATAACTTGCTAAAACCATGGCTAAAATGGCATCTAGAGGGAATGAAGAAAGATATGACCATTTATAAGAAAATGCAGTAATTAAAGAAATGAAGCCATCTTGAATGGCGTCATATGTCATTGCTTTAACAACAGGTGATAGTAGTTTTAAATTTTGCGAATGATAGAAAAATGCTAAACCGAATTTTATAATTGCGGTCACTAAAAGAATATAAAACCAACGTTGTCTGTAAGTAATGGATATAGGGATAAAAAATCTTTCCGAGGCATCACGTATAAAAAATATTCCGATTAGGACAACTAAAAAAGCTGTTAAAATTGTAAAAATATATTCAACTTTCCCGTATCCGAAAGGGTGGCGTTTTGTTGGTTTTGACGAAGATTTTTTAAAACTATATAAGTGACCTACGTTAGATATAGCATCGCCAAAGTTGTTATAACTATCGCCTAAAATCATAATACTTCTTGTATAAGTTGAAATAAGCAATTTTGTTATTGCTAATCCCAAATTTACAATTAACGATATTGCAGCAATTAATAGGCCTCTATTTTCTCTTTTGTTTTTCATCATAAGTTAATTATCTATTTTTATTCAAAATTAAGCAAGAAAAAAGATTTTTTTAAAATGGAGAAGTTATATATGAAAATAAGTTTGACCCAATCTTGTAATAAATATATAAATACCAATCTTGTTAAAAATATACTTTAATGTTAAAATTGAGTGAGTTAATTATTATGGAGCCGTATTATGAATAAAAGAGAAGCGAAAGTTCATAAAAAATCAAAAGTAAAAAAAGCAATAGCCAGCATTTTTGCTTTCATATTTGTTCTAATTTTATTTTTTGTCATTATTAATTTGACTGGTGTGAGTACAGCTTATGTTATGGCAAAACACAATATTAAACCTGTAGTTTCAGAGCGTGTAGAACAAGGTGAAGATAGTTTAAGAATAGTTAAAGAAAAGTTTGATGGTGAGGATATTTGGTCTATATACACTAAAAAATTTGTATCAAATATGAGTCCAGAAGGAATAACTGAAGATTCTTATTTAAAGATTTTGCAACTTACTGACTTGCACTTTAGTGGGGGCTTTATGGCTATTAGTAAAGATGGTCGTGCGATGGACGATATTAAAGCCTTAGTCACAAGTCAAAAACCGGACTTAATTATTGTTACAGGTGATGCATTGTACCCAATACCAGTTCAAGGTGGATCAATCAATAATGCGCACGCATTAAAGATTTTTACACAAGTAATGAATTCGTTTAAAATACCTTGGGCATTTGTTTATGGTAATCATGATACTGAAAGTTTTGCAACACATAGTAAACTTGAAATTTCAAAGAAACTTGAAGAGAATGCATATAATCCAGCAGGTGGAAAATATTGTTTATTTATTGCAGGGCCAGATTTTGCAGCAAAAAAAGGTGGAGATAAACCACAAGGGAATTATCAAATTTTAGTTAAAGATTCCGACACTGGGAATATTAAGCATTCGTTGATATTTATGGATTCAAATAAATATTTTGTGCATGATGATGCTGGTTTTTCATTTGCTCAATATGATGCTGTGCACAATGACCAAATCAAGTGGTATGAAAAGAAAATAGACGCTTTAAATTTGGCTGCGCCGGGAATTGCATCAAGTGTGTTCATTCATATTCCACTACCAGAATATAGAACTGCTTGGGAGACAAAAGTTGGCAATAAAAGAATTCCTACAGAAGACGGTAAATATGGATCAGTTAAAAATGATGAAGAAGCAAATAAATTAAAATATTTTGGAGGAGATACTCAAGAAATTTGGGGTGAGTCAGCAAAAACTGGTGAAATTGTAATTAGTTCTCCAGATAATAAGAAAGGATTATTTCCAGAGTATAATGATTTTTATAAAAGTATTGCAGCAAAAGGGCATAGTAAATTTGTTTTTTGTGGACATGACCATGATAACAATTTCTCAATAGAGACTGCCGATGGGGTAAGATTAACTTATGGTAAATCGATTGACCATTTAGCATATATTGGAATTACAAAACGTGTATGGCAACGTGGTGCTACAATTATTTATGTAACAGGCGAAGTAGGCGATCAGGCTTTAAAAATATATCAAAAATCAATTGCAAACATTGGTAAAAGTGACATTATTGATATGAATAATGTTAAGGAAGTTATTGATAAGATTAGACCTGCGACGCAAAAATAAATATTTAATAATTTATGATTTAATGAGCCTCATTTTTCATGTAAAAATTGAGGTTTTTTTATTAAATTTACATTGTCAATTATGTTAATTAGAAATTGTCCAACTTTTTGGGTTCACCTCATGGGTTCACCTCAAATGTGTAAAATTTTATAAAATATATAAAATGTTTATGATTATTTTTAAAAGTTATGATATCATTAGGAATGATTTAAAAAATTATTTATAAAAATGTAAGGAGAATAACTAATGAATAATATAACAAAGTTAATTGCGGCAGAAGCTCAAACTGGTAATAAACAAATAATTATGTTTGCATTGCTTGGAGTAATGATTGTAGCTATGATTTTTATGTCAATTATTCCTCAAAGAAAGAGGAAAAAGCAACAGCAAGAGATGATGGCAAGTTTAAAATCTGGCACGAAGATTAAAACTATTGGAGGCTTTATAGGTGAAATCGTAGCATTTGATGAAGCTGCTGGAACAATTGTTTTAAATATTGGTAGAAACGATCAAGAAGTTTTAGTAACAATTGATAGATCTGCAATTTATCAAGTTTTAAGTGGTAAAGAACCTGCTGCAAAATTAGTGGATGGTAAAAATGTTACAGAGGAAAATACAACTAAAAAAGATGAAGTATTAACTCAAGATGACATCGAGGCTCAGGAAAAAGCAGAAGAAAAGGCTAAAGAGAAAGCTGAAAAGAAAAACAAGAAAGAAGAAGTCAAAGAAGTAGAAGTAAAAGAAGAAAGTAGTTTATTGTAAGATTAAATATAAAAAATAACGCGCTACACTTTGCGCGTTATTTTTAATTAGGAGTTATGTGCATGAAGAATAAAAATAATAATGAGCATGGGAAAAGACAGACATTTGGATTATTTACGATTATCTCAATGATAGTTGGAATTGTTGTTGGGTCAGGAATTTTTTATAAGTCAGATGATATTTTAATTAATGTTGGTGGAAGTTTAGCTAAGGCTATTTTAACTTTAGCAATTGGGGCAATAGGTATTATATTTGGAAGTTTAACTCTTTCTGAGTTCGCGATTAGGACGAAATCAAATGGAGGTTTTGTTTCTTATTATGAAAAATTTACAAATAATAAACTTGCAACAGGGTTTGCTTGGTTTCAAACATTTTTGTATTTGCCTTCTTTAGGTGTAGTTGTTTCTTGGGCGGCTGCAATATATACTTTTGTTTTATTTGATTATAATCCCGCCGGCAACCAGTGGTTAATACAAACATGTTTACTAGGATTTGCCTATTTAACTTGTTTTATTGCTGGGAATTCTTTATCAAGAAAATTAGGAGGACATTTTCAATTTATAACTACTGTAATTAAAGTTTTACCTTTGATTATTATAGCTATAGCTGGATTGTTTTTTAATAATGGAGCATCTGAAATTCCACCAAGTGTGATGAGTTCATATCCTACTACAGGATTGGATGGAATGGCGGCCAACTCTAAAGGATTTGCCTGGTTAGCAGCATTACCAGCAGTAGCATTTTCTTATGATGGGTGGGTTATTGCAACCTCTATAGCTCCAGAAGTAAAAAATCCAAAAAAGAATATGAGATTGGGTTTTATAATTGCACCAATTATAATATTTATAGTTTATGCGCTATATGTTTCTGGTGTATATAGGATATTAGGGGCTAAGTTAATAGCATTGACAGGTAATAATGCTGTAGGTTATGTAATAGCCGCAATTTTTAGTGGTGGGAATATTGAAGCCAACACACCTGTTATAAAAGTATTTAATAAAATCTTAATGTTTATTATAGTTCTTGCAATTTTAGGAGTTGTAAATGGAATAGTAATAGGTGGAATAAGAATGCCACAAGCACTTGCATCAAAAGGTATGATTTCTGATAAAAGTGGTAAAATTGGAAAAATTAATGAAGAATATCAAATTTCATTTAAGTCCACACTAATCTTCTTCGTTTTGTCAATTGGTTATATGGTTGTACATTATGTTACACAATTAAAGAATATGTTTAATGGAGGAGATATTTCTGAGATAGCTATAGTTTTCAGTTATTTATCGTACATTATTCTTTATGTGAAAGTGTTTATTATGAAGAAGAAGGGAGAGGTAACTAATGCGTTTACTGGGTATGTTGCTCCAATTCTTGCTACTTTAGGATCAATAATTTTACTTATAGGTAGTTTGGTTTTGCAATTTAAAAATGTAACAATATTTTTAATTATATGTTCTTTGTTCTTTGGTAGTGGAATGTTATATGCATATCTTAAAGAGCAAAAACAACTAGTTGAGAGATTGCAAATCAGAACAAAAACATTAGAAGAAAAATTAGGCATTATTGATAGTACAGAACATATGTTTGATATTGAGAATATTGATGATGATAATTTTGTTCTAGAGGATAATTCGCAAGATCAAAATGTTGTTATTGAAGATAAATCCCACGAATAAATTATTAGATAATTGAAAAAATAATGCCCTGATTAGTTAGGGCATTATTTTTTGTTAAAATAAAACAAGGATAATATGTAAAATAATTTGCAGTTAATAAAAAATGGTCATACTTTGTCAATTATAGTGTGATAATATTTATATACTTATATGCAGTAAAGAAAAAATATAGTATAATCATTTAAGTATGAATACAACGGAGGTTTACAATGAAACATATTAACGTTATATCAAAAAATAGTATTAGAAAGAATGGAAAGGGATGCGGAGAATGCCAATCTAGTTGTCAATCAGCTTGCAAAACAAGTTGCACTGTAGGGAATCAATCTTGCCAACAAGAGGATATAAAAATTAATAATCCTGAGAAAAAGCCTTTAATTTAATGCTTCATTTTTTTAAATATCCATATAAAGGGCGAACATATCATTTTATTTGGGATATAGAGAGTGGCAGTTTATTGAATGTTGATGCTGCCGCTTTTCTTGTGGCAAAGAAAAAGTATACAAATACACTTACTCAGGAAGAACAAAAAGACTTTTTTAAAATACCTGCATCGCAAAAAAATGATATTGAAAATGAATTTAATGATTTAGAAATACAACAATTAATAAATGCGCCTCCTCCAATAATTAGAGATCATAAAAATTTTGGAGAATTAAAAGCTATGTGCCTTTTGATTTGTCAAGACTGTAATATGAGATGCAAATATTGCTTTGCTGACGATGGGAAATATCATAATAGTGATCGCTCTATTATGTCTTTAGAAACTGGTAAAAAAGCAATTGATTATTTAATAGAAAAATCTGGGAATCGAAGAAATTTGGAGGTTGATTTTTTTGGTGGTGAGCCATTAATGAATTTTAATGTTGTAAAGGGTATTGTTGATTATGCAAGAGTAAAAGAAAAAGAATTCAACAAAACATTTTATTTCACATTAACAACAAATTGCTTAGCTCTAACGGATGATGTAATAAATTACTTAAACAAGGAAATGCATAATGTAGTTTTATCGATTGATGGCAGACAAACAGTGCATAATAATATGAGAAAAACAGCAAACTATAAAGATTCCCATGCAACAGTATTAAAGAATGCTATGAAATTTGCTAGCGTACGAGGAGAAAAGTCATATTATGTTAGAGGGACATTTACAAAAAACAACCTTGATTTTGCAGAGGATGTAAAATTTTTAGCATTAAATGGATTTAAACAAATTTCCTTAGAACCTGTAGTAACTGATATTAAAGATCTTGAAATAACAAAAGAAGATATACCGAGAATAGAAAAAGAGTATGAAAAATTAGCTTATGAATATCTTGAAAGTCGTAAGCAACCTGAAACTTGGTATAACTTTTTTCATTTCTATGTTGATTTGAATCATGGACCTTGCATGCATAAAAGAATGACAGGGTGTGGGGCAGGGTGCGAATATATTTCTGTCGCAACAAATGGGGATATTTATCCTTGCCATCAATTTACTAACATAAAAGAAAGCAAGATAGGAAATGTTTATGAAGGGTCATTTAATATAGCAGTATCAAAACAGTTTTCTAAAAATGTTGTGGTTAATAAATTGGATTGTACAAATTGTTTTGCAAAATATTATTGTTCTGGTGGGTGTGCGGCCAACAATCAAATTTATAAAGGAAATATAAATATTCCATATGATATTACGTGTGCAATGATGAAAAAAAGATTTGAATTAGCTTTGTTCATTAATGCGATAGAAAGTGCTTATTAAATTTTATGAAAAAGCAATACAATGTTTTTATTTTAAACTAAATCCAGTATGCATTTAGGTTTTTGTTAAGAGAAATTTTTAAATCTTTTGTATGCTGTCATTAATTTGGGTTAACGCATATGGATATGTAAAATTTAGTTTTATAGGTCTGTTAATTTCAACACATAACTTATTAAAAAGCTAAGTGTTGTATCGAACTCTAATAAACTGTACAGTAAATTTTTAAGAATATTTAATTTTCCCATAATTTTCAACATTATTTATAAATGTTAAAAAATGCCAAAATAGTGATTTAAGATTAAATTTTAGTGTGTCTTATTTTTTGTATATTTAGTGTAATTAAAACTTTGGTGGTACATTAAAGAAAGAGTTGAAAAGGAGGCCAGATTGATACAAAAGTGATTGGTTAAGTGATTTTTGTGATTCATTTACGCCAAATATATATAGAAATATTTGTTTTTTCTCTCAAAGAAATACAATGGAATAAAGGAGAGATATTTATGAAAAAATTGAAAATTTTATTTGTGATTTTTATAATAACGACTGCTTTAGTTGTTCTTTTTGCATGTAATAAAGATAAAACTAAAACACCTGCTGAATCACAACAAACCAACGTTCCTAAGGTGGAGCAAGTTCCTGGAAATACAATTGATGAACCTGATAATGGAGAAGAAACTAATGTTCTTTTGGACAATGAATTGCAATTCACAATTCAAGCAAGAACCTATAATGGACAACAACAAGGACTTGTACAAGGTCGCGATTTTACATCAAAAGATGGGGAAGCAACTATTAAGTATAAGGACAAAAATTCGGTGTATTCATTTACGGATGTTGCTCCGACTAATGCTGGAGAATATATTGCACAAGTTTCAATTCCTGCACATGGTAAATATAATGCAATTGTAAGGGAGCAAGAATTTATTATTGCAAAAAGGTTGCTTAAAAATATTAGTATCAGCAGGTCTTATAATGGGAGTTTAAGTTATGAAGAACAACTTAATATAAATCATGGTATTGTTTCATCAAGCGAACAAGTTATAGTTAAATTTACAACTTCAGCTGATTACACTGATTTAAATGGAAAAGGGTTTGCTAATGTTGGTGTTAAAGAGATTATTGAGAGTAAGATAGTTGGGGCGCATAGTTCAAATTATGAAATAGATTTGGAGACAGCTGAATTAGAGATTACTAAAAATAGAATAAATTGTGAAATTATTATGGGAGAAAATTTTAACAATAAAATTTATATTGGAATTGATAAGTTAAGTGATAGAATAGCAGACATTAATTTACAATTTGAAAAAGAGATGATTGGCGATTCTTCATTTAATAAAAGTTTAATTATTCTGCGTGGGTCAAACAAGGTTGATATAACTTATGCTGAAACTTATCCTGGAATTTATTCAATTAAATATGAAGTAGAGTCAAAAAATTACACATTTAACATTAGTAATCCTGTTTTAATGAGTGTAATAAATGTTGAAAATATAACATTAGAACAAGAAGTAACAGTTGACCCTTTAAGCACAGCATATTTTTACTTGCCAGTTAGCAATGAACAAAAATTGTTATTAGAAAAATGGCATGAACTTGATGAGTCAATAATAATTGAATGTTTTGGCAAAGTTGTTTCAGGGGAATATACCCGTAAACTACCTGTTGTTGATAAAAAAATAGTTATAAGAAATGAAAATGCTTCTGTTTTACTTAAGGTCACTACAGGTGATGTTGGTATATCTTCAAAACGACTTTTGGAAAATGTTTTGGCTGATACAACTCTTTATGACTTTCACTTAGATTATAGTCTGATTGATAACGAAGAAAATCCTATGTATAAATTTTTGCATGTTTCCTCTAATGAAGCGGCAGGCCAATGGTTTTATTTTGAAATAAGTGAGTTCTTACAATGGTCAACTAGGGTTAAATATACATTTGGACAATCCGATGGAGATGATTCGGACATATATGATTTGATTAACGCTAAAGATTTATGCTTTGAACAAGGCGATAGTGCATATTTCTTTATAAAACTTGTTAATCCAGGAAAAATTACCGACTTTAAACTTGTTGTGTATGAGAAAGAAATATAAAATTATTTTAAATGATAGATTTATATATTTGGATGTCTAATATTTGGATGTCTAAAATCTGTTTTTAGCAAAATATATATGTATTAAAATTTTAGTGATATGTGCATTTTGGACATATCACTTTTTTGTTGGAGATAAAATAATATTGTCGATTTTATATATGATTAACAAATAATTTAATGTATTCATTAATCTTTGCGCATCTTAATGAAAGATGGGGGCTTAGTTCATACCAACGTGAGAAATTATTTTTGACGAAACTATGATTTTAGTTGTATAATGATTAACGAATTATAATAATTATTTTTAGGTAATAAACATGACAAAAAAGAAAGGAATAATTGTTTCTGTGGTGATACTTATACTATTAGTTTTAGGTATAGTATTTTCTGTTGTTTCATTAGATAAAGGACAACTTGGTAACGTTGACTATATAGCTTATCCTAAAGTTATTAAATTAGGTCTTGATTTAAAAGGCGGTGTTTACGCAGTTTACTTAGCTGAAAGACCGGAAACCATGACTGAAGAAGAGTTCAAAAGAAGAATTGATGGAACAGTGCAAAATTTTGAAGATTTGCTGTTAGGCAAAGGATACACAGAAGCTAAAGTCAACAAGAACGCAGTAACAGGGCAAACGGGAGAAATAAGAGTTGAAGTTCCAAACGTTGACAATCCAAAGAAGATTTTTGATTTGATTGGAAAACCAGCTACTATTCTTTTTAAGAAGACTGAAAATAATGATTTTGATGTAAATAGTTCAGATGTTGTATTATCCGGAGAAGATATAAAAAGCACTGGTGTTGGGCTTGATGAAAATATGAACTATGATATTACATTAAATCTTACAGCAGAGGGAGCGAAAAAATTTGATGAAGCAACTGCGCAACTAGTGTCGTCACAAGCGCCAATTCATATCTATATAGATGGAAAACTATTAATATCGCCAAGGGTACAAGCTAGAATTTCAAATGGCAGTGCTAGAATTACTGGTAATTATACCTATGAAGAGGCAAATAATTTGGCGATAAGGATACAGTCTGGAGCGCTACCACTTAAATTAAATTTGGTTGAAAGTGATACAATATCACCTACTTTAGGCAGTGGAGCCTTAAGAAACGGTTTAATTTCTGGCGGGATTGGTCTATTGTTAATATTCGTATTATTAATCGCTCTGTATGGAATTAGTGGTCTTGCTGCGAGTTTAGCATTGATTTATTACACAATTACATATTTATTTTTCTTAGCAATTTTCCCATGGTCTCAATTAACATTGCCGGGTATTGCAGGTATTTTGTTAAGTATTGGTATGGCTGTTGATGCGAATATAATTATTTTTGAAAGAATAAAAGAAGAATATAGAATGTCGGAAGGCTTAAAATCAATTTCTACATGCGTTAGAAATGGTTTTAGAAGATCCGCAAGCGCTATTATAGATGGAAACGTAACAACAATTATAGGGGCTATTGTTCTTGCTATATTTGGTGTTGCAAGTATTAAAGGTTTTGCTGTTACATTATTAATAGGTATCGTAATATCTTTATTTAGTTCATTAGTTGTGACAAGACTTTTATTATCAGCGTTTATATCATTTAAATCGCCAAATCCTAAATTTTATGGTTTGACTATTAAATCACATAAATTTTTAGTTGCTAGCCACAATGGAGCAACTTTAGAAAAAGAAGATAAAGTATTAAGTTCTAATATTCAAAATGATAATGAAAAAAATGACTCCCAAGAAACTATGCTAGAAAATGATAATGTGGTAACAATCGAAAGTCAGCAAAAAATGTCAGTAGCGAATAATGAGAACAAAAAATTTGCAAGCAACAAAGGTAAGTATAAAAAGATGGATAGAAAAAATCCTCCTGCAGAACGAGAATTTATTGGATTCTCTGGGAAAAAGACAATAATAAATACGCAAAATACACAAGATGATGAGCAATCAGAGGAGGTAAGTGATAATGAATAATAAAATTAAACGTTTTGATATAGTTTCAAAATATAAAGCTTGGCTTACCCTTCCTTTTGTTGTTATAGTAATAGCACTTATCATGTTTGGTGTGTTTGCTGGTGTGTATAAAAACGCAAAACAAGGTATTGCTATAGGCGTTGAATTTCAAGGTGGTACTGCGCTTACTGTAAAACTCTCTAAAGAAGAGGTTGAAGGGACAAAGTATCAAAATAATAAAGCAAATATAGAAAGTATTATATCAAATAATCGTGGACAAATGAATTATCTTCAGGTAAGCGGTAATGATACTTTAGTTTTCAAATATGCTCTACCTTCAAATTTAAATGCTGATCAATTAAAAGAAATTAATGATAAAATTGTGGGACAAATTCAAGATGCGTATCCAACTGTTTATACATCTAATCCGCAGTTTGTTTCTGCAAAATATATTGGACCAACAGCGTCTCAAAAGTTGATTAACACAGCTTTGATTTCAATTTTAATTTCGACTTTGTTAATATTGTTGTATATTTTGATTAGATTTGAAGTTTTTTCTGCAATAGCAGCGGTTATTGGTTTATTAGTAGACGTTTTACACATGTTTTTAATGATGATTATTTTCCATGTACAAATAAATTCTACATTTATAGCCGCGATAATTACAATTGTTGCTTATTCAATAAACAATACTATCGTTGTATTTGATAGAGTGAGAGAAAATTATAAGTTGTTAGATTTAAGTAAATATGATGATGACTATGTTGTAAATATCTCTGTTAGAGACACTTTAGTAAGATCAATTGCAACAACTGCAACGACATTGTTCTCAATTGTTATTTTTGCAATATTAGGAGTAAGTTCGATTAGAGAATTCGCCTTACCAGTAATTTTTGGTTTATTCTCAGGATTATTTACTTCTGTTTGTCTAGCTCCTTCAATTTTCGTATTAATGAAAAAAGGATATTCAAAAAGACACGGGAACAAAGTTGTTGGATTTAAAAAGAAATAAGAAGAGTTGGTATTTGTATTTAATTTATTGTACTAGGGGATAAATTAAAGTTATTTATATTAAAAAAGGGTAATAAAGAGGTAGTAATAAAAACTATCTCTTTTTTTGTATAATGCATTAGTATAATAAGAAAAAATCATAAAAACTAAAAACTCTTCATTAATGATTTTTAAAGATTTATAATACAAAATATATGTTAATATATATATATTATGATTGAAAAAAGAATAAAAATTGAAAAAGATGCGATAAATAAATTTTCTAAAGAAATAGGGCAATCACAATTGATAGCAGAGTTGTTATTACAAAAAAATCTTGATACTTTAGAGAAAGTTGATGAATATGTAAATCCAAGTTTAGACAATTTAGAACCTATTTTTTCATATTCAGGAATGGAATATGCAATAAATAGGATAAAACTTGCCATTGAGAATCAAGAAAGAGTAGTTATTTACGGTGATTATGATTGTGATGGAGTTTGTGCTGTTTCAATTTTATATGCATTTTTAAGTAAATTTTCTGTTGAAATCGGGTATTTTATTCCAAATAGAAACGATGATGGATATGGCTTACATATTGAATCGCTAGAATTGATAGCGGAAAAATTCGCCCCGGATTTAATTATTACAGTTGATTGTGGAATAACTGCATATGAAGAAGTTGAGTATGCAAAAGATGTGTTAGGAATTGATGTTATTGTTACAGACCATCATGAAATTGCGCAAATGATACCAGAGTGCATTGTAATTAATCCAAAATTAGATAAAGATACAGCTTTTCCTTATTACTGTGGGGCCGGTGTTGCATTACGATTAGTGGAGGGGTTATCTGATAGAGAGACAATGTTGAAGTATATTGATATAGCGGCAATTGCAACTATAGCAGACATGGTTCCATTGATCGGAGATAATCGAATTATTGCAAGTTTAGGTATACAAAAAATAAATCAAGAAAAGAATAAATCAATATATTTAATGGCAGAAATGTCAGGAGTTAAAGATAAAGTGACATCAACTTCAATTGCATTTCAATTAGCGCCTAGACTAAATGCTCTAGGGAGGCTTAGTGATGCTACAGAAGCTGTGGATTTATTTGTTTCAAATGATAGAAAAAAAGTTAATAACTTGATTCAAAAACTTGATGTTTATAACAAAGAAAGACAAGACTTAACTAAAGAATTGACTGAACATTGTATTGAAATTGTACTAAAAAATAAAATGCAAAATGATAATATCATAATTCTTTATAATAAATATTGGATAGCAGGAATATTAGGGATTACATGTTCAAATTTGGTTAAAATTTTTAATAAGCCAGTTATTATACTAACTAAAGAGGACAATCTTTTAAAAGGTTCAGGACGAAGTATAAACGGCATCAATATTTTTGATGTTGTTTCATCCGCGAGAGATTTATTGGAATCATTTGGTGGGCACGAAATGGCATGCGGCTTGTCTCTTGAGGAATATAAAATAGAAGATTTGAAAAATAGATTAAACGAGTATATTAATCTTAAGTATGAGCAAGATATTTTTATTAAAAAGTATGAATACGATATTGAATTAACGTCTGAAATAAATGTTGAAGACGTGGAATTTTTAGAAAATTTTGAACCATATGGGATGAGTAACTCAAGACCAAAATTTTTATTAAATAAAGATAATGGACAATTTAAATTTATTTCTTCTAATTCAACAAGTCATATTAAAGAAGAAAACGAAAAGTTTCATACGATTTTGTTTAATAAAGGAAGTAATATTAATGTTTTAAATCGTTTTTTTGAAAGACAATATATAGGTAACATATCACTTAATGTTTTTAATAATAAAAAAACAATTAATTATTTTCCTAATGAAATACATGCAAGTTTTAAAAATAATATGAACAATATTAATGAGGAAGAACAACTTGCAAGATTTATTAGCGGGTTTAAGGCGAATAAGCAATTTAATGAATATAAAATAGAGTTGATTCATGAAGAAGAGCAATTAATTAAATTTTTAAATGATGGATTATTTGGAACTTTATTTATTGCTAATTTAAAAGACACTTATGAAAATTTTTTGAAACTACTTGAAAACAATAATATGTCTGATAGATTGATATGTAAAAATATATACTTTTTAGAAACAGAAACTCCATATAATAGTTTAATTTTGGATCCAATATCAAATATCAATTTAAGTTATTATCAAAATGTTGTTTTTCTTGATCCACTAATTGGCACTAATAATTTAATAAATTTCCAATTTTCAAAAGAAATAAAGGTATTTTCTTGCATATATAATAGGAAAAATTTAGTTAATAAAATTAGAATGCATATGATTGATAGGGATGAATTCAGCAAAATATTTAAAAATATTAGGGGAATTATAACTAAACAGTTTGTTGGGACTATGCAAGAATTATACGATGTATATCAGAATAAATTCTCTAAAATTTCACAAGTAAGTTTATATATTGTTATATATACATTAACTGAGTTAGGTATTTTTCAGTATATTAATGGTAGAATTATTATAAATGATGGTATTAAATCGTCATTAGAAAAATCAGTGTTTTTAAATAATATAAAACAATATATTGAAACAGATGAGTATGAGGTAATTTAATAGTATGAAAGTACAACAATTTCGAAATTTAGCAGTTAAGAATTTTCATGATGAAGAGTTGGTTGTTATTTTTCGTGCCTTAAATTTAGCTATAGATGCACACTCTGGACAAAAAAGAGAATCTGGGGAAGATTATATAGTCCATCCAATCGAAGTTGCTGCCATATTAATTAAACATGGTTTAGATTATGAAACAATAGCGGCATCGTTGCTCCATGATGTAATAGAGGATACAAAGTATACATTTGATATGATCAAGGACATGTTTAATGAAACGATACTTGATCTTATCGATGGAGTGACTAAAATTGGTAAAATTAATTTTAAAACGAGAGAGGACGAACAAGCTGAAAATCTAAGAAAGATGTTACTTGCTATGTCTAAAGATATAAGAGTAATCATAATTAAGCTAGCAGATCGTCTTCATAATATGAGAACATTATCATTTAAGAGCCCTGAGCGACAAATTGCCAATGCTAAAGAAACGTTAGAGATATTTGCTCCAATCGCAGGTAGACTCGGGATGGGAACAATCAAATGTGAGTTGGAAGATTTGGCCATGAAATATCTATATCCTGATGCTTATCAAGATATTGTGAATAAGATTTCTGCTACAAAAGAGACAAGAGAAAAATTTGTTGAGCAAACATCGAAGATATTAAATGAAAAATTAAAAGAGTTAGATATTCAAGGTGAAGTAAATGGTAGGCAAAAACATATTTATAGTATTTACTTAAAAATGCAAAGAGGGAAGACTTTTGACCAAATTTACGATTTAATTGCATTAAGAATTATAGTTCCAACAATTAAAGATTGTTATGAAATGCTAGGTGTAATACATACAATGTGGAAACCGTTACCTGGAAGATTTAAAGATTATATTGCGATGCCAAAACCTAATTTTTATCAATCTTTACACACCACGGTTATTTCACAATATGGTGCTCCATTTGAAATTCAAATTAGAACATATAAAATGCATAAAGTGGCTGAGTTTGGTATTGCAGCACATTGGAAATACAAAGAAAAGAAAGGTTTGGATGGTGAAGAAGACAAACTTGCTTGGATAAGGGAAGTTATTGAACTTCAAAAAGACACAAAAGATTCAAAAGAGCTATTAGAAACAACAAAAATGGATTTATATCCAGATGAAGTTTTCATTTTTACGCCAGAAGGTGATGTTAAATCGTTACAATATGGAGCTACAGCTTTAGATTTTGCCTATAAAGTTCATACCGAGGTTGGTAATACTTGTGTAGGGGTTAAAATTGATTCAAAAATTATGCCACTTAATACAGTTTTGCAAAATGGGAACATTGTTGAAATTATTACAAATAAATCATCTAAAGGGCCATCAAGAGACTGGTTAAATTATGTTGTTACTCAAGCTGCAAAGAATAAAATAAAAGCATATTTTAAAAAGACACAAAGACAAAATAATATAAAAGTTGGCAGGGACATGCTCGAGAGAGAGGCAAAAAAGAGAGCCTTAAATTTAAAGAATTTGTTAACACAAAACAATATAGAGACTATTTGCCAAAAGTATTCGGTGCATTCAATTGATGATATCTATTCAATGATTGGATTTGGTGATTTAAAACCAGCTCAAGTCATGCTTAGATTAACAAATATTATTGATAAAGAAATTAAACAGCAAGAAACATTATTAGTAGCTGCTGACTATCAATTTGATAATAGTAAAAATGTTAATGCGCACAAAGAAAGAAAGAAGCAAGGATCAGGCGTTATAATTAAAGGCTTTGATGATTTTTTAATACGAATATCAAGATGTTGTCATCCTGTTCCTGGCGATAAAATTGTTGGATATATTACGCGTGGCAGAGGTGTTTGCATTCATCGTGCAGATTGTAAAAATGTCCCAAGTTTTGAAAAAGAACGAATAATTGAGGCATATTGGCCGTTAGAGCAAACTGGTGATTCTAAATATAGAAGTAAGATTGAATTAGTTGCGTATAGAGTTGTTGGGGTATTAGCAAGTATTACAACAATAATTTCACAATTTAATATGCAAATTGTAAGTATGAAAATAAATGACCTTGAAAAAGACAAAACGCATATTGTTATCGGTATTGAGATTAAGGATTTAGATGATGTGAAAAAAGTAATAGACGCTCTTCAACAAACAAAAAATGTGATAGAAGTATATAGAGGTTAATAAATGAGATGTGTAATACAAAGAGTAAAGTCAGCAAGTTGTTCAATTAATGATGAGGTTATTTCACAAATTGATAAAGGATTATTAGTTTTGGTTGGTTTTCAAAATAGTGATACAACAAAAGAAATAGACAAGATGTGTGACAAATTAGTAAACCTAAGGATTATGTCCGATAATTTTGGAGCACTTAATTTTTCCATATTAGATCTAAAACAGGATATAATGGTAATTCCTAATTTTACTTTATATGCTGATGCTAGTCATGGTAGAAGGCCTAGTTTTGTTAATGTTGGCGATAAAGTTGAGTCCAAACATAAATATGAATATATGCTAAAACATTTAAAGGAAACCACACCGTTAAGAATTGGATATGGTGGTTACGGGGCTGATATGAGTATATTTTTAATTAATGATGGGCCTGTAACTCTAGTTATTGATGAGGATGCAAAAAATGATTAATATATATCAAGTAGTCAATGGGGCCTTGTTAGAAAACTGCTATATTGTAACGAAAAATAGTAAAGAGTGTATATTGATTGATCCAGGTACGGAATATGAAAAAGTTGCAAAAAGGTTAACAGAATTAGACCTTACGCCTATCGCTGTATTATTAACGCATGGCCATTATGATCATGCAGGAAGTGTATATCTTTATCATAAAAATAATATTCCAATATATATACATAACAACGACCAAGAGATGTTATCTTCAAGCATTAAATCGTTGGCGGTTATGCTGGGCGAGTCAATTCAGAAAACTCAACCAGATGTTATTCTTTATGGAGAAGAGGAGTTTATTATTGCGGATATTAATATAAAAACAATTCATACACCAGGTCATACTTCAGGTAGTGTTTGTTTTATTGTTGATAATCAATATATGTTTTCGGGAGATACAATATTCTACTTATCATATGGAAGGTATGATTTACCATCTGGCTCAAAAAAGGAAATAATGAATTCAATAAAAAACATTATTTTCTCTATTAAAGAAAATTTGCAGATTTTCCCAGGGCACTATCAGTTAACAACATTGGATTTTGAAAGAGAAAATAATCCTATTTTACGCGATAATTAATAAATATAATCTGATAATTTCAATGAAAGTAGCGTTAACCACAAATTTCAACAATTTATTAATCGAATTTATTGAAAGCGTTAAAGCTTTTTATCCTTTTTGCGTATTTGTAAATGAGAATGCAGATTTTTATTTGCATGTTGCATTGTCGGTAAACGATAAACATGTAACGTGCGAGCTTTTTAAGGATAATCAGATTGTTGATTTAGTTAATTCAGCAATAATGGTAGATGATGAGGTTGTAAGGCAGCGAGAAATTAAAAAAGTAGCTAAAATAATGATTTATAAATATCTATCTAAGCTTTTAGGTGTTAGTTTGCCGTATGGAAGTTTAACTGGAGTTAGGCCTACTAAGCTATACAAGCAATTAAGCGAATCTGGAAAAGCTTATGATATATTAAGAGAAGAGTATTTGGTTGGTGAACAAAAGTTAAATTTAATCAAAAATATTGTTGACTTTCAGAATCAATTTAAAGCAAAGGCTCAAGATATTGATCTATATATTAATATCCCGTTTTGCGAAACTAGATGCTCGTATTGCTCATTTATTTCTATAGAAAAGGCTAAATTAGAGAAGTATTACAAAACGTATCTTAAAGTTTTAAAAGAAGATATATTGCAATCATTGAATTTAATATTAAAAAATTCAAGAAAAATTCGTTCAATATACATAGGTGGTGGTACACCTACAATCTTAAGTGAAGAAGAAATATTAGATGTTTTTTCAGTAATTAAAAAGTTTAAACCTTTAGAATACACATTTGAATCTGGGCGTCCTGATAGTATTACTAAAGAAAAGCTTTTTGCTATTAAAGAAGTTGGGGCAAATAGGATATCTATCAATCCTCAAACTTTTAAACAAGAAACTTTGAATTTAATTAACAGAAAGCATTCTATTGAAGATATTTATAGAAGTTTTGAAAATGCAAAGCAATTTAATTTTAAAATTAACATGGATTTAATTGCTATGTTGCCTAATGAAAACTTAGATGATTTTAAAAATAGTTTAGATGAATGTTTAAAGCTATCTCCCAATGATATAACAGTTCATTCATTAACTTTAAAAAAAGGCAGTCAGTTAACTCAAGAAAATTATGAAAATTCTTATTATGAATTAGCTCAACAGGTTAATTTATATTCTCAAGAAACACTTATAAAAGCAGGTTATAGGCCATATTATCTTTACAGGCTAAAGAAAAGTAGTGGAGGATTAGAAAATTTAGGCTATACAAGAGATAAAGTTCCTTGCTTTTATAATATAGATTCAATGGAAGAGGAAGCGGACATTATGACTTGTGGCGCAGGAGGTATTTCTAAGATTATTAATTCGCATAGTATTAAACGATTTTCTGTTAATAAGGATGTTGTTGGATACATTAATAATTTTGAAGAGATGTTTCAAAAAAAGAGTGAATTTTTTAAAAATCATTAAATTTAATAATAGTAGCACTTTACTTTTGCTTGCATATATATATATACTCGTGTAATATAACAATTGTACCTTTTACAAGGTTTAACAAAACTCCGATGTTTTACATTGTTTAAGGCAAATTAATTATCCAAAGAAAGGAGGGTTAAAGAATGGATAGTAATATAACAAAAGAGCAAATTATTAGAGAATTTGCAAAACATGAGGGAGATACAGGTTCTCCAGAAGTACAAATTGCATTGTTAACTGCAAGAATTAATCATTTAAATGATCACTTTGCAACTCACAGCAAAGACTTTCACTCAAGAAGAGGTTTGTTGCGTTTAGTTGGTAAGAGAAGAAATTTATTAAATTATCTAAAAAGCAATGATATAGATCGTTATAGAGATATTATTGCAAGATTGGATTTAAGAAAGTAATTAAATAAAAATAGGGGTATTATCCCCTTTTTTATTGTGCGTATGAACGCAGAAGAATAAATTTAGGAGAAAATGTGATGGAAAAAGGTAAAGTTTTTAAAACCAACATTGGCGGGAGAGAAGTAATAGTTACTATTGGTGATTATTGTGGTTTAAGTAACGGAGCATGTTTTGTGCAATGTGGAGATACCGTTGTTATGGTAAATGCTACGATGTCAAAAGCTCCAAGAGAAGGACAAGATTTCTTCCCTCTAGGTGTTGATTATGAAGAAAAAATGTATGCTGTGGGTAAAATACCTGGCGGCTTTAAGAAAAGAGAAGGCAGAGCAAGTGATAAAGCTATATTGGTTTCACGTTTGATTGATAGACCAATTAGACCATTATTCCCAAAAGGATTTTTCAACGATGTTGTTGTAATAGCAACAGCAATTTCAGTTGATCCAGATATTCCACCTGAAGTTTATGCTATGATTGGAAGTTCAGTGGCACTTTCAATTTCTAATATTCCTTTTGCAGGGCCTACAGGTTCGGTTGTTGTTGGCTATGTTGATGGTGAATTTATTATTAACCCAAATCAAGAACAAAGAGATAGATCAAGATTGCATTTATCATTATCTGGGACAAAGAACGCAATAATGATGGTTGAAGCAGGGGCTAACGAATTAACAGAAGATGAAATGATACAAGCCATCTTATTCGGTCATGAAGAAATAAAGAAAATTGTAGCATTTATTGAGCAAATTCAAGCAGAGATTGGAGTTGAAAAAATTGTTCCTGAAATATACCATACAGAAGAGTCTTTTGAAAAAGAGATTATAGAGTATGCTGATAAAAAATTAGACAAAGTTTTAGAAGAGTTCGATAGACAAGAAAGAGAAAGAGAGGAAGAAGTATTTGATAAAGAAGTTTTGGAATATTTCTTAAATAAATATCCTGAAAGAGAGAATGTAAAGAAAGATGTTGCAGAAGTAACTTATGCAATGAAGAAGAAGAAAGTAAGAGCAAAAATCCTTGAACAGGGTGTTAGACCTGATGGAAGAAAATTAACAGAAATTAGACCAATCTGGTGTGAATCTCATTTATTGCCAAGAGTACACGGTAGTGCTGTATTTACAAGAGGACAAACACAAGTTATGACTACAGCTACACTTGGAATGATTTCTGAAGTGCAAAAACTTGAAGGATTGGATGATGAAGTTTTCAAGAGATATATCCATCATTATAATTTCCCGGGGTATTCAACAGGTGAAGCGAAACCAATAAAATCTCCAGGAAGAAGAGAGATAGGACATGGCGCTTTAGCTGAAAGAGCTTTAATACCAGTTTTGCCATCTGAGATTGATTTCCCATATGCTATTAGAACAGTTTCAGAAGTATTAAGTTCTAATGGTTCAACATCTCAAGCGAGTGTTTGTGGTTCAACTTTAGCATTGATGGATGCTGGTGTGCCGTTAAAGGCTCCAGTTGCTGGTGTTGCGATGGGATTAATTAGCAATGAAGATAAATCTAATGTAGCTATTTTAACGGATATACAAGGATTAGAAGATTTCCTAGGTGATATGGACTTTAAAGTTGCTGGAACAAAAGATGGAATCACAGCAATCCAAATGGATATTAAAATAAAAGGTATTGATAAACAAATTTTAACTCGTGCATTAGAACAAGCAAGAGTTGGAAGATTAGAAATACTTGATAAAATGTTAGCTGTTTTACCAGAACCAAGAAAAGAACTTTCTGCTTATGCTCCAAAGATCATTTCATTTACAATTGATCCTGAGAAAATAGGTGAAGTTATTGGGTCAAGTGGTAAAACTATTACTAAGATTATTGATGCAACAGGTGTTCAAATTGATATTGACGATTTTGGTAGAGTGTTTATATCTCATCAAAACCTTGAAAATGTTCAACAGGCAAAAGCTATGGTTGAAGCAATAGTGAGAACATATAAGAGAGGCGATATTTTAGAGGGTGAGGTAAATAAAATTGCTGATTTTGGAGCTTTTGTAAGTTTATCATTAGTTCGTGATGGTATGATCCATATTTCAAAATTGTCAAAAGAAAGAGTCGAAAAGGTTGAAGATGTTGTAAAGGTTGGAGATAAAGTAAAAGTTGAGGTAATTAAAACTGAACTTGGTAAAATTGATTTAAGGCTAATTGAAAAACTTTAAAGATTAATTTAGAACAATTAGATGAAAAAAGGTTCCTGGGAAAAATTGACTGGAACCTTTTTTAATGTTTTTTTTGTGTATTTTTTAACAAGAAAGAGTCATTAATTATTAAAATGTTTTATTGTTTTTAATATTATAATATTGTAAAATTAAAGAGCAATTTTAAATATTAAGGTGGGAATATGAATAGAAAAGAAGCGACAAAAGAAGTTTGTAAAAGTAAGAAAGAAAAGGCGCTTATTAAATTTATTATAGTTTTCACAATTGTTATTGGATTTATAATAATTTTTTTGACTGGGACATCAATTGCTTTTAAAGGAACCGAAAATATAGTTAAGGTGAGTTCAGAGAGAGAAGCATTGGCCGCAACTAAAATACTAGTTGAGAAAGATTCAAATGGGTATTGGAATATTAAAGCAGACAAATATTCAGGAAAGATTGGTGAAGATTCAGATATAGCACATGATTCATATTTAAAAGTGTTGCAACTTACAGATATTCACTTTGGTGGTGGTATTTTTTCAATTAATAACGATAAAAAAACAATAGTTGGCATTCAGAAAATGATAGAGTGGAGTCGTCCAGACTTAATTATTATTACAGGCGATGCCGTATATCCAGTGCCATATACTTCTGGAAGTATTAATAATAAAAAATCAATAAAAAATTTTGCATCGTTAATGAATTCTTTTAAAATTCCTTGGGCGTTTATTTATGGCAATCACGATACGGAAGCGTATGCTGTTGGGTCGAAAAACGAAATTTCAAAAATTCTTGAAGAAAATTCATATAACGGCAAAGATAAATTTTGTTTGTTCCAAAAAGGACCTGAGTTTAAAAAGACAGTAGGAGAGATTCCACAAGGAAATTACCCAATTTTAATTCGAGATAAAAACACAGATGAATTGAAACACGTAATTATGATGATGGATTCAAATAAATATAATAAGGAATCTGAAGGACCACCTTTGTTTAAATATGACTATATACACGAAGATCAAGCAAATTGGTACAAGGAAACGATAAAAAAATTATCTTTAGATAACGGATATACTTTAGGTTCACCAGTTACTTCATCACTATATATTCATATCCCTTTAAAACAATATAGAGAGGCGTGGCTTGCAGTCATTGCTAATAGTAAACAAAAAACCGATAAAGATATTAATAATCCACTAAGTAGCAATGTTAGATATTTTGGTGGAGATATGCAAGAATATACAAGAAAAGGTGAGAACAATGTTTTGGTTAGTTCATCTTCAATTAATGGTCCTATTTGGAAAGCAATGCTTGATATGAAAAGTACAAAATTTGTTTTTTGTGGGCACGACCACGATAATAATTTTTCTGTTGAATTAGACGGGATTAGATTAACATATGGGAAATCGATGGATTATCAAGCTTACCCATCAATTGCAAAAAGAACATTTCAAAGAGGTTCGTCAGTAATTTTGTTAACAGGTGAACAAGGTGAAAATGCAATAAATTTATATCAAAAGAAATTGGCAAGAATAGGAGAAGGTGATGGATTATCTGAATACAACAGTGTAAAAACTGGTAAAGTGGAAGATGTTTATTTAAACACGCCAAATCCTAAAATGATGAACCCAATGAAGAAAATAAAATTAGAAATAGGTCTAATTTTTGGAGCTATAATATTGCTGATAGCTCTAAGAATTACCTTCAAGGCAATTAAGAAGAAAAAAGCGTAAAGTGAGGCATGATTTGAAAGTTTTTAAAAATAAAAATGATATTACTTTATTATATGAAAAAAATTATGGGGTTAGCACTACAGCTATAGCTATTTATGTTAGGTGTGGCAGTGTTTTTGAAAGAGACGAAAATGCTGGGATATCGCATGTTATAGAACATATGATGTTTAAAGGAAGTGATAAATACAATAATATTAAGCTTAATGAGTTATTAGATTTGTATAGTGTAAGTTTTAATGCTTTTACTTCCCGCGATATTACTGCATATTATGCAATTACAACAGAAAAATATATTAAAAAATGTGCTGAACTTTTTTCAGATATGTTTTTTAATGCAAAATTTCCGGAAAAAGAATTTGAATTAGAAAAGGGAGTAATTTTAAGTGAGCTACAGGCGTCAAAAACAGACGATGATGATATTGCTGCTGATAATTTAGAAAGAATTGCATATGGTAAGTCAAGAAGAGCAATTCCAATCATCGGGTTTGAAGATACAATAAAGTCGTTGACTAGGAATGATTTAATAGAATTTAAAAAGAAAATGTACACTAGCAATAATACATTTTTATCTATCACAGGGCATATTTCTGAAAGTAAAGCAAAATCAATTTTCGATACATTTTTTAAAGGGAAAATTGATGTTTCTAATGTAAATAATTATGAGTACGTCACAGATTTAGATAATTATTCGCAAGATAATTATGTTGAGCATATTAATGATAGTGAAGAATCTACTACGTATATTTCATATGATACATATTCTCCAAAGAATTTGAAGGAGAAGACCATATTGTCACTATATGATTTAATTTTTTCTCAAGGCATGAGTTCTAGGCTTTTTACTACTATTAGAGAAAAAAATGGTTTAGTTTATTCAATTAATTCATATTTGAGTGGTGCAAAGGAAGAACAAAAGAGATATATAGTGTTTTCTTGTGATAATTCTAATGAAATAAAAACATTAAAATTAGTTAATAAAGAAGTTTTAAAATTAGCAGAAAAAGGTATATCAAAAAAAGAATTCTATAATGCAAAAATAAGAATGATTAATCTTTTAAAATCATCCAAAGATTCTTTAATTAAAATGAGTAATAGTTTTGTTAAGGAATTAATCATTTCTAATGAAGAAGTTAGTTTGGATGATATAATTTTAGAGTGTGAACGCCTTTCGTATGAAGATATAGGCTCATATAAAAATAAAATTTTCCTTGCTAATACTGCAAAAATTAGTTTTGTTGGTAAAAAAAGTGAGTTATTTGTAATTAGTGATTTATATAATATTGTGAGGTAAAATGGATAAATTAGAAAAAATTTTTGAGATGCAAAATGCATTGGATTCGAAAATTATAAATGAAAGAAATTTAAAAGATATTAATATGAGTGAATGGGTTCAAAAAGAGATATTAGCTATTATGTCTGAACTAAATGAAATATTAGGTGAAATAAATTGGAAGTGGTGGAAGAATCCAAAAGAAATTAATATGTCTAATTTGAAAGAAGAGATAATAGACGTTTTGCATTTTTTTGTTAGCATGTGCTTAAAAGTTGGAATGAATGCTGAAGAAGTCTTTAATATATATCTGTCGAAAAATAAGGAGAATATTGAAAGGCAGGATGGTAAATCAAATAAAGAAGGTTATGAAGTAAAAAAATAAATTTTTGTTGCAATCTTTTTATAAAAATAAAAGTTAATTTACGATGATAATTAATAATGGGCATTAAAATCCCATTATTTTTATTATAAATTAAGGCTAAAAATATAATAAATGGTAGTATACTATTGACAAAATTTTGGCAATCAACTATTTCTTACTATTTCATCTTGAAAAAAATTTTTTGTGTGTTAATATCATGATTGTGAATGTACAATTTTTTGAACATTCAATTGAGGGGAAAATGGACAAAGGGAAATTATTGAAAATAGGGAAGGAAATGGGAATTAATATTTCATCTATTAATCTTGAAATCAAAGATGAAATAGGTTATTTAACTGGAACTTTGTCAAACTGGGAAGATGTTGTAGAATTAGGTCTCAAAGTTGTAAAAAAGTATAAACTTAAAAATTTAGTGAATGATATTACTGTAAATGGTAAAAGCCTAAATAAGCCATTAGTTAAAGATACTAAAGCAATTGAACAAGCAAGAAGTAAGGGGATTATAGATATTGCAGATGTTGTTATCATTGGTGGTGGAATAATCGGTTCCTCAATTGCGCGAGAGCTCTCTAAACTTAATTTAAAAATTATTCTTGTTGAAAAAGAGGCTGATGTATCTTGTGGTACTTCAAAAGCAAATAATGGAATGATTCATCCAGGGAACGGAGTATATCCTAATACTGTAAAGGTTAAAATGAATTTAAGAGGAAATTTCTTATACACTCAATTTGCAGAAGAATTAGGATTTAAGTTTGTGAGGCCAGGTAGTGTTGCATATTATGAAAAAGGTGGAAGTTTATTAAACATATTTTTAGCTTGGCTTGCTTGTAAGGTTAACAAGGTTCCAGATCATAAATTGTACATAGGAAAGTCAATAAAAAAACATATTCCAAGTTGTCCAGATGGTGCTAAGATTGCAGTTTTGACAAGAACAAGTGGTTATGTTGATCCATTTGAAGTTTGTATTGCTGCTGCTGAAAATGCTGCAGATAATGGTGTTAAGTTTTTATTAAATCATGAAGTGATAGGGATTGATAAAGATGAAAGAGTGAAGGCGGTTGTTACAAATAATGGAGTTATACAAACTAAATTAATTATAAACGCTGCTGGTTTATATGCAGATTACATAGCAGAATATGCAGATGACAGATTTTATACTATTCATCCAAGAAAGGGAGTTATTGCAATTTTAGATAAAAATGTACCTGTTGATCCTATATGTTATGGTTCGTTGGGTGTTGTAAAAGGAAAAAATAAACATTCAAAAGGAGGATGCGCTGAAAAAACTGTTGCTGGTAATGCTTTATTTGGACCATCTGCGAGGGAAGTAGAGTCTAGAGATGATTTATCAGTTCATCCAGAAGATTTTGATTATGCGTATAGAGTCGGGCATCAATCGTATCAGAATACTGCTAGAGGCGACGTAATAGCATATTTTGCTGGATTGAGAGCTGCAACATATAATGAAGATTTTGTTATTGAAGAATCAAAAAAGGTTAAAGGATTTATTCATTGTGCAGGAATACAGTCGCCAGGAATTGCGTCGGCTCCTGCAATTGCCGAATATGTCAAAGAACTTGTTGAAAAAAGTTTTAAAAGGGATGGAATCTCATATCAAGAAAATCCAAATTTTAATCCGTATAGAAAGAAGCCGATTATATTTAATGAGTTATCGAATGAGGAAAAAGATAGATTAATTAAAGGTGATCCACGATATGGAAATGTTGTTTGTAGGTGTGAAACAATCACTGAAGGTGAAATTGTTGCTGCAATGCATAGGTCTATACCTTGTACAACTATTGAAGGATTAAAAAGAAGAATTAGAGTTACTGCAGGTAGATGTCAGGGAGGATTTTGCGGACCTAGAATTATTGAAATTATGGCGCGTGAACTTAATGTATCACCTCTTGAAATTAGTCAAAAAGGAAAAGATCGCGTTTTGATTGCAAAGACTAGACAAGGAGGAGAAAAACATGAATAAAGAAAAACTTGTTGATCTTGCAATAATTGGCGCTGGACCAGCGGGGCTTGCAGCTGCACTTGAAGCAAAGAAATTAGGGATTGAAAAAATTATTATCTTGGAAAGAGACAATGAGCTTGGCGGTATATTAAAGCAGTGTATTCATGATGGGTTTGGATTGCATAGATTTAAAGAACAATTATCAGGACCAACTTATGCTCAAAAATTCATCGATGAATTAATGAAAACAGATGTCGAAGTTAAATTAAATACTATGGTTATTGATGTTTCCCAGGATAAAAAAATAGTGGCAATTAATTCAAAAGATGGTGTGTTTGAATTGAAGGCAAGAAGTATTATTTTTGCAATGGGATGTAGAGAGAGAACAAGGAATCAAGTATTTATATATGGAACAAGACCACAAGGGATTTTAACAGCTGGTGCCGTTCAAAGGTATATTAATATTGAGGGATATTTACCTGGGAAGAAGGCCGTTATTTTAGGCTCCGGCGATATTGGTCTTATCATGGCAAGGCGTATGGTTTTAGAAGGGGTAGAAGTTGAGGGCGTATATGAAGTTATGAGTCGTCCTGGTGGTTTACAACGTAATATTCATCAATGTTTAAATGATTATGATATTCCGCTATATTTATCAACAACTGTCACAAATATTTATGGCAATACAAAAATTGAAGGTGTTACAATTCAGCAGGTTGATGAGAATAGGAATTTAATAGAAGGAACTGAAAGGTATATACCTTGTGATCTTTTAGTTTTATCAGTGGGGCTTATTCCAGAAAATGAATTGTCAGTAAAAGCTGGAGTGTCGATATGCAAAGAAACTAAAGGACCAATTCTAAATAATTTGATGATGACGCAAACCAATGGAATTTTTGCAGCTGGGAATGTTACCTCAGTATTTGATTTGGTTGATTATGTCTCTATAACAGGGGAGATTGCAGCAAAGGGAGCAAAATTATATCTTGACGGGAAACTTAATAATATGAAATCATATAATATTATACAAGGTGAAAATGTTAAATTTTTATTACCTCAAAAGTTTGTTAAAATAGATAAAGAAAAGATGGAAATATATTTCCGCCCCGCTAAAGAAATAAAAAATGCAAATGTAACGTTAATATCAGGTGGAAAAGAAATTTTAAAAAAGAAATTCAATGTAGTGAGACCACAAGAGATGGTTAGAGTTATCGTTGAAGGTGAGACAATTTTAAATATTAATGATGATATTGAGGTAAACTTAAGGGGGTAACATGGAAACAAAAAATTTGATTTGTATTGCTTGCCCAATAGGGTGCTCGTTAACGGTAACAAAAGATGATAAACAAGTTATTGTTAATGGGAATTCTTGTCAAAAGGGTGAAGTGTTTGGGATTCAAGAGATGATTGATCCTAAAAGAATGTTGACTACGACGATTTTAACTGATTTAGGGCAATTATTGCCTGTCATCTCAACATCAACTATTTCAAAAAAGTTGTTGTTAGATGCAATTGAAATCTTAAAAACAAAATGCGTAAAAACTCCGATTAAACAAGGGGACATAATAATAGAAAATATATTAAATACTGGTGTAAATATGATTGCATCAAAGACAATGGGATAAGAGAGGAGATTATGAAAAATACAGAAATTATTGATGGATTAAAAAAGATTGTAAAAGAAGAGAGAGTTTTCTTAGATGAATCAACAAGAGCACAAAAAGCAGTGGATTTGTATGCATTACGTTTATATCAAAGAGAATTTGGATGGAAACCTATTTTACCTTTGGTTGTTGTTAAGGTAGTAGACAAACAAGAAGTTTCACAAATTTTAGCGTTTTGTAATAAAAATAAAATTGCAATAATTCCATACGGAGGCGGGTCCGGAGTTTTGGCTGGAGCAGAAACAACAGATCCAAATGTAGTTGTTTTAGATATGTCAGGCATAAATTATGTAAATGATGTTAATGATACAGATTTGACAATTACATGTGGGGCTGGTGTTTACATTAAAGATCTTGAGAAATTTGTTAATTCTAAGGGGTATGTTTTGGGACATTATCCGCAATCAATGGATTTAGCTCAAATGGGAGGATTGGTATCGACAAGATCAATAGGGCAATTTTCTACTGGATATGGTGGTATGGAAAACCTTCTTTTAGGTCTTGAAGGTGTATTAGTTGATGGTACTGAAGTATCTTTCAGATCTAATCCTCGTAAAGCTGCTGGGCCAGACTTGAGACATATTTTCTTGGGTGGTGAAGGAGCACTAGGAGTTGTTACTGAAGTGACAGTTAAAGTATTCCCAATGCCTCAATCATCATATAAAGAAGCATTTAGAGTAACTTCAATGGACCAAGGATTTAATATAATAAGATTAATAATGAGAGAAGGAATTTCACCATCTGTTATAAGATTACACGATTGGATGGAATGTGCGAAACCATATGGATCATTTATGGAAGAGGGAGAGTGTCTTTTAATTTTTAGAGCAGATGGGACAAAAGAGTTAACAGAAATGGAATGGAAAATAATAAGCAGAATTGCTAAAGAAAATGGGGCAATTTCTGCAGGGTCAAAACCTGTTGATGTTTGGTATGAGCATAGAAATGACGCAGCGCTTGAGTATGAAGAATATGCTAAACAGGGTATTTTAGTTGATACAATTGAAATTTCAGCAAAGTGGTCAGATATTTATAAAATATATGAAGAAACATTAGATCAAATATATTATGATGAAAAAATTAGTGAATATATGATGTTTGCATCTGGACATTCATCTCATAGTTATTTAAATGGAACAAATGTATATTTCCAATTTGCAGCAATGCCACCACAAGATGCAACATTAGATGAAATTGAAAAAATACATAGAAGAATTTGGGATATTGTTATGGAAAATACGTTAAAATATAATGGTTCTATAGCACACCATCATGGAGTTGGTAAACATAGAACGCCTTACTTAAAAGAAGAATTAGGAAATGCGTATATTATGTTGAAAAAAATAAAAGAAGCATTAGATCCTAATTGGATTTTGAATCCTGACTCTTTATTAAAAAAATAGATAAATGAAATACTTAGTTTGTTTAAAAGAGGTGCCCAATACCAGGCATATAGAAATTGATTATACTTCAGGTAACTTAAAAAGAGATACTGTTGGATCAATACCAAATGAAAGTGATAATTATGCGCTTAGTGCTTTATGTGAAATAAAGAAAATATGTCCGGGTGAAAGTTATGCATTAACTATGGGGCCTAAACAATCTAGGAACAGTTTAAGGCAAGCTTTATCTTTAGGCGTTGATTTTGCTTATCAGGTTCACGGCAAAGAATTTGTTGGAGCTGATGTTTATGCTACAGCATTTACATTGTCTCAAGCGATTAGAAGTATAGCTAATATTGATATTGTGCTGCTTGGTGAAAGAAGTTCTGATGGGGAAACTGGACAGGTTCCTTCTGAATTAGCGTATCAATTAAATTATAATTTTGTACCTAACATAATTAAAATATGCGAAGTAAATTCAACTAATATGGTTGTTATGCAGCAAGAAGATAATAAAATCTCTAAAATTCTAGTTAAGTTGCCTGTTGTATTAAGTATAAAAAATAAATCATTTAAAAAAATAGAATCTACGCTGAAAGCAAAACGAGAAGCTGACAAAAAAGAAATAAAATATTTGGAACTTGATAATTTTATTGACAAAGAGGAAACTCACTATGGTATAAGCGGTTCTAAAACAAGAGTTGTTAATCTTTTTTCAAAAATGTCTTGTAGAAAAAGTATTAAAAAACAGCCAGATTTAAAAAAGGATATAGTACAACTCATGATGGAAGAAAGAACGGTCGAACCAACTGTCGAAGAAAGATATGATTTATTAAATAAAAAAATTTTGGTTTGTGGTGAATCGGATAATATTAGTGCAATTTTTGAAATATTAAGTAAAATACAGAGCTTTGCAAAAAACTTTACGGCAGATTTATTTACTGTGAATTTTACAAGATTGCAGATAGAAGATATAAAAAAATCTAAGATCTTTTCTAAAATACTATCATATAAAGCTAATAGAAATGATTATTATGCTTATATAGAAATATTAAAAGATTTAGATTTGTCTGATTATAAATATATTTTTGCTCCATCGACTGATAAAGGAAAAAATTATTTACCATATATTGCAGCAAAAAATCAATCTGGTATTACAGCAGATTGTAGTAATTTCGAGTTGGAACGAGAAGATTTGTTGCAAGTAAGACCGACATTTTCAGAAAAGTTATATGCAAAAATTAAAAGTATTAATAATTCTAAAGTCTTTTCGACTTATAGAGTCGGAAAGTTTGATGGAGATTTAGATAAGGGAACTTGTGATACACAAGTGCAGAATATAAATTATACGTTGAATGAAAAAAATAAAATTTTAGAGACTAAAATTTTGCCTGAAGAAAAGATTAATGAAAGTGAAGTAATTTTTGTTGTTGGTAATGCAATTAAAACAATAGAAGACTTAGAAATAATAAAAAAAGCGGCAAGAAACTATAATGCGGAAATATATTGCACAAGGCCATTAGTAATTGGAGGTTTAATGGATAGCGCTAGGCAGGTTGGGGTTTCCGGTAAAACGCCTAAAGCTAAAGTTGCTGTTTTAATTGGTGTTGCCGGCACTAATCAAACGATGGAAGGACTTACAAATGTTGAAAAAATTATAGCAATAAATGATGATAATAATTCAGAACTATTTAAAAAATCTGATATTTATTATAAATGTAGATGGCAAGAAATTTTTGGAGGTTAAATTATGGCAGAAAAAAGGAAAAAATTAGAAGAGTTTAATTGGACAGGAAATAGCAAAATAATGTTTGACGAAATGTTAAAACTTTTAAATCCAATGTATAGAGCGATCTTTAACAAAAGATTTGAAGTTTGGTTAAACAAAAAAGAAGATGGTACCATTAGAGAAATCAATGTTAAACACACTATTGATAAAAATAAAGGTGTGTTAGGTAAAGATTATGAAAAATATATGGAGATCTTTAATAAATATAAGACTGAACCAGAAGAATAGGATTAGTAATTTTAATTTGAAAAGCGATTATTCATAATATAACTTGTGTTATAATTTGAGTTGGATATACTTTTGCAAATTTAATATTATGCTAAAAGTAAGTCTGTTGAAAATAAAATGCTCTGTTCGTGCAAGAAAGAGCATTTTAATTTTAAAGGAGCAGTATTGTGAAAGTTAATAAAAGTGATTTAATCATTCGAAATATTGCAAGGGACTTATTATGCAAAAAAGTTGGAGATAATATTGATACAATTGCTTTTTATGTAGAAAAGTTTAATTCTTCGCGTGGCTTAGTAAAAAATGCAATTGATGAATTAATTAGAGTTGGGGCAATAGAAGTCATTAAAAAAGGAACATTAGGAACTTGCATTTTAAATTTAAACTATCAGAATTTATGTAAGATTGCTGGATGGGAATTAATTATCGGTGCTGCTCCATTGCCATATACTGTTAGGTTACAAGGAATGGCAACAGCGCTATATACGACCTTTAAAAGCACCTATTCAAAATTTAAGATGTCATATATGCAAGGAGCCGTTGATAGAGGTATTTCAATTGTTGACAATAAATACAGTTTTGCCTTAATGTCTGTAAAATCAGCTAATGAAATAGTTAAAAATAATACATCTTTAAGTGTCTTATTAAAATTTGACAATTACACATATAATAGTGGTTTAACATGTCTTGCAAAGAATGAAGACGATTTAAATAAACAGGATTTGGTTGTTGGTGTTGATAAAAATTCTCCTGACCAATATTTTGCTTCACTTAGAAGTTTCCCGGAAACAGTTCATTTTAAGGAAATCCATTATACGATGTTACTTGAATCTTTATATTTAGGCGAAGTAGATGCAGTTTTATTTAATACCGATGTTGTTGAGCAACCTGAGATAAAACAAGAATTGCAAAAAAGACAAATTTATGCTAAAAAGATTACTTTAAATAATGATTTGTTAGAAGAAACAGCGGCCTGTATTGTTATTAATAAAAATGATTATGGAATTGAAAATTATTTATCGTTAGTTTTAGATAAGAAGCAATTGGAAGATATACAAGAAGCCGTTATTAATAAGGCTAAATTCCCAATTGTTTAGTAATGATTGATGTAAATTTTCAATAATCATTTATGAACTTGAAAAATTATTTAAGAATGTTTAGGCATTTATAAGAATGCAGAATAATTGTATAAAATAATTAAAATTCAAAATAACAACAATTAATTATAATAGCTACATGTTTAAAGTGAAAAATCGGCTTTTATCCCTTTTAATTTGTTTTCCAAATAAATTTCTAACCTTGTATCATAATCTAAATGCATTTGTTGAACCTCCTTTCTGGATTGTCTAACTTTTTGGGTTCACCTCATTTTTGGCTTATTTACAATGATTAACGTTTAGATATTTAAGAATAATGTTGACAAAGTTGGAGGTTTTAATAAAATGTTAATTGTATTTAACAAAAAATAAAGGAGGACACATGTCAAAAATTAATAAGAAAAAAATAATTGTAGGAATAGTTGCTGTGATGAGCTTAATTTTCAGTCTTTTATTTGTATCGTGTAAAAAGGAAGAAAAAAAACAACAAGTTAAAACTATTACTAGTGTAGAAAAACTTGTCGATACAAGATTAAAGGACAAGAAAGAAAACATATTTAAAACATTAAATGGCAATGATGTGAAATATAATATGAACACTAGAAAAATTGTTGCTTTGTCTGGGGTAGGGGACTTGGTTGCTTTTGGAATCAGGCCATTAGCGGCAATAGCTGATGAAACTATTATAAAAAAATATGAAGATTTTTTTGATGGCGTTAAACTTTTAGAAGATACAATGCCTTTTAATGAAGAAGAGATATTAAATTACGCACCAGAATTAATTTTAGTAAATCAACATATGGATGAGCAGAATATTAAAAAATTGGAAAGAATTGCTCCAGTTATTCCATTATATAGGGAAAGCTTTGATTTTGAAGAAAGACTTGGATATATTGGTAGAATTTTCGGGTTGGAAAAAAATGCAAATCAATTAATACAATATGCAAAAGATGTTAAGGAAGCAGCATTAACAAAAATTAATAGTTTGGGACTTGAAGGAAAAACAGCAACATTATTTTATTACATGGATGGAATATCAATCCCCCCTACTGATTATTGGTATTTTAACAAAATTTTATACGACTATTTGGGATTAAAAAGAACAGCAAAAGTTGACGAATTTTTGAAAAATCAAAAGACACCATTTGATGTTATCAGTAATGAATCTGTTAAAAATTATGAGGGTGATGTGGTCATTTATGTTGATCTTTTTGGCGACGGAATATCGGATGAACTTGCAAATAATCCAGGATGGAAGAGTTTGAAAGCGGTTCAAAATGGTAATGTTGGGATTTTAAATGGAATGCTATTTGCAGAAAAAGATGTGTTATATTTAGCAGAACAGTACAAGGAAATTTTGAATGCTTTACAGCAAGCTATTAAAAAATAATAAAATAAGTAATACTTCCAATAAAAATTACACCTACTTTAAAATAATTTTTATAGTGGGTGCAATTTTTTTATTTATAATATCTTCATTATTTTTATACATCGGTTCAGAAAGAATTAGTTTTATTGAAATATACGATAGTATCTTTCACTTTAATGCTTCAAATTTTTCACACATTATCATAAAGGATATTAGACTACCGCGCTTACTTGCCGATATTATCGTGGGAGGTTCATTAGCTATAGCTGGCGCAATAATGCAATGTAATACCAAAAATCCTATGGCTGATACGGGAATAATGGGGGTTAATGCAGGTGCAACCTTTGCTATTATTTTTATGATGACATTTTTCCCCAATTTGTCTAGATTGGAAAGATTTGGATTCTCATTTTTAGGAGCATTAATAGCTACAATTTTAATTTATTCTATTGCTGTAATGGGGAGAAGAGGGTCAACACCTGAAAGAATGATTTTATCCGGGATGGCCGTTTCAACATTGTTTAGTTCCATAACGATGGCGATAATTTTAAAAAATGGAGCAGTTATTAGAATGATGAAATATATGGCTGGGAGTTCAGCTAATACAAGATGGATGGATATAAAAATATCTATACCATTTTTTCTAATATGTGTTTTTTTATCATTGATTATTGCAAAAACTTTAACATTATCAAATTTAGGAGATGAAGTATCAAAAGGTCTTGGGGTTAATTTATTTATTGGTAAGTTGTTAAGTACATTAATTGTTCTATTTTTATCTGGGATATCAGTGATAGTTATAGGTCCAGTTGGATATGTGGGATTATTAATACCATATATAGTAAAACTGATTGTAGGATTAGATTATAGATACATTTTGCCAATCTCATGTATGTATGGTGCAATTTTTGTGACTGTTGTTGATTTAATCGCAAGAACGATTATACGGCCGCGGGAATTTCCTGTAGGAATTATAGTTGCTGTTGTAGGGGTTCCATTCTTTATTGCTGTATCAACGGCCAAGAGAAAAAATAATTATTAAAGTATAAAATATATGAGTAAAAAAAATAAACTTAAAATACTAAAATTAATAGTACTAATAACATTTTTATTGTTTTCTTTTGTATTAGGGTGCAGTTTAGGGAAACACATGGTTTCGTTTAAGGAAGTTGTTGAAACATTTTTTGGTGGAGGGACAGAACAAACAAGATTAATTATTTTTCAAATTCGAATGCCTAGAGTAATTCTTTCTATTTTGGTGGGGATAGGGATGGGAATGTCAGGTGTAGTTATGCAAAATCTGCTTCACAATGAATTAGCATCTCCAGGGACATTAGGAGTGAGTGCCGGATCTGGATTATTCGTTACAGTGTATATTGCTTTATTTAAAAAATCATCCTTGACAGCTATTATGTTACCTATTCTTGCAATGACTGGGGGAATTACGGCTGCAATTTTAATTTTTGTGCTGAGTGTAAAAAGGAAAAGTAATTTTAATACAAATAGAATCATAATGACAGGTATTGCGTTGAGTGCAGGATATGGTGCGATTGCAACATTTATGATGATGTTAATAGATCAAAATAAATTAGAGTTTCTACAACGATGGAATTCGGGAGAATTATGGGGAACTGAGTGGAGATATATTGAAATATTTTCGATTTGGTTGCTATTTTTTTCTATAGCGATATATTCAAAAGCAAAAAAAATTAATATTATAAATTTAGGCTATGATACGTCAAAAAGTTTAGGAATAAATATTAGCAGAGAATTCATAATGCTGTCTTTATCAGCTGTTGCTCTATCGTCATCATCAGTGGCATTTGGCGGAAATTTCTTTTTTTTAGGGTTAATAGGACCACATATTGCAAGAAAAGTTATTGGGGAAGATGCCAAATTTTTATTGCCAGCTTCTAGCATAATTTCAGCCCTTATTATTCTGTTTGCGGATATTTTAATAAGAAATCTTTCTTTATTTTCTAATATACCAACAGGAATAGTGATTTCTATTTTATCTGTACCATATTTTATATATTTGTTGATTAAAAAGTAGAGGTGATCATGGAATTTGGAATAAATGTTAAAAATTTAAAAGCCGGATATGATGGGAGGATAATAATTGAATCTATAGGCATTGAAATCCCAAAAAATAAAATAATATCAATTATTGGAGCTAATGGATGTGGAAAATCAACATTATTAAAGGCGATTGGGAGAATTATCAAAATTGAATCGGGTAATATATATTTATGTGATGAGGATATAAAACAAATGAAAACTAAATACATAGCAAAAAAGATGGCAATTTTACCACAGATGCCAGTTGCTCCGTTGAGTATAACTTGTCGAGAATTAATTGCCTATGGTAGATTTCCATATCAAAAAGGGTTAGGTAGAATGAACAATCAAGACAAGAAGATTGTTCAATGGGCATTAGAAGCAACAAAAATGACAGAATTTGCTGATAGAGAGATAGGAAGTTTGTCTGGTGGTCAAAAACAAAAAGTGTGGATTGCCATGGCGTTGGCGCAACAAACTGATTTTTTGTTGTTGGATGAACCTACCACTTATTTAGATTTAGCGCATCAATTAGATGTTTTAGATTTATTAAAAAAATTAAACGAAGATGAGCATATTACAATTGTTATGGTGCTCCATGATTTAAATTTAGCTTCTATTTACTCAGATTATATATTTGTTATGGGTGATGGAAACGTAAAATATCAGGGTACGCCTGCCCAAGTTATTAATAAAGATATGTTAAAAGAATGTTTTAATGTTGATGCCAATATTATTTTAGACAAAAAAACAAAAAAACCAGTTTGTTTATCTTTTACTAAATTAGATTAATAAGGAGTTATATGAAAAAAATAGCATTTTATGGAAAAGGTGGAATTGGAAAATCTACAACAGTATCAAACATAGCAGTGGCACTTGTCAAACAAGGATATAAAGTTTTACAAATTGGTTGCGATCCGAAATCAGATTCTACAATAAATCATAATAATGGTAAGAAAATTAAAACTGTTTTGGAATTAATGCAAGAAAATTGCTTTTTAACTGCGGAAGATATTGTTTCTATAGGTCAAAATGGCGTTTATTGTATAGAAGCAGGAGGACCATCTCCTGGAACCGGTTGCGCTGGGCTTGGTATAGTGACAGCATTTGAAAAAATTCAAGAGTTAGGTGTTTATGAAACATATAAACCAGATTTTGTACTATTTGATGTTTTAGGGGATGTAGTTTGTGGAGGGTTTGCTATGCCAATAAAGAAAGGATATGCAGAGCAGTTGTATATAATTTCGTCTGGGGAAATGATGTCTTTATATGCGGCTGGAAATATTATTCAAGCAGTGAAAACTATATCAAAAAACGATAGAAATTTAGTTAAAGGGGTAATTTTAAATAAAAAAAATATATTAGATGAAGAAGCAATAGCGGAGATAGCAGTTAAAGAATTTGGCACAAATATAATTCACGTACAGGAAAGAGATGAAAAGATTCAGATAGCAGAAAAACAACACAAAACCGCAGTTGAACTTTTCCCTGATTCGGCACTTTTTCATCATTATTTAAAATTAGCAAGAATTATTGCAAATGGATAAATATATTTTGATGAGAAAAATTGCAGAATACAATAAAAATAAAACCAATGTATCACACATTGAACATTGTCCAATGGACATAATAATGGAAGAGATTTTTTCTTTAGATGATTTAAATATTCTTGTAATAGGGATGGAGGAATGTTCATTTTATTCTAAAAAACATAAGTATGATAATAATAGAGTTAATTGGTCTTATGAATTAACAGACAAAGAGATTATTTTTGGAGATTTAAATGATATTAGGGAAGCACTTAAAGAGTTAAATTGCATATCACAAAGTGCAATTTGTATCATCACCTGTGTACCAAGTTTAATTAGTTTAGGGATAGAAGAAATATCGCACATATATCCTAATATATGTTTTATAAAAGCTCCACATTTTTCTTACACTAATTCTTCTTTAGATGTTTTAAGAACATTGTATTTAGAATTATATAGACATAGTTGTTTTACTGAGGAAATATTGAACAATAAAGAAATCACTCTTTGGGAAAATAATTTAGAATCTTATTTTAACTTTATAAAAAAATGCAAAAATAAAAAGCACATGGTTCTGGATTTAAAGTATCTTGATGCAGTTAAAGAAAATTGTTCAGATCATGATTTTGAATTAATTGATATGACTTCTTTTATAGGGATATTTAAAAACATTGACTACATTGAGTTATTGGGAATAAAAAAGGAAGTGGTACTTCATTTTGAAGATAAGATAAAAAAACATAAAGGTATTAAAATTTCTATAAAAGGCTTGGATGCGTGTAGTTTAGCTCTGTTTTTAGAATGCTATGGATTAGAGTTAGTTGAAGTTAAATCGCTAAATTGTTCGTTCAAAGAAATAGATTCTTGTAAATTATTAAGATGCAATAATATAAGTTTTTTAGATGAAGAGTTTAGAGATAAAGCGGAAGTATATTTTGATTATTCCTTGCTATCAGACAAGTTAGAGCATTTAAATTCTTTTGAGAGAAATAAGTATATTTTAAATGCTATGGAGAGAGTATGGGATTAAAGAAGTTATGCACATTTCCTTCAGCTAGGATGGCTGTAACATATCTGTTGGCAAGATATAAAGATCTAGCAATTGTGGACTGTTCGACTGGCGGACATGTTTTGTTTAATTTTGGGCATAGTTCTAGATTAAGTGATGAATTATATATAAGTAATATATTTTCTGCACCTTTAACCGACAATGATATATCGCTTGGCAATTACGATATACTTTTGGATGTCTTGTATAAAATTCGCGATAAAGGTTTTAAAAATATAGTAATAGTGCAATCAGCTATTGGGAGTATCATTAATATAGATTATGATTTAGTTTTAATGAAATTCAAAATGAAAAATATTTTTATTTTAAATATCAAATTGAATGCAGATTTTTATGTTGCAGTAGGCAAGAGCATTATAGAAATATATAAGCATATTAAAGAAAAAAATTTTAAAGGGTACAAAGGTGATGGATTTTGTATTTTGGGAAGTAATTTTTCTTTTCAAGGGAAAATAAATCATAGATATTTAGTGAATTTGATTGAAAATAAATTTTTAGAAAAATGCAAATTTGATAACTTGAATGATTTTAAGTTCAACAATTTTAAAAATATTTTTAATTCAAAATTTAATATTATAACATCAATGAGTTTGCTGGGAATTGGAAAACAATTAAATGAAAATTGTGGTATACCATATATATACTTTAGCGGAATTGGAATACAAGAAGAAATAAAATTTATTGAGGAAGTATCCAAAACATTATTAATGAAGACGCAAAAAACAAAAGATTGTTCATATGATTATGTTTTTCAACAATTTAAAAATATAATACAGCATACTAAATTACGCATAGTATGCTATATGGACGAAGATATTTTATTTGGATTAAGAGGTTTTTTTAATAGGTTTGATAATTGTGTAATTGAGTATTATTGTTTTCATAATTCATTGCAAGAAAAATATATGGAATGTAATGAATTTATTGAAAAATTTAAAAACCAAGAATGCTGCATTATTTCTAATAGTGAAATATGTTCATATTTTAATAAAGGTGTTGTTTTAGACTATTTAGGACTAAGTTATCGTTTATTAACACCAGAATATCCACCTACCATAGGTAGAAGTGGTGCATATAATTTAATGAAGTCAATTGTTGATTGCATTTTGGATTAAACCCAAACTTAATATAATTTTAGGATTTACTCGTTAAACATTATTAGATAAATTTATTTTTTGAATGGAATGTTATTAAATAGAATATTCATTTTAAAAACTGAAGTGATATTATTATTTAATACTAGAAACCGAACTTCAGTTCACACCAACCTGTTATCTTAAAATTAATCATTTTTATTGACAACATAAATGCGAGTGTTTAGAATATTAGCAATGAATACACAAATGATAAAAATTAACGCTAACTTTTATTATTACTACTACTTTAAGAGTGCTAGATAATATCTTGTGGCGTTTTTTAATACAAAAATAGTAAATGAAAGCCGCAAGATATGCGGCTTTTTTAATATAATAGGTGTAATAAAATGAATTGGATAGACGGTTTAATTTTTGCTATTTATGTTGCTGGAATGATTGCAGTTGCAATTTATACTAGTAAAAAATCAAAATCTTTAAATGATTTTCTTTTTGCAGGGAAAAATGGGGTAGGTGGATGGATTTCAGCTTTTGCTTATGGGACCACATATTTTTCGGCAGTTATTTTTATTGGTTACGCTGGTAAATTTGGGTGGAGTTTTGGGATAGCATCAATTTGGATTGGCCTTGGTAATGCAATTATTGGTTCGCTTTTAGCTTGGAAAGTACTGGCAAAAAGAACAAAAAACATGACATATAGTTTGCAAGCCAGGACAATGCCGGAATTTTTTGAGAAACGTTATGAATCTCATGGTCTCAAAGCATATGCATCAATTCTAATTTTTGTTTTTTTAGTTCCATATGCGTCATCAGTTTACAATGGATTGAGTAATTTGTTTGAAACAGTTTTTGGAATAAAAGGTTGGATTATTATAATAATATTAGCCGCAATGACAGCACTATATCTCTTTTTTGGCGGTTACTTTGCGACAGCTATTACAGATTTTATTCAAGGTATCATAATGCTAATTGGAGTAGTTGTTATGCTTATTCTATTTATTACTCGATCAGAGGTAAATGGGATAGAAGGATTAACAAAACTTGCAAATGAAGGATTTGGTTTATTCATTAAAGATGCACCACACGAGCATTGGTTGTTTGGTAAAAATATGTCACTTATTGCATTAGTGTTATTAACATCTTTTGGAGTATGGGCATTACCTCAAACAATTCATAAATACTACGCAGTAAGGGATCAAAAAAGTATTAATCAAGGAATGGTTATAAGCATGCTGTTTGCCCTTATAATAGGATTTATTGCATATTTTATAGGTGGGTTAAGTAGGTTATTCTTATCAGACTTGGGACAAGTTGGAAATATTACTGACAACATAATTCCATTTATGATTAAGAAAGTTATACCAGTAGGTGTAACTGGCTTAATTGCGGTATTGATTTTATCTGCCAGTATGTCAACACTTGCTTCAGTCTCATTAGCTTCGGCATCTGTATTAGCAATTGATTTATATAAAGGAGTTCTTAGAAAAGACGCAAAAGAATCACGAGTTACATGGGTCATGCGAATCTGGTGCATTATTTTTATATTGATTTCAACAATAATTGCTGTGTTAAATATAAAGTTTAAATTAACAGCGATTGCATATTTAATGGGATTAAGTTGGGGGGTATTATCAGGATCATTTATGGGACCATATGTTCTTGGAATATATAATAAAAAAATAACTAAAACTGCTGTTTGGGTATCGATGCTTTTAACACTAAGTTTAACTTTTATTTTAATTATTGTTTTTGGATATATGATTGGAAATTTTGAGATTAGTTTTGCTAAAGCAATCCAAAATGGAATGTCAGCATCACCTTTAATTGGTGTAATTTGTATGGTAGTATCAGTTCTTTCAACAGTGATAATAAGTTTGTTTACAAAAAAACCGTCGGATGAATGTATTAACAAAGCATTCTCCAGTGTAGAAAATGGGATAATATAAGAGGTATTAATATGATGGATGAAAGTTTTAAAAAGTTATCGAGAGAAGAGATTAATAAGGTTCAATTAGAAAAACTTAAGCAAACTGTAAAATATGTTTATGATAGTTGTTCATACTATCGTGAAAAAATGAATTCCATAAATGTTAAGCCAGAAGATATTGATACGCTTGAGGATATTGAAAAGCTGCCATTTACGACAAAAGAAGATTTTAGAAATAATTATCCATATGGAATGTTCGCAGTTCCATTAAAAGATATATTAAGAATACACGCATCAAGTGGAACGTCGGGTAAGCCTACAGTTGTGGGATATACAAAAAATGATTTGGAGGTTTGGTCTGAGTGCGTAGCTCGTATTGCTTGGATGGGTGGAGCTGAAGAAAATGATATTGCACAAATTTGCTTTGGGTACGGAATGTTTACTGGAGCTTTAGGTTTACACTACGGACTTGAAAAGTTGGGGGTAACAGTTGTTCCTACTTCAGTTGGAAATTCTGAAAAACAAATAATGTATATGAAAGATTTTAAAACTACAGTTATTATAGCAACACCATCGTACGCACTAAGGTTAGCTGAAGTTGCAAAAGAAATCGGAGTTGATATCGAAAAAGATTTATGTGTTAAAAAATTAATTTTAGGCAGTGAGCTTATGACAGCTGCTATAAAAGCAGAATTGCATAAGTTATGGGGCCACGATGTTAAAATTACTTCAAATTATGGAATGAGTGAATTAATGGGACCTGGCGTGTCTGGACAATGTTTATCAAGTGGAAATTCAATGCACATTAATGAAGATTACTTTATTGCAGAAATTATAGATCCGAATACCTTGAAAAAAGTTAAAGATGGAGAGATAGGAGAACTTGTAATAACTTGTTTATCTAAAGAGGCTTTGCCGTTGTTAAGATACAGAACAAGAGATATTACAAGCTTAGATTATTCACCTTGTGAGTGTGGTGTACCATTTTGTAAAATGACTAATCTTCAAGGAAGAAGCGATGATATGATAAAAGTTAGAGGAGTTAATGTATTCCCTGGACAAATAGAAGATGCGATTTTAGGTTTTGAGGGTATCGGACCACATTATGAAATTGTCATTGAAAGAGAAGGATTTTCTGACAAATTAACTATTAGGCTTGAATTATTGCAGGAGACAGATGATTTTAAAGAGCTTATAAGAATGAATAGTAAAATAAAAGATAGAATAAAATCTATATTGGGAATTGATATAATAGTTAAGTTAGAATCACCTCAAACTTTAAGAAGATTTGAGGGAAAAGCTAAGAGAATTGTTGATTTAAGAAATGTGAATAAAGAGGTATAGAAATGGAAAAACAAATGATGCTAGGTAATCAAGCAATTGCAAGAGGATTATATGAAGCTGGAGTAAAGGTTTGTGCAGCATACCCAGGAACTCCAAGTACAGAAATAAGTGAGTTTGTAGCAAAGTATAAAGAGATATATGCGGAGTGGTCACCAAACGAGAAAGTTGCTATGGAAGTTGCAATTGGTGCATCAATTGCAGGAGTGCGTTCAATGGCTGCAATGAAGCATGTTGGATTGAATGTGGCTGCTGATCCAATTTTTTCATACTCGTATAGTGGAGTTAATGCCGGGATGGTTGTTATTGTTGCAGATGATCCTGGTGTTGCAAGTTCACAAAACGAACAGGACACTCGTATGATTGCTCGTGCTGCAATGCTTCCTGTTATACAACCATCAGATAGTCAAGAAGCAAAAGATTTTATCAAAATTGCTTACGACATATCGGAAAAATACGATACGCCGGTTATTTTTAGAACAACAACAAAACTTTCGCATTCTCAAAGTAGTGTTGAGTTGTTACCAAGAGTTGAGATTGAAGACAAAAAGTACGAAAGACAATTAACGAAATATGTTATGATGCCTGGGACAGCCAAAATTAGACATATAGAAGTTGAAAAAAGACTAAATGCATTGGAAAAAGATGGTTGTAACATACCTAATTTGAACACTATTGAAAATCCAGATAAAGATGTCGCAGTTATTACACTTGGTATTGAGTATCAATATGTAAAAGAGGTTTTCGGCGATGATGTTGCTATATTAAAATTGGGCTTAATAAATCCTTTGCCAAAAGATTTAATTATTGAATTTTTAAAGAATAAAAAGAGGATTATTATAGTTGAAGAATTAGAACCTGTAATTGAAGAACAAATTCAATCTTGGGGTTTTAAAACGGAAGGTAAAGCGGAGTTAACAAGACAAGGCGAATATTCTGCTAAATTACTCAGAAATGTTTTTAAAGGAGAGAGACTTGAGACAAAAGAAAGTTTAAAAAATTTACCAGTTAGGCCTCCAATTTTATGTCCAGGATGTCCTCATAGAAGTGTTTTTTCAGTGTTAAAATCATTAAAAATAAAAGCTGCAGGGGATATTGGATGTTACACATTAGGCGCAGTTAATCCATTAAATGTTATAGATACAACAATTTGTATGGGTGCTAGTATTTCAGTACTGCACGGCATTGAAAAAGCTAAAGGTAAAGAATTTATTAAAGATTGGGTTGCCGTTATTGGTGATTCAACTTTTATGCACACTGGTATCAATTCATTAATGAACATGGTATATAATGGGGCGACTGGGACAGTTATAATTTTAGATAATTCAACAACTGGAATGACTGGGCATCAAGATCATGCTGCAACAGGTAAAACCTTGAAAGGCGATATTGTTGAGTCAATCAATATATTCAATTTGTGTAAAGCGATTGGCGTAAAATCTGTTCATGAAGTAAATGCTTTTGACATTGTTAATTTGGCAAAATTGATTAAAGAATGTAATAGCAAAGATGAATTATCTGTAATAATTACCAAATCTCCTTGTGTGTTGTTAAAGAATGTTAGTTTCCCAAATGTTTGTTATGATATTGAAGAAAAATGTAAAAAATGTGGCGCCTGCTTAAAAATAGGATGTCCAGCAATAACGAAAAGAGAAAATGGGACTATAGCTATAGATATAACAATGTGCAATGGTTGCGAATTGTGTAAAATGCAATGTAAATTTGGAGCAATTGAAACGAGGTTAAGATAATGAAAAATATAATGATAGTTGGAGTAGGCGGTCAAGGAACGCTATTAACAAGTCGTATTATTGGGAATTTAGCAATAAAAAAAGGTTATGATGTTAAAATATCTGAAGTGCACGGGATGGCTCAACGTGGAGGCAGCGTTGTAACTTATGTTAGATATGGTGAAAAAGTGTACAAGCCGGTTATTGAAGAAGGCGAAGCAGATGTTTTGATTTGTTTTGAAAAGCTTGAAGCACTAAGATATTTACATTATCTAAAAGATAGTGGAATTATGTTGTTAAATTCAATTGAGATTTTACCTATTACATCAATAACGGGGTTACAAAAGTATCCAGAAGATATAGAGCAAAAACTCGCAGGAATTAAATTAATTACATTAAACGCAAAAGAAAAAGCAATAGGACTAGGAAACCCAAAAGTTGCTAATGTTGTTATCTTAGGTATGACAGCTAAAGTATTAGGGTTTGATAAAGAGGACTGGATACAAGTTATAAAAGAAACAGTGCCAAGCAAATTGTTAGACTTAAATTTAAAAGCATTTGAGGTTGGATATAATAGTTAGGTGAATCTATGATATGGAATGATGTAGAAAAATTATCAAGAAGTGAAATGGAATCTTTACAATCGGAAAGATTAGTAAAATTAGTTTCATATGTATATAACAATGTTGCATTTTATAAAAATAAAATGGATAGTATTAAATTGAAACCAAGTGATATCAAGGGGGTTAGAGATTTAGAAAAGTTGCCATTTACGACAAAGGATGATTTAAGAGATAATTATCCATATGGATTATTTGCTTGTCCAAAATCTGACATCGTTAGAATACATGCGTCTAGTGGAACTACGGGAAAACCTACAATTGTAGCATATACGAAAAACGATCTTAGAAATTGGACAGAGGCGGTTGCAAGATGTTTAACAATGACTGGGGTTGGCAATAATGATATCATTCAAATTGCATATGGATACGGTTTGTTTACAGGTGGATTAGGAGCACATTCTGGAGCCGAAAGAGTTGGAGCAATGGTTGTTCCGATGTCTACAGGTAATACCAAAAAATTAATTGATTTAATGTTGGATTTGGAGGCAACTGCAATAGCTTGTACACCATCATATTTATTACATATAGAAGAAGTTTTAAGAGAAAACAATTTACTTGATAAGGTTAAAATTAAAACAGCAATTTGTGGTGCTGAACCTTGGAGCGAAGAAATGCGTTTAAAGATTGAAAAATCTTTAAATATTAAAGCCTTTGATATATATGGTTTGTCAGAGATAACAGGGCCTGGTGTTGCTTGTGATTGTGAGAAGAAAAATGGTATGCACATATGTGAAGATATGTTTTTGCCGGAAATAGTTGATACTCAAACTTTTAAACCTTTGGAAGATGGAGAGTATGGCGAATTGGTATTTACCACATTATTAAAAGAGGCATTGCCTTTAATTAGATATAGAACGAAGGATATAACAAAAATTACGCATGAACCTTGTGAATGTGGGAGAACAACTGCAAGGATTGCTAAATTTAAAGGAAGAAGTGATGACATGTTGATAATCCGTGGGGTTAATGTTTTCCCAAGTCAAATAGAGACGGTATTAATGCAAATTGAAGAGATTTTGCCATACTATTTAATTATCGTTGATAGGGTTAATAACCTCGACACACTTGAGATAATGGTTGAAGTGAAATCAGAGTACTTAAGTGACGAGATTAGAGGACTTGAAAAATTAAACAAAAAGATTGCAAAAGAAATTCAACAATTATTAGGAATAAATGCTACTATTAAATTAGTTGAAATGAACACAATTGAGAGGACTCAAGGGAAATCAATTAAAGTAATTGATAAAAGAAAAATATATTAGGAGAGTGATATATGAAAGCTAAACAATTAACAATTTTTATTGAAAATAGAGAAGGAAGATTAGAGGAAGTACTTAGCATACTAACAAAGAATAATATCAATATTAAGTCATTATCACTTGCAGATACTGAGGACTTTGGATTGCTTAGAATGATAGTTAGTAATCCTGATTTAGGTAAAGAAAAATTAACAGAAGCAGGATTTTCTACAACAATAAGTGAAGTTGTAATTGTTGAGATTGATAACAAATGCGGCTCATTAGCGCAGTTGTTAAAACTATTAAAAGAAAACAATATTAATATTGAGTATATGTATGGCTTAAACATATCAAAAGATAAAGGATCAATTGTGCTAAAAGCAACGCCTGTTGATATGATTTTAAATGTTTTAAAGAAGAATAATTTTAAATTATATAGTGATGAAGATGTTGCAGGGATAGATAAAAAATGAGTCAGATTTTAAATCAGCAAATGTATGAATTGGGTGCACAAAGATCAGTAATTCGTGAGATTTTTGAGTATGGCAAAAAAAGAAAAGCGTTAGTTGGCGAAGAAAATGTCTTTGATTTTTCTTTAGGTAATCCTAATGTTTTACCGCCAAAAGAAATTAATAAATCTATTATTAAGTCTTTGGATATTTCTTCAATTCATGGTTACACATCAGCTCAGGGGAATTTGGATGTTAGAGAAAGTGTAGCGAAATATCTTACTGAAAAGCTTTTATTGGAAAATATTAATCCTTCTACAATTTATATGACTGGGGGTGCCGCAGCCGCCCTAGCTATTTCACTTAAAGCAATTATTAACCCAGGCGATGAAGTAATTATCTTTGCACCATTTTTTCCAGAATATAAGGTGTTTATCGAAAATGCAGGTGGTAAAGTAAAAATTGCTCATTATGATGTTGAAAATAATTGGATTGATTTCGATGAACTAGAAAAGCTTATAACTAAAGATACTAAGGCTATAATAGTTAATTCACCTAATAACCCTAGTGGGTTGATAATTGATGAAAAAAATCTAAAAAAATTAAGTAAATTGCTTATCAAAAAGAATGAGGAGTTTAATAGTATAATTTTTCTAATTTCAGATGAGCCTTATAGAGAAATAATATTAGAGAATGAAATTGAACTTCCTTTACCTTACGCCTATTATGAAAATACTATTATCGTTTATTCATATTCTAAATCTTTTTCATTACCGGGAAGTAGAATTGGATATATAGCGATAAGTTCTAATTCTCCTAAAGGTCTTTACGAGGCAATAGCGGGAGCAGGTCGTTCTTTGGGTAATGTTTGTGCTTCTAGTTTGTTTCAAGTAGTAATAAAAGAAAACATATATACAAAGCCTAATATTGAAGAATATCGTGAGAACTTTAATATATTATTCAATGGATTAAAAGATATTGGTTTTTCAATGGTTAAGCCACAAGGTTCTTTTTATCTACTTATAAAAGCTCCAAATGGAGATGCGAATGATTTTTATAAAAAATGTGCAGAAGAGGATATTTTATTAGTTCCTTGTGACAGTTTTGGTTTACCTGGATATGTTAGAGTGGCTTTTTGTGTTTCAAAACAAACAATAACTAATTCATTAAATGCTTTTAAAAAAGTACTTTTAAAATATAATTAAGTTTTATGCCAGTTAAATTATACGAATTGTTTAAATTTATTATTTATTAAATTTGTTTTTTATTTTTACCTACTAATTTTTGACACTATTTAAAAATTGCAAAAATAAAACTATACCCTATTGCAACAAATATTTAATTATGTTATTGTAAGCATGGAAGTGAATAAATATGAAAATTTTTGATTTTTCAAATTATGAATTAAGTAATAAAGCTTATGGTGGTTCCGAGAAAAAGTTAGGGGTATATATAAACCATGAGTTATATATGTTGAAATTTCAAAAAAAGACAGCATTTGGCTTTAGATTTAATACAATTTCAGAATATTTAGGATCTCATATTTATCAAATGCTCGGGTTTGAGTGCCAAAAGACATTTTTAGGAACTTACAATGGAGAAAATGTCGTTGCTTGTAAAGATTTTGTTTCTAGTGATATTCAATTCGTTCCATTCAATGATATTGGTGAATCATCGATAGAAGAGGATAAGGAAAAATATCAATATAGTTATAAAGATATTATGTCGTTACTAAACATGAATAAGAAGCTAACAAATGTTAGTGAAACGATATCTATATTTTTTGAGATGTATATAGTTGATGCATTACTCGGCAATTTTGATAGACACGGTGCCAATTGGGGATTCATTAAAAAGGATAATAAATATTTCATCGCACCTATATTTGATAACGGTTCTTGTTTGTATCCTAATTTAACAAATGAAGATGAAATGTTATTTATACTTAATGACGAGAGAGAAATTAATAAAAGAATATATAATTTTCCTACATCTCAAATTAAATTAAATGGCAAGAAAAGTTCGTACTTTGATGTTATTTCATCTTTAAAATTCCCAGAGATCAATAGAGCATTATTAAAAATTTATCCATTAATTAGCTTAGATGATATTATTGAACTTATAGATGATATACCAATTATTAGCGATATTCATAAGGAATTTTACAAAATAATGATAAAGAGCAGATATGAAAAAATTATTAAATATTCATTTGATAAATTAAAGGAGTTGGAAAGCAATGAAAACAAGTGAAACTAAAGGCTTAATCTGCGTGAAAGATGAATATGGTTTGACGTATAATTTATGCTCAATTACATACATATTAAAGGAAGATGAATCATTTAAATATATTTTTGAGCCTAATTATAGTGTTATTAGTTTGTTAAATTCGAAAGTTTTTCAAGGAATTCCAGGATTAAATTTAGATTTAAAAATGAAAGAATATGTAAGAGAAAATAAGATTCCAACATTTATTAGTGAAAGAGTTCCATCTGAAAAAAGAGAGGATTACTTTGATTTATTAAAAGAAGTGGATATGGATTATATGAATCCTATAATTTATTTGCAAAGAATAAAAAAGCAGTATTCAGGCGATAAATATTTTGTGATTTCATATAATGCGAAGACAATCGTTTCTATTAATGAAAAATATAAAAATAATAATAGTTTTATTAGAACAAAACATATTTTGGAGAATATCTGTTTAGGAAATGATCTGAAAATTAACAACCAAACAATAGATGATAATAATAGAAAGATGTTTTATGATGTTTTAATTGAGGGATACATTAAATCGTATTTATTTAACAAAGAGAAACAAAGAGAAGGAATCAAAAGAGCTAAGCAACAACATAAATATAAGGGGCGCAAGCCAATATCCGTAGATAGGTTAATGTTTGAAGAATTGCTGGAAAAAGTGCAAAAAAAGGAAATGCGTCCAAAAGAAGTAGCAGACAAATTAGGAATTAGTATTGATAAATATTATAGATATAAGAAAAATTTGCAAAAATAAAACTATACCCTATTGCAAGTAATATTTCATTATTTTAAAATTTATTATCGCAATTTTAAATGGAAATAATGGTTCGACTTTTGAAATTTTTAATGATTTTGCAAATTATTTTTAAAATTTTCATTTGAAACGAATTGTAGTTGTCTGAAATGAGAAAGAAGCTGTAGCTATGTAAAATTTTTTCTGAGGTGAACCCAAAAAGTTGGACAATATCTAATTAGCATAATAAACCTTGTAATCTCACTTGGCAAGGTGTTAATCCATTTAACACCAATTGTATTCTTTTGTTATTGTAATAGTCTATATATTC
>JAEWXG010000020.1 GCA_023396095.1 Bacillota bacterium | reverse complement strand
TTGCAAGAAAACCTGCTTTTTTCCTTTTTAATTTGTTTTCTAAATAAATTTCTAACCTTGTATCATAATCTAAACGCATTTGTTGAACCTCCTTTCTGGATTGTCCAACTTTTTGGGTTCACCTCATATTAATAATTTTGATGTGAATTTTTATAGCAAAATATAAAAAATATATCATTGATAATGCTGATTATTAATGCTAAAATGAAAGAACTTTATTAATAAAATTTAGGAGTAAAGGATATGGCAAAAATTAAGATGCAAACACCAATAGTTGAGATGAATGGTGATGAGATGACAAGATTGATTTGGGGATGGATAAAAGAAATTTTAATTGAACCATATGTTGATTTAAATTGCGAATATTTTGATTTAAGTTTAGAAAACAGAGAGAAAACTAAAGATAAGGTAACAAAGGATGCAGCTTTAGCAATTTGCATGCACGGAGTGGGAGTTAAATGTGCAACAATAACACCTAACGCTCAAAGAGTTAAAGAGTATAATCTTACAAACATGTGGAAAAGTCCAAATGGAACAATTAGGGCAATTTTAGATGGTACAGTTTTTAGAGCGCCTATTTTAGTTGATGGGATTACGCCATATATTCCAAATTGGGAAATGCCAATTACAATAGCGAGACATGCTTATGGAGATATATATAAGTCTGTTGAATCTAGGGTTAAAAAAGGTGGAAAAGTTAAATTAATTGTCGAAGATAGTGATGGCATAAGACAAATTGAGGTTGCTGATTTTGCAGATAGTGACGGAATAGTCATGGGATTGCATAATTATGATGAAAGCATTAAAAGTTTTGCAAGATGTTGCTTTAATTATGCTCTTGACACAAAAACAGACATTTGGTTTGCTTCAAAAGATACAATTTCTAAAGTTTATGATCATAGATTTAAAGACATTTTCAATGATATTTTTGAAAATGAGTATGCTCTTGCTTTTAGTACTGCAGGGGTTCAATATTTTTATACCCTTATAGATGATGCTGTTGCAAGAATAATAAGAAGTAAGGGTGGAGTAATTTGGGCTTGTAAAAATTATGATGGCGATGTTATGAGTGACATGGTAGCAACTGCGTTTGGATCTTTAGCTATGATGACTTCAGTTCTTGTTTCTCCAAACGGATGTTACGAATTTGAAGCTGCGCATGGTACAGTTACTCAACACTATTATAAATATAAAAAGGGTGAAGAAACATCTACAAATTCGGTTGCAACAATTTTTGCGTGGACTGGTGCTCTTAAGAAAAGAGGTGAATTGGACAAAAATGAGGAATTAGTAGATTTTGCGAACAAATTAGAAAAAACAGTTTTAAAAACAATTGAAAATGGCTATATGACGAAAGATTTAGCGCAAATATTTAGCAAAGAGGGTGTAGACATTGTTGTTCTTGAAACTAAGGAATTTTTGAATGTTGTTGGGTTAAGATTTCAAGAAGGACAATATTAGTATAAAAAAAAATTAAATTATCATAATTAGAAATTATTATTTATCGAATGTCTTAAAATTGACTTTGCAAATTATGTTAATTAGAATGAATACATTAAAAAATTAAGGAGCAAACAACTATGAACGCATATGTAGAATCCGTTTTAAATAAAACAATAAATGCTTGGCCTGGGCAAAAAGAATTTCATCAAGCTTTGACAGAAATTTTAGAAACACTATCTCCAGTATTTGATAAGCATCCAGAATATGAAGCAAAGGGATTGCTTGAGAGATTGGTTGAGCCAGAAAGAGCTATAATTTTCCAAGTTCCTTGGGTGGATGATGCTGGAAAAGTTCATGTAAATAGAGGGTATAGAGTGCAATTTAATAGTGCAATTGGCCCATATAAAGGTGGATTGAGATTTCATCCAAGTGTAAATATCGGTATAATGAAATTTTTAGCTTTTGAACAAATTTTTAAGAATTCATTAACAGGTTTGCCAATTGGTGGGGGTAAAGGTGGTTCAGATTTTGACCCTAAAGGTAAGTCAGATAATGAAATCATGAGATTTTGCCAATCATTTATGTCTGAATTATATAAATATATCGGACCAGATACTGATGTTCCGGCAGGAGATATAGGAGTTGGAGCTCGTGAAATAGGTTTTATGTTTGGATATTATAAAAAGTTAAGAACAGAACATGTAGGAGTTTTAACAGGTAGAGGTATTACTTATGGTGGAAGTTTAGCAAGAACGGAAGCAACAGGGTATGGATTGGTATATTTTACAGAAGCTATGTTAAATAATCATAATGACACATTTAAAGGAAAAACAGTTGTTATTAGTGGTTCTGGGAATGTTGCTATTTTTGCTTGCGAAAAGGCTACACAATATGGAGCTAAGGTTGTTGCAATGTCTGATTCTCAAGGATATGTTTATGATCCTAGTGGTATAAATCTTGAAGTAATTAAAGATATAAAATTAAATAGACGTGCAAGAATTAGTGAATATGTAAAAGAAGTTAAAAGCGCAGAGTATAAAGAAAATTGTTTCGATATTTGGACAGTTAAATGTGATATTGCATTACCTTGCGCAACTCAAAATGAAATTAATGAGGAATCTGCAAAGATTTTAGTTAAGAATGGTTGTAAAGTTGTTTCAGAAGGAGCAAACATGCCTTCAACTATTGAAGCAATAAGAGTATATCAAAAGAATGGAGTTTTGTTTGGACCTGCCAAAGCTGCAAATGCTGGTGGCGTTGCGACTTCTGCTCTTGAAATGGCGCAATCTTCGCAAAGATATTTCTGGACATTTGAAGAAGTAGATTCAAAATTAAAAAGTATAATGGAGAATATTTTTAAGAATGCAAAAAATGCTGCAGAAAGGTATGGTGCTCCAGGAAATTACTTGCTAGGAGCAAATATAGCAGGGTTTGAAAAAGTTGCTAATGCAATGTTGGCACATGGAATTTGCTAATAGAAAAGTTTTGATATAGATAAAAAATCGAAGATTTAATCTTCGATTTTTTATTATATTGATTTTAATTAGTGCTCATCATTATATTTTTTAATGATATTGTAAGTTTCAGGGGAGATTGCATGTTCAATTTTGCAACAATCGATGGAGGCAGTTTTTTCTGATACGCCAAGATTAATTAAAAACTTTTCAATTGCCTTATGTTTGTCGTAAGTAAATTTAGCTAATGCTAGACCTTTTGGAGTTAATTCTATTTTTGAATATGCTTCTTTATTGACGAAACCCAGTTCAATCAATTTATTCATAGCAATATTAACCGCAGGTCTTGAAACATTTAGAGCGGTTGCTACATCAATAGATTTAGGTTTATCATCCTTTAAACTTAAAATATAAACTGTTTCTAGATAATCTTCCGCAGAAGGAGAAAAATTTTTAGCCATATTTTGCCTCTTTTACAAATGATATTAACACACTAGAGGGATTTTTTCAATATTTTATATTTAATGTGATAAAAAAGGCAAATATAAATCAGTTAAAATAGGTCAAAAAAATCATATAAAAGATATTAAATTTTTATGCACATTTTAGTAAAGAAATAGTATATTTTTCGGGTAAAAAATTGATTTAAAAATGTATATGCGGTTTTTATTTTTACAAATGAAATTTAAAATAAAAAGAATGCTATACATGTTAATGTTTTTGTGTATAAATTGTAAAAATTCTATGCACAATTAATGAAAAAATATGCATAAATAAAAAATGCAAAAATGCATATCATTTGTGGATAACTATGTGGATAACTTAGTAAAAAGGCGTAGTTATCCACAAAATTAATGTAAAAAATGAGAAAATTTAATACTACATATTCTTTTTTATGAAATTTTGTAGTCGTCATTTTTTAATATAAATGATAAAAGATTTAAAAATGTAAAGGTTTTATAATTTAAAAGTTTATGTTGAAAATAAAGCAAGTTATTTATCAAAAAAAGCCATAAAAATTAATTATATCTTGATTATTTTTTTAACAAATGAAGTCATCTTTTTTAATTGTGAATGTTTGTTTTCTATGTTATGATTATTTTGTTTTAAAATATCTAGTAAATCGAGGGATTAAATGAATTATTATTTTCAAAATGATAGTTTTAAAATAGATGTATTAAACCAAGATGATGGTTTAGTATTTTTAGAGAAAAGTCCTAAGATAACTATAAACAATGGATAAAATATGCAAATAAGGTCGCTACGAATGAAATGCGGCCTTTTTTATTTAAGTAATTAAAAATGAGGTGAGTGACGTGGCAAAAGTTTCAGTTGTAATGGGATCAAAATCAGATTGGGAAGTAGTAAAAAAAGCGGTGTCTCAACTTAAAGGTTTTGGGGTTGAAGTTGAGGTTAGAATTATTTCAGCACATAGAACACCAAATATTGCACATGAATTTGCAAGTAGCGCAAAGGCAAACAATGTTGATGTAATTATTGCTTGTGCAGGGAAGGCAGCACATTTAGGCGGAGTCATAGCTGCATATACGACTTTACCTGTTATAGGGCTTCCGATCAAGAGTTCGACAATGGATGGGTTAGATAGTTTGTTATCAATAGTTCAAATGCCAAGTGGAATCCCTGTAGCAACGGTTGCTATTAATGGAGCTGAAAATGCGGCGATATTAGCTGTGCAAATGATTGCTTTAAAAGACGAGAAATTAGCAAAGAAACTAGAAAAGTTCAAAATAGATATGGAGAAAAAAATAATTGAAGAGGATAAAGCTTTTCAAGAGGAGATAAAATAATGAATAAATTAGGATTAATTTATGAGGGTAAGGCAAAAAAGGTTTTTAGTACTGATAATGAAAAAATTGTATTAGTTGAATACAAAGATGATGCGACAGCTTTCAATGGTTTGAAAAAGGGAACAATTTTGGGTAAAGGTGTTGTTAATAATAAATGTTCTAACTATTTATTTAAAATGCTAGAAAAACACGGTATAGAAACACATTACATTGAAGAAATTAGTGATCGTGAGACTTTTGTGAAAAAAGTAGAGATAGTTCCTCTTGAAGTTATCATTAGAAATATTGCTGCAGGTTCAATGTCAAAGAGATTGGCGATTCCTGAAGGAACTCAACTTAAGAGTACAGTTATAGAATTTTCATATAAAAATGATGATTTGGGAGATCCATTAATTAATTCATATCATGCAATGGCAATGGGACTTGCAACAAAAGAGGAAATTGAGACTATTAAAGAAATTGCATTTAAAATTAATAAAATATTAAGCGAATATTTAGCTGAAATAAATATCAAACTTATTGATTTTAAATTAGAATTCGGTAGATATGAAGGAAGAATAATTCTAGCTGATGAGATTTCTCCAGATACTTGTAGATTTTGGGATATGACAACTAATGAAAAGTTGGATAAAGATAGATTTAGAAGAGATCTTGATGACGTTAATAAAGGCTATCGTGAAATTTTGAAAAGGATGATGGGAATTGAAATATAGTATGCAAAGCGCAAAAATAGAATTTGATAAAATACAAGATGAATGTGGAATATATGGTGTATATTCTAATCGTTTAAGCGATGAAATTAAATATGATGTTTATTATGGCTTATATGCTCTTCAACACAGAGGTCAGGAAAGTGCGGGTATTGCCATTGTTTTTTCTGATGAAATTCATTGTTATAAGAATGAAGGATTAGTTTCTAATGTTTTAAATGAAAAAATTTTGAATAAAATGGTTCAAACTGATCTTGCATTAGGGCACGTTAGATATGGCACAGAAGAATATAGCAATATAGAAAATGCACAACCTATGAGATTCAAAGGTAAGGCAGGTGCTTTTGCTATAGCGATGAATGGAAAGATAACTAATGCTAGAATTTTAAGAGCAAAGGAAAGAGCTGAAGGAGCATTATTTCACACTAATTCCGATGTTGAAGTTATAGCTCATTTGATTAATAAGTTTGTTGTTGACGGAGATATTGTAAAAGGTATTGAAAAAGCTGTTGAATATCTTGAGGGAAGTTTTTCAATAGGTATTATGACAACTAACTCAATAATTGCCATTAGAGATCGTTTTGGATTAAGACCATTAGTTATTGGAAATAAGTTTGATGATTATTATATCGCTAGTGAATCTTGTGCGTTTGATGCGACTGAAGTTGATTTAATTCGTGATGTTGAGCCTGGTGAAATTATAGTTATTGACCACAGCGGATTAAGATCTATTAAAATGAAAAATATAGAAAGAAGACCTTGTATTTTCGAATATATCTATACAGCAAGAGCAGACAGTATAATTGATGGGAAGAGTGTGTATAAGGCAAGATATGAATGTGGATTAAGATTGGCAAAGCGACTAAATATTGAAGCCGATTTAGTAGCTGGTGTTCCAGATTCGGCGGTAGTTGCAGCAAGAGGATATGCAGCTGGTGCCAATTTGCCATATATTGATGTTTTAGAAAAGAATAGATATATAGGAAGAACATTTATTCAACCAACACAGTTAATGCGTGAAAACAGTGTAAAAATAAAGTTGAATGTTCATAGAGCTAATATTGAAGGCAAGAGGGTTATCTTGGTAGATGATAGTATTGTTAGAGGTACCACATCGAAAAAGATAATTGAATTAATTAAGCATTTTGGAGCAAAAGAAGTTCATTTAGTAATTGCATCTCCAATTTTAAAGCATCCTTGTTATACAGGAATCGATATTGAGTCAAGAGAGCAATTGATAGGAGCAAAAATGAGTTTAAAAGAAGTTTGTGATTCTATCGGAGCAGATTCACTTCATTATATGAGTATTAAAGATTTAGTTGACTGCTGCAAGGGGCCAAATGGTTCTACGTTTTGCACTGCTTGTTTTGATGGTGATTATCCAGATAACATTGAACAAAAAATATTACAACAAAGAGAGGATTAAATATGGCAATTACATATAAAGATTCTGGTGTAGATGTTACACAAGGATATAAAGCTGTAAAGTTAATGAAAGATTATGTTAAGTCTACATATGACAAAAATGTTATAGGTGATATTGGATCATTTGGTGGTTTTTATGCGCTTGGGGATAAAGAAGATAGCGATTGTCTTGTTTCTGGAACAGATGGTGTTGGAACAAAATTAAAATATGCATTTATTGCGGATAAACATGATTCAATAGGGATTGATGCGGTTGCTATGTGTGTTAATGATATTGTTTGTCAAGGCGCAAGACCACTGGTTTTTCTAGATTACATTGCATTACCAAAATTAGAACCTGAAAAAGTTGCCAATATTGTTAAAGGCGTTGCAGAAGGATGTAAAATGGCTGGGTGTGCTCTAATTGGCGGAGAAACAGCCGAAATGCCTGGGTTCTATGCGGCTGGGGAATATGATATAGCAGGTTTTTCAGTAGGAATTGTCAAGAAAAATAAGATAATTAATGGACATAATATTAAAGATGGAGATAAGTTGATCGGTATTGCATCTTCTGGAATTCATTCAAATGGATATTCCTTGGTAAGAAAATTATTTGGGGAAAAGAAAGAAGAGTTAGAAAAATTTAATGAGAGATTAAAAATGAGACCTATTGATGCTCTTTTAACTCCTACAAAAATCTATGTTAAAACTATTTTGCAATTAATAGAAAAGGTTGAGGTAAAAGGTATTGCTCACATAACAGGAGGAGGCTTTGTAGAAAATATTCCTAGAATAATTCCTGAAGGATTAACTCCAGTTATATACAAGAATAGCTATAAATTACCTGAATTATTTGAGATTTTAAGGGAAAAATCTGAATTAGAGGATAAGGAAATATACAATACTTTTAATATGGGTATAGGTATGGTTTTAGCAGTGGATCCTACGAATGTTGATAAAGCATTAAATACTTTAAACGAATTAGGAGAAGAGGCATATTTAATTGGAGAGGTTGTTAAAGGGCAGGAGTTTCTAATTAAATGAAAAAAATAGCCGTTTTTGTTTCTGGATCTGGTTCTGACTTACAGTCTATAATAGATGCCATAGAAAGTGGATATATTTCTAATGTTTCTATAGCAACTGTAATTGCATCAAAAGATGGAATATATGCTATTGAAAGATGCAAGAAGCATAACATTGATTGTAAAGTATTCAAAAAAAATGATTATGCTAATAATGCGCAAAAAGATATGCATATTAGAGAGTATTTAAGGGCAAAAGGTGTCGAATTTATAGTTCTTGCTGGGTATTTGTCGATACTTACAAATGAGCTGGTTGATTATTATGAGAGAAGAATAATCAATATTCATCCGTCGTTAATACCTTCACATTGTGGGCCACAAATGTATGGATTAAAAGTCCATGAAAGTGTAATCAATTCAAAAGATAAGATTACAGGAGTTACGATTCACTATGTTGATTTGGGAACAGATACAGGTGAAATTATCGAACAAGAGAAAGTAGAAGTTTTAGAAAATGATACACCGGAAACATTGCAGTTAAGAGTGCTTGAGGTTGAGCATAAAATGTTGCCGCGTGTTATTAAGAAATTATTAGAGGGAGTGAATTAAATGAAGAAAAGAGTATTAATTAGTGTTTCTGATAAAGCAGGTATTGTTGATTTTGCAACAGAAATTGTAAAAGCAGGATATGAAATTATTTCCACTGGTGGAACATATGATGTTTTAAAGAAAGCAGGGCTTGATGTAATTAACATAAGTGAAATAACAAATTTTCCGGAGTGCCTTGATGGGCGTGTAAAAACATTGCATCCAGCAGTTCACGCAGGATTACTTGCACGACGTTCAATTAAAGAGCACATGAATCAATTAAAAGAATTGAACATAAATACAATTGATATGGTTGTTGTAAATCTTTATCCATTTAAGAAGACAATAATGAAAGAAAATATAGATTTTCAAGATGCAATAGAAAATATTGATATTGGTGGGCCTACCATGTTAAGATCAGCTGCTAAAAATTACCAGGATGTTACCGTAGTTGTTGATCCAGAGGATTATAAAACTGTTTTGACTGAAATCAAAGATAAAGGAAATACAACCTTAGAAACTAGATTCTATTTAATGTATAAAGTTTTTCAACACACAGCAACATATGACACATTAATTGCTACATATTTAAGAGATAAAAATGATATTCAATTTCCAAATCAAATAACAATGGCATATAGTCTAGTTCAAACAATGAGATATGGTGAAAATCCAAATCAAAAAGCAGCATTTTATAAAGAAGAAATGCCTTTAGCAGGGTCTTTGTGTCAGGCACAACAATTGCATGGGAAAGAGTTATCATATAATAATATCAATGATACAAATGGTGCACTTGATTTATTAAAGGAATTTACAGAAAATCCAACAATTGTAGCGGTAAAACATTCTAATCCTTGCGGAGTAGCAGAAGGAAAAACAATTTTCGAAGCATTTAAAAGAGCTTATGCGGCTGATCCTGTGTCTATTTTTGGAGGAATCATTGCATCCAATAGAGAAATCGATAAAGAGACGGCTGAAGAAATTTCTAAAATTTTTATTGAAATTATTGTAGCTCCTGGATTTACTGATGAAGCATTGGAAATATTGCAAAGAAAACAAAATATTAGGTTACTAAAATTGGATAATATTACTGCTGCTAGAGATGAAAAATCGTTCGATATGAAAAGAATTTATGGTGGAATATTATTGCAAGAATATGACGATTCTGTAATGGAAGGTGAAAATTATGTTGTTACAAAGAAGGAACCATCATTAGAGATGTTTGATGATATGGTTTTTGGTATGAAGGTTGTAAAACATGTTAAGTCAAACGCAATTGTTATTGTAAAAGATGGGCAAACCCTTGGGATAGGAGCTGGACAGGTAAATAGAATTTGGGCAACCAAACAAGCTATTGAGCATGCGATGGAATTTGGCTTTAATGATTTAAGTGGTGCTGTTTTAGCCTCAGATGCATTTTTCCCATTTGATGATTGTGTTAGCGCAGCAGGAGAGGCAGGCATTCAAGGTATAGTTCAACCTGGTGGTTCAAAGAATGATGAGGATTCGATAAAGAAAGCTGACGAGTTAGGCATTGCTATGCTTTTTACAGGTGAAAGACATTTTAAACATTAATATGAGGGCAAATATGGCAAATGTAGTAGTAATTGGTGGCGGTGGAAGAGAACATGCAATATGTTATTTTCTAAAGAAATCAAAAAAAGTTGATAAAATTTATTGTATTCCTGGTAATGGTGGAATATCTCAAATTGCAGAATGCATAGATATCCCAGTTATGGATTTTGATAAGATTATTGCGTATTTAAATACTTTAAAAAATATTGATTTAATTGTTGTTGCTCCTGATGATCCGTTAGTTGCGGGACTTGTAGATGAATTGGAAAAAAATGGATATAGAGCATTTGGACCCAATAAAAGAGCAGCAATACTTGAAGGGTCTAAAGCTTTTTCAAAAGAACTGATGTTAAAGTACAATATTCCAACTGCAAAATATAAAGAATTTTTAGATTATGAAAGTTTTAAAAATTATATAAATTCGCAAACCAAGTTTCCATTAGTTGTTAAAGCAGATGGGTTAGCTTTGGGAAAAGGAGTTATTATTGCTCAAACTAAAGAGGAAGCATTTCAAGCAGGGCTTGATATGTTAGTTAATTATAAATTTAATAAGGCGGGAAATAAAGTTATTGTTGAGGAATTTTTAGAAGGTAAAGAAGTTTCAATTTTAACATTCACAGACGGTAAGACTATTATCCCTATGGTTTCATCTCAAGACCATAAAAGGGCTTTTGATAATGACTTAGGTTTAAATACTGGGGGAATGGGAACGTTCTCCCCATCAAAATGTTATACAAAAGATATGGAAAAATATGTATATGAAAATATTATTTTGAAAACAGTTGATGCTTTAAATAAAGAAAATAGGCAATTTAAGGGCGTAATATATTTTGGATTAATGTTAACAAGTGATGGGCCAAAAGTTTTAGAATACAATGCAAGATTTGGCGATCCTGAAACGCAAGTAGTTTTGCCAAGATTAAAAACAGATTTATATGAGATCTTTAATGCTTGCATAGATCAAACATTAGACAAAGTTAATATTGAGTGGGTTGATAAAGAAGTTGTTTGTGTTATTTTAGCTTCTGGAGGATATCCCGAATCTTATGAAAAGGGTTTTGAAATTAAAATTGGTGATATAGATAGTGATGTTATGTTGTTCCATGCTGGTGACAAAATGGTAGATGGAAAACTTGTTACTGCAGGTGGTAGAGTATTAGGAGTTACAGCTATGGGAGATAATATCGAGGAAGCTAGAAAAAAGGCATATAAAAATGTAGAGAAAATTAATTTTAAAAATATGCAATATAGAAAGGATATAGGTATTAAATTATGATTAGAAGAATTTTTGTAGAAAAGAAAAAAGAATATGCACATTCTGAAAAGAAATTATTATCAGATATTAATACTGTATTAAATATTAAGGCGAGTGATGTCAAAATATTCTTGCGCTATGACATAGAAAATATTGATGACAATGTATATAAAACATCATTAAGAACGATATTTTCTGAAAGTGTAGTTGATGATGTATATGAAGAAGAATTGCCAACATTAATAGGATATAAGTTGTTTGTTAGTGAATATTTGCCAGGGCAATATGATCAAAGGGCTGATAGCGCTGAGCAGTGTGTTGCTTTACTTTCTATGAGTGAAAAACCTTTGATACGTTGTGCAGTAGTTTATGCTATTAAGAACATAAACGACAATGAATTAAAGAACATTAAAACATATTTAATAAATCCTGTTGAATCTAGAGAAGGAACATTTGATAAACCAAAGACATTAGCAGATAAAATATTGCCATCTCAAGAAGTTAAAGAAATTGAAAATTTTATTAATTTTAATAAAGAACAAATAAAAAACATGTATGATGCTTGGGGACTAGCCATGTCTTTAGAAGATTTAGAATTTGTTCAACAATATTTTAAAAATAAAAATCGTAATGCGACAGAGACAGAAATTAAGGTTATTGATACTTATTGGTCCGACCATTGTAGACATACAACATTTAATACAGAATTAATAAAAATTGATATTAAGTCGGAAAATCCACATATACAAAAGGCGTTGGATAAATACAACATTTTATTTGATGAGCACTATAAAAACAGACCTGATAAATATAAATCTTTGATGTCTATTGCAACAATTATAGTTAAGGAGTTAGTAAAAAAAGGTTATCTCGATAATTTAGATGTTTCTGAAGAAATTAATGCTTGCTCAATTAAAGTAAAAGTTGACAATAATGGTGTAGATGAAGATTGGTTAGTTATGTTTAAAAATGAAACACACAATCATCCGACCGAAATAGAACCTTTTGGAGGAGCGGCAACTTGTTTAGGTGGGGCCATCCGTGATCCATTAAGTGGAAGAACATATGTTTATCAGGCAATGAGAGTAACAGGTTCAGCTGATCCAACAGTTCCATTAAATGAAACCATTAAGGGAAAATTACCACAAAGAGTAATTACTAAAACAGCAGCACATGGCTATTCAAGCTATGGTAACCAAATTGGTTTGGCTACAGGGCTAGTAGCAGAAATGTATCACGAAAAATATGTTGCAAAGCGTTTGGAAACAGGTTTTGTTATCGCTGGTGCACCAGAAGAAAATGTAAAAAGAGAGGTCCCTAAAGAAGGAGATATTGTTATATTACTTGGAGGGGCAACTGGTCGTGACGGTTGTGGAGGTGCGACTGGTTCATCCAAATCTCATGATGTAAAATCTGTTGAAACAAGTGGAGCTGAAGTTCAAAAAGGAAACCCAACTATTGAAAGAAAAATTCAAAGATTATTTAGAAATAAAGAGGCAGCAAATTACATTATTCGTTGTAATGATTTTGGTGCTGGTGGAGTTTCAGTTGCTATTGGAGAGTTATCAGAAGGCTTAGATATTTATTTAGATAGGGTACCTAAAAAATATGCAGGACTTAGTGGAACAGAAATAGCAATTTCAGAATCACAAGAAAGAATGGCTGTAGTTGTAAAAAAAGAAAATGCACAAAGATTTATTGACCTTGCCCGCCAAGAGAATTTAAATGCAGTTGAAGTTGCAAACATCACATCTTTAAAGAGGATGAGAATGTTTTTAAATGATAGAGTTATCGTTGATTTAGAGAGATCGTTTTTAGATACAAATGGTGTAAAACAAACACAAAAAGTTTTAATTGAAGAAGAAATTTCCTCGTATATGTTAAAAGTGAATAAAAACATTAGAGAAGAAATTAAGAACAATGATTATAAGCAAGCTGTATTAAAAGAACTTTCAAGATTAAATGTTTGCTCGACTAAGGGACTTGGGGAGATGTTTGATTCAACCATTGGGGCGGCGAGTGTTTTAATGCCTTTTGGTGGTAAAAAACAATTAACACAATCAATTGTTATGGCGGCAAAATTGCCAGTTATTGGGCATACTAACACAGCAACGGTTTCTTCATACGCTTGCTATCCGTATTTAATGGATGAGGCCCCTTTTATAGGTGCAATATATTCAATAGTTGCATCTATTTCAAAGTTGATTGCATCTGGCGTTGAGTTAAAAACGATTAGATTGACTTTGCAAGAATATTTCAAAAAATTGGGCAAAGATGAAAAAAGATGGGGAGAACCAACAAGGGCATTATTGGGAGCTTTTCTAGCTCAATTTGAACTAAAAGTTGCAGCTATTGGTGGGAAGGATTCAATGTCTGGATCTTTTGAAAATATTGATGTGGTTCCAACTTTAATATCATTCGCTGTTGGAGTGATTAAAGCAGATAAATTAATTCACAATACATTTAAATATTCAGAAGATGGATATAATTATGTTTATAGATTGAGTATTCCAAAAGACAAATATTCTGTTCCTGATTTTAAGAGACTATTAGATATGTATGACTTAATCAGCACAGATATTAAAGAAGGTAAAATTGTAGCAGCTACAGTTGTAGAAGAAGGTGGGGCATTAATTAGTATAATAAAATCTATTATTTCATCATCTATTGGATTTAATGTTCAGAATATTAATGAGGAATTGTTCTATCCGTCATTTGGAGATATTATTGTAGTTTCTAATGAAAAGTATAGTCACGGTGAGTTAATAGGGCAATTTATTACTCAACCAAAAGTTTTATTTGGAATTGAGGAAATTTCATTAGATGAATTAGAAAAAAGTTTTACCAAAACTTTAGATAAAGTATTTCCAGTTAATTCTCCAGCTGAAGGTGAAGTTTCTAATTTATCATTCTTTGGCATTAAGAAAACAGCAAAAGAATTAAATATTGTACAACCTAGAGTATTTATTCCAGTTTTTCCAGGGACAAACTGTGAGTATGATACTGCAAGAGCTTTTCAAAGGGCTGGTGCTAAAGTTTCTACATTAGTTATAAGAAACCAAAACCCACAAGATATTGAAGAGAGTGTTGAAAGAATTATTGATGAAATTAAAAAATCTCAAATAATTGCTTTTCCAGGTGGGTTTAGTGGAGGAGATGAGCCAGACGGAAGCGGCAAATTTATTGCAACAACGTTTAGAAATCCAAAAATTAAAGATGTTGTTGAAGAATTACTTAAGAATAGAGATGGTTTGGCAATAGGTATATGCAATGGATTTCAAGCATTAATAAAGTTAGGTTTAGTGCCATATGGTGAGATAATAGAGCAAAGTGAAAAAGCTCCAACTTTGACATTTAATAATATCTCAAGGCATATTAGTACAATATCTAGAATCCGTGTCGCAACGAATAAAACTCCTTGGTTTAACTCAATTAAAGTTGGGGATATTTTCAATGTTGCCATAAGCCATGGCGAAGGAAGATTTGTATCTTCTAGTGAAGAATTGGAAAAATTAATTAAGGCAGGTCAAGTTGCTACACAATATGTTGATAAATTCGGCAATGCGACTATGGAATCTCCATATAATCCAAATGGATCAATACATTCTATTGAAGGAATAATTTCACCAGATGGGCACGTTTTAGGTAAGATGGGACATGCTGAAAGAATTGATGATAATTTGTATAAGAATGTCGAAGGTAATTATGATATGAAATTATTTGAAAGTGGGGTTAATTATTTTAAATAGTTTAATTTACAATCTATAAACAATAAATATACTTGGTTTGATTATAAAATCTCAAAAAAAACTATCTATACAAAGAATAGATAGTTTTTAATGCATTTAAGGAAGATTTAAAAATCTGGTGAAATCTGTCATCCAAATTATATTAATAAACATTATAATTATATGGTAGACTATATACGTAGGGATGCAAATAGGAGAGACTACATTGAGTAAAAAAAAGAAAATTTTATATGCTATAACACCTATTATATTGGTATCACTTATTATCGGAATTATATATCCATTAATGATTTACGCATTTAAAAGAATAGGAGCAAAATATTTGGGTACAGAAGTCACTAGAGAGTTAAAGCTATGGTACAATAGGGAAGCTAAAAATTGGGAAAATGAGAGTTTGCCGCTTGGGAATGGAAAAATAGGGGCTTCAGTTTTTGGTGGAGTCAATAAAGAAATTATACAGTTAAATGAAGAAACATTATGGACAGGTGGACCAAAGGAAGGTAGAAAATATACTTTTGGAAATGATGAAACTTTAGAAAACGGCGAGTATTTAATGAAAAAATACTTTGATGAGTCTAGAAAATATCTTTTAGAAGGTGATAAAAAGAAAGGGAAAAACACTGCTAAAAAAATAATAGGCGTAAAAGATGATTTTGGGGCATATCAATCATTTGGTCAATTAATCTTTGAAACAAAAAAGAAGCAAATTGTACCAATTCAATATAAAAGAGAACTCGACATAAGAAAAGGAATTTCCACTATACAATACATAAGAGGTTCATATCCTTTTCAAAGAGAATATTTTGTAAGTAACCCTGAAAATGTTCTTGCAGGTCAATTTACAACGCAAAAATCAAAAGCCTATTCAATTAATATAAAGTTTAATTTTGATCAGAAAGTTGATAGTGTTGCTTATGAAGATGGAAAATTAATTGTTGTAGGAAGGATTGCTGATAATGATTTAAAATATGCAGCAGTATTAAGTGTTACTTCTTCAGATGGGAAAATTAGTTATGTTAATAATGAAATTAGTGTTGATGAGGCAACAGATATAACTTTTATTTATAGTATTGAGACTAATTATAAGCATGAGTACCCAACGTATCGACAAGATTCATCCTATGATGTTGTGGCAAAAGCAAAAGCTAATGTTGATAATGCTTTAACAAAAAAATATGAAACATTAAAAAAAGAACATATATTAGATTTTCAAGGTAAGATGGATAGATTGCAATTGGATCTTGGACAAACATTGCCTAAACTTCCAACTGATAAAATAATAAGACTATACCAACTTGACTGTAAAAGTAGATATTTAGAAGTTTTATTATATCAGTACGGCAGATATTTATTGTTATCATCTTCAAGAGAAAATAGTAAACTACCTGCTAATTTACAAGGAATATGGAATAATAGTACAACTCCACCTTGGAATTCGGATTATCACTTTAATATCAACCTACAGATGAATTACTGGCCAGCTTATTCTGCGAATTTAAAAGAGACAGTTGAGCCGTTAATTGCATACATTGAAGGATTGGTTGAGCCTGGAAGAAGAACTGCAAAGATTTATACAGGACAAGATGTTGGTTTTATGATTCACACACAAAATAATCCTTTTGGATGGACAGCTCCTGGATGGGATTTTGAATGGGGATGGTCTCCGGCTTCTGTTTCATGGATATTGCAAAATATTTATGAATATTATGAGTACACTGGTGATGTAGATATGCTAAAAAATAGAATTTATCCTTTGATGAAAGAAGCAATTCAAATGTTTAATAAATTAATGCTATACGATAAAAGTAATGATAGATATTTGTTTGCTCCGGCATATTCGCCAGAGCATGGGGATATTACTTTGGGAAACACTTATGAACAGTCAATTGCTTGGCAGTTATATAAAGATACATTGGACTCATCTGCTATAGTTGGAGAAACTGACGCTGAGTTTTTAACAGAAACTAAAAATATTTTCAATAAGCTAAAACCAATAGAAATTGGGAAAAGTGGACAGATTAAAGAGTGGTATGAAGAAGGAAAATTATCTCTCTTTGATAGAAAACATAGACATATTTCTCATTTAATAGGATTATATCCTGGAGATTTGATTAGTGCAGATAATGATATGTATAAAAATGCTGCTGAGTACTCATTAAAGAAGAGAGGCAATAAAACAACAGGATGGGCCATGGCGCATAGACTAAATGCTTGGGCAAGACTTAATAATTCTAAAGAATCATATATTTTAGTTCAAAAAATTATAAAAGATGCAACATTAAAAAATTTATGGAATTCTCATCCGCCATTTCAAATTGATGGGAATTTTGGATTTACATCAGGGATCAATGAGATGTTGGTTCAAAGTAATCAAGGATATATAAAAATGTTGCCGGCACTACCTCATGCTTGGGGACACGGTTCAATAAATGGGATTGTTGCAAGAGATGGAATAATTATTGATATCGTTTGGGGTGATATGAAAGTTGATAAACTAAATATAAAAACATCGTTAAATAAAAAGATTATAATTGATATTTCATCGTTTAGAAATAAAACGGTTACAATACAAAATATAAATAGCAATGCTAATATTGAATATGTAGAAGAAAACGGAAAAATTATTTTTGATGGAGTAGAGGGTGGCGAATACACAATAAAATAGCGAGAATATGGAAAATAAGAACAAAAACGGCGAAAATCAGAATTTTAAAATTAATATCAATAATAATAAAAAGGTTATTTCAATCGTAAGTATATTTGCGTTGATAATTATTATTACTACAATAGTTGTGTCATACGAATTGAAGAAAAAGACAATTTCAGAGTATGTGGCACTGCCAATCAATTTATATGATTATTATGAAAAAGGCAATAAAAAAGCCATATATGAAAATAATGTGGATATTTCCTTTCAATTTAAGGAATATAGAACGGCATATAAATTAGGGAGTTCTGAACAAGTAGTTTCTAGTGATTATAAACATATACTTTTAAAATATTATATTCATGCGAAAAATAGCATTGAGTTAAATAAAGATAAAGCATTTGTTTTAAAAAATGCAAACGATGAAGAAATTTTGCCTATTAGAAAATTAACAGAGCCTTTTGACGTTGATAACAATATATCGTTAACAAAAGATTCTTCATGTCAAATAACTTATGTTTTTGAAGTGCCAATTGATAAAAAAATATCGGGTGAATACCGATTATATGTAAATTTAAGAATCGCAGGAACAGAAAACTTAGGAGAAGATGTGGAAGGTTCAGGATATTTTCGGATAAAAGTAGAAGGGTAGTATGGAAGAGTTATTAGAAAGATATTTAATATTAAAACAAAATTTGTCTATTGAAATATATGCGGATTTTTTGCAATATTTGTCTACAGTTGAGGTTTATACTGTCGTTAGGAAAGTTGAAGGAGTTGAAAATTTTAATTACATAAGTTTCAAGGGTAATCAAAGCAAATATTTAGCGATATTTTCTTGCGAGGAAACAAAAAAAGCTTTTTTAGATAAGAATAAATGCAGTATTAAAAAGTGCAAGTTTATGACACTTGCAAATAGAGTCATCGAGGATAATACTACCGGGATTGTAATAGATCCAATAAGTGAGAATATGTATTTTGTTATTGAACAGCAAGATTTAATAACAATGGTTCTTTCAGAGCATTTAACTAAAATTAATGATGCAAAAAATATAAAGAAAAAATATTTATATGAAACTTTTTTAAGAATGAAGAGCAATATATATTTTTGTGATTGGGATTCATATGAACGATATAAAGTAGGTAGTATTTTAATAGAAGAAAGGTCAATAGCTTGTGTTAATTTAGGTATTCGTAATATCGATTTTGTGCGTTGTATTATTTTTTCCAATCAATTTTTAATTGAAGAGGATTCACCGTTTGAATACATAGAGGGAGAATCTAAATTTTTAGTTTTAGAAAAAATAGAGCAATCTGGGCAGAGATTTATATTTTTACTTCATTTAGCTGATGGATATACGGATGAATTAAAAAAAGTGGTAGAAGACTATATTAAGATGGGCGTAGAATATGATAGTGAGATAATGAAATACGATAGAGATATTTCCGAAGAAAAAGAGTCAAAGGAAAGTATTAAAAAGTTTTTCAAATTTAATATTGGGTTTAATTAAATTATTCAATTATGATTATTAAAAAATTAAAAATAAAAAACGTTGAATTAGATAACAATATTATTATGGCTCCATTGGCGGGATACACAGATGTTGGTTTTAGAGATTTAGTTGCCAGTTATGGCGCTGGAGCAACAACTACAGAAATGGTTTCTGCCAAAGGAATCGTATACGATTCTAAAAAGACATCTGAGCTATTATATACAACCGAGAATGAAAAAGTTAAAATAGCACAAATTTTTGGTGGTGAACCAAATTTTATTTATTTAGCATTGAAAAATGAATTGTTTAACAAGTTTGACATTATTGACATTAATATGGGGTGTCCAGTGTCAAAAATTGTAAAAAATAATGAAGGATCAGCATTGTTAAAAGATTCTGGGCTTGCATATGAAATTGTGCAGGCAGCAGTATCTTCAACAGATAAGCCAATTACTGTGAAAATTAGACGAGGTTATGCTCTTGGGGATGATGTTTCTTTAAACTTTTCAAAAGTCATTGAAAAAGCTGGAGCTAGCGCAATAACCATACATGGGCGCTATAAAGAACAACTTTATGCAGGAAAATCTGATAGAGAATGTATTAAAATTGTTAAAGAAAATTTATCAATTCCTATTATAGCAAATGGTGATATTTTTTCTAAAAATGACTGTTGCGATGTAATGAATGAAACGCAGGCAGATGGCGTTATGATTGCTCGCGGAGCACTTGGTAATCCAGGGATTTTTTTAGATATTTTGGGTAAAGACAGATATTTATCTAAGAAACAAGAAATTATGAAATATATTAGTACTTTGGAAAAATTCTATCATAGTGAGTTAATATATAGAATGATTAAAACGCAACTTTCATTTTTCTTTAGAGGTGAAATAAATTCTAATAAAAAACGAGTAGCAATTGTAAATTCAAAATCTTTGGATGAGATTAAAAATTGCATAGAGATCTTTTTAGATTAGGTATTAATCTAATATAAAACAATAAATATTTATGGTATTATAAAAAAATAGAAAATTTAGGAGAAATTGTACATGAATTATTGTAATATTTTTGATATTTTTGATGATTTGCCGGATGAATTAATTCAAAAATCATACGAAAACATAAAATAAAGGGGGTTTCTATGGCAGAAACAATTTATGATTTTAAAGTTTTAGATATTAATGAGAAAGAATTTGATTTTTCATTGTTAAAAGGAAAAACAATCTTAATTGTAAACACTGCAAGCAAATGTGGTTTTACTAAACAATTTAAGGAACTTGAAGAGTTGTATGAAAAATATAAAAATCAAAACTTTATTGTTGTTGGATTTCCTTGTAATCAGTTTCTAATGCAAGAACCTGGTGACGCTAATGAAATTATGGCGTGTGCTTTAAGATATGGCGTATCATTTCCTATGATGAGTAAAATTAAAGTTAATGGTAAAGATGCACATCCAATATATGTTTATTTAAAGTCGCAAAAAGAGGGAAGAATTAAGTGGAATTTTACCAAGTTTTTAATTGATAAAAATGGTAATGTCGTTGAAAGATTTGAACCGCAAGATAATCCGATATCATTTGAGGGTACAATAGTTAAATTTTTATGAATTTTGATGAACAATTTACAAACTTACTTAAGAAAAACTTAAACGAACTAAAAAATTCATTTAATTTGAAAGGGATTCCAATTTCAACTTTGTTGTTTGAACAGCAAGTAACAGTTTTTGCAATGCATTATATTAATGAACTTTTATTGGATGAGGAATTACATAAAACATTTCAAAATCCAGGTGAATATTTAACAGTTCTTGCAATAACATGTTTTGCTTTTGGTGTATCTGTAGCATATGAGTGGATATATAATCATGATGAAATCAAGGACGACGTTAACCAAGAAGGGTTTATAAAAAATTATGAAAAATTTGTAAAAAAGTTTGAAAGTGAGGGCCCAGCGAAAAGGTTAAGTGAAATTTTTAAAGAGTTGTTTGGGGAAGAAGGCGACAACAAGAGTAGTTCAGCTTTCGACATAATCTTATTAAACATAAAAATGACTTTAAGTGAAGTATATAAGAAAGAGGGCGACAGTAAGGAAAAAGATCCTAAAATTATTCTCGCTTTATTTTCTTCTGTGGCGGAAATTGGTGCTAATGTAGTATATGAAGTAGTTTATAAAAGAGAGAAGGATAATGGGTGAAATATTTTCTTCAGCAGCTATATCTGTTGCCATAATGTTAGCTTGTGCGATACCTGGATTTTGGTTTATTAAATCAAAAATGCTTGAGGAAAAGCATATTGCGGCTTTTAACAAATTGCTTTTATATGTAGCACAACCATTTTTGACGATTAATTCATTTAGAGGAGTTCATTACACAAATGAACTTGGGATTAATCTGTTAATCTTTTTTGCGCTGGCTGTTGCTGTACAGCTTGCAGTTATTTCATTAATGTATCTAATTTTTAGAAAAAAATACGATAATGTACTTTTTAGAATTTCTAACATAGCAATGGTTTTTGGAAACGTAGGTTTTTTTGGCATTCCATTAGTCGAATCAGTGTTGCCTAATAATCCAGAAGCGGTTATGTATGCGAGTACATTTGTTATAGCCATGAATATTCTTGCATGGTCACTAGGTTCAACAATAATAACTCTTGATAAAAAGCATATTAGTTTTAAGAAAATGTTTTTAAATCCAGCAGTTTGGCCAATAATAATTGCTATACCTATGATGATGACAAATACGGAATATCCAAAGCATGTAGGAAATATGATAGTTGTTTTTGCTAAGATGACGACCGTTTTATCTATGTTGGTTATGGGGATGAGGCTTGCAACAAAAAAAGATATAAAACAATTATTCAATTCGCCGATGCAATATCTTACAATTGCTGTTAAACAAATTGTTTATCCACTGTTTGCTATGTTGTTAACCGCATTTTTGCCAATTGATATTGTTATAAAGAAGACGGTTTTTATTTTATGTTCGTGTCCGGTAGCGTCTATAGTTTTAAATTTTTCTGAACTTCATGGACAAGGGCAAGATAGGGCAGCTAATATGATGTTGTTGTCTACGCTATCAAGTTTAATAACAATTCCTTTGATGATTTTAGTTTTGCCAGCTGTTTATGGGTAAAATTAATACGTTATTAAATAATTTTTAATTAATTCTGTAGAGAAGAGATAAAATTTGTAAAATTAATTAGAAAATACTAATCTTTTTAATGTATATGTATTTATGCATATGTGTTTTTTTGTTATAATGATTACATATTGAGGTAACTATGTATATATTAAGTTTTGCTAAATCGTTTTTTAAACCAAAATCAATTTTAACAACTTTATATTTCATAATGAATAATTTGCTTATTTTTGGCATATTCATGCTTTTTAACATGATTGATTTTTCTGCCGGAGAAGTGAATGGGGTATATAATGGGTTAGTTGGGGTTGGCATTAATTTGGTATTTGTAATTTTGACATTATCGCCAGTAGGAGAGGCAATTTTACGTTTCCAACTTAAAGCTAGCAGGCTTGATCTAACTAGAGATGATGATAACAAATTATTGCAATTGTTTAATGAAGTTTATACTGCTGCTTTAGAAGAGTCACCACATTTAGGAAGTAAAATAAAACTTTATGTTGTTAGAACACAAGAACTTAATGCTGCAGCATTAGGGCAAAGAACATTGATTGTTAATAGCGGGCTATTGACGCTGCCGGAAGATCAAATTAAGGCAATTATGGCACACGAGTTTGGTCATTTGGCTCACCGCGATGGGGATATGCATTTGGCTGTTTGTGTTAGTAATTTTATTTTAACAATACTAGTATCAATTTTTCGTTTGTTTGTTAGGATTTTTGCGATATTTTCTATATTTAGTGATAATAGGGATCGTGGATTAATATTTTTAGCTCTTTATATTATAGAAGCAGTTGTCTCATTATTATTTTATTTTTGGTTATGGATAGGAATGGTATTAGTTAATGTGACAAGTAGAAAAAATGAATTTGCAGCAGATGCATATGCTTGCACAATTGGTTATGGCAAGGAATTATATAGAGCTCTTGAAACAATGGATTCATCTAAAAAGAAAAGTTCTTTTTTCGCTTTAATTTCAAGAACACATCCGGATACGGTTGTAAGATTAGAAAAAATTAGTGAGAACGTAATTATATAGGCGAGCAATGAGGTAAGGGATAGTTATGAAAATAAAATTTAAAAATTTTGAGAAAATAGCAATTCCAATAATAATAATAATGATAATTTTGTTGGTATTTGCATCTTGTGGAAGTAATTTAGAAACAAAATATCAAAGTGTTGAAGATGCAAAATCATTAACGGTTCATTTAGTGAACGGTAATTCTAGGATGGAATGGAGCTTTGCTCTTGAAGACGGGAATGAAGATTTTGATAAAGATAGAAAGCGTGATTTTGATGGCTCAGTTATGATGACGCTTAAAGAACCAAATTCAACAAATAAAAATATTGTTGATATAACAGATACTATTTTAACAGCAATAATTGAGAAGAAAACAGTTAGTACTTCAAAATTTGATGTTTTTGGATTAAAAAAGAAAAATGAAATTAAAGTTCGATATTTTTTAGCGACTAGAAAAAGACATGAATATTTTGAGTCAGAAGAATTGACTCAAAAAGAAGCCTTAAAAAAGACTAAAGAAGAAAGTGAAGACCTAAAGTTATTTAATGTTGAAGAAATAGATAAAGATAAGTACAATGAAATGATTCATGATGCTCAAGAATATCTAAAAAATATCAAAAAGATAAATAAAGAGCTTAATTTTTCAACAAAGACATATAATTACGATAAAGTATATAAAAAATACTATAACAATGATTATGAAGTATATGATCATAAAAAAGGATTTTCTTTTGTTGACAAAAAAGAGGATGAAGCGATTGTATATTTTATACTAAATATAAACAACACAAAGTTGCTTGTTCCAGATTTTGCAAAAATGGTTGACAACAAGTAGTATAATTATGAAAAAGCTTTTTTTACGAGAAAATTGTAAAGGAGATATAAGTAAATATAAAACAGAAGTTAAACTTGATGTTGTAGATAATAAATTAAAATGTCAAGTTAAAGCATATGATAGCAATTTTTATACACCATATAAAAATTTCAATGACCCTATATATGAAGGATGTTGTGTGGAAATTTTTATACAAGAGCAGAAAAATAAATATCTTGAAATAGAAATTGCTCCAAATGGAGTTCAATTTGTTGCTATTATTTATGTTGATGAAAATACTGGCGCACGAACATTAGAATTTAAGGATGAAATGGTTGTAGCAACTGTTTTACAAGAGAATAGAAATTATGAAGTCATTTTTTTTGTTGATTTAAAAAAATATTTTACAAAAATAAATGAGTTAAAGTTGAATGTGTATAGAATAGAGTGTGATGGGAAAAATGAACAATATTTGATGGCCCTCAATCCAACATTATCAAATACTTTTCATTGCCAAAATGCTTTTGTTGATATAGGAGAGATTAGTTGAAGCGTATAAATTATCATTGCTCTGATTTTGGTATTATGCCAGGAGTAGACTGTACGAAAAAAATGAATGATATGTTCATATATCTTTCCAGTGTTCATGGGGAAAAACACGTATATTTTGATAAAGGATATTATGAATTTTCGTTAAAAGATTCAGTTGCTTTAGATGTTAAAATTACTGAGACAGAACGAGTTATTTATGATATTGATAATAAGAGTAGAACATTCGGTTTTGTAATGAATAAAATTGATAATCTTGTTTTACATGGAAATAAAACTAGATTTTTATATAAATCAGCAATGAGCTATTTAGCAATTATTAATTCTACTAATGTTGTAATAGATGGCATTGAATTTTTCTCAAAAACATTTAATATGCATAGACTAAAAGTTTTGCGTGTAGAGCCTGGTAAATTTATAGATGTTAGATTATCAGCAAGTAGTGAATATATGTGTCAAAACGGGGATTATTATTTCATTGGTGATAATTTTAATATGGCATTTAGAGATCACGCAGAGGATGGAAGTTGGTATAGAAAAGTTGAAAAAAATAAATCATATAGTTTACAAGCAAGTGATCATCCACTCTATGGAGCAAAATATATTGACAATTTGAGAGACCATAAATTTAGAGTTATAGGAAAGTTATCTAAGGATATTAAAGTAGATGATGAATACTATATATTTCCAAAATATAGTAAGAATCTTGGTATTTTTATAGATAAATCTAAAAATATTTATTTTAATAATGTGGGTGTTAGATATAGCGATTCACATGCTATATTGGCACAATGCTGTACAGACATATTTTTTAATCATATGAATTTTTCACCACAAAATTCTATGAGATTGGGAGCGATAACTGATTGTATTCAAATTTCCAATTGTCGTGGTGATGTTTCTGTTACAAATTCTATTATTAAAGGAACTAAGGACGGAATAAATGTTCATGGAATTGATTTTTCTGTTCAACAAATATACCACAATTTAAATAGTGTAATTGTTACATTTAACAACGACAAGACATTTGGATTTAATCCAATGATGGCAGGTGATATAGTTGAATTTATTGATAATGAAACAATGTTACCTATTTCTAAAAATATTATTGTTTCATCACGTTTAATTACTGATCATACAATTGAAATATTCCTAAAATATGATATTAAGGCAACAGCGCAAAATAACTTGAGAGATGTGTCTGCTTTTCCAAGTTGTCTAACTATTAGGAACAATTATTTTGATGATATAACAAAAGACGCGATTAAAAACAATACCCCGATTGCTATAATTGATAGAAATGTTTTTAACGATGTTGATAGAAATGCAATATCTATTGTTACAGATTCAATAAAACATTTTAATAGTGTTTCAATTAAAAAATTAGAAATAACAAATAATGTTTTTGCTCGAAGTTCAAATTATGATATTTTAATTGAAAATAGAGAGAGTAAAAAAAGAATGAATAGTTATGTTCATGAGAATATTTATTTAGCAAATAATGTCTTCATGAAAAAAAGCAATAGGCATGTAAAAATTTATAATTGTAAGGATATATATTTGCATGCGAATATTTTAAAACATAGTTGTAAAGTTTATGCTTTCAAATTGTATAATTGCAGTGTTTTGAAGCACAAATAAAGTTCAAAAAATCAAAAATTATATTTATGAAGTTTTTTAGAAAAACTAAAAATATTATTATGTCAAAGATTGAAATAAAAGGAAGAATATGATATTAAATATTAAAAATTTAACACACATGTATGACAATAAAGTTTTATTTGATGATATAAGTCTTTCAATTAATAAAGGCGAGCATGTTGGAATTGTTGGTTTAAATGGTGCAGGGAAAACTACATTTATGAATATAATCTCTAAAAAAATTATACAAGATGCAGGAGAGGTAACTTGGCTCAATGGCATTAGATGGGGATATTTGGATCAACATGCCGATATAGATAGAAGTAAAACAGTTATGGAATATTTAAAAGAATCTTTTGCCTATTTATATGAAAAGGAAAAAGAAATGAATGATATTTATGAAGAACTTTCCAATGTTTCTGATCAAGATTTAATGGATCAATTAATTAATAAAAGTTCAAAAATACAAGATTATTTATTAACCATGAATTTTTATGATTTAGATTCGCAAATAAAAAAGATTGCCAATGGGTTAGGTGTTAATACTTTTGGGTATGATACATTAATTTCAAAATTGTCTGGTGGACAAAGGGCAAAATTGATGTTATCAAAATTGTTGCTTGAAAATTTAGATGTTATGCTGTTAGATGAACCAACAAACTTTTTAGATGTTGCTCATATTGAGTGGTTAAAAAATTTTTTAAATTCATATGAAGGAACTTTTATGGTAATCTCGCATGATACAGAATTTTTAGATGGGGTTTGCAGTTTAATTATTAGTGTTGAAAATAGTGTTGTAAAAAAATACCCAGGTAATTATTCAAATTATTTGCAACAACACGATATTGCAAGAAAACAATACCAGGATGATTACGAAAGACAACAACGTGAAATTAAGAAGATGGAAGAGTATATTGCAAAAAATAAAGCTAGGGCAGCTACGGCAGGAATGGCTAATTCTCGAAAAAAGATGTTAGATAGAATAGAGGTCATGAATAAGCCAATTACAATGATTCCAGCAAAATTTAATTTTCCATATACACTTGCTGTTTCTAAAGAATTTTTTAGTGTAGAACAACTAGCAATAGGGTATGGTGAAAAAATTTTGATTGATAATATATCTTTTACTTTATCTTCAAATGATAAGCTATGGATTAAGGGAGCAAATGGGGTAGGGAAATCCACTTTTATTAAAACAATAATGGGAGTGATTCCGAATCTAAAAGGGAAATTTTATTTTCACATTAATGCAAAAGTATCATACATAGAGCAGGATTTAGATTTTAAGAATGTAGATTGTAACGCCGCATCATATATGGGTTACTGTCATCCAAAAATGAGCCAAAAGGATATACGTGCACAGCTAGCTAAAGTAGGAATTAAAGATAATTTGGCAATTAAAACAATCTCACAAATGTCAGGTGGGGAGCAAGTTAGAGTTAAACTTTGTGCATTAATGCAAAATCCTTCTAATATGTTAATTTTAGATGAACCAACAAATCATTTAGATATTATGGCAAAAGATGCATTGATGGAAGCATTAAATGAATATGAAGGGGCTATTATTTTAGTCAGTCACGAGCCATCTTGGGCAGATAAAATTTGTAATCTTAGTTATGATTTGGAGGAAAGAAAATCCGAAAATTTAATTAAGTAAATGAAAAATGTTTGAATCAAATATAAATTTTGATATAATTAATTGTGACTTTAAAAGTTGAATATGCGAGAGTAGTTTAGTGGTAGAGCGTCGCCTTCCCAAGGCGAATGTCGCGAGTTCGAATCTCGTCTCTCGCTCCATTATAGTAGAACAGGTTTGATACAACGTTATCAAGCCTTTTTTATATGTTTAGAATGGGTGCGAACCCTATATTTGAGGCATTTTAGCCTCATTTTTTCTTTTTACAGGTAAAAATATAGCTTCATTTAAATATGAATTTATATAAGCTAGTCTTACACGATTTACACGATTTGAGGCAAGGGTGCTAAAATTTTTACACGATTTAAAAGTACTTTTACACGATTTGAGGTAGGGGTGCTAAAAATTTACACGATTTGATACTAATCTTAAAATTTGATAAAAAAGGAGAAAAATATATGAATTATTAGGGCTCCTAATGGCATTTTTGAGAAAAAAGTGATAAAATATGCTTAGTATTGTTCAATGGAGGAAAAGTTAATGAAAATTAATTGGCCTAAGATGATTCTTAGATTAAGAGCTAAGTTAAATCTCTCTCAAGAAGAACTAGGCAAGTTGGTTGATGCCTCGTTAGCGTCTGTTAGTAGATGGGAACGTGGTGAACACGAACCAACACCAATTGCTAAAGTGAGATTAGAGGATTTATTTAAAGAAAACGATATTGAGATAGAAGAGATTGGAGATTATTATGTCTAGAGAAGTAAGTAATATGATAAGAAAGTTTTTGCCTGTAATAAAAGCACATGGATTTGATATTGATGATTGCGATTTTGATGCAGCTACTCCTGAAACAGGTCGAAAAAGAGGAGATATTTGGCTAAAAGATAAAGATGGAACATTTCTAGGGTTAATTGAAGTAAAGGACATAGATTGTGTTATAGGTGATAGCGATTGGAAAGATGCGATGCGACAAGGAAAAGAAAAATCGCTTGCTCAAGGTTTGCATTATTATATAGTTACGAATTCTAACGACTATACAAGGTATTATAATTCACATACTGAAGACGAACTACAATTTAATGAGAAACCAATTACGTCATTATTATCTTATGAAAACACTTTGAAAGTTATAGCGCAAGTTAGTGAAAATAATTCAATTATATATAGCGTTCTAAGAACTGGCGAGATATATGAGAAAGATTTCATAAGTAGCTTAGAAAAAATAGAGAATGTATTTAGAAGTTGTAGTATAGCAGATGATGCATGTATTGATCCAACTATTTCATTTATAGTTATAAAATACATTTCTGAAATGGAGTCTGAAACAAGAATATTGGATGCTTCTATAAAATTGTGGGAAGATTTTAATCAGGATAGAATGAAGAGTGACTTTGAGTCGTTTGTAAACAACGTATGGGGAGATAGTTCGGAATTTGCAAACAACAAATACAAAGATTTTAAAGATTTAATATCTTTTCCTGCCAATTTAACAAATAATGCATATAAAAAGATTTATGCAGAAATTAATCCGTTTAATTTTCATGGAAACGCTAAATTTGATATTTTTGGATCTGTCTATGAAAAATTTGCAGATGATAAGACCAAAAAAGCGTTTGGTCAATATTATACAAGAAGGCATATAACAAGTTTTGTGGCTAGGACTATTTTCAATTCATCAGTTGTTCTTGATCCTGAGACAAGGATATGTGACCCAGCATGTGGAAGTGGTGGATTTTTAACTGAAGCATTTAAGACAATTAAAAATCTACCTTGTGCGAGCGATCCTGATTTTCTTGAAACAATTCGAACTAAGTTTTTCTTTGGATTTGATAACGATAAAAAATCAGTTGCAAGAACAAAACTAAATATGTTTTTGGCTGGTGATGGGCATAATAATATTTATTATACAAAGGATTCTTTGGATGGATGGAAATCTTCTTATGGTTGGAAAGAAAATGGCTTAGATTATATTTTGGCAAATCCACCTATGGGGAAATATGAAGGATCTGCAGATTTATCTGTATTCACATACACGTCCCAAAAAGCGATGGAACAACTTTTTGTTGAGAAAATGGTAAAAGCTCTTAAACCAGGTGGTAGAATGGCAATTATTATCAATGATGGTCCACTTGAAAATCCTAGCTTACATTCTTTTAGAGAAAAACTTATTAATGATTTGAATATTGTAGCAGTTATTTCTCTTCCAAAATATTCATTTGCTCCGTATACTCAAGAAAAAACTTACATATTTATTGCAGATAAAAAGGTTTCTAGGACTGAAAAAAATGACAATATATTTATGTATATGGTTGATTATGATGGCTTTTCTAACAATGGAAAAAGGTATAAAACGAAGTATCATGATGATTTGCCAGAATTAGAAGACAAAATTATTTCTTTTTTAACTACTTATAAAACTAAAAGTTTTAGTGATCTTGATTCTTCATTCACACGAAAAATAAATGAAGAAGAAAAGAGAGCTGGACTATATGGATATAAGAGTAAAATTATTAAACTTGATGATATTAAGAATAATGACTGTATTCTTCTTACAGAAAAATATCTTAGATCATCCGACTTAAAAGAAACACTTTCTGTTGATGATGCAGTTAATCTTATTGAAAATTTAGTCGAAGAGGTTAAAGGAGTTGTTTATGGAGAAAATTAAAATTTCTAAGCTCCTTATTCCATTAGAAGCTAAGTCAAAATATACAGAAGAGTATTCATATAATAATGGAGGTGAATTCATTGTTATTGACGGAAGTACTCAAAGTTTTGACTATAAACTAAAAATTGATACATATGATTATGATTGCCTTGCTATTTCAGTGAGTACAGTTGGTTTTTATGCTGGACATGTTTCATATTACGAAGGGAAATTTTCTGTTGGTAATAATGTTGCTTGCTTTAAGCTGTCTGATGAGGCCGTTAATATGGGTTTAAATGTAAAATACCTAGTATTCAAATTCTTCGGCGTTACAAAAACAATTACTAGTGGAGAATCTGGTGGATATGCGGCATTAAATGTGAATAAATTTTTGAATTCTTTCATTTATATAGATGATGCAAAAAAACAAAATAGAATTGTTGAATTTATGAACAAAAGAGAAGAAATAACTAAACTTGAAAGTAAAATTAGTAACGTTATTGATAAAATTCAAAAGTATCAACTGGGGCCTGTTGAAGGTATACCGACACCAATTAACCAAATTGTTGAATTAATTGGTGGGTCAGGATATTTAACTGAAGAGTTTCTTTATAATAATTCAGATAATTTGGATGATTTACTTCCTGTATATTCAGGAGCTGTTGAATTTAATGGTAGATATGTAAATAGGAATAAAGCACGTAAAATCTTTTCAGATTCTTTAAAGATTACAAGAAAAGGATTAGCAGGATATATAATGTATATTAAGGGTGATTTTACAATCAATGATGATGCCTATGTTGTGAAAATCAAAGATGAATACCGAGATAAAATTAACATTAATTTTTTGCATTTCTATTTTCTTTCAATAATATCAAAAGCAATATCATCGGAGGATGGTAATGGAACATTTAATAAAACAAAGTTTTTATCATTCGATATAAAACTACCAAAGAAGGATGTTCAAGATAAATTTGGAGAAGTGTTTGATAAATACATTAAATTAAGTATTCTAAACAATAGAATGTGCGAATTACGTATCAAAATGAACAAAGAAATGTACAGCTATAATTACTAATTTGCTGTATTAACTTTAAATCAATTAAAGCACTTGTTGTGTAAAAAGGTGATTATTATGAAGGGATTAATAGCTTGTATTATTGGATTAATTTTTATATGTTCGTTAGTTGGCTGTGGCAAGAATGTAAACAATTCTACAACAATTAACGATCCTTCAACTCAAGAGCCATCAATTGATTATCCAATAACTACAGAACCAAAGAAAGATGATCCATATATGAATAAAACAATAGAACTCATAATTGGTAATACTAAAGTTGATGTTTACTGGATAGATAATGCTTCAGTAAAAGAATTAAAAGAACTAGCAAAAGATGGATTAACTATAAATATGAGAATGTATGGTGATTTTGAACAGGTAGGTTCATTAGGCAAAAATATAACTTCTAATGATGAATCATTAACCACATCAGCTGGTGATATTTGTTTATATCAATCTAATCAAATAGTTATATTTTATGGTTCTAATACTTGGTCATATACTAAATTAGGACATATTAGTTTATCAAAAAGCGAATTAACTGACTTACTTGGTGAAGAAAATGTAGTTATTACGCTAAATTTAAAGTAAAAGCAGGGGTGCTAAATTTTTACACGATTTGACCTAAGGGTGCTAAAAATTTTACACGATTACAAGGTAGGGTGCTAAAATTGTATTAAAACATTTCTACTTTGACATTATAGTAGAACAGGTTTGATACAACATTATCAAGCCTTTTTTATATGTTTAGAATAGGTGTGAACCCTATATTTGAGGTATTTTTACCTCATTTTTTCTTTTTATAGGTATTCCAATTTCATTTTTATATGCTTCAGTTACAGAAATTCTTACACGATTTACACGATTTGAAGCAAGGGTGCTAAAATTTTTACACGATTACAGGTATGGGTTCTAAAAAATTTACACGATTTGTATATTTTATAATTATTTTTGTAAAATAAAACCAACCAAGCATTGAAATAAAACCAACCTCGTAAGGCGATTTGGTTGGCAAAAATATTAACCACTTTATTAACCACATTTCCTCGCTTTATTAACCACTCTATGATATAATATAGGTGTCACGGAGGAATTGCAATGAACTATATTGAATTATTAAATGATTTAAGAAAACGAACATTTGAAGCATCATGGTTTGAATTTAAAGAAAATTGGTTTGAAGCTGATAAATTAGGTGAATATATTTCTGCCCTTTCTAATTCTGCAAGAATTATAGGCTCTGATTATGCATATTTCTTTTGGGGAGTTAATGATAAAACCCATGATATTGTCGGTACATCTTTTGATTTTAATATGGACGTTAATCATGAACCATTAGAACATTACTTATTAAGAAACTTATCTCCGAATTTATCTTTTAAATTTGAAGAGTTTAATATTGATGATAAAAGAGTAGTTATATTGATTATTCCTTCTGCTTATAGTATTCCTACATCTTACAAGCAAGTTAGATACATAAGGGTTGGCTCAAGTGTTGAAAGTCTATTGAGATATCCTGAGAGAGAAGCTGAACTTTGGGCTTCTTTAAATCATAAGGAAGATTCTATTGATACCATTGCTTCACAATATCAAGATCTTACTTTTAATTCTTTAATTAATTATTATTCAACAAAAGGAATTAATCTTAATAAGGATACTTTTAAAGAAAATCTTGGTTTATTAACAAGCGATGGTAAATATAACTTGTTAGCTCAACTTTTATCTGATAATTCACATATAAATGTTAGAGTTGCAATATTTGCCGGTAAAACAAAATCCGATCCATTATTTTCCGTAAAGGAATTTGGAATGATGAATCTGCTTTTATCATTGGATAAGGTACTTGATTATGGTGATACATTTAATATACCTCAAGCCGATGAAAGACATCGTACTGTTACAAGAAAAGAAGTTAGTTTATTTGATGCAAAATCATATAGAGAAGCTATTATAAATGCTTTTGTGCATAATAATTGGAAAGAACAAAATGCCCCAATGTTTACATTTTATTCTGATAGAATAGAAATATTATCAAATGGAGCACTTTCACCTAAATTGTCAATAAATGATTTCTATAAAGGAAAAAGTGAACCCACAAACAAAAGGCTATCAGATATATTTTTACAACTTCATATAAGTGAAAGAACTGGTAGAGGAGTACCGACTATATTGAATAGTTATGGTGAAAAAGCGTTTGAATTTTCTGATAATTGGATTCAAGTTACGATACCATTTAATTTCATTAACGCAGTGGATTATCAAATCGAGAAAAAAGTGGTTAATAAAAGTGGTGAAGAAGTGGTTAATAAATTATTGAATAAATCACAGTTATCCATTATCAAATCAATACGAAATAATCCAAATATAACTATTTCGGAGTTGGAAAAAGAAACAGGACTTGGACATACTGCTATCCAAAATAATTTAAATAAAATGCAAGAATTATCCGTAATTGAGAGAGTTGGTTCAAGAAAAACTGGATATTGGAAGGTGTTAGTTTAATGACAGTTGATGAAAATATAGAATTATGGGATGCATACAAAGATGATTTTACTAAAATTAATGGAATGATTTTAGAAAGAGGAAAAAGCATTCCAAGAGGAGTTTATCATTTGGTTTGTGATATTATTGTTAGACACACCGATGGTAGTTATTTGTTGATGCAAAGAAGTTATGAAAAGCATTTAGGTGGTTTATGGGAAGCAACTGCTGGTGGAAGTGCAATTTTAGGAGAAAATCCTTTTGAATGTGCAAAAAGAGAATTAAAAGAGGAAACTGGAATTAGAGATAGTAATTTGTCTGAAATTGGTAGAGTTGTTCATTATAGTCATCAAACAATTTATTATGAATTTTTAGCTGAAGTTAGTATAGATAAGGATAGTATTGTTTTGCAAGAAGGAGAAACGATATCATACAAATGGGTTTCAAAAGACGAACTCAAATGTTTATCTAGTGATGTGTTAGCAACGAAAAGAATTATTAATTTTATTGACGAATTAAGTCATTAATAATATATGCAGTAAAAGCTTAAATATTAAAGGTGCTAAATTTTTACACGATTTGACCTAAGGGTGCTAAAAATTTTACACGATTACAAGGTAGGGTGCTAAAATTGTATTGAAACATTTCTACTTTGACATATTACATATAAGATTAGAAGATTATGCTTTCTAAATTAAAAATTTCGTTTAAAAACATAAATCATAAGTTGTTTATTTCCCTTTTAGTAATGGGATTTGTTTCAACGATATATACAACTTTAAGAGTGTTTTGGCTTGGTAATTTTCCAGGTGATTGGTCATATAGCATTGCTGGTCAATTATCTTGGATCAACCTCATTTATGAAGTAATAAATGAAGCGATTATTTTACCTCTATTCTATTTTATAGGTAAAGTTTTATATGATAAAAAAGAGTTAACAAATAGAATAAAAACAGGTTTATTTTTAACTTTTACAGTTTATAGTATTTTATCAATTTTTATTATGGCTTGTGCTAATCCATTGCTTAAGGTAATGGCAACTGACCCAATGATTATAGATGCTTCAGCAACATATATAAGGATAGAGGCAACTGCTAACATATTTGGAATTCTTTCACAATTTGCGTTAGTTGGACTCGTCACACTTGGTAAGGATAAACTTGTTTATATTTTAACTGGAGTTAAATTAGCGCTATGTGTCCTGCTTGATTTATTTTTGATTTTGAGGTGAACCCAAAAAGTTGGACAATATCTAATTAGCATAATAAACCTTGTAATCTCACTTGGCAAGGTGTTAATCCATTTAACACCAATTGTATTCTTTTGTTATTGTAATAGTCTATATATT
>JAEWXG010000009.1 GCA_023396095.1 Bacillota bacterium | reverse complement strand
GCAGAAAGAAAATCTAGATTTTATATAGCAATTAAAATGCCTAATAGAGAAGCAGTTACAATGGAACAAACAATAATACAAACTTTATCTCAATTCCCAAAAGAACTTGTTAAGACAATTACATGTGCTCGAGGTAAAGAATTTGCTAAATGGGAAATAATTGAAAAAGAATTACATTGTGAAATGTATTTTGCAGATCCTTATTGTGCATGGCAAAAAGGAACAAACAAAAACAGCAATGGGCTATTAAGAGAGTTTTATCCTAAGGGAATGAATCTTTCAAGAGTAAGTCCAAAGACTTTAGCGAAAAACCTAGCGTTGATCAACGCTAGGCCTCGTAAAGTAAACAATTTCATTTCTGCTGCAGACATGATAAACAAGCTATTAGTCTTTATTCTTCATGTTGCACTTGATTTGACAAATCATCAAAATAGCATTTCCTGCAGAAACAGCAGTTGAAAACGCTATTTGCAAATTAAAACCACCTGTTTTAGCATCAACGTCAATAATTTCCCCTATAAAAAATAAATTTTTACAGATCTTACTTTCCATAGTTTTGGCGTTAATGTCATTTACATCAATTCCACCTGATGTTATTATTCCATTTTTAATATCATCAAGACTTTTTATGTTAAATGTTAAATTTTTTATAGTTGCTACTAATCTTTGCCTTTCCCCTACTGTTATCTCATTGATATTTTTATTTGGATTAATTTTAGCAAAACATAAAACTAAATCAATCATAGAGGAAATTAATAGCTTGTTTAATGCGTTTTTAATAGCTTTATTTTTATTCTCATTAAAATCTCTTAGGATTCTATTATCTAACATTTCATTAGACAATGCCGGTTTCAAATCAATAATTAAATTATATAAAGACAAATTAGGCAATTTATTAATCAAGGATGACAAAGTTAAAACTACTGGGCCTGAAAAGCCACTATGAGTAAATAATAATTCACCAAAATTTTCATGTAAAATCTTATTGTTATTATCACAAATTTTTACATTAACATTTTTTAATGAAACCCCAGCATATTTTGATATATCTTTATAATTTGTAAGAATTGAACAAAGAGCTGGATATAGTTTTGTAACTTTATGTGAAAATGATTTTGCAAATTTATAGCCATTTCCTGTAGATCCTGTAGATGGATAAGAAACTCCACCTGTTGCAATAACAAGAACATCAGATTTATATATAGAATTGTTAGTGATTACAATAAACTTATCATTTTCTTTTTTTACTTCTATTACATTTTCATTATATTTGATTTTAATATTTGATGTATTTAACGAGTTTAATAGCCCTTTTATGATATCAGAAGATTTATCACTACTTGGAAAAACTCTATTACCTCTTTCCACTTTTAATGAAATATTATTTTCTTCAAAAAAATTCATTGTATCTTTTGGGGTAAAATTAAATATAGAAGAATATAAAAACTTTTTATTTGTTATAACATAATCTAAAAATTCATTAGGTTCTACATAATTAGTGACATTACATCTTCCCTTACCAGTTATATAGATTTTTTTACCAGCTTTTTCATTTTTTTCTAATATAGTTATATGATTATTTTTGCTTTTTAAACACTGATTAGCGCACATTAATCCAGCTGCGCCAGCTCCAATAATTATTATTTCCATATACTATACCTTTAAATTTTTATTTTTAGTTCTGCTGATTTTAATTTTTCATAAATACTTTTATTAGTAAATTCAATTTTGATTGGTGATATCGATATATATCCATCAGCAGTTACTTCTACATCAGTATCTTGATTAGTTTTAACAAATTCTCTTTGTAATCCTTTTAACACATATCCCCTAAATTTTTTCACATAATAATCATCATATAATTTTTCGCCAACCATTGTTATTTTAACGCCTTTTATTTTTTGAAAATCAGCATATGGGATATTAATATTTAAAATAGTTTTATTTTCTAAAATCATTGACATAAATGTATCAATATTGTTCACAATAAAATTAATTGAATCACCATATCCATGTCCAAATTCATCTAGTGAAATTGCAATTGATGGGATATTTGTTAATGAACCTTCTATTGCTGCACAAACTGTACCAGAATAATAGATATCATTTCCTACATTCATAACATTGTTAATTCCAGATATTATTAAATCAACCTTGTTTTTAATAATGTGTAACAATCCAAATTTAACACAATCTGCAGGTGATCCTTTTAATGAATATATTTCTAAATTAGGTTCAATTTTTATAGTTTTATAGTAAATATTATCAAATAAAGTAATTAGATGACTATAACATGATTTTTCTTTATTCGGCGCAATAATGGTTACTTTAAACCCTATTAAAACAAGCTTTTCAGCTAAAAGCTTTATCCCATCAGAATTCACACCATCATCATTGACTAATAATATATGTTTTTTTCTCATACTTCTATAGATTTTTTAAATATCTAACTTCTTCATCCGTTAAATACCTATATTTACCCCTTGGAACTCCACCTAAATGTAAATCGCCAATTGCCACTCTTTTTAAAAATGTTACCTCTTTATTGATGGACTCAAACATTTTTCTTATTTGTCTGTTTTTACCTTCCGAAATAGAAACCTTTAATTTTGTGATATTTTTATTTGAATCTACCACATGGGCAAATGCTTTTTTAGTTTTTTCGCCATCAACTAATACACCATTTCTTATTGTTTTAAGTTCGGCTTCACTTATTGATCCTTTAATCGAAACATTATATGTTTTAAAAACATCATTACTAGGATGTGAAAGATGTTGAGATAATTCCCCATCATTTGTAATAATAAGTAACCCTTCTGTGTTGTAATCCAATCTCCCGACTGGAAAAAGGTGTGGAACTTTTATATCAATATAATCAAAAACTGTTTTACGATTATTCTCATCAGATACTGTTGTGATGCACCCTTTAGGTTTATGGAACATTATATATGTATAGTGCTGCACTATTTCAATAATTTGTCCATCAACAGAAACGGCATCATTTTGATCATCAACCTTAGTTGATAAATCAACAACTGTTTTGTTATTTACTTTAACTTTTCCTTCTTTAATTAACTCATCAGCCTTTCTTCTTGATGCTACTCCAGAAGAAGCTATATATTTATTTAATCTAACTAACATTATATTTTCCTTGCAATATATTCTATTATTGCCTTAATTGTTTTATCTAATTCAGAATTATTAGAGTAATCTGCATTACATATAAAATCTACTCTTTTTGCGTCTTTTAACTCATTTACAATCTTATTTGTTTTTTCTGTTGTTACTGCAATTGAACAACCACCATTTTGTTTAACTAACTTCATGCAAGGAACATCTGTTAAACCATCTCCAATATAAATCATATTTGAAAAAGGGATAGGGCGATCATTTTCTGCCATAAATGAATTAATTCCATCATCATCATTAATCTCTAAAACTTGTTTATTAATTCTATATAAATATTGAGTTTTCCCAGTATAATTAATTGAAATTAGTGGCCAATCTGCAACACCCTCTTTATCATAATGATATTCACTTGCAAAAATACATTTAAATTCTTTTGCAATCTTACTACCATCAATTATTTCTTTTAATCCTGCAGAAATAATATAATGCTCAATTTCTACATTTAGTTTTTGAGAATATTTATTGATTCTATCAAACCAAGTTTCAACTCCGTCATAAAACTCTATATCATTACCATGTGAATTCAATAAATTCTTTGTTAATTTAATATTTCTTTTTTTCATTTCAAGAATGGTAACATACATAAAAGCTAATATATTATCCATTTTACTTTCATCAGCAACTTGTTGAGCAATATCCCAAAACTCTCTAGGCGACAAATTTAATTCACGAAACAAAGTAAACTCTTGCATATTCTTTGTTGAAAGTGTTTTATCAAAGTCATAAATTAAAGCAATTCTTTTTTTATTGTTCACTGTTTAAATCATCCCCATCAATTATTTCAATATCTTCATCAGCTAAGAAATCAGGTATTTCAATTTTGTTCATATAATCAAAAATATCATTTAGTCGATCATCAAACTTTTTGATTTCCTCACTCTTAACTTGATTTTCTTTTTCTCTTATTTCTCTTATTTCCTGTGGTGTTAATGTAGGGTTATCATTTTCATCTAAATTAACTGCCACATTTTTATACAAATCAGATCCAACATATGAAGTATCATAGATTTCTGCAAGTTGCCTTTGTATTGCTTCTTGATCTGGTAAATCGTCCAATGAATGCAATTGAAACTTTTTCAAAAAATCATCTGTTGTTGCATATAATGTTGGTCTACCAATTGTATCTTTCCTTCCTACAGCTTCAATTAAATTACTTGATAATAAAACACTAATTGCATAATCTGAACTATTACCTCTTATATCTTCTATCTCTAATCTCGTTATTGGTTGTTTATATGCAATTATAGCTAAAACCTCTAGTAAAATTTTAGTTAATTCTTTTTCCTTTTGTTTTTGTAAAATTTGTGAAGTAATTTCACCATACATTGGATTTGTTGAAAATTGCAATTTATCATTAAAGATCAAGAAGAGAATTCCGGAATTTTTTGAATATTTTTTCTCAAGTTCTTCACATACTTTATTTAATTGATTCTTTGTTACTTCTTTTGGAAGTTCTTGCAATAAATCTGCTTTTTTAATTCCAGTACCTGAAGCAAACACGATTGCTTCAATAAGTTCTAATAAATTATTCATCTTTAGATTCTCCTCCAGTATAATCTTTATCAAAATCTAAATTTTTTAATTTTTCAATATCAACATTATTTCTAAGTTCAATAATTAAATTATTTTTTTCGTTTTGTTCAATAACGGTTGCTTGATTTTTGCATAATTCTAAAATAGCTAAAAAAGATGATATGATTTCTCCAGGAACTACCTTTTTATTAAATAAAGATAAAAATTCAAGTTTTTGATTTTTCATTAGTTTTTCTAACATCAATTTAATTCTATCTGTTAATGAGAACTCATATTTTTCAATTTTTTTCTCTTCTTTTTGCTCTTTGACAGGAATTACTTTAGCCAGCATTCTAACATATGCATTAATCATTTTATCAACACTAAAGTTGATAAAAGAAAGTTTGACATCATTTTGAGAAAAATCAGGTAATTTATAAAACCTATTTCTGGTTTCTAAATTTTTTAATTTTTCTGCTTGATCTTTAAACATTTTATACAACATTAATTTGTATTTTAAGTCTAATTCTAAATTTTCTTGTTCTTCTTCAATAACCTCAGGAGCAACTAATTCCATTGATTTAATTTTTAATAATTTTGCTGCAAGAACAATAAAGTCGGAAGAAATATCCATATCAAACTCTTCCATTTTTTTAATGAATTCAAGATATTGGTCTGTAAGTTCTGATAATTTAACTTCCATAATCCCAATTTGTTTATCACTAATTAATTTAAGTAAAACATCGAAGGCACCAGTGTATATAAATGCTTCCTCATTGCAATTCTCTTCCAATGAAGGCTTTGTTAATGATACATTATATGATGCACGCCACGCCGGTTCGAATATATCTTCAACTTTATTTTCCACTCTTAAGCTCCAGTTATTAATTTACTAAATAAATTAAATAATTTATCTGTTAATGTTGTTAATAATAAACCAATTGGATCTAAATATTTATTGAATTGGCCTAAAATGCTTCCACCAAAAAGCAAAATTAATAATATATAAAATCCATATTTTCTTAAAAAAACTAAAACTTTATTATCTTCTTTAAATATTGAAGATAACACATTATAGCCATCTAATGGGTAAAAAGGCAATAAGTTAAATATTGCAAGACTAATATTAATTAACCCAGAAAATAGAAATAAATAAACTAATAACTTTAATAATACTTGTAAAAATGCATTTTCCGGCATTGTGACATTGCCTGCTTTTAATGCAAACATTAATGAAATTGAAATACAAGCTAAAAGAAAATTAGTTAAAACACCTGCAATCGAAACTGTAAATAATCCTAATTTACGTTTTTTAAAATTGTTTGGATTTACTGGAACAGGTTTAGCCCAGCCAAAACCTATTAATAAAATTAATATAAATCCAAAAACATCAAAGTGTTTAATTGGATTTATTGTTAATCTACCATATGTTTTCGCAGTATCATCACCATTCCATTTTGCAACTATTCCGTGTGCTAATTCGTGAGACATAATAGCAATTAAAATTGCCATAATATATCCGCATATTAATATAAATTTATCTTGGGCACTCATATCTGTTAGTCTTATTATTCTTAAAATAAACATTGAATCTCCTTTTTATATCCACTCAGGGACAATATCATTTCTTATTAAATCTTGATTTGATTGTGGTTTTACTGCATATCCATGTTTTCCGTCTTCAACAAATACTACCGGTGGAATTAAGTTTCTATTATAGTTACTTGCCATTGAATAATTATATGCCCCTGTCGACATAACAGCGATTATATCTCCAATTTTTACTTTTGGTAATTGAATATTTTTTAAAATAATATCACCACTTTCACAGCATTTTCCAGCAATAGATACCGTTTCTTCTAATGCATCGCTAGCCCTATTTGCAATAATTGCTTCATATTTTGCATCGTATAATGCTGGACGAATATTATCGTGCATTCCACCATCAATGTTTATATATTTAATAACATTTTTAATCTCTTTTATTGATGTTGCCGTATATAAAGTAATTCCTGCTTCTCCTACAATAGAACGACCAGGCTCAAACATAATATGAGGACTTTTGAAATTATTTTCACTAATATTTTTCTTAAATCTTGCGATAATTGTTTTAATATATTTAGTATAATTATCAATTGTAAGATTTGGATCTTCTTTTGTGTAGTGAATGCCAAATCCACCACCAAAATTCACCTCTTCTACTAAAATATTGTATTTATCTCTTAAAATTTTCATAAAATCCGATATTTTATCAACAGCTAATTCAAATCCCTTTATATCAAATATTTGAGATCCAATATGCGAATGTATACCTTTAAAGTGAAGATTCTTATAGTCGAATATTTTAGTAATTACATTGGTAGCATCATTAGATAAAATTGAAAATCCAAATTTAGAATCAATCTTTGATGTTTGTATAAAATTATGTGTGTGTGCTTCAACCCCTGGATTAATTCTAACTAAAACATCTTGAACTCTGTTATATTGTTTAGCAATACCGTCAATTCTTTCTAAATCAATTTCGTTATCAACAACAATTGTTCCTATATTGTTTTTAACAGCATACTCAAGTTCTGATATTAATTTATTATTCCCATGAAAATATGCATTATTTAAATTAAAGCCGGCATTTTTTGCTGTAAACATTTCACCCTCTGAAACAACATCAATACAAGCATTTAATGATTTCATAATGGTGTAAATGGCTGTTGTAGAAAATGCTTTAGATGCAAAAGCTACATTCCCCATATTGTCATAATCTTCTTTAATTGCTGCCTTATAAGCTTCAATAACTTGTTTAATGTATGAAACATCCATAACATAAAGTGGAGTCCCATATGTTTTAACTAAATCAACACAATCACATCCTGATATTTCTAAGTGATTTCTATTATTAATTTTTAATGTTTCTCTATAGTTCATTTAATTCACCTTTTCTTTTTATTAACTCAATGGCTTGCTTCTTAGAAATATCACTATTAGCTTTGCCAGATATTAGTCTAGAAATTTCCGTTATTTTTTCGTCATCATTTAACTCAGAAACTTTACTAAATGTTAAATTATCTTTTTCATATTTTTCAATTAATAAATGTTTGTCCGCTAGTGCCGCAATTTGTGCTAAATGAGTAATTAAAATAATTTGCTGATTTTTAGACAGTATGTATAATTTATCTCCTAATGCATTTGCCGTAACTCCACTAATACCTGAATCAATTTCATCAAAAATTACAGTTGGTATATTATCCACTTCATATAATGCATTTTTTATAGCCAACATAATTCTAGACATTTCACCACCTGAAGCAATTTTATTTAATGGTTTTACATCTTGCCCTAAATTAGTCGAAATTTTAAAAATAATTTGATCTATACCAGCAATCGAAATCTTTTTTTCTATTTGTTCGATATTTGGAAAATCGTTAAATTCAACAACAAATTTTATTGATGGCATATTTAATGATTTTAATTCCTCTATAATCCGTTTTGATAAGTTATTTGCAACTTTTATTCTAATTGTACGAATATTTAATAAAACCTCATTAATTTTAGCCAGTAACTCAACTTTTTCTTTATATAATGTTTGAAGAATATAATCCAAATCCAAATAAGTATTTAATTCATTTTTTAGTTCTTCTAGGTATGGAATTAATTCATCCGCCGATTTATTATACTTTGTTTCAAGAGAATAAAGTAATTCACATCGATTATGAACATAAATAGCTTTATCTTCATCAAATTCATATTTATCCAAATAATTAAGCATTGAATCATTAATATCTCTAAGTTCAATTAATAAACTCTCTACTCTTTCTGAAAAATCATTTATTTCTTTAATTTTATAACCATGCAAACGTGAGCATGCTTCAGAAACAAACCATTCAGCATTTACTCGACTAGAATCATCCGGGTCACCACATAGTTCTTCCGACGCAGCCGATAAGCTTCCAGTAATATCAGAAGCATATTCATAAATTTCATTTAGATGTTCTAATTCTTTTAATTCACCCTTTTTAATATTTGCATTTTCTAATTCTTTGATATCTTTTTTTAAATTTTGAATCTTTTTTTCTGGCTTTTCAATTGCAGTATATTCTTTTATTTTTTTTACAACTTCAATATATTGCTTATATAAAGCTTGATAATCATTTTTCAACTTCAAAAAACTTTGATTCTCTCTTTCACAAAATAAATCAATAATTTTAATATGATTTGACACATCTAATAAAGAGACATTGTCATGTTGTCCACAAATATCAATTAACAATTTTACAACTTCTTTATAATTTGATAGAGTAACTTTTTCTCCATTTAGTTTATTTATGCTTCGTCCATCTTCGTTGTATATTCTTTCAACTAATAGATTATTATCATCTAGATCAATATTTTTTTGCTTTAAATAAGAAATAACCTCCTTCAAGCCCGATATGTTAAAATCTCCTTGAACTTTAAGCTCACTTTCTCCTTTTCGAATATAGTTTTTGTCAGCTTTATCTCCAAGTAAAAATTTTATTGCATTAACAATAATTGATTTACCTGCGCCGGTTTCTCCAGTAATAACATTTAATGATTTTGAAAATTCAATCTCATGTTTATCAATTAAAACAAAATTTTTAATAAATAGTGATCTTAGCATATTAATTCAAATAAGATTTAAACTTATTTATTACCCCCTCAACTAATTCGTTAGATGCAACAACTGTGAAAATAGTATCATCACCTGCAATATTTCCTAAAATTTCAGGCAATTGTAATGAATCAATAAAAGCACAAGCACTTTGAGCGGCTCCAACAACTGTATGTAATACAATCAAATTATTTGCAGATCTGATATTAGTTACAGCCGACTTAAAAATTGTCATAAACTTGTTATCTGTTGTATCAATATCGTTAGTTTCCGGTAAAGCATATTTAAATTTACCGTCTTTAGTTTGAATTTTAATTAAGCCTAAACTTTTTATGTCTCTAGAAACAGTTGCTTGTGTAACAGACATACCTGTTTCATTCAATATTTCCACTAATATCTCTTGTTTTTCAATATCATGTGTTTTAATGATTTCAATAATTTTTAATTGTCTAAAATTTTTTTTCATATTTCACCTTATGCGTAATTTAATTTTCTTAACAATGTATTATAGAAGTTGTTTTCTTGTAACTTGATTAATTTTAAGGCTTTTTTAGATTTTTTCACTAAAAGAGCAACTTTATTAAAATTAGTTTTGATTATATTTCCATCGTTGGCTAAATAAACATTAGAACTTTCTAAAGAAATTTCTAAACGTATACTACTATTTTCATCAACAACTATTGGCCTACCATGTAAAATATGCGGACAAAGTGCATTAATAACAAAAGCTTTCACCGAAGGACTTAATACAGGACCGCCGCAAGATAATGAGTATGCGGTAGAGCCTGTTGGTGTTGCAACCATTACTCCATCTCCCGTAAATTCATCAGCTAATGAATTATCTATAAATATTTTAATTTTTGCAACGTGCAAATTTACATCACGCATAACCAAAATTTCGTTTAATGAATAATGTTTTTTATTAGTGCCAATAATATTACTTTCTAACATGCTACGCTCTTCAACAGTGTATTTATTTTCATACAATAATGAGATAACCATATTAACCAATTCATCATTTGCATTAATATGTGTTAAATATCCTAAGTGACCAGCATTAATTCCAAGTACAGGAATATTTTTTTGTGAGGCATATTGAACAACCTGCAAAACTGTTCCATCACCACCAATTGCAATAATGATATCTGAACATTTAACAATTTCTTTTAATGAATCAATATTTGCTAGATATTTTCCTTCAAAAATATTTTCTCCAAAATAAGCTAATTTATATGAAATATCATTAAAATTATTTATTTGGTTAATTAACTTTTTCGCCACTTGGCCATTAATATCTCTATTTAAATTTGTATATATGCCGATATTCATATTTACCTCAACTTAATAAATATTAACACATATAAGAAAATATTTATATAAATTTAGAGGTTAAATTCAAATATTCGCAAAAACAATCAAATAAAATGAATAAAATGTGCATAATTTTCAACTTACTAAAAAATACTATGTTAAAAAAATGCAAAATTTGTTAAATAAACATATATTTTTCATCTTACAAATTCTTACTTAATGTAACTAATAGAAATTTATAAACTTTTACTAAAAAACAATAAAAATTAATTTACTTTAATAATAAATATATAACTATCAACACAATTAATTTAAATTAATTTCATTTTTAATTATGTTAACTATACTACTAGAATCTATTCCCTGAGATTCAAGTATTTCAGAAACTTTCATGGCAGGAATATATGGATTTTTAATTCCAACCGCCTTCATTGATATATTTAAATTTTTTTGTTGAATATATAATGATATAATTGAAGCTAATGAAGAAACTTCTAACATATCTTCAAAAATATATACTTTTTTCCCATCTAATGAATTAATTAAATCAAAATCAATTGGCTTAATAAATCTCGCATTAATCACATCTACTTTTATCTGCAAATCTATCAAAATATTATAGGCTTTTAAAACTTCATTCATCATAATGGCACCATATGTTATTATTACAGCTTGCGAATCATCATTTTTCTTTATATATTGCCATTTGCCATATTCAATATTTTCAACATTAATATCTGCACATAAATTTGTCGATTTTGAGTATCTAATAGCAATTGGATTATTGTAAGTTAATGCAAAATCTATAAGTAAGTCTTGTTCTTTAAAATTAATTGCATCCATTATTGTCATATTTGGCATAGAATTAAATAACCCGATATCATATATGCCTTGATGTGTTAAGCCATCATCTGGAACCACTCCAGCTCTATCTAAACAAAAGATAACCGGCAAATTATTTAATGAAACATCATGAATAATTTGATCAATTGCTCTTTGAATAAAAGTAGAATAGATACAAACTATTGGGATTAATCCCCCTTTTGCCATTCCTGCCGCTAACGAAACAGCGTGCGCCTCTGCAATACCAACATCAATTACATGTTGTCTATATTTGGGTAAAACTAAATTTAAACCTGTCCCATATGACATAGCAGCCGTAATAGCATAAACATTTTCATTGTTTGACAATATATCATTTAATTTAAAACCTAAATGAGAAGAAAATGTTTCTTCATTTGTTTTATTCGGAGAATAACCATGATATTCTACTGGATAATCTTCCGCATCTTTCCAGCCTTTCCCTTTTTTAGTAACGACATGTAAAATGATATTACCTTTTTCAACAGATAGTATTTCATTGAAAATTTTAATCATTTTTTTAATATTATGGCCGTCTATTGGCCCATAATACGTTGCATTATATTGCACAAATGGTAAGCCTTTTTGGAAATAGTATTTTATGGCATTTTTAAATGCTTTTATTGAGGATTGCTTACCTTTTAAATTCTCATCTCTATTAAAATCATAATGCATTTTTTGTAATAAACTTTTAGTTTTTCTCTTTAATAATCTATAAAAACTGCTGGTACGAAGTTTAACCAAGTGGTCTGTCGAAGATCCAACACTTTTTGAAATTGACATATTATTATCATTAATAACTATTATTTGTCTTTGATCAAAGAGCTTTAAATTATTTAATCCTTCATAAGATAAACCACCAGTTAAAGCTCCATCACCAATGATTGTTACAACATTTTTAACAGTTTCTTTGTTATTTACTGCAAAAGAATATCCGCTAGAAATAGAAATACTGTTACTTGCATGACCAGAATTAATTAAATCATATTTACTTTCATTCGAATTAGGAAATCCGGAAATCCCACCATTTTTTCTTATTGTAGAAAATTTATTTAATCTATCAGTTAATATTTTATAAGCATAACATTGATGCCCGACATCAAACATTATGGCATCGTTATTAAAATCAAATACAGAAGCTAATGCAACAATTAAATCAACAATTCCAAGATTAGAAGCTAAGTGCCCACCGTTTTTAAACACTGTTTCTATAATTAGATTTCTAATTTCAGAAGCTAGTTGATTTTTATCATTCAATGAAAGACTCTTTACATCGCTTATATTATTAATATTCTCTAGTATTGACATTATTATTCCTTAATGAAATTTTCATTTTCTTCTATTTTACCAATATTTTTAGCGCAATCTCTATTTTTTCTCTTTTTCTTTTTTATCTTATCTTCATTTCTAAAAATAGAAAATATACTAGCTACAAACATTACATAATCTAATGAATGTTTTATTGCTACTGGCTTCATAGCAGCTTTTCCGCCAACTGTAATAGCTGAAATTAATGCACCTATAGATACAGCAATTAATACAGCATAAATATTGCTTGCATTTAATTTTAATACTTCATACATCCTGATTGAAATTGCTGCTCCACATGCTCCTGATATTATCCCTGCAACATCACCTATAACATCTGCACAAATTGAAGAAACTTTTGGCGCATTTTGTGTAAGAAAAATAGCATTTTTAGCATTTTTTATTTTTTGCGATGCCATTGAATTTAAAACTTTTGTATCACATGTTGTAACAGCTAACGCAATACCATCAAAAAAAATATTAATGAACACAAGAATAATTAGGATTATAACTAGCGTTATAATTTGAGCGTTCTTCGAAATAGCGAACTGAGATAACAAACCAAATAAAATTGATATTATAAATGTTACTAATGTAATTTTTAGTGCCCAAATTGGCAATTTTCTTTTTTTATTTTCTTGCTTATTGTTTTTGCTCATATCTTGTTCTTATATGTTAATATTTAGGTGGCAATAGAATAAGTAAATTTTGCGTCATAGGTCTAGTAGGATTTCCCTAACTCTCACTCTCATGTCACCAGTTGAGCAGTTTCCAATTAAGAGAGTTATCTTATTAAGTTGCTAGATTGCCACTCAGTCCACACTTTAATCCCTACTCTATTTCTCTCGAACAGTCTAGAAGATTTCCTTGACAGATTATCATATACCTAGTCGCTGTTGCAAAACAATGTTTCAAAATCATCCTCATTCTTCACTCACGATAGGCTACACTGCACACAGATTTTATACCGCAATGCAGGTTCCCCCTAGTAAGTAATTAATAAATAACCACCTAACTAGGTCTCCACGAAAAATGGGTTTTAAATACATGCCATTGTATCGTCCCATAATTCTTAACTTCCAGCATCAGCCCCCTTTTGGGCAAAGCAAGCCAACACAAGAAACTTCATCGATATGCCTTTTAACGGTATTTTACCCCCGCCTTCAGTATACAATACTCTGACTAGAATACTGCGCCACCTACATTTATTCTATCATTTATAATTATTAAAGCAATTTTATTGAATATATATACCCTTAAATTTAATTTTGATATAACGACAATGAGGTGAACCCAAAAAGTTGGACAATCCAGAAATGAGGTTCAACAAATGCGTTTAGATTATGATACAAAGTTAAAAATTTATAAAATATATGAATATATTTTAATTTTTAATTAAACTTTATAATTTTTAGTTTCATCAATATAGGACTGCTCTTGAATCTTATACTTTATTAATTTATATGTTACTTTATCTTCTCTATCATGTTTATTCATTTTAATCTTTTCTTTTGTCTCTTTTACCAAACGTATATTTAAATTATTAATTAATTTTTGCTCCGATTTTGTTTTGCACTTTAGATATGGATCACTTGAATTAATCTTATTTAACTCTTCAAATTGCTCAAAAGAAATTTGACCAGCACTTATAATAACATCTTTATGGTTTTTTTTTAACTCGTGGGTAATTTTTAACTTGTTGTACTGCTTCCGATAAAGATTCTGCAATTATAGGAAAGGTAATAGGAATATAGTAGCCATGTCCAACATGTCCACATTTACAAACAACTTTAAAATATTTTTGATTTAAACTATCTTTCCTCGTTTTCATACTTAATTTGATTATTACAAAAAATAATCAGTGGTGTCAATATTGAAAAACTTTTGTGATCTAAATTTTAGATTATTATTTTTAAATTTTGTTAATTAGTTTTTATTTTGATGATTTGTCAAATCAAGTGCAACATGAAGAATAAAGACTAATAGCTTGTTTCATCATGTCTGCAGCAGAAATGAAATTGTTTACTTTACGAGGCCTAGCGTTGATCAACGCTAGGTTTTTCGCT
>JAEWXG010000002.1 GCA_023396095.1 Bacillota bacterium | reverse complement strand
TCCACCTGTTCTCATACCGAACACAGAAGTTAAGACCTTTAACGCCGATGGTACTTGGTTGGAAACGGCCTGGGAGAGTAGGAAGTTGCCAGTTCAATTAAAAAAGGACTATTCTTAGTCCTTTTTTATATGGCGTATAAATTTTATTGTTTTATTCTTTCTATTATATAATGCAAAGCTTCATAATAACTATTTTCCTTTTTACCGCAAATAATATGATCGCAAACCTCGCCTGTGACGATTTGTTGCCTGAAACCTTCTCTATTTAAAATATCTGTCATATGTACTTCGATTTTAGGCATTGAGAGCATTTCCAATGCGTCTCTAATAGCATAACTATAATGCGATAATGCTGCAGGATTAATGATGATAGCGCAAGCATTTGTATAGGCTTCCTGGATAAAAGAAACAATATCACCTTCTGAGTTTGATTGGAGAAAAATACAGTGCAAATTATGTTGTGTTGCTATTTTAGACATTTCTATATTTATATCGTCCAAAGTCATAGTTCCGTAGATTTCTGGAGATCTTTTGCCGAGCATATTCATATTTGGGCCGTTTATAACGTAGATTTTATTCATCTTTTAGTCTCCTTGATCGTATTAATATTTTTATTTCCCAAGCAACTATCCCAGCAGTTAGGATTATCGCTAAAAATGATGCAACAACGGAAAGAATTGCAATATGTAAATTGTTGCTTATTATAGCCAAGAAAGGGACAAGTATGCTTGATAAACAAATATATAGAAAAATCATAAAAATCAACATGAAAATGGAAATGGCAGAAAAATAAAATAATTCTTTAATGTCAAAATTCTTTTTAGTAGAAGATTTATTTTTATTAATTTCGATTTCAACAATTTTTTCTGGAGTGCCCAAGATGCTAATAATTTCATCTTCTGTTAGTCCATCGTTTAGAAATTTGTTAACTTGCATTTCATAACGCAAAAAAATATTTTCAGAATCAAAAACATTGTTTGCTATTAATAGTGCTCTAAGCTTATCTAAATACTCTTTCATAAGAATATATTAACTTATCTGAGAAAGAAAGTTAATACTAAAGATATAAAATTGTTTTATGCAAATTATTTGATGTTTAATTGTTTTAGCAATATTTAATAGTATCTTGTCATGTTTGGGAAATTTAAAGCCTTCAGTTTTTTGTGAATATTTACTTACAAGTTAATAACTATCATTAAGCGATGTTCGTACATTATTAATATAAGGAGTAAAGAAGAGGAAGGTAAGATGTTGGTATTATCCTTTTTTTACTTAAAAAAATTTAATATTCATATCAATTATGAGCTCTAAGAGTTTAGAAAAATTGACAACTATTTGACAACTTTTTCATAAGATATTTATCGAGATAAATAAAGAAAATATAAAAAATTAATAGTAAAATATTGCATTGCATGAAAAAATAGCCCTTTTTTGGACTATTTTTTACTATTTTGGCGCCCCAAGATGGACTTGAACCAACGACACCATGATTAACAGTCATGTGCTCTAACCAACTGAGCTATTGGGGCTTAAAATCACTTAAATATCTTATATCATTTTGGTTCTAGAGTCAAACAAAAAATATTTAATTTATACAAGTTTTTAAAATATGTTAGCAATTAGCAGGTGCAAATATAAATCGGTTTTGTTGGAGGTGATCATATAGTTTAAAATTATTTTAAAATGCAATCTTCGTTTAGGTATTGGTGAGGAGACTGTTGCGTCAAAAAAACTATAGTAATTAGTGTATTATAATTTAATTTGCATGGAATTGAGTAATTTTTGCATATTTTTTGGTTTTGTGGATGTTTAGTTTAGTGAATAGTGTAAGGATAGAGCCAAAGTGCTCAGATGCATGAATTTTTATTTATTTTTAAGAAAAGGTTAAATAATAGAATAATTATTGTAATAAATATTATAACGATACAATACTATTGAAAATGCTGTAAAATTAAAAATAGGCGCTTTTCATATTTAAAATCTAATAAAAAACTTGTAAAAATTTTGCGATTTTATTTCCGCCTTGGAAGGTTAGTATATCGGGCAAGAATTGTTGGGGAAAGAGAAATCAAAAATGTTATGATTTTATGTTGAAGAAATGCATATTTTAAATAATATTTTTAAACGAAATAGGCAAAAAAGGCAAAGTTTTGTGTTTGACATGCATGTGTGCAAGTGCTACAATTAATAATTGCATATTTTTACGTTCTATATTATAGTAGGGAATTAAAACATTTATATATATAATAGTAAAATTTGAGAAAAATTGTAGCACTTTTATAAATAATACTAAAAAGGAGAGTTTCAGGCAAGAATGTTGGCAGCCAAGTTGTGGTGCGCTTGAGTTGCAATCGTTGGGATACATTCTGTTGGCTGAAAGAACATTTATGGCAGTAAAATACGAAGTTCATGATGTGAAGCGTGGAAACACAATAAGGAAAAGTTTTTCTAAGATCGAAGAGGTTTTGGAATTACCATATTTGATTGAATTGCAAAAACAATCTTATCAAAAATTTCTTGAAACTGGTCTTGCGGAAATTTTAAAAGAAATTTCTCCAATCAAAGAAATTTCTGGGGAAAACCAAGTTATTTTATCAAATCCTCATTTTGATGAAGAACCAAGTAGTACTATAAAAACTTGTAGATTGAAAGATTTAACATATTCGAAACCATTAAAAATCTCGGTTGAGCTAATAAGATCTAATGCTCCAAGTGTTAAAGAAGATGTTTTTATTTGTGATATGCCAATAATGACAGAGAATGGCTCTTTTATACTAAACGGTGGCGAAAAAGTTGTTGTAAGCCAATTATCTAAAAGTTACGGTGTATTTTGCGATAAATACTTAGATAAAAATGGTGAGTTTAAATTTTTAACTAAAATTCAGCCAGCTAGGGGAACTTGGTTAGTATTTGAGCAAGATGCAAACAACGTTTTGCATGTAAAGATTGATAAATTAAAGAATTTTTCAACAACTCTCATTAGAGCTTTGGGGGTAGCTGGTGAAGGTACAGATCAAGAAGTTCTAGATTTGTTTGATAATCATCCAATTATCGCTAAGACAATAGAAAAGGATTCTAGCGAAAATGTAGAGGAAGCTGTTGAAAATATTTATGTTCATGCAAAGAAAACCGTTGAAAATCCAAATCAGGAAGAAATGACAAAATATGTAAGAGGACTTTTGTTTAGTCGTGAAAGATATGACCTTGCACCAGTTGGTAGATATAAACTAAACAAGAAACTTGCTTTATCAAAAAGAATTTATGGAACAGATGTTTGCTTAGCTGAAGATATTCAATATATTAACGATAAGACGGGCGAAGTTGAAATTATTGCACGTGCTGGGGAAGAATTGGATGAAGAAAGAGCTATTGCAATTCAAAATAAAGGTATCAATGCAGTTAAAATTAGAAAAATATTTAACGGAAAAGAAGTTATATTCAAAGTTTACGGAAACAACATTGTAGATATAAGAGCATTTGTAGATTTAACTGATACAGAAATGGAAGAATTAAAGTTGGATGAAAAAGTATATTATCCAACATTAAAGAAGATTCTAGATGTTGCAGAAAACAGAGATCAAATTATTTCTTTAATAAGAGCTCATCAAGAGGAAGGGGATTTAATTAATAGAAGTTTAACTCCAGATGATATAGTAGCAACAATTAACTATAATTTAGGTTTGCAATATGACATTGGATATATCGATATAACAGATCACTTGGGAAATAAGAGAGTACGTCCAATAGGCGAATTATTGCAAGATCAGTTAAAAAAGAGTTTTGAAAAGTTAAAGAAGTTTATTCAAGATAAGCTAAGCAGTTTAGCTGATAATGAATATGTAAATCCAAAAACTTTAATAAATGTTAAATCAATAACTGGTGGAGTAAAGGAGTTTTTTAATACTGACCCACTTTCACAAACAATGGATCACATTAATCCAATTTCTGCTTTAACTCATAAGAGAAAATTATCAGCTTTAGGAAACCATGGATTAACAAAGGAAAGAGCAGGATTTTCAGTAAGAGATATTGATTATACTCACTATGGAAGAATGTGTCCTATTGAAACGCCAGAAGGACAAAACATTGGATTAATTACTTCATTAGCTTTATATGCAAGAGTAAATAAATATGGATTTTTAGAAACACCATACAGAAAAGTAGATAAAAAGACAAAAACTATTACAAATGAAATAGTATATCTTGATGCTGAAGAAGAAGATAGATATGTTATTGCTCAAGCAAATGAAGAGATTGCATATGTTGAAAATAAAGGTGAGAAAATAGGGTATTTTGCCAATGAACGTGTTAAGTGTAGATATAAAGAAGAGATTAAAGAATACAATAGAGAGAAAGTTGATTTTATGGATGTTTCTCCAAAACAATTAATTTCTATCGCTACTTCATTAATACCTTTCTTGGAACACGATGATACAACGAGAGCATTAATGGGGTCTAACATGCAACGTCAAGCAGTACCTTTAATGAAGACGGAACAACCAATTGTTGCAACAGGTTTAGAGCATAAAGTTGCAATCGATAGTGGAGTATCAGTTGTTGCTAAAGAAGATGGTGTGGTTACATATGTTGATTCAGAAACAATTGTTGTTAAGAATAAGCAAGGTGTTGACCTAAAATACGATTTAATTAAGTTTGAAAGAACAAATGCAAGTACTTGTGTTAACCAAAAACCTATTGTTTCATGCGGACAGGAAATTAAGAAGAACGAGGTTATTGCTGATGGTTTTGCTATTTGCAATGGTGAGTTAGCACTTGGAAAAAATATTCTTGTTGCCTTTATGGAATGGGAAGGATATAACTACGAAGATGCTGTTTTGATTAGTGAAGATTTAGTTAAAGATGATGTATTTACATCAATACATATAAATGTTTATGAGGTAGTTGCAAAGGATATTTTAAAACTTGGAGAAGAAATCATTACTAAAGATATTCCTCAAACAACTTTATATAACAAGTTGGATGATAACGGTATTGTACGTATAGGAGCGCAAGTTCAATCTGGAGACATCTTGGTTGGTAAAATTACTCCAAAGGGAGAAGTGGAATTAAGTCCAGAAGAAAAAGCTATTCGTTCAATTCTTGGTGATAAGTCGAAAGATGTTAAGAATACTTCTTTTAGAATGCCACACGGTGAATATGGTGTCGTTGTAGGGGTTGAAGAATTTTCTAAAGAAAAAGGTGATGTTTTAGACCCAGGTGTTGTTAAGAAGATTAAAGTTTATGTTGCGCAAAAGAGAAAAATTTCAATTGGAGATAAAATGGCTGGAAGACACGGAAATAAAGGCGTTGTTTCAAAAGTGTTGCCAAGAGAAGACATGCCATATATGGCAGATGGCACTCCAATTCAAATCTTATTGAATCCGCTAGGTGTTCCTTCTCGTATGAATGTAGGACAAATTTTGGAGGTTCACTTAGGGTTAGCTGCAAAAGCTTTAAATTGGAAAGTGGAAAGACCGGTATTTGATGGAATTAAGAGTGAGCAAATCTCTGCATTGTTAAAAGATGCTGGAATGCCAGAAGACGGAAAGATACAGTTGTATGATGGAAGAACTGGCGAGCCATTTGATAATAAAGTTACAGTTGGATATATGTATTACTTGAAGTTAGGTCACTTAGTTGATGATAAAATTCACGCTCGTAGTACAGGTTCGTATGCTATTACAACAAAGCAACCTTTAGGAGGAAAAGCTCAATTTGGTGGACAAAGATTCGGAGAAATGGAAGTTTGGGCTCTAGAGGGGTATGGCGCTGCGCACATTTTACAAGAAATGTTAACAATTAAATCAGATGATGTTGATGGTAGAAATAAAGCAATGAAGGCAATTCAAAAAGGACAAAATGTTGCTGAATTTGGGGTGCCAGAAGCATTTAAAATGTTAATAAAAGAAATGAAATCTTTAGCATTGGATGTAAGATTGTTAACAGAAGATAATAGAGAAATTGATTTGGATCAACCAACACAAACAGATGATTTCCATGAGCATTCGCATGATAATCTTAATGAGGTTGATATCTTATCTGATATTGTTAAGACGGATAATGAAAACTTTGAAGAGATTGAAGAAAATGAAGAGTTTACATTAGAAATAGAAGATACAGGATGGTTAGACGAATAATATAAAGAGGAGGTAAAAATAATGGGAAAATTATTTACCGTGAATTCGTTAAAATTCGATTTACTATCAACAGATGATATCGAAACAAATAGCAATGGTGAAGTTGTTAATCAACATACGCTAAATGCTGATAATAAACCAGCCGAAAAAGGATTGGTATGCCAAGAGATATTTGGTGTATATTTAGAGGATGATAGAAAATTAAGCAGTGGACATATTTCATTGCCTTTTGATATTGTGAATCCACTATTTTATTACAATAAAGATTCTGTACTAAATGGATTAAAATATTTATTAGGAATGGACTTAAGTGAAAAATTCCGCGAAAAAGGAATAATGAAAGCTGCTCATTACAAGCTATATTATGTAACAAGTGTAGGGGAAGCAACTCAAAATGTTTTAAAACAAGGAGCGCTTTTAACTAGAGATGAGTATTTTGATAATTTGAAAAAATTAGGTGATAACGCATTTACTGCGCTCTCAGGATTTGATTTATTTAAATACGCGATCAATAACCTAAACATAAATGAATGTATATCAAGAATAAATGATGGGGAACATGAAATAGCGCTTAAGAGTTTGGTATATATTGCTAACAATAAAGAAACGATAAATAAGATGTTTATTTCTGCAATACCGGTGCTTCCAGCAGGGATGAGGGAGGTTTTAATTGGTAACAGTGAATTAAGATTAGCTCATGTTCATTCTTTGTATAGAAAAATAATAGTGGCAAAAAATCTTTTCACAAAATCTATGGCTAATAACACTACAGAAAAAGAAATTCTTGATGTTAAGGTCGATTTAATTAAGAGTATTGAAAAGTTATATTTAAATGAAACACAATTAAAGCCAGTATATGCTCCTGATGCTAGATTTATGAGAAACTTTAATAGATTGGAATATTTGACTAACGATGAAGATGTTCGCAATAAATCTAATGGAGAGGTTGATAATCATACAGATGGAGATTCAACTTCTTTAAATTCTCTCGAGATATTTACAGAGGAAGGCAATGGAATGGGACATATCGAGCTTGCAACGGATGTTTTTCATCCATTGTACGTAAATGAAACTGTTGCTGAAATTCTAGGTGTTTCAAAGGATAATTTAGAAAGAATATTAGATGGCGAAGGATATTTGGTTATTTCTTCAAAAGATGAAGACGAGATTGGGAAGGTTTATGCTAAATCGACAATTTATGAAAAGAAAGCAGAAGCATTATCCGATTTAGATGCAATTAGAGCATTAATTGCAAATGTTAAGCCAGCAAAAATCATAGAAGAAATAAAGAAAGAGAATCAAGATACATTGACTGAGAATCAAAAAAGCATTGTTTCAATTTGTGAAAAAATAATTGATGGGAAGATTAATTTGAACAATTTAATAATTAAAGTGTTGCCTGTTTTACCATCTATTTTAAGACAGGTTGATAATCAAGAAGTTAATACATATTTAGCAGAGTCAATTAATGAGAGATATGAAGATTTGATTGATATAAATCAAGATATTATTTCTGGGAAGATTGAAGGAAGAGAAGCGTTTGTTTCGTTGCAAAATGCAGCAGATAGACTAATGTCGCGTGAAGGATTTTTAAATACAATTATTTATCCAAATAAAATATTTGTTTTAACGTCCTTATTGGGGCACATCAAGTACATTATCGGATACAATTCATATTGGTTTAATGGTGGTGACTGGATGTTAAATGTAATAGAAACAGTATTGAGTAATATAAACAATATTGGAAATCTTAATCAAATAGTTAATGCACAATTGATAAACAGTATTAATCAGGCAACAGAAGAAGAAATAATTATGTTTGAAAAAATAATAGAAAGCTTAGGCTTTAAAATAGAAATAGATTCAGTAGAGAGTAACTAGGAGGAGTTAATTAGATGTTTGAAAGTAATAATATTTATGCAATGACAATAGGTTTGGCGTCACCGGATAGAATAAGAGAATGGTCAAGAGGAGAGGTAACCAAATCTGAAACTTTAAATTATAGAACAAACAAACCAGAACCAGACGGATTGTTTTGTGAGAAAATTTTTGGGCCAAGCAAAGATTGGTCTTGTTATTGTGGACATTATAAAAAAGGAAGACATAGAGGTGTAATTTGTGAGAAATGTGGAGTTGAGGTTACTGAATCAAAAGTTACCAGAGAAAGAATGGGGCATATTGAGTTAGGTGTGCCTGTTGCTCATATTTGGTATTATAAAGGAACTACTTCTAGAATTAGCATAATCACTGAAAAATCATCAAAAGAAATTGAACAAATACTTAACTATACAAAACATTTAGTTACATATGTTGATCCTTCTATAGGAATTACAAAGATTCAACCAGGAGACATTATCCCAAATGATATGTACCAACAAATCATAAGAGCTAATGACGATGAAGAAGTTATTAAGGTTTTAGAAGGCGGTAGAGCACTAAAGAAGATTTTATCTGATATTGATCTTGATGCAGAGGCAAAGAAGTTAAAGGAAGAAATTCCATTCATGAAAACTCAAAGGCGTAACAAGGCAATGAAGCGTTTGGAATTGCTTGAAGCATTTAAGGCAAGCGGTAGCAGACCGGAATGGATGTTGCTTGAAGCGTTACCAGTTTTACCTTGTGGATTAAGACCATTAGTAGAATTAGACGGAACAAAGAGAGCTACATCAGATTTAAATGAATTATACAGAAAAATCATCATTAATAATACAAGATTAGGGAAGTTAAATGATATTAATGCGCCTAAGGTTTTATTCCATAACCAAGCAAGACAATTGCAAGAGTCGGTTGATGCTTTAATTAGCAACGAAAAGAGAAAGAAGCCATTTGTTGCTGTAACTTCTTCAAAAACATTAAAGTCATTAACTGCTGCATTGAAGGGTAAGCAAGGAAGATTTAGACAAAATCTTTTAGGAAAAAGAGTAGATTATTCTGGAAGATCTGTTATCGTAGTTGGCCCAACACTAAATATGCATGAATGTGGTTTGCCAAAAGAAATGGCAAAAGAATTGTTTAAGCCATTTATTCGTTATGAATTAGAGAAGAAAGGTATTAAAGGATTAACAGCAAGAGAAAAAATCGATAGGGGAGATAGTGATGTATTTGACGTTCTATATGAAATAATGAAGGATCACCCTGTACTATTGAACAGAGCACCTACATTGCATAGATTAGGTATTCAAGCATTCCAGCCAATCCTTGTTGAAGGTAATGCGATACAGTTGCATCCTTTAGTATGTACAGCGTTCAATGCTGACTTTGATGGAGACCAGATGGCAGTTCACGTTCCATTGTCTTTAGAAGCTCAAGCAGAAGCTAGATTTTTGATGCTTGCAACAAATAATATTCTTAAATTATCTGATGGAAGCTCAGTAGTTTCTCCGACACAAGATATGTTATTGGGTTCATACTATATGACTTACCATAATAAGAAGGAGATGGAAGCAGCAAAGGCGGCTTTTGCAAAGAGAGAACCATATTTTGAAGTTGATACAAAGAATGGGACAGAAAAAATTCAGTTTAAGGTGTTTGCATCATTTGATGAAGCAATGATTGCTTACCAGATGAAAAATATTAAATTGCAAGATATCATTATAGCAAGAAATACTAAAGAGATCGATGGTCAAGTTTATTCAAAGAAGCTTGTAACAACTGTTGGTAAGATAATATTTAACTCATACATTCCACAAGATTTAGGTTTTGTCCCAAGAACAACAATTGATGAAATGTTAGAATTGGAAATTCAAAATCCAGTTAATAAGAAATTATTAGGTGATATAGTTGTTAAATGTTACAAAAAGAAAGGATCAACAAAAACGGCCGAAATATTAGACAACATTAAGAAGAATGGATTTAAGTATTCAACATTGGTTGCTTTGACTGCAAATATTTACGATATGAAAGAGCCTTTAGCCAAGAGTAAAATTTTAGAAGAAGCAAACAAGAAGACTTTAAGCTTAGAGCAAAGCTATATAAGAGGTCGTTTGACAGATGAAGGAAGAAGAAGACAAGTTGTTGAGGTATGGCAAAAGGCAACGGACGATTGTAAACAAGAAGTTGTAAATAATAAGGACGAGAGAAACGATATTTGGATGATGGCAGATTCTGGTGCCCGTGGAAACATTGGACAGATTGCTCAGATTGTTTCGATGAAAGGACTTGTTGTAAGTACATCTGGTATTATCGAACTTCCAATTGTTTCTTCATTCAAAGAAGGGTTATCAGTTCTTGAATATTTTATTGCATCTCACTCAAGCAGAAAGACATTGTCAGATACGGCTATTAAGACAGCTGACTCTGGTTACTTAACAAGAAAACTTGTTGACGTTGCACATAATGTAATTGTTACAGAAGACGATTGTGGAGACAAGAAAGGAACTGTAGTTGAGCAAATTGTTATCAAAGGTGAAGTAATTGCCGAACTAATTGATAGAATCAAAGGAAGATTTACAATTGACGATATAGTTAATCCAAAGACTGGCGAAGTAATTGTGAAGGCAGATGAAATGATCGATGACGATCAAGCAAAAGCAATTGTTGATGCTGGAATTGAAAAAGTTAAGATTAGAAGCGTATTAACTTGTAGAGCAAAAGATGGGGTATGTGCTAAATGTTATGGTAGAAATATGGCATCTATGGATATTGTTCACAAGGGAGAAGCTGTTGGTGTTATTGCTGCTCAATCAATTGGTGAGCCAGGAACACAGTTAACTATGAGAACATTCCACTCTGGTGGTGTTGCGACAGATGAAGATATCACTCAAGGTTTGCCAAGAGTTAATGAATTGTTAGACAAGAGAAAACCAAAAGTTCCATCAATTTTGTCAGAAGTAGATGGTACTGTTCGTATACCTGAATCGGATGCATCTGGAAAGAAAACAAGAATTATTGTTGTTCCAACATCAGGAGATGAATCTTTAATTAAAGAGTATGAATTGAAGGGTGCAATTCCTTGTGTTAATGATGGAGATATTGTTAAGAAAGGAGATTCTCTAACGCACGGATCTAAGAATTTGGATGATTTATTAAAATTACAGACAATTACTGGTGTACAAGACTACATTATGTCTGAGGTTCTTGCTATTTATAAATCTGCCGGTGTACCAGTTAACCCTAAGCATATTGAAATTATTATTAAGCAGATGTTAAAGAAAGTTAAAGTTGTTGCATCTAACGATTCATCATTCTTGTACGGGGAAGTAGTTGATAGAAATGTCTTTGAAGAAGAAAACGAGAAATTGAACAGACAAGATTTACAACCAGCTGAAGGAAGAAGAATAGTTCAAGGTATTACTAAGTCAGCATTATCTAATGAATCATTCTTATCAGCAGCATCATTCCAAGAAACATCCAGAATTTTAACTGATGCAGCTATTCACCATAAAGTTGACTACTTTAAGGGATTAAAAGAAAATGTTATTCTTGGAGGTAAGTTAATTCCAGCAGGAACTGGTTTAAAGGAATATGCAAATTTTACTTTAGCGTCAATAAAGAAAGTTAATAGCGAAGTTGAAGCAACTGAGGAGACTATCAATTTAGAAACAGTTGATTTTACTCAAGGAGCAAAGGAATAATCATGACAAATAAATACATTACTTGTGAGAGCGTTACAGAAGGACATCCAGATAAAGTATCTGATTATATTGCAGATTCAATATTAGATGCTTTATTAGAACAAGACCCTAATTCGCGTGTTGCTTGCGAAGTATGTTGTAAGACAGGATTTGCGTTGCTTTTTGGTGAAATTACAAGTTCTGCAACGATCAATTATGAGGAAATTGCGAGAAAAGCTATAGTTGAAGTTGGATATGATAACTCTGCCGTTGGTTTTGATGGTAATATTTGTGGTATACAAATTGCTTTATCTAAACAATCATCAGATATTGCATTAGGAGTTAATAGTTCTTTAGAAAATAAAGAGTCAAATAACGAGGATAAATATAATCAAATAGGGGCCGGGGATCAAGGTATGATGTTTGGTTTTGCTAGCGATGAAACAGATGAGTATTTGCCGTTAGCTGTTTATTTGTCACATAAATTAACAAGAACCTTAGCTAAAGTGCGTAAAAATAAAACATTGCCATATATTAGACCTGATGGTAAAGCGCAAGTAACAGTTGAATATGATAGCAATACTGGGAGATTAGTTAGAATTGATACAGTTGTTGTATCTACACAACATGATGAACAGGTTACAAACGAGCAATTACATAAAGATGTAAAGAAATATGTTATCGATGCAGTGTTGCCAAAAGAATATGTGGATGTAAATACAAAAATACTTATTAATCCAACAGGAAGATTTACTATAGGGGGACCTTTAGGTGATAGTGGACTTACAGGAAGAAAGATAATTGTCGATACATATGGAGCATATGCACCTCACGGAGGCGGAGCTTTTTCAGGGAAAGATCCAACAAAAGTTGATAGAAGTGCAAACTATATGTGTAGATATGTTGCAAAAAATATTGTTGCCTCGGGGATTGCTAAAAAATGTATGGTATCAGTGGCATATGCTATTGGAGTAGCAAAACCTATCGGGTTTAGTGTCGAAACATTTGGGACAGGGGCTATTGAAGATGGAGCATTAACGGAAATTGTTAAAAAGTTATTTGATTTTAGACCAGCTGCTATAATTGACAGATTAGATTTAAGAAAACCAATATACAAAAAGACAACAAATTACGGGCATTTTGGAAATCCTAAGTTGCCTTGGGAAAAATTAGATATGGTTGATAAATTAAAAGCTGCAGTAGACCAAGTAAAATAAATAAAAGCTTCAGATGATCTGAAGCTTTTTTAATGTAAAATGTTGAGCTAGTTTCAGTTTGATTGATAACAAAAAAAGAGTTTCTAACAAATTTAATGATATAATAATAGAATGATTGTTAAAGGCGAAGTTCAAAAAATAATATTTGAAAGTGATGATAGTGATTATAAGGTTTTCACCTTAGTTAGTAATAATACTATCTATAAAGTATGTGGGGATGTTGTAACATTATTAGAAGGCGAGCATTTAGAAATTGAAATTGAGAAAATGCATCACAACAAATACGGCGAACAATTTAGATTGGTTAAATATAAAGTTGTAACACCTGATTCATTAGATCTTATGATTAAGTATTTAGCCGCACCTTTTTTCCCTGGCATAGGTCCAGCAACTGCAAAGAACATTGTTATGCGCTTCGGGAGAGAAACCTTTAATGTTATTGAGAATAATCCTGAACTATTAGAAAGTGTTCCTGGAATTTCCAGGAAAAAAGCGCAAGCGATCCATGAGGCATATAAAAAAGAATTTAAAGACAAAGAAGCACATCAATTTTTAATTAACCTTGATGTTTCACCAAAATTTATCCATAAAATTATTGAAAAATACGCAGACGAAACCATAAGGATTGTTACAGAAAATCCATATTTAATGATTAAGGATATTGAAGGCGTTGGCTTTAAGAAAGCTGATGAAATAGCAAGTAAAATTGGCTTTGATAAAAATTCACCATATAGAATACGTGCCATTATTTTATACATTTTAAACGAGAATATTATCTCGTTTGGGCATACATGTTGTTATAAAAATGTGTTATTAAATGATATATCACAAAATTACTTATTGCCAGTTGATAATGTGGATGATATTTTGCTAAATGAGTATAATTATTTGTTAAGAATAGGAGAAATCGTAGAAACTAAAGTAACTATAGAAGATGATGAAGAGGTATTTGTTAGCAGTTCAATATTTTATCGCTATGAAAAGAATATCGCTACCAGGTTAAATGAATTAAATAATGTTTCGATTATTGTTCCAGGGGATGTATTAAAAGATATAACGCATTTTGAAGAAGAGAATAATATTAAGTTACATGATGATCAAAAAGAGGCGGTAGTTAACGCTTTAAATAATAAGGTGTCAATTATAACTGGCGGTCCAGGAACAGGTAAAACAACAATAATAAAATGCTTAGTTAATATCTTAGAGAAAAATTATAGAAGATATGCATTATGTGCTCCGACAGGACGAGCTGCAAAAAGAATGGAGGAGTCAACGCAAAGAGAGGCGTCTACTATACATAGATTATTATCTGCTATGATTTCTAATGACAAATTAATATTTCAATATAATCGATCTAATCTTTTACCGCATGATTTTATAATAATGGATGAAGCAAGCATGTGTGATAGTGAAATTATGTATCATTTGCTTCAAGCAGTAGATAGAAAAGTACAAGTAGTTTTTGTTGGTGATAAAGACCAATTGCCACCAGTAGGAGCAGGAAACTTTTTAACAGATATAATTAATTCCAAACAATTTACTGTTATTAATTTATCAAAAATTTATAGACAGGGTGAAGGAAGTTTGATAATTAAAAATGCACATCATATTAACAAAGGGCAACAAATTGAATTTTCTGACGATAGTGATTTTCAATTTTTAAAGATAAAAGATGGTATGGATGTTATAGAAGCGATTATAGACCTAATCAAGAATGAAATTTCGCATAGATATGGATATGATTTGGAATCTATACAAGTTTTGTCGGCCGTAAAAAAAGGGGTTTTAGGGGTTAATAATTTGAATAATGAGATTCAAAAAGCTATTAACCCATTTTCCGAAAAAGAGCTAAAAGTAAATGAAGGCACAATTTTTAGAATTAATGACAGAGTGATGAATATTAAAAATAGATATGATTTGGAGTGGGTTTCAATTGATGATCAAGAAATCTCAGAGAAGGGAATTTTTAATGGAGAAATCGGTAGAATAATAGATATAGATTTAAAAGAAAAAAGTGTAATAGTTTTGTTCGATGAGTATAGACAAGTTACTTATAAGGATGATGATTTAGAATCTTTGGTGCTTTCATATGCAATATCAATACATAAATCGCAAGGTAGTGAGTTCCCTGCCGTTATAATGGTTGTTGTTAGTGGGTCGCAACAAATTATTAATCGTAAAACTATTTATACAGGCCTAACAAGAGCTAAAAAATTAGCATATGTGATTTCTAGAGAAGATGTTTTTAATTATGCTATTAAAAATGACTATGTGTTAAAAAGAAATACACTGTTAAGGCATTTGATATTAACCACATAGTTGTTTATATGTATCTATATAAAACAAAAACGCATAAGGTGTTTGAGCTTAAATAAATATTGATTAGATTTACAATTTTAAAGTTTAAAAAATCAAACAACTTTACTGTTTATTTTATTTTTTAATCTTTGTGCTCGTTAAGAGTATATTTATATATATAAAAATTTTCGTATTATGTTATTATATAATTTAGAAAAAATAAATTGAGGAAAAAAATGGCAGGATTATTGAACAAAATTTTTAAATCAAAAAACGAAAAAGAAATGATCAAGATTAATAAAGTTGTTGATCAAATTGATGCTCTTTCGGAGAAATATGAAAAGTATACAAATGAAGAATTGAGAGCTTGCACTCAAGAGTTTAAGGAAAGATATAAACAAACACAAAACATTGATGAGTTATTGGTAGAAGCTTTTGCTGTAGTTAGAGAAGCCAGTACAAGAGTTTTAAATATGAGGCACTTCAAAGTACAGCTTGCAGGTGGTATTGTTTTGCATCAAGGCAGAATTGCAGAGATGAAAACCGGTGAAGGTAAAACGTTAGTTGCTACTTTACCTGCGTATTTAAATGCATTAACTGGTAAGGGAATGCACATTGTAACAGTTAATGATTATTTAGCTCGCAGAGATGCGGAATGGATGGGAAAAATCTACAAATTTTTAGGTTTAACTGTTGGTGTTGTTGTGTCGCAGATGTCGCAAGATGATAAAAAGAAGGCATATGCCTGTGATATAGTTTATGCTACTAATAATGAGTTAGGCTTTGATTATTTAAGAGACAATATGGTTGTCCGCAAGGAAGATAGGGTTCAAAGAGATTTAGAATTTGCCATTGTGGACGAGGTTGATAATATTTTAATTGACGAAGCAAGAACTCCACTTATAATTTCTGGTGATAGCGGGCAAACATCTGAGTTGTACATAAGAGCTAATCAGTTTGCAAAAAGATTAGCTCCAGAAGTAAAAGACGAGAAAGGGAATTATGTTAGTGGAGATTATATTGTAGAAGCAAAAGAAAAAACAATAAGACTTAGTGACACTGGTGTTGAAAAAGCCGAACAATTTTTTAATGTTGAAAATCTCGGAGATATTGAAAACCAAGAAATAGTTCATTACATCAACAATGCGATGAAAGCTAATGTGATGATGCACAAAGATAAGGATTATGTTTTACAGGATGGTGAGATTATTATTGTTGATGAATTTACTGGTCGTTTAATGATAGGAAGAAGGTACAGTGACGGTCTTCATCAAGCAATAGAAGCTAAAGAAAATGTAAAAATAAAAAATGAGAGCCAAACATTAGCAACGATTACATTCCAAAATTATTTTAGATTATATAACAAATTATCAGGGATGACAGGTACTGCAAAAACTGAAGAACACGAATTTCAAGATATTTATCACTTGGATGTAGTAGAATTACCAACTAATTTGCCTATACAAAGAAAAGATGAGAACGATAAGTTATTTACAGTTGTAAAAGGCAAGTATAATGCGATTATAGCGGATGTGGAAGACTGCTATAAAAGGATGCAACCAGTACTTGTTGGTACCGTAACAGTTGAAAAATCTGAATTAATTGCGGGCATGTTGGCTAAAAAGAAGATACCTTGCAATGTATTGAATGCAAAAAATCATGCTAGAGAAGCGGAAATAGTTGCACAAGCTGGTAAGGCAGGGGCTGTAACCATAGCAACAAATATGGCTGGACGTGGAACAGACATTATGTTGGGCGGTAATCCTGAATATATGGCCATAGATAAATTGAGAAGAGATGGATATAGTGGTGAAATTTTAGCACAAGTTACATCACATGCACCGACAACCGACGAGGCAATTATTGCTGCCAAAGCAGAGTATAAAAAATATTATGAAATTTATAAAAAGCAAACTGATGAGGAAAAGAAAGAAGTCATTGCTGTTGGCGGTCTAAGAATTATTGGAACAGAAAGACATGAAAGTAGGCGTATAGATAATCAGCTAAGAGGACGTTCTGGCCGTCAAGGAGATCCGGGGTCTTCTGTTTTTTATTTATCGATGGAAGACGATATTTTAAAAATATTCGGTGGAGAGCAAATGCTTAATGTTGCGCAAAGATTTAATTTTTCAGAAGAAGATGTTATTGAAAATAAGATAATGTCTCGCCAGATTGAAAAGGCGCAAGCAAGAGTTGAGGATAGAAACTTTTCTGCTAGAAAGTATGTATTAAGTTATGACAATGTTATGAATCAGCAAAGAGACTTGATTTATAAAGAAAGAAACAAGGTTTTAAATGATGAAACTAATATCCATGAGCAAATTTTAGATATGATGTCTGATGTTTTGGAGGAAATAATTGAAAAACATGCAGATACAACTTTGGATGTTGCGAAATGGGATTACATAAGTTTTAACAGTGCAATAGAAGAAATGTTTTTGCCAGCAGGGTCAAATGTTGTTACACCGCAATTATGCGCTAGTGCGGATATTTTTGATATTAAAGAAAAGATATATAAAATTATTGTTGATGCATATGAAGAGAAAAAAGCAAAGGCTATTGAGGATGGCTTAGATTTTGACGAAATCGAAAAAACAGCAATGCTTAAAATAGTTGATAGAAAATGGATTGAGCATATTGATAATATGGACAAATTAAAAGAAGCTGCTGGTTTGAGAGCTTATGGGCAAAAAGATCCAGTAGTTGTGTTTAGGCAAGAAGGGTTGGATATGTTTAATGAAATGGCTGATAGTATTAGGTATGATGTTGCTCGAGTATTGTCTAAAGCTATTTTTACAAGGCAAGTTGTAAGAGAAAGTACAGGAAGAATAAGAGGAATGGATGACTCAAAAAAGAATGTTAAGGCGCATAACGAGACAATAGTTAGAAAAGAAAAGAAGATAGGAAGAAACGATCCTTGTCCTTGTGGTTCAGGTAAAAAATATAAAAATTGTTGTGGTCAATAGGGTTTAGAGGGTTGTATGAATTATATTGGATCGAAATATTCGTTAGTTGATTTTATAAAAAGCAATATTCAAAAAACATTAGAAAGCAATAAAGATGAAAGAAATCAATCTCAAATGATTTTCGCAGATTTGTTGGCCGGAACAGGAGCTATTAGTACCGAATTTAAAAGAGAAGGGTATAGTGTTATAGCTAATGACATTCAATATTATAGCTATGTATTGTTAAGACATCTTGTTGGGAATAATCATCTTGATAAAGAGATATGCGATAATCTTATACAAAGGTTAAATAATCTGCAGCCTATAGAAGGATTTATTTATAAAAATTACTCTTTTGAAGGGACAGAGGGACAGGAATTTAGAAGAATGTATTTTTCTGAATATAACGCAAAAAAATGTGATGCGGTCAGAATAGAACTTGAAAAAATGCGTGAAAATCAAGAAGTTAGTGATGACGAATATTTTTATTTGTTGGGTTCTTTGATAAATAGTGTGGATAAATATGCAAATACAGCATCAGTATATGGAGCATTTTTGAAAAAATTGAAAAAATCAGCTTTAAAAGAAATGCAAATAACAGGTTTGCCAATTATTGATGGTGAAGTTAATAATTTTGTTTATAATGAAGATATTTTGCAGCTTATTGAAAAAATTTCAGGTGATATTTTATATCTAGATCCACCATATAACTCGCGTCAATATTGTACAAATTATCATTTATTAGAAACTATTGCAAAATATGATAACCCACAAATTAAAGGTAAAACAGGGTTAAGAGATTATGTTGACCAAAAAAGTCCTTTTTGTTCAGCAGCACAAGTTGAACCCTTTTTTGCAGAAATTATTAAAAAAGCCAAGTTTAAGTATATCTTTTTGAGTTATAACAATGAGGGATTAATGTCTTTTGATACAATTGAAAAAATAATGAAAAAATATGGAAAATATAAAGTTTACATGAAAGAATATCATAGATTTAAAGCTGATAATGCTCGTGATTCAAAAGCCGATAATACGATAGAATATCTTCACTGTTTAATTAAAAAATGATTAAAAGCGATAAAAAATTTGATGTAAAAAACTCGGAAAAATTTTCCGAGTTTTTTTTGGCGGAGGACATAGGATTCGAACCTACGGAAGTGTTACCTTCAACGGTTTTCAAGACCGCCGCTTTAAACCGCTCAGCCAATCCTCCAAACAATATATGAACGTTTTGTTTTAATTAATATTATTTATTAAAAGCAACAACAAAAAAGATTTTATTAGAAAAATTCTCATTTGTCAATTAACATAACATATTGTTAATATTATTCTCTTGAATCTCTATACGAGTTAGGTGTCATTTTTTCTTTTTGTTTAAAAACTTTGATAAAATAACCGCAATCAGAAAATCCAACTTCACTTGCGATTTGAGAAATTTTCTTGTTAGTTGTAAGAAGATGAATTTTCGCTTGATTTATTCTTATATCATTTAAATAATCTACAAGATTAGAATTTGTGGTCTTTTTAAATAATCTACTAAAGTAAGTAGGTGTTATATTGCATAATTCTGCCAAATAATCGAGCGTGATTTTTTGATCGAATGAACTTTTTAAATATGAAAGTGCTGGTTGTAAAACATTAGTATTTTTTTCTTGTTTTGCGTAAATTGTTTTTTTGGAAGATTTTTTACTTGCTTTAGTCAAGGCATCAATCGACATTGAGATAAATTTGTTGCAAAAGAAGAATACCAAGTCAGAAATTGCATTAATCCTTTCGTAAGATAGTTTTGGTAAATTCATATAACTATCTTGATATTGGTAGGCTTGATTTTGTTGTAAAGTATTTAATTTTATTTTATCGCTTGGATCTGATAAGAGGACTTGGCCCAGCATTATGGCTCCTAAATATATGTCATTGTGCAAAATAGGTACTGCGATATCAACAAGTCCCTGATGACAAATATAAATATAAGGTTTCATGTTGCGAGCAGCTTCTATGCCGCCTAGTGAGTCACACTGTTCACAAATTCTAGATAGTGATGGATCATTTCTAAGATGTGAGCAATAAGGCGAACAATTGCTATGTTTTGTGACAGGATGACCTTTATAGTCAACTGTAACAATTGCCATATTCAAATAATCAGCCATTTTATCTTGTAGCGACTGGAAATTTGAAAACTCAATAATCGTGTCTAAACTAAACAAAACATTTTGCATAAAAACCTCAAAATTTACTATTATCAATAGGATTATTTTTCAATTCTATCATAAAAGACAATAAAGACAAATGAAAAACGGTAAAAATGAGTCAATATTGTTTAAAAACTAGAAAAAATTTTAATATTTTTCTTTTTTTACAATCAAATTTTTCGATAAAAAGCAAAAAATTACTATTTAAAAGCATTATTTTTTAATGTTTTTTTGTTGAATTGTTGTACTATTATAAATATAAACAAATTAATTAGGGAAAATAGGAGGAAAATTTATGAGAAAGGCTTTTATTAGTCCATCAAAGTACATGCAATGTGCTGGGGCACTTAACTATTTAGGTGATTATATTAAATTATACGGAAAAAAGGCATTTTTAATTGCTTTTAAAGGTGATTCCGAAAGAGTTGCTGCAGCATTAAAAAACACACAAGAAAAATACAAGGTATCCATTGATATTGCTGATTTTAACGGTGAATGTTCTTGGAATGAAATCAATAGATTAAAAGCAAAAGTTAAAGAAAGCAAATATGATGTAATTATAGGATTAGGTGGAGGAAAAGCTCTTGATACAGCTAAATGCGTAGCAAATAACTTGAAACCAGTTATCGTATGTCCTACAATAGCAGCGACTGATGCTCCAACAAGTTCTTCAGCAGTTGTATATCATGATGATCATACATTTGATGATTATGCATATTTTACAAGCAATCCAAATGTTGTATTAGTTGATACTGCAGTTATAGCAAAGGCTCCAGTAAGATTTTTAGTATCTGGTATGGGGGATGCTTTAGCTACATACTTTGAGGCAAGAGCTTGTAGAAGAGCTTTAGCTAGAGTAAATGCAAGTGGATTTAAAAAAGAAAAAGCAGTTGGAACAAATGCAGCTTTTGCATTAGCAGAATTATGCTATCAAACACTTTTGACCGATGGATATAAAGCTTATATTGCTTGCAAAGAAGGGAAAGTAACTCAAGCTGTCGAAAATATTATTGAAAATAATATCTTATTATCCGGATTAGGATTTGAATCTGGTGGTCTAGCAGCGGCACACGCAGTATATAACGGAATGACTGTTATAGAAGAGTCAGAGAAATTTATGCACGGTGAAAAAGTTGCATTTGGAACACTAGTTCAACTAGTTTTAGAAAATGCTGATGACGAAGAAATTAATGATGTATTAAATTTCTGTCTAAGTGTAGGTCTTCCAGTATGCTTAAAAGATATCGGAGTAGATGAAATTACAGATGATAGATTAATGGAAGTAGCAAAGAAAGTTTGCATCCCAGAAGAATCAGTTCATAATATGCCATTCCCAGTATCTCCAGAAGATATTGTTAGTGCAATTCGTGTTGCAGATCGTATTGGGTACTCTGCAAAATATGAAGATTAATAGGAGTAAATGATATGAAGAAAATAATTAATACACCTGAAGCAGTCGTAAATGATATGTGCAAGGGCTTAATTAGAGCAAATTCACAATTAGAATTTGTTGAAAAGTATAGAATAGTTAAAAAGAAAGAAATAAACAAAGATAAAGTAACTTTAATAAGTGGTGGTGGAAGCGGACATGAACCTGCACATGCTGGTTTTGTTGGCACTGGTATGTTGGATGTTGCAATTTGCGGTGATGTTTTTGCGTCTCCTTCAATCATGCAAATTTATAATGGAATCGTAAAAACAGAATCCAAGAAAGGTACATTACTAATAGTTAAAAACTATAGTGGAGATTGTATGAACTTTAACGGTGCTGCTGATATGGCACGTGAGGACGATGACATTAATGTTGATTTAGTATATGTAAACGACGATATAGCAGTTAAAGATAGTTTATACACAGTAGGACGTAGAGGTGTTGCAGGAACAGTTTTAGTTCATAAAATTGCAGGGGCAGCAGCTGAAGCAGGATTAAGTTTAAAAGAGGTAAAAGATGTAGCTAATCAGGTAATTGAAAACGTTCGTAGCATTGGATTTGCGCTTACATCTTGTACTGTTCCAGCAAAAGGAACACCAACATTTGATTTAGGTAATGATGAAATTGAATTTGGTGTAGGAATTCATGGAGAACCAGGTGTTCAAAGAGAGAAAATTCAAACAAGTGATCAATTAGCCACAAAAATGGTATCAATGCTTGCAGAAGATTTAAAGTTGAAGGCTGGAGAAGAAGTTGTACTATTAATAAATGGTTTTGGCGGTACTCCATTACAAGAACTTTATATTTTTAACAACTCTGTTAGTGCTGAATTAGAAAAAGCAGGTTTGAAGATTTATGACACAATAGTAGGAAATTATATGACAGCTATTGATATGGCAGGAGCATCAATTTCCGTTTTAAGAATGAATGATAATTTGAAAAAATATTATGATATGCCGGTAAATACTCCAGCATTGAAAAAGTAAGAGGTAAGATTATGGTTTTAAAATTGGATGATATTATTGCTATTGTTGATAAAATGGCCGAGGTTATTATTGCAAATGAAGTTCCTTTTTGTGAATTAGATTCACACGCCGGAGATGGTGATTTTGGAATGTCTGTAGCAAAAGGCTTTAAAGCATTAAAAGCTGATTGGAATGAATTAGAAAAAGATGATATTAGCTCTTTCTTGAAAAGTTCTAGTATGATTATTTTTGAGCAATGCGGTGGCGCTTCTGGCCCTATTTGGGGATCCGCTTTTAGAGGTGCGGCAAAAGCAGTAAAAGATTTAGACGAATTAACGCTTACGGATTTTGCAAATATGATGCAAGCAGCAGTTGAAGCAATTCAAAAAACTGGGGAAAAATCTTTTGGAAGAGGAGCAGTTGTAGGAGATAAGACATTAATAGATGCTTTAGTTCCTTGCGCTGATTCTTTAACTCAATCTGCTAAAGATGGAGTTGATTTCTTAGAGGCAATGGATAGAGCTGCAGATGCGGCAATAGAAGGTGCTGATAAGACAAAAGAGATTGTTGCAAGAATGGGAAGAGCGGGAACAGTAGGAGAAAGAAGTATTGGATATCCGGATGCTGGTGCTTATGCTCTTGGTGTAATCTTTAAAGAAATAGCAACATTTATGAAAAATAGATAAATGTAGAAGTAAAAAAACAAGCGGTTGACCAGTAAACGGTTAACCGCTTTTTTATGTGAAAATTCTTGATTTTTTTTGTTCTGATTAGTAATATTGTTTTGAAAGAAGTTTCCCGATCAACCTTCTTTTTAAAAATCGAGGTGAATATGAGAAAATCCCAGCAAGTAATTAGAATTACTATCATTGCAGCGTTGTATTTTGTTTTAACATTACCAGGTTTAACAATATCATATGGACCAATACAAATTAGGTTTAGTGAAATTTTTACAGTGTTTCCTATTTTATTTCCGGAAGCAATAATTGGTGTAACTATTGGGTGTTTAGCGGCTAATAGTCTTTCGCCATTTCTTGTTTATGACATGACTTTAGGAGTGCTTACTTCTTTAGTTGCGGCAGTATTAACAAGATTATTTAGAAAAAATAAACCATTAGCAGCGTTTCCTCCTGTTATATTAAATGCGTTAATGATACCTTTAGTTTTTAAATTGGCGGGGGATAATGAACAACTTTATTTTATAAATATGGTATTGATTTTTATTACTCAAACAATTGTGATTTATGGGTTAGGATTGCCTTTTATTAAAATAATTGAAAAGCGTTTAAAAATAACAAAAAAATAATTATTTTGTTTTTAATCGTTCTATTTCTAAATAATCAAAACGGATTTCCTCGACAAATGATGTTTGTCTATATCGTTGTATTCCATAACTTCTTAGATGTTTAAAATCTGATTTCAGGTATAGTGGAGAAGGAATATCTAATTTATAAGCAACTTCGTTAAGGATATCTAAATAGCTAGGGAAAGTTAATTCCAAATCGGTTTCTAAAATCGTATCGTTTATTATTTTGTGATCTTGTATTATTTTAGCCCAAAGTTTCATAAATATTCCTTATAGATTGTTTAATAATAAAATAACATAAATCTTTAGATATATAAATAACTAAATTTAGGTAAACATGTGTTAATATAAAAACTAAGGTGAAAGTTATGAAAAAAGCTTTAAAAATTGTGCTTATAAACATATTTGTTTTGTCTATTATTATCACATTATTTTCTTGCGGGGAAAAAGAAATATTGCCTGTTGAGTATTATGATCTTTCTTTAGGTTCACAATCATTATCAGATGATATTAGAGAAGATTATACATATGCCGTTATTGATAGAGATGGTGACAAAAAAGACGGAGAAAAATATCTAGCGCATCCAGATATGATAAATCTCATTAAAGATGGGAAAGATGTTCAGTATGTTTTTTATGTTAATGGACATGGTCGTGGGGAAACAAGAATAAAAAAGAGCGTTGATAACGGGAAGAGCTGGGAGCCAATTTCTAATTTGCCAAGCAGCTTTCAAAATACTCAAGAAACACCTTGTGCATATACATTAAACTTTAACAACGGTTCTACTAAATATATTCTTATTTCTGGACGTCCTGGTTGGTCAACTTTTCCAAAGAAAGGGGAAGGGTTTGATGTGTCAATTTCCAGCGATTTGGAGAATTGGAGTGAGCACGAAAATTTTTATGGTCCGATGGCGAAAGAAAGCAAGTACTATGCAAAGAAAGGAACTTGGAATTGTATTGTGGCAATGGCTAGTTTAGTTAGAGTAAAAGAGAATGGAGAATTTGTTGATAAATGGATTGGATTTTTTCATGACTACGATTATAGTATTTATTCAACAGTTTTGACATTCGAGAAGGAGAAAATGAAATGGTCTAAACCTGTTAAGGTATTTGATGCTTACAGAAATATTGAAAAGAAAGTTGGTTTGTGTGAACCATTGGTTTTAAGAAGTCCAGACAGAAAGGAATTATTGATGTTGATGCGTGCAAACAAGAAAAATTCGCATTCAATGTATTCGATTTCTGTAGATGAAGGGAAAACGTGGTCACAGCCACAAGAAACCTCCCTGAATCTAACCGGAGAAAGGCATAAAGCAATTCAATTGGACGATAGTAGATTTATGATTACTATGCGAAAAATTGATTACTATAATGGGGAGATTAAAAAATCTAATTTTTACTCTAGAGGTTTTTGTGCTTGGATTGGCAATTATGAGGATATTAAATCTAGAGACGACGGAATAGGCGATTTAATCAAAATAGAGCATACATATAATGGTAATGAAAAATTAGGGCCTGTAGCAAATGGAGACACAGGATATGCGGGTATTATTAAAACTCAAACTGGAGATATTATTGTTGCATCATATGGAAGATTTGATCAAAATGATATTACTAATACAATGATTATCGCCAAAACTATTAATATTCAAAAATTTTATCAAGATGTGTCTTTAGGAAAAATCGTAAAAGTAAAAAACTAATGACTACAAAGTTCAGGCTTAAAAAATGACAGAATTAATGAATTATTTGGAGACGATATAAAGTATTTAGTTTGTGTAGCAATAAAGATTTGCACAATCTACTTGCTAAAACATTAATTAAATATTTGCTTAAAATGTTATTAACATGATAATATTTTTTTATCTTTGCAATAGACGATATTAATATCTTAACAATAAAGTGAAGAAAAAAAATAAAGAAGGTGTAAAACCGGTTTAAGATAATAGCGAAATAACGCTAATTGTAGTACAATATTGTAAGTTTCAAATTAGTATCAATTACAATATTTCAAAGGAGAAACAATGAAAAAAGCAGTTTCACAAGCAGTTGTAAAAAGACTTCCTCGTTACTATAGATATTTGCAAACATTAGAGGCTAAAGGTGTGGAAAAAGTGTCTTCCCATGATCTTGCGGAAATGTTAGATATTACCGCATCTCAAGTAAGACAGGATTTTTCTTGCTTTGGGGCTTTTGGTCAACAAGGAATGGGATATAACATATTAAATCTTAAAAAAGTTTTAGCTGGGATTTTAGGATTGGATCAAAAATATAATTTGGTTGTTATTGGTGCAGGTAATATAGGAAGAGCTATTTCAAGATATAAAGGATTCAGAGCTGAAGGATTTAACATAGTTGCTTTATTTGATGAATATTTAGAAAAACAAGAGGTAAATGGTATCAATTTATATAAATTAAATGAATTGCCGGAATTTTTAAATAATAATAAAGTGGATATTGCAGTAATCGCAACACCACAAGAAAGCGCGCAGGAAATTGCAGATTTTATCATTAAACTCGGGATTAAAAATATCTGGAATTTTGCGACGGTTGATATTAATGTTCCAGATGATGTTATTGTTGAGAATATTTTTATGAGTGAAAGTTTATACTTGTTATCTTATAGAATGAGAAATAAAAAATAATTAAAGTAGGAGATAAAGAATGGCAGAACCACAGATGCTAACACAAGACGGGTTAGAAAAATTACAAGCAAAAAGAGATCGCTTAGTTGCGGAAAAGGAAGAAGCAGTTGTAAGATTGCAAGAAGCAAGAGAGTTGGGAGATTTGAAGGAGAATGCAGAATATGATTCTGCGAAAGCTCAGGTTTCGCTAATACAATCCGAATTAGATGAAGTTAATGCAATTTTGACAAACTATAAATTAATTGAAGTTAAGGATAATAAATCAGTACAATTAGGATCTTTAGTAAAATTGCAAGATATAACTTTTGATGAGGAAGTTACTTTTAGAATTGTTGCAGGGCATGAGGCGACTTTAGAGGAAGGTAAAATAAATGTCGCTTGCGCTTTAGCAAAAGCTATAATAGGACACAAAAAGGGTGACAAGGTAACTTATTTAGGGCCTACAAATCAACAAATTCAAGTAAAAATATTGGATATAACAGTATAAATAGTTAGAGGTTTAAATTGGAAGAGAAAAATTTGCAAACGCAAGAGATAGATATTAATGAACTTGTAAAACAAAGAAGAGAAAAACTTGCAACATTAATTGAAAATAAGCAAAATCCTTTTGAGAAAGTTAAATTTGAGAAGGATGGTTATGCAAACATTATCAAAAGTGAATTTGATATTTACAATGGTAAAACAGTTAAAATTGCAGGACGTATAACAACAAAACGTGTAATGGGTAAAGCAAGCTTTTTTAATTTGCAAGATATGACCGGAACAATACAAATATACATTAGCAAAAATGATGTAGGTGAAGAGTCTTATGCGCAGTTTAAAAAATATGATATAGGCGATTTTGTTGGGTTAGAAGGTTTTGTTTTCTTAACACAAACAGGTGAAAAATCTGTTCATTGTAAAAATATTGAATTATTATCCAAATCATTGTTACCTTTGCCGGAAAAATATCATGGCTTAAAAGATACAGAATTAAGATATAGACAAAGATATGTTGATTTAATAGTAAATCAAGAAGTTAGAGAAACATTTATTAAAAGATCAAAGATAATTTCTGCAATTAGAGAATTTTTAGATAATTTAGGATTTTTGGAGGTAGAAACACCAGTTTTAAATACAGTTGCTGGTGGAGCTGCTGCTAGACCTTTTATTACACATCATAATGCTTTAAATATAGATATGTTTTTAAGAATTTCTTTGGAATTGCACCTAAAGAGATTAATTGTTGGTGGTTTTGAAAAAGTATATGAAATAGGACGTGTATTTAGAAATGAAGGCTTATCTCCAAGGCATAATCCGGAATTTACTTTGTTAGAATTGTATGAAGCTTATACCGATTATAATCATATGATGGATATCACAGAGGGGATTATTAAGCACGCTGCAAATAAGGTACTTGGAACGCAAAATGTTCGTTATGGAGATATTGAAATAGATTTTTCGAAACCTTTTGCAAGAATGACAATGGTAGATGCTGTTAAAAAGTATGCAAATGTAGATTTTGAGAAAGTTGTAGATATTGAAGAGGCAAGAGTTATAGCTAAAAAACATTCTATTGCTTTTGAAAAAAGACATGGAATAGGTGACATATTAAATTTATTCTTTGAAAAATATTGTGAGGATCAGTTAATTCAACCGACATTTATTATGGATCATCCAGTTGAAATATCACCTTTAGCTAAAAAGAAACCATCAGATAATAGATATACAGAAAGATTTGAATTATTTATTTTAGGAAGAGAGCATGCAAATGCATTTTCAGAACTAAATGATCCGATTGATCAAAGAGAAAGATTTGAAAGGCAAGTAGAACTAAAGAAACAAGGCGATGAAGAAGCTTCTGACATGGATGAAGATTTTATCAATGCATTAGAGTATGGGATGCCTCCAACAGGTGGGTTAGGGATAGGAATTGATAGATTGGTAATGTTGTTGACAGATAATCAATCAATAAGAGATGTGTTATTGTTCCCAACAATGAAGCCAATTGCAGATTAGAACGTATTCAATACAAAAAATTAGTAAAAAGTAAAAGTAAGAATATGGAAACGAAGGTAGGGAAAATAGAGCAGTTTGCAAAAACAACTGGGGAAATTATTAAAACAAAGACATTTAGGTTTTTCCAATGTTTGCTTGCTTTGGTTTTGTTTGCATTGCAAGCTATTAGGCCAAACGGTTCGGAATTTTATACGCAACTTAGTTATTTGTTAATAATAATATTTTTCTTCCCGATCTTTTCCGCTGTTTTAGTTACGGTTGATGATATTTCCCACGCTTTATTTTCTTTTATGGTGCTAAGTATTAACTTCATGTTGAAAAAAGATTTTGAGGCTAAAGAATTACTTGTTTTTTTGCCATTTTTAATAATGATAGTTGTGGCATTAATTGCAAAACCGGTTATTTTTAGAAAAAAATTCAAGGCTGGAGAATTAGTTATAGGATACTTGGCAGTGTTATTTGTCAGTATATTTAGTGGAATTTCCAATAGCGCTACTGAAGCAAAGTATTCTTCTGGGGCTTTATACATATACTTTGGAGTAGGGATCGGAGCAATATTTGCATATTTATATTGCTATAACTTTTTAAATAGATCACATAATGATGAGGCTGTAAAAATCGTTCCAAAGGCGATAATTTTGGTAGGACTTTTGACATTCTTTATAATCATTACTCAAGAGTATTCAAGTTATCATACATTTATTTCCAAATTAGCTCAAAACAACGGAGTATCATATTATGAAGTCTATAAACTTTATACAATAGATTATATTCTTCGAAATATGAACCTTAATATTTATGGAGAGCATGAGTTATTGTTGCTAACTATCATGGCGTTGCCAATTTTCTTTTATAAGGCTACAACAACAACAAAATATGGAATATTTTATTTCTCTTTTGGAATTTTATCGTTAGGTTTAATAATATTTGTTACAACTATAAGTTTAGCGGTATATGTTACACTGTTAACTGTATTCTTATGTGCAATTTTAGCGATTACATATACAGTTTCTAAAAAAAGATATGCATATATTGGTATTTTGATAGGAGCAATACTGTTAAGTTTATTAGCGATTACGATATTCTCAGATTACACAAGTTTATACATAGAAAGGTTACAATTTAAACCTTCAGATGCGACAATTAAGGTTTATAAAGAAGGAATTCAAAAGTTTTTAGAATACCCATTTTTAGGGGCTGGAATCGGACATACTCTTGATGGAGAGGTAGCATCAAATATTACAGGAATCATGATGTATCAATCAAGTATTATTCAGATTATTGTGTCGTTCGGGGCATTAGGTTTGATTGCATACGCATTTTTATTTGTGCGCCAATTTAATATGATTAGAAGGAGACATAGAAAAATTAATCTTTTCTTCTTCATATCGTTTGTTGCATATTTTTTGGTTAATTTAGTTAAAAATACCATGTTCTTAGTTTTACCTTTTATAATTTTTGATGCATTTAAGATGGCGTTTATGGAAAGGTCTAATAAAATTCACATAAGTGGGGAAAGATTGCTCTACTATTCTTTAACAAATCAACAAAGCAAGGAAAGTCAACAAGAGTATTAAGTTTCCTACTTTCAATTTTCAGTTTTAAATAAGCAACTAAAAATTTTATGTTAAAATGTTAATGTAAGTAAAATGATTAAGGAGATATGGAGACAAATGAGAAATAAAAATATTAAACTTATATCAGTATCACTTATTTTAATTTTAATACTGCTTGTTTCTTTACTTTCTTGTGGAGTAAAGTTTGATTTTGCTGCAAGTGTTAGTAATTGGGATAAAACTAATACAAAAAGTGCAAATGAAACAGTGAGTGGCAACTTTAAAATAGATTTAGGAAAAGGAAGTATTGACACTGAAGTTCCATTCACGGGGAATATTGAGAGAACATATGATGCGGACAAAGGAACATTCAAGCTTAAATTCAATATAGGTAAAATAACTAATGCCAAAATTATGAACATAATTTTGGCGCAAGTTCCAAAGCAGATATCTGCAGATGAAATAAATAGTCACATTGAAGATCCGAGTCAAGCTTTTGAATATGATCTTGATCTTGGCGGATTCAAATTTGAGCATTTATCTAATTTTAGTATTGAAGCTGAGATAGAGAGTTTGACTAGATTGGCAAACAATGATGATGAGATTGTTTTAACAATCAAAGGGATTAATATAACTGTAGGAAATGAATTTAACAATAATATCAAATTTTCACAAGGTTCTACAGTATATAGTTTCCGTGAGTTTGCTGAATATGAGTTAGCGAAACTAAAAAATAAGCAATTTACTTGGAAAGAAGTTAAAGATCAAAAATTGGAAACATTATTATCATATTTTTCAAAAATGATGGGGTATGACTTAAGTAAATTAACCAGTAAACATGCTAGTACTTTGATTAAGAAAGGGCAAATTGAGATATCTGAACAAAAAGAAATTAGAGAAGTTTCAGGGGAATCAGAAATGCTAGCAATGATTAAAATAGCATTAAAATTGCCAGGATTGCAGCAGATGATTACTGCAGTTGTTAATAAGATGGGATTGGGCGGAGAAACGCTTGAAACTATACGTAATAAATTAAATGAATATTTAAAACCTGGAATCCTATATATTTCTAATTTTGAAACAGAAGGCAAGAAAGCAGAGGAAATGAAAATTAACAAAATCGCTACAAGTCAAATAGTTAGAGGAATTGTTGATGGCAAAAAGGTTAAAGATTTTGTGTTTGAGCAAATAGACAAAGCTGGAAATGAAATTGATGAAAATACAAAAGCTACAATTAAAAATATAATTAATCAACAGATTGGCAATACTTTAGAAATAAATGTTGGCGGGAAAATAGAGGCTCAATATAAGTATTAAATTATGGAAATAATTAACTATAAAAAATATGGCAAATGTTTAAAAATATCAAATGTTAGTAGTAATTTATACGTTACTTTAGAGGTAGGACCAAGAATTATCTTTTTTGGCGAAGATGAAAATATTTTCTATGAAGATTTAGAAGATCACATTAATAAGGATGTCTCGACATTTCACAGCACATTTAAAAAAGATGATAAGTGGCACATTTATGGGGGCCATAGATTATGGAAGGCACCAGAAGATAATCTAACATATTATCCGGATAATAATACTATTAAGTATGAAATTGAAGGTAACAAAGTAATAATAAAAGCTCCAATTGAAACAAGTACGCTTTTGGAAAAACATATTATTATTGAGTCTTTAGATAATGGGGATTTTTCTGTTACTAATCGAGTTATTAACCGTGGTGAAGAAGCGGTCAAAATTGCTGCTTGGGGATTGAGTGTATGTAAGCCGTCGGGGCAAGTTGTAGTTGATTACACTAATATTGAAGGTGAATATTTGCCAAATAGATCAATAAGTTTATGGCCTTACAGCAATATATTAGATAAGAGAATTGTTATTAATAATGATAGTGTTATTATTAACATTGAAAAAGAGGAAGAGGCAAGCAAAGAGCCATTTAAGATTGGCTTTTATATCAAAAATGGAATTGTAAGTTATAAAATGGATAACGGTAAAGTGTTTAGTAAAAGCATTAAAGCAAATAAAAATTTTGATTATCCAGATTACGGTTCTAATTTAGAGATTTATACAATAAATTGGATGGTTGAAATTGAAACATTATCTAACTTTAAGAATTTAAAGAAGGACGAATATGTTGAAATTAATGAGATTTGGAGTTTAAGATAGTTTTATGAAAACTAAACTAAAAAATATTTTAATTGTATCTTTAATAGTTGTGATTTTTGCAACTTTATCTGGATGTACTTTAATAAATCGCTTTAAAGGTGAGCCGGTGCCTATATCATATGGATTAGTAAGTGAGGCAACATCAAATCCTGATGTGTTAGGGAATAAGTCTAATGCAGTTAGCGCAGTATTGGGTGGAAATGTTATTGTACTTGCAACTGTAGGAGGAACGATTAATGCAGGGAGTGGTTTTATTATTGATAGTGAAAGAGGATTAATAGTGACAAATGCACACGTAGTATTTGATGCTAATATGACAAATAGCGCAAGGAGCATTAAAGTCAAATTGCTAAATAAAGAATTTTTAGATGGCGACAGTGAAGCTGATCAATACATAGAGAGAGCTGCATCCTTAGCAGCATATAATAAAATTTATGATGTAGCTATTTTGAAAATTGATGCATCATTAACTAAATTAATAGGAGAAATTAAATTTGCCAAATCAAAGGATTTTGTTTATGGACAAGAAACTTTTTTTATAGGCAACCCGGAAGGTATTGGTATATCAGTTGCAAGTAGCTTAGTCTCTAATCCGAATTATATAATGAGTTATAAGAAAAACTTCTTCTTTGAAGAAGAGGTGAAAATCGCATATATACAAATTGATGGTAATGTAAACCATGGAAATAGTGGTGGTGCTTTATACGATTTAAAAGGCAGAGCTATGGGAATTGTAAGTATGAGAAGAGAAAATACTGGTGAAACGCAAGCTATAGTGCAAGGAATTGGTTTTGTTTTAAGAAGTGATGAAGTTGTAAAAGTTTTAACAAAATTTTATCAAAGTAAAGGCTGGAGTGTAACAGAATCAACATTCTATGCTTAAAAAATATGATATACTAAAAAACGAAGATTGATTTTTCAATTAAAAATAGGGGGGATTTTTAAAATTATGAGTGATTTTAATTTAGATTTTTTGAAAGAAAAAGCAGAAAATATTAGAAAGCTGACTTTCAAGACCATTGCTACATTTGGGACAGGACATATTGGCGGTTCTCTTTCAATTACAGAAGTTTTAACAGCATTATATTTTCATTCTGCCAATATTGATCCAGCAAGACCAAATTGGGCCGATAGAGATAGGATAATATTATCTAAAGGGCATGCTGGTCCAGGGTTATACTCTGCGTTAGTTGCAAGAGGTTATTTTAACGAAGATGTTTTATTGACATTAAATAAACCTGGAACAAAATTACCATCACATTGTGATATGAATAAAACTATAGGGGTTGACATGACGGCAGGTTCTTTAGGCCAAGGATTATCTGCTGCAGTTGGCATGGCAATAGCTGGTAAGCTAGATAGAAAAAAATATAATGTTTACTGCATTGTTGGTGATGGGGAGAGTCAAGAGGGGCAAATTTGGGAAGCTGCTATGTACGCTGGTTCCCATAACCTTAATAAGCTAATTGTATTTTTAGATAATAATAAAATGCAGATAGATGGTCCAACAGATGAAGTTAATAGCGTAGAACCAGTAGTTGATAAATGGAAAGCTTTCAATTTTAAAGTTTTAAGGGTAAATGGTCATGATATTGCTACAATCATAGATGCAATTGATGTGGCTAAGAAATCTAAGAAAAAACCTACAATGATTGTTTTAGATACAGTAAAAGCAAAAGGAATGCCAGAATATGAAGGAACTCCTGGCTCGCATAGTGTTACATTTACTGATGAATTAAAGAAAAAATATATTGGAGGTTAGTATGCAAGAAAATATTGAAATGAGAAAAGTCTATTGTGATTCATTAATACAATTGGCTAAGAAAAATAAAAAAATATGTGTTTTAGAAGCTGATCTTATGGGATCATCTGGGACTGGAAACTTTAAAAAAGAATTTCCAGATAGAATGATTGATGTGGGTATTGCCGAGGCCAATATGATTGGTGTTGCCGCAGGATTGGCGGCTTGCGGGAAAATACCTTTCTGCGATTCATTTACTCCATTTGTTACAAGAAGATGTTTAGATCAAGTTGCAATTAGTGTTTGTTATGCAAATCAAAATGTAAAAATTGTAGGAACGGACCCAGGAATTATGGCGACAAATAACGGTGGAACTCATATGAGTTTAGGTGATGTAGGAATAATGAGAAGTGTGCCTAATATGGCAATTTTCGAGCCAGTTGATGCGGTTATGTTAGAAAAGGCAATGCCTCAAATCGTAAAACATGTTGGTCCTATGTATATACGTTTATTTAGAAAGAAGGCCGAATCTGTATTTAGTCCAGATATGAAATTTAATATTTTTAAGGCAATTGATTTAAAGAAAGGGAAAGATGTTACCATTATTGCCTCTGGTATAATGGTAGCCAAGGCGTTGGAGGCAAGTGCTGAATTAGAAAAAGAAGGATATTCTGTTGGGGTACTTTCTGTGCATACGATTAAACCTTTAGATGAAGAAGCTGTAATCAATGCTGCCAAGAGATCTGGAGCAATTGTTACTGCAGAAAACCATAATATTTTTAATGGGTTAGGTAGCGCAGTCGCAGAAGTGATAGTGGAAAATTGTCCAGTTCCAATGAAGAGAGTAGGCGTTAAGGATAGATTTGGTGAAGTTGGAGATGAAAAATATTTATCAAATTTACTAGGGTTGACAGCAGAGGAGATAGTTAAAGCCGCTAAAGAGGTTATTTTCAAGAAGTAGTAAGATTAAGAGTTAATAAAAAGGCATCGAGAACGAAGATGCCTTTTTTATTTTAATCTTTGTCTTAAAATTTCATAACATACTATAGAAGTTGCGACAGAGGCGTTTAAAGAATTTACTTTGCCTTTTAAAGGAATGCTTAAAATCTTATCTGATTTTTTTAATGTTAATTGGCTTATTCCGTGTCCTTCACTACCAATTATGAGAGCCACAGGACCGGTTAGATTTGTTTCATAAATATTGGTGCCATTTGCATCAGTTGCATATACATTTATAAAAAATTTATTTTTTAAATCATCAATCGTATAATTTATATTTGTTACACGGGCAAGTTTAGTATGATTAATGGCGCCTGCAGATGTTTTATATACAGTTTCACTTACTTGGGCACATCTATTTTTGCCGATGATAATACCATGTGCACCTACGCAATCTGCAACTCTAATAATACTCCCCAAATTATGAGGATCTTCTATACCATCTAAAATAAGAATAAAAGGATCTTCATTTTTGTTTTTTGCATATTCAATAATATCGTCAATACTTGAATATTGGAAATCTTGAATTTCTGCAATTATGCCTTGATGATGTTTTGTGTTTGACATTTTATCCATATCATTTTTATTTTTAATTTCAAAAGCAATTTTAGATTTTTTAATTTTATCTAGAAAGTCGCTCTTCAAAGAATCTTGTATGTAAATTTTTTTAATTTTAATATTGGAGTTAATGGCTTCTAATACAGGATTTTTACCTTCAATAAACATTTTCTGTGTTCTCCTTTTCTATTTTTACTTCTAGTAAATATTTTAATCTGTCATGTGATCCAATTAGATATAGGTATCCTATTATAGCTTCTAGACCACTAGCTTTTTTATAGTTTTGAACTGTAGCATTTTTTGCGACAGTTTGCACTTTGCTATTTCTTGCCCTTTTGAATATTGATTTTTCTTCCTCTGTTAAAAGATCATATATTTCATCAATATATTTTGATTGATTATTTGCGTTTATTTCGCTTGCAACAAATTGCTGTAATTTATTAGCTTTGAAATCGTGGAGAAATACTAATTTTGTTCTTACATATAATGTTTGAACCGCATCTCCTATGAAGGCTAGTACAAGAGGATTAAGTTGAGTGGCTTGCTCTTTGGACATTTTTGTAGATAAATCAGGTAAAAAATCTTCTATCATTATTCACTTCCACATTTTTAATATACTTAGATTATAGCAAAATAATATAGACTATATTAGGTAAAAGTAAAATTAAATAAAAATATATGATATTATTTAATTGAATTAAAACAATAGGAGACAAAATGAAAGTTGTTGATTTAGTTGGAAATACTCCTTTGGTGTTTTTGGGAGAAATATTAGGGAATCAAGTCTATACTAAACTTGAGTACTATAATCCTACAGGAAGCATAAAAGATAGAGCCGCATTAAACATCGTTAAAAGTGCCATCGAGAGGAATGAAATAGGGGCAGGAGCAACAATTGTTGAAGCTACATCTGGAAATACGGGGATAGGCCTTTCTTTCATTGCAAGCCAATATGGATATAAGGCAGTTATTTTTATGCCAGAAAATATGTCAAAAGAGCGCCAAGACTTAATTAAATCATATGGCGCAGAAGTAGTACTAACACCTGCTAGTGAAGGGATGAATGGCGCAGTTTTAGCTATGCGTGAGTACATCAAAGGTAAAAATAATGTATTAGTAGCTGATCAATTTAATAATAAAGATAATTGGATGGCTCATTATAAATACACTGCAAAAGAAATTTTTTCGCAAGAACCTCAAATACAACATATAGTTTCTGCAATTGGAAGTGGTGGTACAATAGTTGGAATTAAAAAATATATTTTAGAAAATAATCTTGACTGCAAAGTAATTGGCGTAGAACCAGAAGAGAGTCAATTAATTACTAAGGGGAAGGTAGGTAAGCATGGTATCCAGGGAATAGGTGCAAATTTTATACCTAGTATTTTTGATGTAAGTCTTGTGGATTGTATGCTAACTTCGAGCACTGAAGAGGCTTATAACGGAGCGAGAGAATTAGTTGCAAAGTATGGGATCACCGCTGGGATATCTTCCGGGGCAGCATTTGTAGCAGTAAAAAAATATATACAGCAAAATAAATTAAAGAATCAAAAAATATTATTTATCGTTCCAGATAATGGGATGAGATATTTGTCGTTAAATATATATGGCTAAAAAAGTTGTTATAGGAATGAGCGGTGGAGTTGATAGTTCTGTTGCCGCATATATTTTAAAAAAGCAAGGCTATGATGTTATAGGTCTTTTTATGAATAACTGGAAAGAGACAGACGAATACGGAGTTTGTACAGCTACGGATGATTATAACGACGTTAGAAAAGTTTGTTCTCATTTGGATATACCGTATTACTCGATAGATTTTTCTAAAGAGTATTATGACAAAGTTTTTCAACATTTTGTGGATGAGTATAAAAAAGGGAGAACGCCTAATCCAGATGTTTTATGCAATAAAGAGATTAAATTTGACGTGTTTTTTAAATTTGCTTTAAAGTTAGGAGCAGATTATGTAGCGACTGGACATTATGCTGACATATTGGAAAAGGATGGCAAAAAATATTTGATCCGAGCAGTTGATGAAAATAAAGATCAAACATATTTTTTAAATCAATTAAGTAGTGACCAAATACAAAAAGTTATTTTTCCTATAGCTAATATTGATAAAACAACTGTTAGGAATATAGCAAGAGAAGTTGGGATATCTACTGCTGAGAAAAAGGATAGCACGGGTATTTGTTTTATAGGAGAAAGGCATTTTAGGGAATTTCTAGCTCAATATATACCAATGCAAGATGGCGATATACTAACAATGGACGGAGAGAAAGTTGGTAGACATAATGGAGTTTTCTTTTACACGATAGGACAGAGGAAGGGACTAGGAATAGGTGGACGCGGGACCGGTGAACCTTGGTTTGTATGCGATAAAGATGTAAAAAATAATATTTTGTATGTTGTGCAAGGAGAGCATCCTTTGTTGTATCATAATACACTAGAGTGTAATAAATTTAATTTTATTAATGGAAATGAGAGAGAAGAATTTGAGTGTTTAGCGAGAATTAGACATAGGCAACCTCTGCAAAAAGCGACATGCTTTGTTGACAAAAAAAGAGGTAAAGTAACATTAAGATTTCTAGAAAAACAAAGAGGGATGGCCGCCGGGCAATATGCTGTCATATATGCTGGCAGAATTTGTTTGGGTGGTGGTGTTATAGATGATATCTATAATGAAGAAAACAGCATTTAATTATAGATTTTTACTATTGCAAAAGAAATACTTATTTTTGATGTAAATTATTATAACAAACGATGATTTTTATATAATTGTATTTTTACCTAGCTAGGCAAATAATGTATAAAATTATGATACTAACGAAGAATTCGTCAATAGCACAATAGATTATTATCTAGCTTTGAAAAGGCAAGCAAACATAAAAACCATAGAGATCAAACACTATTTAGAAATAATTTACGAGTTAAAGGAATGTAAACAAAATGTGCAATATGTGGATGTGATATAGAGAACATTTTGCAAGCAACGCACATTTGGGCGATATCTCAAATTAAAAGTGAAAAAGGTTATATTATCAACAAAGTTCTAAAGATAAATTGCATGCAGTATTTGATTGACTCGGATAATTTTTATAAAAATGACACTTTTTATAAAAAAAGATGTTCTAGCTAATAGTGGGGATAATGGTGTATGGTTGTGCAATAATTACTATGGAATGTTCGATAGCAATCTTTATTGTTTTGATTCAAAGTACGGGAAAGTAGTTATTCGTTCCCAAGATTATGATGCGATAAAGGCGCAACTTGAAATGGATGAAGAAACTGTTTGTTTTACGGGTAATATATAAATTGAAGAAACGAAAGTTTTTTTAGAAATGAGAATTGAATAATTTTTATGAGTTATTGCATAGTAACAAATAATAAACGATTAAAATGATTTATAAATGATTTGCCTTCAAATATTTGTCCTTCCCCATAATAGCGGCATAAAGTGGATGTAATAAATATTGATTTTTTACACCTATAGTAGACGTGAACTTTGTATTTGAGTATTTATTAGCGAGAATAATCTAAAAATCCTAACTTTACTTTTGTCTAGCGACATTGAAAGTAGTACAATGATAGAGTTTAAAAAAATTTGTAGGAGTTAAAATAAATGAAAAAAAATCTAGTTTATATAAAGTTATTGATAACGTTAATATTTTTTGTTATGTTTTTTAGCGTTACTGTATCTAGTATTTTTAATAAAGTATATGCAGAAAATGTGAATTTTAAGTCTAATAAAGAAAATTTAATTTATGAATTATTTAATGATTTAGATATTGAATCTTTTTATCAATATGGTGAAAAGGTTATTGACGAATATCCATATTTAACAGAAAATGAACAAAATGCTTTAATGAAAAAACATGCTGTTAGATTAATATCTCAAAATAGAACATCTGAAATAAAAAACAATTCTAATAAATCAAACTATAATGGCAAATTTACTAAAGCTGAAATAAAGCTGATTATAAGGCATCCAATAAAAGCAACCAAAGTTAATACAGCTAAAAAACATGCAGATAATAAAACAAATAATTACTATGAAAGAAAAGTTCATTATTTAGATAATGGTGATGCTTTTAGGCATGGTTTATGGAATGCATTAATGACTAAATATATAGGTAGAGATTGGGCGAAAAAATTTGCAGATGCCCATGAATATGGTGTTTCTCAAAATAGCGAATCTGAAAAATTAGATGTACAAATGGATTATATAAATAATGAAAAAGGAAGGTCATATGGCGACATACATAAGAAAAAGGGAGAAGATCAAATTGCAGTTATAATTAGAAATGCAATATCGAACGGAGAGTTTGTGAAATGTATTTATACTATAAACTCAGAAGGAAAGTATATAGCGACATCGCATGTAAAGACTGATAGGTTTGGTTTGAAATAATGAAAAAAATAATAATGATTATAATAGTAATATTAATGATATTTACATCCAGTATTTTTATATATAAAATTTTGCCTTCACATGGAAAAAATAGAGTTGCATATTTGGAGGAAAAAGATATTGAAATTGTTGTTATTAAGAATGATGAAATACATATTTTAAATAAAGAACAAATTAATGATTTTAAAAAAATATTAAATAATTTAACAACAAACAAAGTATCTAGTTATGATGAAAAAAGATTAATAAAACAAGATTATTCTTTTTACATTAAAGACAGATTAGAGGAAAGTAAAATAGTTAAATATTACTTATATGAGAGACCAATTGCAGGATACTATATGGAATCTGCATATGGGTATAAGTTCAAATTAAGTTATATGCAATATAAAAAAATAATACAGTCTATTGATAGTTATTTAGGCATGCAAAGTTAAAGTATGGGGTTTATGAAAATGTTTAGGACGTTTGAGGTAAACACAAAAAGTTGGATGATTTCTAATGAGCATAATAATTCTTGCAAACTCGCTTGCCAAGGTGAATCCATTTAATCCTATTTGAATTCCTTTATTGTTGTAATAGTGAATGTATTCTTCAGTGGCTGTCTTTAATTGAGTGAGTTTTTTAAACGTATATTCGTGTCCATAAAACATTTCTGTTTTTAATGTGTCGAAGAACTTTTCCATTTTACTGTTATCCAAGCAATTCCTTTTTCTTGACATTGACTGTTTTATTTCGTTATCTCTTAAGTATGTTTGATATTTTCCAAGTTGGTATTGCCATCCTTGATTGGAGTGGGATATTAATCCTTTTAAGTTCTTTCCTTTAGTTGCATCATCTAATCTACTTTGCATTTGCTGATAATTAGATGATGTTGAAATATTGTATGATATTATCTCATTTGATTGCATGTTAAGTAGTGATGATAAATATATTTTTCTTGCCGGAATATGAAATTCTGTAATATTCTTTGTCCTTTTTTGATTAATATTGTCAGTTTCCCAATGTCTAATATATTTCATCTTAAATCTTTCTTTATATATCTTCTTTTCTAAAAGTAAATTAGATATCGTTCTATGAAAATCGCCTTTATATGATTTATATTTTGAATTCTTATGTACGCCTTATAAAATCATCTTTTTCATTAATCTTTTAACGGTTCTATGATTAATATTGTGTTTTTACTACGTATTGAGCAATGTATTCTTCTATATCCATATTCACATTTATGTTTAGTATATATTGCTTTTATTATCCATTACATCGTTATATTTAATATCTGAATCAAATTAATATGATAGTAATAGTCCAATCTACAAAGGTATTGAGGATTATATAACATATTGTGAAGTTAAAGTTTCAACTAGTGAGTTAGCTAATCAGCATAGTTTTTTAATTAACGAGATTGAAAATTACAAAACAAAGAAGGAGACTAGGAAAGATGAAGAAAAGCAGAAAGAATAAAAGTAAAAAAGTTAAACACGGTCAAATAGTAATGACTGAAGATAAATATTTATGGCATGGAGTAGATACTAAAAAATCACGTATGACAGTAGTAGCAGCAAGTAATAAAGATGATGAATTAGGATTAGTAAAGTTGTATACAAAAGGTGTTCCAGTAAAAGGTGATAGTCGTTTTAAATCATATAAACCATATCTATATATAACGGATAATGAAGGTAAGCCTATAAAAATTGATGATAAGAAATTTAAGAAAGATAAAAGGATCATGAAAAAGGCAGCTATTAAAGATATTGTTAAAACTACTTACGGAAAGAAAACTAGGCATAATGTCTATAATTTGAAGAACAAAACCTTATTTCGAATATTAAAAAAGAGATAAAAAATAAAAGGGAAATAAATCCCTTTACAATCATGAATTTTAAAAATTCAAGACCAAATCAATCGTGTTGTTTTGGATTTCTAGTTTGATAATAGCAAATAAATAATAAATTGTAAATAAAAAATATAAGGGAATGAGATAAAGAAAAGATGTAAGAAAGAGCATGTAAAAACGACGGCCATAAAGTATTTAAGCGGATAAGAACTTGATTCGTTCCGCGTTGGCCGAAAGTTTTTACAGCTCTGAAGAGATAAACA
>JAEWXG010000001.1 GCA_023396095.1 Bacillota bacterium | reverse complement strand
TAATACTGTAAATGACTTATACTTTACAAATAAAACACTCATTGTTTCTAACAAGAATGGAACTACATTTTCACCTTTTAACGTATCAATTTTATATAATAACGAAGCTTTAGGTAGAGGCGTATTCATTCCTGATCCAATCAAACCGACATTGTAATATGTTCCCATATCATTAAAATTATAATAATTTATATCTACAACTCCAGATAAATATTTATCCCTAGCTTCTTTTCCTCTACTAATAAATTCCATATCAAAAAGCTCTTTAGAAGGTAATATAAATCTTTGAGTTCTTGAAATAATATTTATATTTCCATTGCAGTCAGCAATAATAACTTTTTCTTTACCTTCGTCATCAGTAAGATAATCAGAGCATTTATCTAGTGTTTCATCATTAAAGGATTCAAAGTCATTTAATTTTGAAACAAATTTAAGTTCACCATTTGGATTAATTATTAAGAAATAATGTTTCCCACCTTTTTCTTTACCAAAAATCCAGTCATTTTGGAAGCCATATGATTTCCAATCATCAAGTGTTATTACTTTTTTATTTAAAATATCATCCTTAATGACTAATTCTTTAATCACAGTATCAAATATAGCGTTATTATCCTCTATCATTTTGTCGCTGGAATCTTCAATTGTGATACATTGAATAACACTATTTCTACTTATATTCTTATATGGATCATCATAACCACTATCAGTATAATAATCTCTATTGTGAATATAAACTATGTTATTTTTATTTATTTCAACTGAGTCAGCTTTGTGAATTTTTGAAGATAATACAGAAGATAAATTATAAACAATGCTATTAAATTCATCATAATATTCACTTTCTTTAACAAAAGATATAACATTTGTTTCTCTCTTATTAAAATCCTCAAATGCTTTGTTCATAAAATCCTTATCTTTAATTTTATGAACCGATTTGTTAACTTCAACTTCTTCTAATTGATACGAAAAATATTTAGAATACTTATTCTCTAAAATCGATAATACTGTATAAATATAAAACACTTTTGTTTGTTTAATCTTTTGAGGATTCAAATTGAAAAATTCAATTTCTACTTTTTTACCAAACAAAGCCTTTCTTACGTAAGCATCCTCTTTGTCATCCAAATGTAATACTCTTTTTAAAGCATTATTTTTATTTGCAAAAACATATTTTGGTAAATCTTTAATTTTCTTTAAATCCTTAAATGCAAAGATACTATTAAAGCTAGATGCTTCTGCTCTTATATTCATTTCATTATCAACATTTATATTTAATGCTTTAAATGATTTTCTATTCTTTGAAATCCAATTTGGATTAACAATGTATAGTTTTCCTGTAATATTATTAAATTTTAAAGAATCAGAATCAAAATTATTAATACTATATAAGAACAATTTAAATAATAAATAATCTTTTATATCTGCTGAATTTATAGGTTTAATAGTAAGTTTCTCGTCTTCCAAATAATTAATCAATTTAAATCTTGATATTATATTCTTTTTAAACATTATGAGCAATGATCTACCATTATCAAAAACCACACTTTCAGCATGTAATGATTCTATAGGTTTATCAATTACATAAGCACCATTCGAAATATATTTATCAATCGTAGTTAAAAGATAAAAATCAAAATTATCATCAATTTCTTTATAATTAAAGTTAACAATTAAATGATTAGTTATCGCCATTGCCAATCGCCTCATTTATTTTATTAATCAACTTCAATAAATTATTTTTATCTAATTCAAATAAAGACAAATTATTCTTTTTAGTAATTGTGGAAACCTCAACTATTCTATCGTTATCTTTTATTTGGAATTCAGATGCGACAAGATTTATAATAAATGCTTTTTTACCATTTATTCTTTCTAACTTTAATCTACTCTTTTCAGAATACTCGTTTCTATCTTCTTTATCGTTTTCCGACCAATTTTTAAAGTCAACATATACATCTTCATCGTCAGATAATTGATAGTCAAATTTTTCAAATTTACTAGCATCATTGATCTCTTTTAGATGAATACCATGATTTTCAAGGATTATTTTACCAACTTCTTCACCTAAAACACCTTTGTAGATGTTTTGATAAATGACTGGGAGAATAATTAATTCATTAGGCGCAAACGATGTTGCGTATCCTTTTTTCTCAAAAACCTTTCTTATATAAGGTATTTTCATTAATGGATCTAATCTACATTCAACATCATTAATAACAATATAGTTCTTTTGTTGTTTTATATAATATTGGATTGGAAAAAAATCTTTATCGTTTTCATTCACATCATAATTTGGCAAATATTGATAAGAATCTATAACCCCACCATCAACAGCACTTAAATAAAAATCTTTAAGTCCTCTAATCTTGCTTACTTGAATATAATTGCTTAATTCATTTTTGGAAATAGTTGGATGTTTTAAAACAAATTCTCTTATATCTTTCCACATTCGGATATCATTTTCATCCCAACTGGTCTTATTAATACTTAAGATATTCTCTATTCTCTTCTTTACTCTAATATTACATTCATTTGCCTTGTTAAGAAGAATATTAACTTCCTTATTTTTAACCACTTCTTTTTTAGACAATTTAACAATTTCTTCAAATTCAGGATTCATTAATCTACCATTCATAAATGTAAAATCAATATTCTTAAAAATATCATTATCAACATAAATATTTACATTATGTTTCTTTTTTACACCATTAGTTCTACAAATACGGCCAACAGCTTGTACAAGTATCTTAACCATATGATTATTAACAGAATCTGATTTATAAGCAGAATTATCAAAACTATAATAAGCATTAGGATTATTATATTTCTTAAAACCAAACTTAATATTTCTTAAAGATAATGAAGCCGCTATTTCTCCATTTTTTTTTAAAATTTCCATTTGGTATATATACTTAATTAATTCAGTTTCCTCCTTAAGATTATCAGTTTGAACCAATATATTTGTAGGGTACTCAATATAAATCGAATCAATGTCTTTTTTAATAATGTCTTCTCCAAAGTTTTCTTCATATTGTAAATTCTGTCCAGTTCCTACTGATGAATAACTTGAAAATAAGATAATTTTTTTGCCTTCTCTAATTTCGTCATTATATGCTTTCTTTTCAGCATCAAAATCATTTCCAAATAAATGATGGATTTTAGGTAACACCTTATCATTTTCTTTTGAAATACTTTCAATTATTTCTTGCATTAATGATTCGTTAAAAATATCATTTGATTCGGAAATCTTAATGTTTTTGTTTGTTAAAACTAGTAATACTTTGGAGTCATCATTTATGATAAAAGACTTAATAGCTAAGATGGTTTTTGATAATCGTTTAATTTGGTAATTATCATCCTTATCGCTTTTATACTTTTCAAAAATACCAGTATACTTTTCAATATTAGTTTCTAATTCAAAAATAGATTTAACTATTTCGTTAATAATTGATAGATTACATTCTTTAGTATCAACATTAATCTTATAATCACGTTCTAATCTAACTTTGACTTTATTTTGAATGTTTAAAAAATCTTCTTCTTGTAATCTATAGAATTTTTCATTTAATTCATCTTTTAAATATTCGATATTATAATTCCCAGTCACAGTTTGAATGCTCGCTGTTGCTGAAAGGCCAACTACTCTTGCTCTATCAGCTAATGACAACATTACCTTTTCTGGAGTATTATTCATATAGCACATTAAAAATGATGTGGAAGCATCATGTGACATATCATCTTTAAAATCATAATATCTAAAGCCATCCATATAAAAATCAGTAGCAACTATGTCTTTATCCTTTGGAAGACTAATATTATCTATAATCATTCTTGATATAGTTTCAGTAACATTTCTATCTAAATTAAATGGATCCACTATAGTTGAAACGGCTTGTTCAATTTCCATTTTATCTTTCTTATCTTCAATTGGATGCTTATTAAAATTATTCATATAATTCTTTGATAACATAGCACAACAATTTAAAAAATAATTTAATGCGCCTTTCATAGCATATATTGATCTATAAAATCTACCATCATCTTTAACATCTTTATCGATAATAGATATAATATTATGATTCTTTTTCTTATCAGTTTTAAAAGTTATTTTACCAGCATCTTTTGATGAAGTAATTGTATGAAGTTGATAATCATCAAACAAAAAATATCTATTCGAATCATTCTTTGACTCAAGCTTAAAAATATAGTTTAAATCATAATCCTTTTCTACTTCTAGAATTCTCTCCTTCATCTTTTCAAATGAGGTTCGAGATTCATCAGTATCTCCAAACAATTGAACTGGAAACTCTTTTCCTTTTAAAGCAGTAGCAATACCAGAAAACAACCTTGCCATGTCCAATTTAAAATCAGTACATCTTTCAATTTCTTGATTTAAAATAACGTCTTTTGTTGCATCAAATTCATCTATAAATACTAATGCATTACTTAATTTTGGGTATGTTAAAAAAGAATACGATTTATTAATAATCGGATCATTACCTGATATAAATTTATCCATCGTCATAAAAAGAACTTTCCTATCATCAATAAGACAAGAAGGATATATTTTCTTTACCCAAGCATAATCGTGCTTTAAAAGTTTTTTTCTGGCTGATAAAGATTTACCTTCTTTTGAAAGTTCTTCTTCTAAATCCCTTCTAAACTTTAACTCATAATCCTTTCTAATTTCCATTAATGACGTTGAAAGTATATCAACTGACATGTTTAAACTATCTTTTAATCTATTATAAGCTTGTATTTTATTCTTTAAATTTTTAAATGATTTTTTATTTCTTAATGACAATTGAATATCTTCTTCGCATTCTAATAATGATTCAAGTACACATTCATAATTAGCGTGTATTCTCAATACATTATTATCAAATGTTTCTTTATCATTTTTAAAATCATCTCTTAAATCATCATAGATGTCATCAATATTCTTCTTTAATGGTGTAACATAAACAACAAGAGGAATTTCAGTCAGTATTTCATTTTTTAGAAACCTTTTGATAATATTTCTTGTTTCAAATGTTTTGCCTGTACCTGTTGGCATATCAATTAATAACATGCCGTTATCTTGATTTTTACAAAAATTAACTACTGCACTTTGCATATGTAATTTAACTCCTTATACCATCCATAGCAATTATAACGATGATACCATTATATTATCACATAATAAGAATTATGAATAAATGTATCAAAATGAAAAAGCCACATTAAATGGAGTTGGTTTTTAATTAATAACTTACTATTTATCTCTATTAGAAATCGATGAGTTATCTACCGCGTCTTCAAAAATATTTGCATGTGGACACGCAGAACATAATGGATTGTCTCCATTATTCCATCCGCCATATACACCATTATTTTTAATTTCTTTTTCTATTTTCCCATTAACAATTTCAAAATGCAAAGAAGCTTCATCTGCATAGCCAGTATCTGGAATAAAACGCTCTGTAAAAGCAAAGTATTTTACCGTATTTCCTTCAAGAAACTTGTCGAAATAGTCTTCTTTGCGGATAAAGACATTCCCCCCGATAGGGTCTAATATGAATTCTTATTGTTGTTACATATTATCACTTTTTCTTTATCTTGAGTTCCCCATGATAAATCTGAAACATTCAATTTGAGATTAAAAAATCTAATAATTTTCGATGGTGGTAATACTAATGAAGTCTCCTCAAAAACTTCAGATTGATTATTAATATTTTTTACATTATTGCAAAGCCAAGGTTTTGATTCTTTATCAGGATATAAATTCAGATTGCCAATATATTCTTCCAAATCAATGGTCAGATAACGAGCATTACCATCATCGTATATTGTTTCATTTGTGAGAAATTTCTTTCATGTAATAGCCTCCGATTTTCCTGAAACCCCTCAATTCGTTGTAGTTCCTAAGTTCTCTCTTTATAGAGTTTCTCACCATGTTGAGCGTGATTGCCTTATCCTCAGAAGAGAGGATTTCGTAGATCCTATCGGCTTTTATGCCGGGATTGCCATTCACCGTCTTTAGGATTGAAAGCCCCAATTCGGTTATTTGGGCATTTATTTGGTCACTGTAGTTGAGGTTCGGAAGCTAGACGATAATGGAGAGATAGAGTCTCCCCATCTCTCTACACGCTAAAAAGGGCATTCACTTTCTGATAAATTAAAATTCATTTCGTCACATGTAGTTTCTTCTATATTTAATTTATTTACAATTTCAGCTAGCAATTCATGAAAAAACTGCAAAACAGAAACATCATAATTTTTTTCATTCACTATCTCAAACGAAAAATTATCACCATTTGAATAACTTAAAAGTTCAAAAATTTCATTTGCTTGGATTTTTCGGTTGTCTTTTTTTATTGTAATTTTTTCATCATCATTAACGCTAATTACAATATCTTTATTTTCATTCATTTCAATTTTTATTTTTTTATCCATATACTTTTAACCTCTTTTCAATAGAATCTTTTCCACCATCCATATTTTCTGCAATTAGTTCTAACATATTAATGTTATCATCTTCAAATTCCAAACAGCCTGAAGTTATATTTATTTTATTATTAGTTTTTTCAACATAAATCACTTGTTCAACATCCTGATTTACCACCAGTAACGGGTTATGAGTAACTATAATTACTTGTTTCTTATTTCTTATTGAGTTTAAATACTTTATGAGTTTTTTACTAATATTATTGTTTGAAATATGATCTTCTGGTTGATCTACTAAAAATATACATTTTTCTTTTTCAAATTCCGTTATATATTTAAAATATGCTAAAGATTGTTCTCCTAAAGTACTTCCCAAAGATTTCTCTTCATTAGCCATATCTACAATATAATTTTTACATTCACACATCTTACACAAAAATTTTCTTAAGTTGTTACTATAATTAGTTTCTAGCTGATCATACGATGTACAACCAGTTATAGCTGCTACTAAGGTTTCCGCATCTTTTATCGTCTTTAATTTTTCTATGTCAGCATAATTTTGGTTAAACATCTTAGATAAAAATTCGTCACACACATCCTTTCCATTATAGTTAGATTCCGAATTAAAACTAAATCCGCAACTAGGTTTTTTGCTACTTCCCTCAAACATATTGGGTTTTTGAGGAAATTCTATTTCTTCATTATCTTTCTTTATTGCATCAATAATATTTGCAATAAAATCAGCTTTCCTTGAGCTAAAATCTCTTTGATCTCTTTCTTGAGTTGAAGCTGCTTCTTCTATTTTCAAATTATATGTTGAAAGCTCTGAAGCTATAATATTCTTTAACTTTTCTTCCATTTCTATAATATTGTAATTTTTATCTATGTCATCAAATATAGACTTTAATATCTCAATAGCACTCTTAATTTTAGTTTCATAGGCTTTAAAATACTCTTTACCTAGTATTGTTTCTAATTTATCTATAATACTTGATAAATCCTTTTTAGGTGTATTGTGAATATTATCAATACTAGAAAAATCTTTATCACATTCAATTTGAATAAAATAAGTGGCTATATTGTTTAATTCGCTATACTCTAAAGAATTTTTTCTTAATCCATTTATTGCTTCTTCTTTTTTTATACTTTTTTTGAGGTATGACAATATATCTTCGGCATATTTTGAATAAGCATCCTTAAAAGAATTATGTGAAACCGGTAGAAAGTTCTCTTTTGGGAATAGTGTACTATTATCAAACATCTGAACAATTTCTCCTTGTCCGATAAATAATTTTTTTGCTGAATAATTATTTTCACAATGTAGTTGATTAATTTCAACTAAATTTTTTACATGCTTTGGTGTATTAACTTTATTATTCAAAAGTTTTAGCAATGTGGATTTTCCCGAACCATTTTCTCCAATTATTGCATTTATACCATTTACAAGTTTAACTTTATCTTCTCCTATTTTGAATTCTTCAATATAGTTTATATTTTTACTATTTTGTTGATTTATTCTAGTCTCAGGTGATGTAATAGCCATCAATAATCCTTTGAATGTTGGGAGAATTTTAGCACGTGAATGGGAGAATTGTTTATTTCCATTCATCTTATCATGGTTTGGGTACGCACTCCAATCATGACAATCGCTCCCCATTACCAAACCAAGATTTATAGGAATATTTCTCAAATTATTTTTTAAAATACCTTCTACATTCGGTCTTTGAAACTCTAAAGCATTTATATAGCCAGTCATAATTAAATTCTCTGAATCCTTAGTTGATTCACTCAATGAATTATGTTTGCCGTCATGTTTATCTAAACTATTTCTTTGACAGGCAATCAATATCACATCAAGACCAATTTTTTTTAGAATAGACTCGAATTTGTCTCTTGTATAATAATCTTCTTTCTTCTATAGTTTATTTTCATCAATACATTCTTTTATTTTTTTATAATTATCCTCTTTATTTTTAGCATCAAAAATTGTAATAATATGACACTTCCCCATATCACTATCTATTTGAACATCAAATTCAACACCTGCAACAATCCCTTTTACATTCTCATACTTTCCATTTTTTATTTCACTGTCTAATTTATTATATAACTCAATATTAAATCTGTTATGGTCTGTGATAGAAAATAATCCGACTTCATTTTCATCTAACTTATTTAATAAAACTTCTACATTATCTATTGTAGAATTATCCACAATGCCATCACTCTCTTTATATTTACTAGCATTGGAATGGATGTGTAAATCAAATTTCATATATATTTTCCTTTCCTAAATATCATCATTATTTTCTGTATCAAATTCACTTTGTATCTTAATGCACTCCACTATTTCATCAATATCACAATCTAAAGCGTTGCAAATTCTAAGTAAAACATCCGTCGTTATATTTTGCCCATTCTTCATTTTGTAAAATGTGCTTTTACTTATTTTTTACCTTTTCCATCAATTCATTTTGTCATGTCTAAATCAATAAATTTTTTGAACAATTTTTTATAGCTAAATACTCTCATCTATATTATTATACTCTATAATTGCATTTAGAGCCACATATGACTCTTTTAGTTTAATAAAATCATCTAATTTTGCTCTTCTTCCAAGATATAAGAAATCCATAATATCATTAAATTCTTTTATTTCTTCACTGTCCCCAACTATAATTCCATATTGTTTGTAGTACGGCAATGCACTTTCAAAATCAATATATAAACGACCCTTCGAATCTCTTTCATTCCCTATTTTCGGAGCATCAAGAAATTCCAATACATAGCTATCCATAAATAGATTATGTGTTTCTTGTTTTGCTCTTTGTATAGCAGGCAAATTATTACCATTTGAGAGCATATAGCGTTCATAGTAGCCACTATCCATCTGTCTTTCCAATTCGCGCTTTGAATATCTTTCTTTTACTGCCAATTCAATATAAAATCTTCTCTCTTCTTGACTTTTAGAAGCTGACATTATTTTCAAGTGATTAGTCCAGCTCAATTGTGTCACCAGTGGTGACACTTTTTCATCATCTTTGTATAGCTCATAGAATTGCTTCATTCTGTAAAGTCCTCTATGATTAAAGCCCTTTAATTCAGGATAGTTAGTAGAGAAAAATTCAGCTACATTGTCAACGAAACCGGAGCCATAAGATGCCTCATTAGTTTTTTCACTAATGTATTTCCCTACCTCTTGATACATCAAAATCAGCTCTTCATTAACTTTTCTGTATGCACGCTCTTTTGCATTTTCTACAATCGTAACAATCTCTTCAAATGGATTGTTATTTTTTTCTGTATCTATATTTTGCAAAGAAATATTTTCTTTATCCATAAGCTCCTCCTATCTATGGTTTATTTGATAGCATTTACTTCTTGAGTCACAATAAATACAACCATGTGTACAGCCTCTGAATAAATTCATTCCATTTTTTGAAGATAATATTCCTTTTACCTTCGTAAAATGCATTCTATCATCTCCATATCTGCTTATTTTTTCTTACAATTTTTTTGATGCGCATTTAATTTCTTCATCGCCCAATCATAATGGCTTGAAGTAGTGCTTACAAAATACGAACCAAGTACACTTCCTCCTACCCACTTATAGACATCTTTTGAAAACAATTCTTCGTTTGTAAATCTCTCAGCTAATTCTAAAATATCTTTATGGGATTTCTGAAACATTTCTTTTGCATCTTCAAGAGAGGTATTTTGATGTTTTTTCCAAAACTCGACATTCATATCTCCATAAGTTTTCCAATCATATGGAGCTGGAATAAAAGGTTTTGCCACTCCCTTTAAATTTATATCTACCCAATTCAAAAGAAGTTGGTGCCATTCATATAAATGAATCAATATATCTCTTAAATTTTTGTCTCTTTTCCAATGAGCCTCTTTCTTTTTTTCATCACTCGAAAAGTCAAAAGGTGTGTTTAATTCTTCGTCAGATAGCTTAGCAATTAATACGTTCAACTTATCATAGTTTTCTTTCGCTGCAATCATTAAATCTTCTTTTGTTCTTGGTCTTGGCATAATATTTCCTCCTACTTTACGCTATATCTCAATATGGTTTTTAAGTTTTCTTCTGATGTTCTATTCATGTTGCTCAAATAGATTTCTGTATGATAATCAAATTTTCTTAAAGACCATGTTTTTCCATAAAACTTTCTAGTTTTTCAAATGAATATGGTTCTGTGTCAAAACTTCCAATATGTAAAATCTGTACTGCTTTGCCACCTTCTACATTATCAAAAATGATTTCATCATATAATTTATTCGGTATATCTTGTTTTACAAGCTCCAAAATGTTATGAAAATCATTTATTCGCATTTTTACCTCCTTCTTTTTTCCAATCAAAAAAGGTGGTTAGATTTTACTCTAATCACCTAAACCTGATTTCCGCTTGTTGCATATTGAATAAATAAGTTTTTTTAATTTATTTTATCCAAATTATTCTCAATATAATTTAACAAATTATTTGCATTATTTATAATTTTTTCAAATACCTCTACCTTTGATATTTCTCCAATCTGAAAAGCTTTGACAATTTTATCATAATTTTTGCCTTTCTTATGAGCAACACTTGAAGACCTTAATCCTTGTAGGTTCTTCAAGAAATTTATTACATCTTCATAATCTGTCAATCCATGCTGACTAAATAGCTCTTTCAATTTTGAAATACTACCAGATAATTTTTCAGTTTCTGAAGATAACAACATTTCAATGCCTTTTTCATTCAACGAATCTACAATCAATTTTACAAGAGCTAATATCTGTTGATCAAATTCTGCTTGCGACTCCAACAGTGGAATTCTAAGGCTCTTAAGTATATATTCATCATCGTTGTGCAGTGGAAGAAATAATGGATAACCAAATTTTTCTTTAAATGCATCATTTAACTTATTATACTTATTTTGAAAAATAAAAACAGGAGATTCTGATGAACTAAACGTGCTTAAAAAATCTCTCATGAACTTTGAATGACTAAGTTTTCCGTCAATTGTAATATTATAATTTTTCCAGTGCATTTGCTCCTTTCTTGAAAGATTTCTTCCTAAATCGCCAAGGTAAGCTGAAACATATTCACTGCTTTCATTGTCAATATATAATGACCATAATGTTCCACATCTTAATAGCCCTGATTCAATGAAATATCTATCAGGGTTATCATAATATTTTCCCAATACCTCACGTTTAAAATATACTGGAGTAAGGTAATGCGGGGCTCCATTATTGTCTTCAAAATAATTTGACAACATTGATGGATCAGATGTAAAAAATATATCGTTTCCATCTTCGTCAACACCAATAGCGTAGTCTTCGTATTCCTTACTTTCGCTATATGGCCAATATTCACAGTCCTGAATAGAACAACCATAAATTGCTGTTTTCGCATAAAGCAACGAAAATGGCTTTCGGCATATCTCGCCAAATGATAATGTATATATTTTATTGTCCATCACTTCAGTATTAAAATCTTCAGGTAGTCTTTGATCCAAGCTAGTTGTAGAATATCTGCTATCACAATGAACAAGCATAACCATATCTTTCACAGAAAGATATCTCTTTAAATATTTTCTGTCTACAGTTACAAAACCATTTTCTATTCTTATCACTGTTTTTTCATTTTCCAAATCGATATATTCATTTTTAGCCCTATCAAAAAATAAGTTATTAAGCAATCTAAATTCTTCAACAATTTCAAGTTCATCTTGTTTAACAAGACCATTATAATCCCTTTCTATAACAAAAGGTTCCATATTAACTTGATTATTGAATCGTGAATAAATGACTTCCTCATCATCTCCGAATCCAAATTGAGTAAAACCCGGGGCAGTTCCTCCCCAATCATTTGTATCATCTTTCTCTAATTCCTTTTTAGCATACTCTAACGGAAACAGTCTGCATTGAAAATATGCATCGGTACCATATTTTTTTGTTCTACCATGAATTGGAATCATTACATTTCCATTGTTGGGAAATTTTTTTATAAAGTCCATCATTTCTCTTTGATAAATTGGATTATCCATAAAGTCACCTCATTAAAAATTATTATTTTCTATCACGCAATCGTCACATCGACTACTTAATATCTTCTTCAGCAATTTCAGTGTACTCTTTCAACTTTTTCTGCAATAAATTTTTATCTATCAGTTTTAAGGTGTATTCCGATACCATTGTTGGTGAAAGACTTCTGCTAAGTGCAAATTCTACAACCTCATCATCTTTTGATGCACAAAGAATAACTCCGACACTTGGATTTTCCGTTTGTTTCTTAACTTCTCTATCCAATGCTTCTAAATACAGGTTCATTTTTCCGATATATTCCGGCTTAAACTCTCCAATTTTTAATTCAAATGCAACTAAACAAGATAGTCCCCTATGATAGAACAACAAATCTATATAGTAATCATGATTGCCGACCTGTACCCTATACTCATTACCTATAAAGGAAAAATCTTTTCCAATTTCTAAGATAAAGTTCTTCAGATTTTCAAGAATTGATTTTTGAAATTCTCTTTCATTTCCAATCTTGGGAGCATCAAGAAATTCCAATACATAGCTATCCATAAATAAATTATGTGTTTCCTGTTTTGCTCTTTGTATAGCAGGCAAATTATTACCATTTGAAAGCATATAGCGTTCATAGTATCCGCTATCCATCTGCCTTACCAACTCCCGATGAGTTAGATTCTCCTTTATAGCTAAGTTAATATAGAATTCCCTTTCTTCTTTACTTTTAGATCCGGACATTATCTTTAAATGATTAGACCAGTTCAATTGTGTCAACAGCGTTGACACTTTTTCATCGTCCTTATATAGCTCATAGAATTGCTTCATTCTGTAAAGACCTCTGCGGTTAAACCCTTTTAATTCAGGATAGTTTGTTGAGAAAAATTCAGCTACATTGTCAACGAAACCAGAGCCATAAGATGCCTCCTTAGTTTTTTCACTAATGTATTTTCCCACTTCCTGATACATCAAAATCAGTTCTTCATTGACTTTTTTATAAGCACGATCCTTTGCACTTTCGACAATCTTAACAATATCATCAAACTGATGATTATCCCTTCCAATATCTGTATTCTGCAATGCCATCTTATCCTTATTCATTGTTTCACCTGCCTCCAAAAATGTGCTGTTATTTCCTAATATTTTCTTCAATAAAAGTCTTGGAGTTTTGAATTTGCACCTTATCTTTATTAACTACAAAAGTAACATAGTCTCCATTTTCTAAATTCAAAAGTTCCCTTATCCTTTTCGGGATAGTAACCTGTCCTTTTGCCATAACTTTTGCAGTATCCATAAATATATCTTTCATACTTACTTCCTTTCGCCCTACTTTTCCTACAAAGGATTATAGCACTTTTAAGACATTTTTTCCACTCTGAAATTAGTATCCACTTACTTGCTATATGTCAAAACCGCCTCTTTTATCTCTTTTTCAATCGCTTCTAAAAATTCTTCCTTTGATGATTTCCCCTGAGCAATATCGGATAATTCCATTTCCCATTTTGCGGTAGTTTCTGCCGACTTAAAGCTATCCGCTACAATCGTTACAAGGCTAATTCCTTTATGCGTAGCTACAAGGTTTTTCTTATCCCTTTCTACAAATCCCTTAAAGATTAGATTTTCAATAATCCCTGCCCTTGTTGCAGGTGTTCCAAGTCCTTTTCTTTCCACTTCTACACCTTTTTCAAGTGCGTCATTTCCTGCAATCTCCATAGACTTTAATAGCGTATCTTCAGTAAAGTGTTTCGGAGGTTGGGTAAATTTTTCTTTTATCTCTTTATTTTCAATGCTTATAACATCTCCAATGCTTACATTAGGAAGTTCTGCATCCTCATTCTTCTTGGACTTATACTCTTTAAGATATTTTGTAAAGCCTTCCTCCTTGATTACCTTACCTGAACTTGTAAATTCAAAGCCGTCAAATGAAGCCACAATCTTAGTAGTATTCTCGACCAAAGGATAACCAACACTTGCGTGAAGCTTATTAGAAATAAGCCTGTATACCTTTGCTTCACTCTCAGGAATGCCTGATAAATCTTCATTCAGTGAACTTATTGTCGGGATAATCGCATGATGATCTGTAACCTTTCTAGAGTTAAATACCGTCTTTATACGCTCTGTATCAAAGTCATTCTTGCCCAAAATATTATTGACCGTACTTACAATCATATCTCCTGTTAAACACCTGCTGTCTGTTCTTGGATAAGTAATGAGTTTTTTCTCATATAGACTTTGAGCGTAATCAAGTGTCTGTTTAGCTGAATATCCAAAGAACTTGTTACATTCTCTTTGAAGTGTTGTCAGGTCAAAAGGCAATTCCGGTTTAGTAATTTTTTCTTTCTGAATGACATCAGTAATTTCAATCTTATCACCCACTAAATTTAAGAGCTGTTCAGCAGCAACCTCATCATCAATTCTATCTGTTGAAAGGGTAAAGCCATTTGTAGAAAGCTCTACTGTATAATATTTTTCCTTTTTAAAGTTTACTATCTCATCATCTCTTTTTACGATCATAGCAAGAGTAGGTGTCTGCACTCTTCCAACACTATAACTTTGCTGATACAGGCAAGAATAGAGCCTGCTGATGTTCATTCCGACAAGCCAATCCGCAATGGCTCTTGCCTGTGCTGATTCAAAGAGATTGTCATAGTCCTCTCCATCTTTTAGATGATCAAAGCCATCTCTAATCGCATTATCTTCCATAGATGAAATCCAAAGGCGTTTCATCTTCTTTTTACAATTCACTTGATTATATACAAGTCTAAAAATGCTCTCTCCTTCTCTACCTGCGTCGCACGCATTGATAACTGTATCAACCTCTTTATCATTCATCAGTTTTTTAAGGATAGCAAATTGTTTCTTAGTGGACTTTGCCACCTCATACTTATAGTCCTTTGGAATAATCGGTAAATCAGCCATATTCCACTTGGCATACTTTTCATCGTAAGCGTCCGGATTTGCCATCTGAATTAAGTGTCCGACACACCAAGATACTCTATATCCGTTTCCTTCATAATATCCATCTTTCTTTTTATTTGCTCCAATAACCTTTGCAATGGAGATTGCAACACTTGGCTTTTCTGCAATGACTAACTTCATCTGTGTTTTCCTCCTGTTATAAATCAAAGTAGGGCGAAAGATATTACTCTCCCGCCCCTGATTTTGCACCAAATACTACATGATTTTTGGTGCAGCATTACTTTTCATCTTCTGCTTCTACTTCATCTGTATCATTTGTTTCTTCATCACTTTCTGATTCAGAAAAGAAATCATCATCTTCCTCCTCTAATGCTTCAAGCTCCTTATCTTCTTTCTTTTTTACAACCTTAAAATAGTAGCCTGCTCCTAATGCTCCACCTACAACAAGAAGCAAAATAATGTATGTTCCTAAATTACTCTTTTCTTCCTTTTTCTCCGGCTTTACTTCTTCCTTAACAGGTTCTTCTTTTACTACTTCCTGCTTTGGTGCTTCTTTTTTCTCTACCATGTTTAAGAGATCATCTTCAGATACTTCCGTAAGAAGCATTACATTCTCACTATCCTCATCATGATTGATGATAAGATGAAAAGTCTTACCGTTTTTAGTCTGAAAGGTAATAAACTGCCTTGCATCTGCTGAATGCATATCTGTTTCTTTATTATCGCTGCTATCTCCATGATGAATCGGGTAGTCCTTATTCGCATTATCCTTATTCTCCGTAACGGAAGCTCTTGCCTTTGACGGTGCTGAAGCTACGCCCTTATTGGTATTTACACTCTTACTTGTACCGTCCATAGATGAATCCTGACTGTTATTGGCAGGAGCTTTTGCTGTCAGCTTATTTGGATAGCGAACTTCCTTTTCTTTCTCCTTTACTTCCGTTTTACCGGTATCCTTTGTAGCACTGCCTGAGTTTACCGAATCCGATGAGCCTTTGCCGATACTACTTACAGAGGACTGTGGTGTTTGAGGAGAAATGCCCGAACTTGTTTTAATTCCGGAAATCGGACTAATCGGTGTAATTGACTGCGGTGTTACAGGAGCTTTGTTTGTTTCAGAAGCCTTTTTCTCAAGCTCTTTCACCTTTTCCGTCAGCTTATCTATTTCCTTTTTCATATCTTCTGATAAGTCCTTATTTTCCTTATCTTTCTTCATTTTTTCTTTCAGACTTTCAATCTCATCTTCAAGGTCTTTAATTTTTTCTTTCTGCTTATCACTCAACTTATCTTTATTCTTGATTTCGCCATTTAACTTATCAAGTTTTTCCTGAAGTTCCTTAGCCTCTTTTTCCATTTTGGAAATATCGTCTTTAGAAAGCTCTGTCTGTGTTTTCTTGTCCTCTGTCTTTTTATCTTCCGTCTGAGTGCTTGCGTCCTGCTTTGGTTTTTCTTCCTCCGTCTGCGTCTCCTTATCCTTAACCTCTATCTTTGCTACCTTACGGATAATCTCATCTTTTCCATCTCCCTTTACCTCATAAAATAGAAATTCATCAATAAATTTCATATCATCAGGGAGCATTGAAAGATCTCCGCTATCAATAAGTTGTCCTTTCTCAGCCTTTATCTTTTCTTCCTTAAAGACCTTTTCATCTTCAAAGATGTATTTTACATTTACTTCAACTTCCGTTTGGACAGACTTATCACTTGTAGGCGTATCCGATACCTTTTGTTCCTTAGCATACACCACTGTCCAAAGTCCTAAAATACAGCTAATACTTACAATTACTGCAAGTGCTGCTGTCCAAAACTTCTTATTCTTTTTCAAACTGGTTTTCATTTGTCCTCTCCTTTTTCAGTTCTGCTTTTTCTTTGTTTACCTTTGCCATCAAATCAGAAATTGTGATGTTGTTCTTTCTGCAAATTGCTATGATTTCCTCATTTTCGAGTTCTTCTTCACGAATAAATAAAGGCTCCAATTCTTCATCAATCAGAGCCTTTTTGTCCTTTAACTTCTTTATTCTGTTTTTAACTGCTGTAAGTTCTTTTTTCACATTGTTTCCTCCTTATCTGTTTACATTTGGCGGAAAACCGAAGCCTACCGGATGGTGTTTACAAAATGTTGCAATCCAATCATCTAAGGTAGTTACTCTTATATGACCAATGTTATCAATAACCTTACCGTCCCCGATATAAATTCCTACATGACCATAGGTAAGTCCTGCTGTGCTTCCGCTACTGCTGCTTTCTACCGCTACAAGCATTCCCACCTTTAGCTTTGACCTGTCTGATGTAAAGGTATAGTTTCTATACATATCATTAGCGTTTCCTCCGATATATCCAAGTCCTGCATTTTGGTAGACCTGCGATACCCACATGGCACACCAGCCTGCACCCGGAGATGGTGTGATGTATGCAGCATTAACAATCTTCTTTTGTACTTCCGTAGATGCCTCATACTCTTTTCCACCACCTACACCACCATTAGCACTGATAAGGTCAGAATTACCAAAGACTTCTCCCATATTTCCTTGTGCAAGGAATAAGGCTTCATAGTGTTTTAGATTATCGGGATAGTCTGCAAACACCCTTCGGATAATGCTGTCCATTTCCCTTTTATGAAGCGTTACAATGAGCTTTTTATACTCATAAGGTTCCTCATGGCTTTCGGTATATTCATTGCCCTCTTCATCGGTATAGGTTTCTGTAACTGTCCTGTATCTGATTTCAATTTCTTCCCTGTACTCAAGGTCATACATGGACTCAAGCAATTCTTTTAATATGGTTTCTACTTCCGATACACTCTTTACCTCTCCGCACCTTGATGTAATGTAGGATAAAAGCTCATGGACATTATGACCGATGTACTCTGTGTTGTTTAAGATATATTCATCATATCTGGGATAATTTTCTTCTACATGATCAACTTCACTTTGAAGCTCACTCTCCATAGCAGAAAACTTCTGATTGATTTCACTTAGAACATTTGGCTTTGATAAATAGCTTGTTGTAAGAACCGAGCTTGTAGAGTTCATAAAGCCTGTCATGCCTGTTCCTGCAAAGTTAATCACAAAAGTTCCTAAGATGATGATACTTACGAAGATAAGCATTAGTCCTTTTGCTTTTCGGATAATCATATCCTTTGAGCTTTTCAGTGTTCCGATAAGTCCCTCTTTAATCCGATCTCTAATCCTTGACTTATTCTCACGAGAAATCGCTGCCTTTACCTGATTTTTCTTTTGAAATCTTTTATAGGCACTTGCTCTTTTATACTCATCTGTCTTTTTCAGTTCCTCTTTGGCATCACGAAACTCTAACTTTGATTTACGCTTTCTGATTTTATCGTCCTTATTTGTAAGGTCATATCCTTTTTTAGCTCTTTTCTTATCTGAGTATCTCTTAATACCATGAATGAGCTTAGAACTTGCATCCGCCGTCTTTTCTCCTGCTTCTACGCCTTGATTTTCATCGCTTCCATGAGATAAATAATCTCTTACGTTTTCACTTCCTTTAGCAAGTCCTGACAGGGCAGATACCTTTACCATATCCTTTTTGACCTTTTTCTTTTGGTCTTTTGATAGGCTGATATTTTCTCCTGCAACATCTTTCCACGTCTTTTTACCTTCAGGCTTATTCTCTTTTGGTACATCGTCCTTTTTTCTTGTATAGAGGTTTTCGGAATAGTTTTTCCTTTTATACTTACTTTTTTGAGCCTTATGATTTTTAGAGTGATTGTCTAATGATTTTTCTTTTTGAGGTAGATTATCCTCTACATCATAGGTCGATTCAAAATAGTCGCTATCCCTAAAATCATTATCGTATCTGTCTATGATTCCGTCGTTATCAAGGTCTTGTCCTAAAGGATCATAGATTTTCCCGTTCTTAACCTCAGTATCATAGTCAGCCTTTCCTGCTTCATTTACACTTCCCTTATCAGAAGCTCTATACTTTGCATTTCTTTTGGAAGTTCCCTCTATCTTCTCATTATCAGAGCTTACCTTACTTATCTTTTCATGAACCTTATCCTGAAATCTTTCTTTATCATAGACGATTTTTCCTCTGTAATCATCGCTATGCTTTAGCTTACTTTCTTCAGGTATCGTATCTATTTTGCTATGAAGCATTTCTCTTTCAAGACTTGCCTTATGTCTTTCTCTAAAATCCTTTTTCAGCTTCCCATCCATAAGCTACCTCACTTCTTCAGGCTTGGTAGTCATCTTCTGATAAAGAATGGTGTCTTTCGGAAATTTATCAAGGAAAGGCACAATGGTATTTCCAAAGAACAAAAGTCCCTCACCCTCATTAGAGTTGGTTACATACCGAAGCTGAGGAAGTGAGATTTTAAGTTTTCTTGCTAAAATTTCTCTATCTCCCGATGCCTGATTTAGCATTAAGACAAAATCCGTATTATCAAAGATATTTTCAATTTCCTTACTCATAAGTAGGTCTTTGACATTTTGAGTAATACCTGTCGGGATACCTCCCCATTTACGAAATCTTTTCCAAATCTCAACCGAATAGGAAGCTGTCTGCTCATCTTTTAACAGCAGGTGAAACTCATCTATATAGTACCTTGTAGCCTTGTTTCCTCTGTTTTGCGATACCTTATTCCACACCTGATCCTGAATGACAAGCATACCGATTTTTTTAAGCTGGCTTCCAAGCTCTTTAATATCAAAGCACAGCAGCTTCTTATTTAAGTCCACATTTGACCTATGATTAAAGACATTAAGAGAACCTGATACATAGATTTCCATCTCTGTTGCCAGCTTCTTCCCTACCTTTTCTTCCTGCCCTTTTAACATATCGTATAGATCCCCCAGTATAGGCATATTGTCAGGAGTCGGATTTTCAAAATACTTTTCATAAATTTTAGGAAGGCATCTATCTATAACCGACTTTTCTTCTGCTGTAAGTCCGCTTCCTCCTACTACAAGCTCAAGCTCAAGCATAGACATAATGAAATTTGCTTTGTCTTTAAGAGGTGCATCTCCATCGCCATAGTTCATGTTTATATCAAGGGGATTTAAGTAGTCTTTTGACTTACTGCTGACTTTAATGACTTCTCCCTTAAACTGGCGAACAAGGTTTCCATACTCTCCTTCCGGATCACAGATGATAATATCATCGTCAGTTACCAAGATGGCATTTGCCATTTCACGCTTTGCTGAAAAGGATTTACCGCTTCCGGGAGTTCCAAGAATTAACCCATTTGGGTTCTTTAATTTCTTCCTGTCCGCCATAATCAGGTTATGACTCAGGGCATTTAGACCGTAGTAAAGACTGTTACTTGAATTGATGAAAAGCTCCTCTGTGGTAAAGGGCATAAAGACTGCTGTGGATGATGAGGTTAGCCCTCTATCTATTTCAATCTTATTCACCCCAAGAGGGAGCACACTCACTAAGCCTTGCTCCTGCGTATGGTCAAGTCTTTTCAATTTACAGTTATGCTTATTGGCAATGGAGCTTATCTGAGCGATGGTGTTATCGAGCTTTTGAATTGTCCTTGCAAAGTTCATAAAGACGATACTTACAACAAACATACGCTCATCTCTTGTCTGCAAATCTTTTAATAGGCTCTTTACATCTTCTCCATAGGTAATTAAATCACTTGGAAGAATGTCCATATCATAGCCTGACCTTACCGCCTTCTTGTTTTCCTCAATTCGCATCTTATCAATATCGGTATTTTTTCTTTTTACCATCTTAATGGCTTCTGACTGATCAATTGCCTTAATATGAAAAGAGATATTGATGTTATCATCAATATCCAAAAACTCAGATAGCATACGGTCAGATAGTTCACTTGCAAGGATTTGAAAGTAGCTGACTGCACCGATAAATTTCCCAAACTTAAAATATCTGCTTGGCATAAAGTTAAATTCATCAGGCACAATATATGTCTTGGTGCTTTCTCTTTTCTTTAAGTCTTTGTATGAAAACTCAAAGGTCTTATTCGGATTTAATATATCGTGAAGTATCTTTAGCCTTTCTTCTCCGGTAAGACTTTCAGCACGAACCCCCATACTTTTAAGATTAGATAATATATCTATCTCCAGTCTTTCAAGTTTTGATGTAGCCTGCTCTAAATTATCCGCTTCTACTGTAAAGGTTACATACTTTGATTTTTTCAGTCCGTTATTTCCCTTTACAATCTGGCTTTTTAGCATCTCTCTAAACTCAAGTCGTATATCATCAAAACCGTCTTTTTTATCCGGTATCTGAATTGCCGATTTCATTTCTTCATTTCGTCCAAGCTGATTGATATAGGAAAACTCAATGCTAACACTTGGATCAAAGGAATTTAGAAAATTTGCAAACTGATTAAAAATCAAATCCCTATCTTCATCTAAGGCAAGCTGATAGTTAATGTCCTGAAAGGCTATGCTTTTACTGAAATGCTTTTCATCAAGCTGGCATATCCCGCTTTTTAAGAGTCTAAGATAGGGAATGGTATCTTCTACCGTATAGCGTTTTTGCTCTTTTCTAAAGATAAGGTCAAGTAGTCCGCTCTTTTCTTTGTTAGACTTTCCCTTACTTTGCTTTAAGTCCTTTCTCTCCTTTTTTAATGCCTTTTTGTTTTCTTCTAACTTTAGTTGCTGAATTTTTCTTTTCTTGTTCAAGGTAAACCTCCTTTCTCACTCTCTTTGCCGGCTGATAAAACTTATGAAGGTAGATATGCTTAAAATATTTCTCAAAGGTCAGTCCGTCCTTTTCAAAAAGTGTGATAAAAAAGATTGGAAGTGTTGACACAATCAGAAATATGACAGCTATATCGTTTGGCACTACCTTTCTCATAAATAAATAGACAGGTATTCCAACAAGTCCCGCAAGTGTGAAGCCTATGAGCTGCCTTTTCGTTAGGTTAAAGGCTACCTTTGTCTTTACCTTTTTTAAGTCCTTGGGTATTGGTACATACGCCATAGCTTACCTCCCATCTTCTTTACTCTTTGACAGCTCCTCAAAGTGTTCATATACAGAGCCGATTTCTTCCTGAATAATTGCAAGCTGTTCATCTGTATTTTTGTTATATCTTTGCTGCATTAAGCAAAAATCATTATGGCAGCGACCAATGTCCTCTGTTCTTTCTTCCAATTCATCCACTTTGTTATAAAGTCCGATTCTATCAATTACCGCCATAATGCCTGCTCCAATTACTACTGCTGTAAATACTGTTTTTCTTTTATTCATACTGTCTTTCCTTTCTTTTTTAGTGTGCATTTAATACGCTTTTGGCCAGTGTTCCGCTCTTTAGCATCATTAACCCCAGCAAAACCGCATAGCCAAGTATCGTCATGCTACTTGTGTGTATATCTGTTATTTCAATCGTCTTAACTAATACTGCGTATATTCCAAGACAAACCATTAAAAAGAGTCCTTGTAGTCCAAGTGCAAATAGTCCCTTGATGTAATTTGTTCCGATTTGCCCCCATTCTTTGTTTCCCATTGTGGCAAATGGAATGGCTGAAACCGATGAGTAAACATAAATCTCAAACATTCTTCCGTAAACTACAAGCATAATCACAACGGATATTACCTGTATAGCAACCTTGATGAGTGAGGTTTCAAAGAGAATCATGACAAGTTCTCCAAGCCCCTTTTCTTTTAGGGTATCCATCATTGCCACTATCTGATCTCCGGAAACAGTGGCAGAGGTATTTATCACCCCTGCCGCTTTATTTACCATGTGCTGTGCCACATCAAAAACTGCCATTGAAAACTCAAAGGCATGGGATACTAACCATACAGCAATCCACATCTTGATGATGTACTTGAAAAATTCAAAGGTATCTGTATCGTGCATATTGTTCTTTTGCATTACCATGTTGATAAGCTCGATACAAAGAACTGCTGTGATGATTAGTCCCGCTATGGGAATAATGACGGAATCGTTAATGCTTTTGATAAAGGCAAACACATCTCCGTTCCATCCCATAGGAGTTTTTCCTACATCTATTGCAACTGCACCAACCTTGTCGTTGATGTCAAGAAACATGGACTCTAAGTTTGCTTGGATACCGCCCAGTAGAAGCTCTTTAAAGAATTCTTCTATTTTGTCGAATATTCCAAACATCTAAGCTCTCCTTTTCTTCTTACTTGAGTACATTTGCAAGAAGCGGAATCAGCTTAAGTCCGATAAGAACAATACCTCCTCCCGCCATCAATTGCTTGATGCCCTGAGATTTTGCTTATGTGTGATAAAGAAGCAATAGAAGTGCAAAAAATTTTGCCGTTCCTATCCGACACTTGGCCATTGTGTCGGATAGGTCGGGCGGTTATTCGGGCAAGTCAATCTTGCCGACAAAGCTG
>JAEWXG010000003.1 GCA_023396095.1 Bacillota bacterium | reverse complement strand
TGCAAGAAAACCTGCTTTTTCCCCTTTTAATTTGTTTTCTAAATAAATTTCTAACCTTGTATCATAATCTAAACGCATTTGTTGAACCTCCTTTCTGGATTGTCCAACTTTTTGGGTTCACCTCATTATTTTACCTAGTCCGTTATTTCTTTTGTGTTTTTTATTTCAACCATGTTTGACAAATGAAAGTAAAATGCTAAAATAGAGTTCTAAAAATGTGTTTGCCAGGAGCAGTAAAAACTGGATGAATAAATGTGTTTGCCAGGAGCAGTAAAAACTGGATGAAAAATTGCATTTATACATCCAAATATGAGGATGTATTTTTTTTGGAGGATTTATGCTTTTATATCAAGACATAGTTGTAATAAATAAGGATTATTTGGATTATTTACATTCAATTGATGGAAGAGTTATGATAAATCATCCTAATAGAAAAGAGAGACCTAATGTAGCAGTGCTTTTAGATGATGACGGCCAAAAATGGGCCATTCCTTTATCTCATTCAACAAGAGATGTAGATTCAGATGTAACATATAATTTATTTAATGATGACAATCAACCACTAGGACATTTAAAATTTAATAATATGATTCCTTTAGTTGATGGAACATATTCATCTGCGTTTGATATACCGGATAGTCGATATAGATCTTTATTGATAGAACAGGAAGAAATTATTAATAAAGTTTTTGAGAAAGAAATTTTGACGAGATTTAATAAGGTTAAACAAATAAATAGAGAGATTAATGATTTTAAATCTCAAACAAATCCTACAGAAGAAGAAATTCGAAGATATGACAGGAAAAGTAAATTTTACAATATTATAAATGATTTTGACGCTTTAGAAGAAGGAGCTGCAAAGTGGCAAGTAGTGTCCAATATAGATATCTATATTGATAAGAGGTTAAGTTGTGCAACTAAGAACAAAGAAATAATTGAAATAAGAGATGAATTTCAAGACTTTTTAAACGATAAGGAATTGCAAAATGTTTTTCAATATAGAAAAGAAAACAGAACATTATTAGAAAAGAAATTTCAAAATTTTAATGAGATGATTGAAAATTTAAAATCAAGAGATGATCAAAGAGAAATGTAGCGTTGTACGTGTTGTACGTTGTACGCGTACAACGTAAGAAAACACAAAAGAAAAATACAAATTTTTAAAAGTTTCTATATTTTATGGAAAAAGGTAGGGATTGTATCTAGTTACAATATGTTGTAATGTAAATATAAGGTTCGCATTAACCTTCTAGAAAAATATTTTTAAAAACATTCTTCCTTGATTAGCTATAAAAAAATAAATTATCTAGATCAAGTTTAAGAATAAACTAAAAACCCTAACTTCAGTTCATACCAACATAGCCCTGGCTAAGATTGTTTAATATTTGACAAATTGCATTAAAATGCTATACTAAAAGCAATTGTGATTTTTATAAATTCATAATTAAAAATTTAAATTTTTACTCTTTGTGGCACACAAAATAAAAATAAACGTTTTTAGGAGAAGAAGATATATTTATTATAACTTTGTGCCGTAAGTTATGGTAAATTTGCTAAAGATTTATGACAAAAAATAAACACGTATTAGCCTATGTTGAAGAAGTTAAAACACTTTGTAATCCAGATGAAATTGTTTGGATTGATGGTTCTCAAGAGTTATATAAGAAGCTTGAAGAAATTGCAGAAAAATCTGGGGAAATTATCAAATTAAACCAAGATAAATTGCCTGGTTGCTATTTGCATAGAACTAAGGTGAACGATGTTGCTCGTGTTGAAGGTAGAACATTTATTTGCAGCAGGAAAGAAGAGGATGCTGGCCCAACAAATAACTGGAAAGATCCTAAAGAAGCATATGCAATGTTGAAAGGAATTTTAAAAGATGCATATAAAGGAAGAACAATGTATGTAATCCCATATTCAATGGGTCCTGTAGGTTCAAAATTATCAAAGATTGGTATCGAAATTACAGATTCAATTTATGTTGTTCTTAATATGAGAATAATGGCAAGAGTTGGACAAGCTGTGTTAGATGCTCTTGGAAGTAGTAATGACTTTGTTAGAGGGACTCACGCTAAATGTGATATTGATGAAGAGAAGAGATATATTTGTCATTTTCCAGAGGATAATACTATTATATCTGTTAATAGCGGATATGGCGGAAATGTATTATTAGGAAAGAAATGTTTTGCATTGAGAATTGCTTCATATCAAGGAAAGAATGAAAAATGGATGGCAGAACATATGTTGATTTTGGGAGTAGAAAAGCCAGATAAGAAAATTGTATATATGGCAGCGGCATTCCCATCTGCTTGTGGAAAAACCAATTTAGCAATGCTTATTCCTCCAAAGTCATATTTGGATAAAGGATATAAAGTATGGACTGTCGGTGACGATATTGCTTGGATTAGAAAAGGTAAGGACGGATATTTGCACGCAATAAATCCTGAAAATGGATTTTTTGGAGTTGCTCCAGGAACAAGCGTAAAATCAAATCCTAATGCATTAGCGGCAACTATGAAGAATACAATTTTTACAAATGTTGTACAAAACAATGAGAATAATACTGTATGGTGGGAAGGCTTAGACAAAAATCCTCCACACAATGCAACAGATTGGAAGGGAAGACCATGGGATCCAGATACAGCGACTGAAAAAGGTGCTCATCCAAATAGTAGATTTACAGCTCCAGCAATTAACTGTCCTTGTATTAGTTCTGAGTTTGAAAATCCGGATGGAGTTCCAATTTCTGCATTTATTTTTGGTGGGAGAAGAGCTAAAACTGCTCCATTAGTATATCAAGCACGCAATTGGCAAAATGGTGTGTTTACAGGTTCAATTATGGCTTCTGAAACAACAGCTGCTGCTTCTGGAGCTGTAGGAGTAGTAAGAAGAGATCCAATGGCTATGTTGCCATTCTGCGGATATAATATGGGAGACTATTTTAAACATTGGTTGGAAATGGGAAAAATGATTGATGAAGATAAGCAACCAAAGTTTTTCCATGTTAACTGGTTTAGAACTGACGATCAAGGCAATTTTATATGGCCAGGATTTGGTGACAATATGAGAGTTTTAGACTGGATGATTAAGAGAATTGAAGGAAAAGTTGATGCTCAAGAAACACCAATTGGATATATTCCATTTGCAAGAGACTTGAATTTAGAAGATTTAAATTTAGATTCAAATGTAGTAAGAGAATTGTTAAGCATAGATGTAGATACTTGGAAAAAAGAATTGGAAGGAATTCGTGAATTCTATAAAAAGTTTGGCGATAAGTTGCCAAAAGAATTAGCACATGAAGCTGATCAACTAGAAAAGAGATTAAATCAATAATTTTCTAAATATTGAAAAGAAAAAAAGTTCGAAGTTCACTTTGAACTTTTTTTATTGTATAAATTTTATATTCCAAAAATGAGATAGTAAATTAATGATTAATATTATATATATGTATGTTTAAAAGAAGTATAAAAAGATATTGATAAAAATTAGCTTACATTCAGTGTGAATGTTTAATGTTTGTAAGAATCTATCCGTAGTTAATGATTAGAAGATTGCTGTAAAAACTATATGAATTGTAAAATTATGTAAAAATTTTTTTTAATCAATAAAATGTTTCAAAATAATAATAACATGCGTTATTATTATATAAACGATTATTAATTTTGAAGTGGGTAAATTATGAAAAGATTATCTAATTTCATAGTAAAAAATAGAGTAGCAATTTTAATTATTGTCAGCATTTTAATGTTGATATCTGGGGTTGCTTTCTTTTTTGTGAAAATTAATTCAGATATGATTTCATATTTGCCATCTCATAAACCGACGAAACAAGGAATTCAATTTCTAGTTGATAATTTTGGTATGCAGGGAGATGCGACATTGGGTATCAATGGCATGCAAGAATCTGACGTGGAAAAATTAGTTAATGAAATTTCACAAGTAAAAGGTGTTAGAAAAGAAGGTGGCGTAATGTGGTATGGTTCGATATCTGCGTTGGGCAATAATGATATTATGCAAGCTTTATCAGGGGATATTACTGCCAATGAAGAAATTATGAGCATCTTTCACCCTAAAATTGATGATAAAGATCAATGTTATGTTTTAATGCTTTTTCTCGATGTTCCTAGTTCTTCTAATGAAGCGACAAAAGCATTAAATGAAATTGATTCTATTGTGCAAGAGTACAAGAAGACTAATACAAGTCTTGAATACCATTTTGGAGGGAGTTCTGCTCTCACAAGAGATATATTTAATAGTGTGTTTGGCGAAATATGGAAATTTTTAATTATAGGGCTTCTAATTATTTTCCTTATCTTATTGTTAACTACTACATCAGTTATTGAACCAATAATTTTATTGTTAACATTAGGGGTTTCCATTATTCTCAATATGGGAACGAATATAATCTTTGGTGAAATATCAACAGTTACTTTGGCTGTTTCTGCATTGTTGCAGTTAGGTCTTTCAATGGATTATGCTATTTTCTTGATTCACGCATATTACGCAGAGAAGAAATTTTGTTTGGATGATCTAGAGGCAATGAGAAGAGCTATCGGTAAAACTTTCTCGACAGTTTTTTCTTCTGCTTTAACAACTGTTTTTGGGTTTATTGCGCTATTTTTCATGCAGTTTACAATGGGAGCCGATATAGGAAGAGTGTTGGCAAAAGGTGTTTTTTTGAGCATGGTTACAGTAATCATATTGCAACCGTGTTTGATTTTAATTTTTAGAAAACCTTTAAAGAAGTATAGTCATAGAATATTAGTTCCTAGATTTAATAAAGTCGGGTCATTTTCTGTTAAAAATAATAAAAAGTTGTTTATTTTAATGCTATTGTTTATTTTGCCTACAATGATTATGCAAAGTAAAGTGAAATATAGTTATATGGAGATGGGATTATCTAATCCGAATCCAACAAAACTGCAACAAACAGTTAACACAATTGGAAATTCAATAATAACAATAGTACCAGTAAAAAATGGGATAGAGAATTTAGAAACACAAAGAGAGTTTGCTAAAGAAATTAAGCAAATTAAAAATGTTAGTCATATTATGGGACTATATAGCATGTTGCCTGAAGGGAATATTGTGTTGGATGGGTTTGTTAGTAGAAACTTAACAACTTCAGAATTTTTTTCACAGATGGTGCAACCGGATATAAATACGGGAATACATTATACTATTTATTCAATAATGATGAGCGATAAGGTAGTTTCTGAAAGTAAAGAAGCAGAAGAAGTTTTAAGACAAATTCAAGAATTGACGGACAAGTACTTTGGGGAAGAAGCCAAAAAGAATAATTTAGCAACATATTATGAATATGAGGGGAAACCTGCAAAAGTGTACATGACTGGAACAGCGCAATCTGTAAAAGATTTAGCAGAAATTACACCTCAAGATTTTAAAATAGTAAGTTTAGTCTCCATTTTAGCTATCCTAATAATTTTAATATTTACTTTAAAGTCTTTTAAAATATCTGTTCTACTAATTGCTATTATCGAGCTGGGTATATTTATGAATTTAGCAATCTCATATTTAACAAAAGTTCCAATTAATTTTATGGCATATATTATTATCAGCGCAGTTCAATTAGGGGCAACAGTAGATTATGCTATTTTGTATACGGTTACTTATCAGAGGAAGAAACAAGAAATGGGTGTAAAGCGAGCGGGCTATGAGGCTACGGTAGAAACCGGGATGTCTATTACTACATCAGCAAGTATAATAGCGGGAGCTTGCTTGAGTGTATCTATGGTTGCTAAAAATTTAATAATTAAGCAGCTAACAGAGTTAATTGGAAGAGGAGCTATAATTAGTGCTGTTCTTGTTATTTTGTTGTTACCAGCGATATTAGTTACTTTTGCTAAGGAAGTACAGGAACCTGTAATATTTGCAAATAAATTTAAGATTGGGTTATTAAAACAAATAAAACAACATCATGATAAACGGCGCGATAAAAAAGTGGCACGTTATCAAGCGATTGAAGATCAAGAAAAATACGAGTATTTGTCAGACAAATATGATGAATAGAGCAAAACAAAAAGAAGAATATTTTTATATCAACTAAAAAAAAACCAGTTAAAAGTAAACGAAAATATATTTAGTTTTAATCATAATAATAATTTGTAGAATATTATACAAATTTAGTGTGCGAAAAAATTATAAGTTTTTCAATATATAAAAAACAATATGGCTTACCTTTCAAATCTAATTATAGAAGATATTTATTTGCCGTGTAAAAAATAATATTGTTTTTCTAAGTTAATTTATCTTAATATTCTTATTTTTAAGAAACCTTGCTCTTCTGACAATTCTTTAATTGCATTATCCGAAATATCTCCATCGATATCAATCATCATATATGCAATATCGTTTTTACTAGATGATAAAATATTATCTATATTGATATTTTTGCTTGAGAAATATGCAGTTGCACGAGCAATCATATTTGAAATATTTTTATGCAATATTGTTATTCTTGTTTTCCCATTTCTTGGAGAAGCAACACAAGGATAGTTGACGCTATTTGTTATATTACCATTTTCAATATAATCTTTTAGCTCGTTTGCTGCCATCTTTGCACATTCTGTCTCAGCTTCTTTAGTTGATGCTCCAAGATGTGGTGTAACTAAGATGTCCTTAATCTTTATAAATCTTTTATCTGCAAAATCAGTAACTAAAGATTTAATCTTTTTATTGTTTATTGCGTTAATTACATCATCATTATTAACTAGTTCGCCTCTTGCGAAATTTAAAATAGTGCAATTAGATTTCATTTTAGAGATTGAAGATTCACAAATTAATTCTCTAGTTGCATCCGTTAGTGGAACGTGTAACGTAATAAAATCTGACTCTTTAAATATTTTGTTAATGTCAGTGATATGAATAACATTGCTTGATAAAGACCAAGCTCCATCAATGCTGATATATGGGTCATAGCCAAGAACTTTCATTCCTAAACTTATAGCTGTATTGGCAACCATTCTTCCAATTGCGCCTAATCCAATAACACCAAGTGTTTTGCCTATTAATTCTGGCCCTATGAATTGTTTTTTGCCACTTTCAACGTATGAGTTAATATCATCAACTGTGTCAGGAATAGAGTTTGTCCAATTAACTGCATCTACATAATTTCTTGCTGATGATAACATTGCGCAGAATACTAATTCTTTTACGGCGTTGGCATTGGCCCCTGGAGAATTAAATACAGGAATACCTTTAGCAGTTAATTCATTAATAGGAACATTATTTGTTCCTGCGCCAGCTCTAGCAACAGCTAGTAGATTATCGTTAAACTCATAGCCGTGTAAATCAAAACTTCTTAAGATTATTGCGTCTGGATTTTTGCAGTCTTTTGTAATAGTATATTTTTCACTTGGTAAAATATTAGTTACAACTTTATCAATATCGTTGAGTTTTAAAATGTTATACATGATTTTTATAGCTCCTTTCAAATTCTTTCATAAAGTTAATTAAATGCCCTACACCTTCGATTGGCATGCCGTTATATATTGAAGCTCTCATTCCTCCAACTTTCTTATGACCTTTTATTGAAATAATGCCATTTTCTTTTGCTTGTTGAACAAAAAGTGCATCCAAGTCTTTAGTAGGAGTAGTAAATGGGATATTCATTATAGATCTGTTTTTTACATCCACAGGATTTTTATATAATGTGGAATTGTCTATAAAATCATATAGCAATTTAGCTTTTTGTTTATTAATTTTTTCAATAGCAGAAACACCACCTTGTTGTTTTAACCATTTCATATTTTCAAAAGCGGTATAAATAGCGAAAGCAGGAGGTGTGTTATATAAGCTTTCATTTTCTGCTTGTGTTTTATAGTCAAGCATAATAGGGCAATTTTTAGAAGCTTTCCCTATTAAATCTTTTTTGATGATAACAACTGTAAGACCGGCAGCACCTAAATTTTTTTGTGCACCTGCATATATTAACGAAAATTGATTTAAATCCATTTCCATGCTTGCAATATTAGAAGACATATCAACGACAAGAGGAACTTGTGTTTTAGGGAACGAATAATAGGTTAATCCGTATATCGTATTATTAGAAGTAAGATGTAAATAATTTGCGTTAGGGTTGATTGTCCAAGTTGAAAAATCCTTTATTAATGTGAAGTTATTGTCTTCACTGGATGTTGCAATATTAACATTATCACTTAAATGTTTGGCTGCTTGATAAGCTTTTGATGCAAAGTTTCCTGTTATGGCATAATCAGCGGAACCACCGTTTAAAAGATTTAATGGAATCGCGTCAAATTGAGTTGAAGCTCCACCTTGTAATAACAAAATATCATAATTATCTGATATGTTTAAAAGGTCTTTTAATATTGCCTTGAATCCATTGTGAATTTCTTCATAGATTGGAGTACGATGGCTCATTTCAAGAACGCTTAATCCACTATTGTTGTAATTGACCAGATTCTTTTGAATTGTTTCTAAAACTTCGAGTGGTAAGGCAGAAGGACCTGCTGAAAAGTTATAAACCCTATTGCTCATTTTCAATCTCCTAAAGTTGCAAATTATATAATATTCATATTATAATCCTTAAAGTTTTTTTAATAAATTAAAAAGTTAACGATTTGAATAAAAAGTGAAAATTTTATTTTTTTGCACCGTTTAGCATAATTGTAAGGACTGAGAATAGAGTGAGGTAAATTTATATGGAGTATTTTTGTAAAAGATATATAATTTAAATTATGATTACAGCAAAAATAGAAGACGAGTTAAAAAAAATACATGCTTCCGCTCGAGAGAGAAATATCCCAATTATTCAAGATGCTGAGTTGGATTTGTTTATAAAGACATTAAAAGACGTAAAGCCCAAAAATATTCTAGAAATAGGGACAGCTATAGGTTACTCTGCGTTAATCATGGCTACATATTCTCAAGGAAAAATAACGACTATAGAGAAAGATGAAGAAAAATATTTAGAGGCGATTGATAATATTAAAAATTTAGGTTTTCAAAATCAAATAACTGTTTTAAAGGGAGATGCAAGGGATATCTTGTGTCAAATAGACATAGAGGAAAAGTTTGATTTAATATTTATGGATGGGCCTAAGAGTCATTATTTAGAATATATAAAAATTATTGAAAAGAATTTAGCAAAAAATGCGGTTATTATATCTGATGATATATTATTTTTTGGGTATGTTTTTGGAGAAGGACAAACTCCCAAAAAACATAGAACAATTGTTAAAAATTTAAGAGAATATATTGCTTACATGAACGATAACACGAAATTCACGACACATATATATAATATTGGACATGGTATTATGATTAGTGTCTATCAGGTAAGTTGAAGTGTTTATAAAATTTAGATTGTCTTTAAATAGAAATATCATTTATATAATGAATTAATTGTGATACGAGTCGCTATGTTTATATATAATTAAGGTTGCAAGCGTATTAATATATTTAATATAATACTAGAAAGAAATGAGTGCTTTAATTGAGCAACATTTTGAATTTATAAGGTGTAAATATGCAAAAAATAGAACTATTAGCTCCGGCAGGGGATATAGATAAACTTGAGACAGCTATACATTTTGGGGCTGATGCTGTTTATTGTGCGGGGAAAAATTTTGGATTGCGTGCAAGTAGTAGAAATTTTACGGATAGTGAATTAGAAAAAGCTGTGTTGTTTGTGCATCAGTTGAATAAAAAAATTTATATAACATTAAATATTTACGCTAATAATTCAGATTTTGAACAATTAAAAGAATATATTTTATTTTTGCAAAATATTCATGTTGATGGGGTTATTGTTTCCGATCCTGGAATTATATATTTTATTAAATCAATTACATCAAAATTAGCAATTCACTTATCCACACAAGCAAATTCAACAAATAAATATTCTGCAAAATTTTGGTATGAGCAAGGTGTGGAAAGAGTGGTACTTGCTCGAGAAATGTCACTAAACGATATACAAGAGGTAAAGAGTTTTGTTCCAGAGTTAGAACTTGAGGCGTTCGTGCATGGTGCAATGTGCATGGCATATAGCGGTAGATGTTTATTATCGAATTATTTAACAGGAAGAAATGGAAATCGCGGGGAGTGTGTGCAGGCATGTCGTTGGGAGTGGGAAATACATGAAAAGACCCATAAGGATAAAATCTTAACCTTAACAGAAGATGAAAGGGGGACATATATAATGAACAGCCGTGACTTAAATATGATTCAGCATTTAGATAAGTTACGTGATGCAGGTGTGAATTCTTTTAAGATAGAGGGGAGAATGAAGACGCAATATTATGTCGCTTGTGTGGTAAATGCATATCGAATGGCGTTAGATTATTTAGAGAAAAATAATACTTTAGAAAACATGCCAAAAATGATTAGTGATGAATTAGTGAAAATTAGTCATAGAGATTATACAACAGGTTTTTTCTTTGGTAATGATAATACAATTAATATTGATACATCCCAAACAAAATGTGATTATGATTTTATGGCAAAAGTTATTGGATATGATAGTGACAAGGAAATGTTGATTGTTGAGCAAAGAAATCGTTTTAAAAAATATGATAAGCTTGAGATTGTATCCAAAGATTCAAAATATCTCAATAAAGAAATTGAAGTTAATGAAATGTTTGATAAAGATGGGACAATTGTAGATGATGCAAAATTAGTACAACAAATTTTATATATTCCTAGTAAATATAAATTGTGTAAAAATGATATACTAAGAAAGAAGGTGTAGTTATGAATGATAGAAAAACAGTTGTGATTTTATATTCGAAAGATGATAATGATTCAGCAGCATTATTGCTTGAGGATTTTATTAATTCAAGATATTCTGATTTCTTCGCTGTGGCTATTCCTGACACTGAGTATCTTTATTCACCGATGGTGAAAATTAAAAGAAGTATGAGAAAAATATTTTCGACAAACTTCTTTTTTCTTAACAAATTATATTACAGAATAGAAAATTGGTTTGTTTTGAGAAAATTTGAAAAACAAAAAAATTCCAGCAAGACAGTACAATTGAATCAGAAAACAAAAAACAGTAACGAAGATGAAGAAAAAGACACAGACCGCGAGAAATTAAAAAATGTTTTTTATCGTTATGATCCAGAGATTGTACTTTGTTTGACGCCGATTTCACATCGACTAGCAATTAAATACAAAAATAAATTACAATTAAATGATTTAAAAATTTATGCACTAATTACGGACTATGTCTTAGATAAACGTTTTATAGAAAATCAAACTGACGGGTATTTTGTGCAAAACGAAGAAGTTAGAGAGAGAATAATCTTTAATGAAATAAAAAATCAATTTATAGAAGTAGTAGGGACTCCAATATCCGAAGCAATTCTTGTTAAGCATGATAAAGCTGCTGTTTTTGAAAAATATGGAATTCCAAATGACGATAGGAAAATTATATTGATTACAGCAGGAAGAATTGTAACAGACCAATTAAAAGAAGTTATTGCCTACTATGTTAAATCTAATTTGGATACCATTTTTTTGGTTAATGCGAGAGGAAGTAAATCTTTATTAAGTTTTATGAAACTTTTAATTAATAAAAATGAGAATAGATTGTTTGCTTTGAATGAAATAGATGATATGGCAGAAATTTATTCTATCATTGATATTGCCGTTACGGCACCTACATCATTAACCACATATGAATTATTAATGAGACATAAGCCATTTATTTTAATAGAAGGTGCACCAACATCAGAGAGGGAAAACGCTTCATATTTGATTTCAAAGCAAGTAGCATTATCATATCATTCCAAGGAAGAGTTAATTAGTTATACTGATAAGATGCTTAATGATGAAGATTTTTCATATAATTTTATTGAAAGATCTTTATTATTTGAAAATAAAAATACTTTAGAATTAATTGCAAGTAAATTGTACAAAGAAGCAAAGACAATATTTTTTAAGAGGCACCCTGCTTTAAATGACACACAAATGTTAAACAATACAGATAAAAATTCTGTTTTAATGGATAATAAGAATTTAGAAGAGAGAGATAAAAAGGGTATTTTAATTAAGAAGAAATAAGGAGTGATATATGGTTAAGCACGTTGTAATGTATAAATTGAAAGATAGGACAGAAGAAAATAGGCAAAATCTTGTAAATAAATTTTTATCTATGAAGGGGAAAATAGATATTTTAAAATCAATAGAGTCAGGAGCCGATTTTTTAAATGATGATAGAAGTTATGATGTTGTATTAATTTGTGAATTCGATAGTATGGACGATTTTAAAATTTATCAAACACATCCTGTTCATTTGCCTGTAAAAGAATATGTAAAAAGTGTTGTAGAAAGGGCACATTCTATTGACTATTATTGCTAATATGAAAAATTTAAAAGTTGCTTGCGCTACTCCTAAATGTAGAGCTATTGATATTACTTATAATTTTGAAGAGATTATTTTAGAGATTAAAAAGGCTAAAGCTGATGGAGTTGAGTTACTTATTTTACCAGAACTCTCATTAACTACTGCAATGTGTAAGGATTATTTTTGGCTTGACGATATTAAACAAGAAGCTAATATTTTTTTGCAGAAAATTCTTTTAGAAACAGATAATATTTATGTTTTAATCGGTAGTTCGCATTATGTGGATGGGAAATTATATAATGTGGCCTTACTTTTAAATAATAAAGAAATAGTTAAAGTTGTTCAAAAAAAATCTAGCGATAAATATTTTGAAAGTGAAATAAAGTTTGATCTTGAAGGGACTAAAGAATCAATTTATACATTGAAAAACGGTGTAAGTGTAGGAATTGCCTTTTCTCTTGAACAAGTTGTAGATTTTAGTTGTGATGTGTTGGCCGTTGTTCATTCTGGGATCAAAGATATTGTTGAATATAATCACTATTGTAAATTACTTAAAGAAATAACCGCAACTAAAAATATAGTAATAGCGACTGCTATGCCGTCTTTTTTATCATCTACCACAGATTTTGTATTGATATCTGAAAATAGTATTGCAAAAAACGGACAAATTATTAATAGGGCAAATCTTTTTGAAACAGGACAAATTGTAGCTGATATAAGCAGTCCAGCTAGCATGGAAATCAAATATAATAATATGTATTTTGAGGCTAAAATGCGCAGACCATTTAGCGATATATGTATGCCTAATTTTAGCGAAATGTTTGATATGCAAGTTTACTCATTAATGCAGAGAATGTTGGCGACAAATGCTCAAAAAGTTTTTATAGGAATCTCTGGTGGGTTAGATTCAACATTGGCACTTTTAGTAACTTGTCGTTGCATGGATAAGATGAATAGGGATAGAAAAAATGTTGTTGCAATTACATTGCCTTGTTTTGGAACAAGTAAAAGGACAAAAAGCAATGCAGAAATTTTATCAACTGAACTAATGGTTGATTTTAGAATCATAGATATTAAAGATAGCATTCTTGAGCACTTTAAGGCAATTGATCATCAAGCTGATGATTATGACGTTGCATATGAAAATTCGCAAGCAAGGGAGCGAACGCAAGTTTTAATGGATATTGCCAATAAAGAAAACGGAATCATGCTAGGAACAGGCGACTTATCAGAGCTTGCTTTAGGGTGGACAACATACTCTGGGGATCACATGTCAAATTATGCAATAAATGCAAGTATACCTAAAACTCTTATGCAAGATATGATTTGTAAAATCGCAAGGCAAGAAACAAATCAAGTAATTAAGGAGTGTTTACTTGATATTGTTGCAACACCTATTTCGCCTGAATTATTGCCGGCACAACAAGGAGAGATGCAACAAAAGACTGAAAATATTTTAGGTCCATATGAATTTTATGATTTCTTATTATATTATGGTATATATTTGAAAAAAGGAGTACATATAGTATATAATCTTGCTAATGAAATTTTTGGAAACGAGTTAACTGGCCAGCAAATCAAAGAGTATATGAAGAGATTTTATACACGTTTCGTTTCTCAACAATTTAAGAGGTCTTGTTTACCAGATGGCCCATTAGTAACTTTCTTTTCTCTTTCTCCTCGCGAGGGGTTCAAGATACCTTCTGATGCTAGTGCAAGAGTTTTTTTAGATATTATAGATTCTATTTCATAAGATTTGTAACGATGTTTTATTCGCTTTATATATTTAATACCAAATATCGTTTTTTTATGTTAGTATTATAAGCATGAAAAAACCTTTTGTGGCAATTGTAGGCCGACCTAATGTAGGGAAATCAACATTTTTTAATAAAGTTACAGGGCGTAAGATATCAATCGTGAAAAATACGCCGGGTGTTACACGTGATCGTATATACTACGATGTAGATTGGTGTGGGCATCTATTTACTTTAATTGATACAGGTGGGCTTGAAGTTAATTCTAATAATGAATTTAGCGAGAAAATCAATAAACAAATTGATATTGCTATTGATATTGCCGATGTTATAATTTTTTTCGTTGATGGGAAGTCTGGGCTTAGTCCTGATGATTATAGTGTGACAGAATATTTAAGAAAAACAAATAAGCCTATTATTGTCGCTGTTAATAAATTAGATAACAATGAAATTGAATTGACATATGATTTCTATCAATTAGGTTTTTCTGATTTAGTAGGAATTTCTTCTGAGCAAAGTAAAGGGATAGGCGACTTGCTTGATGAAGTTGTAAAATACTTACCTAAAAATTTAGAATACGATGAAGAGCTAGAGAAGCCTTTAAATATTGCGCTTGTTGGTAAGCCAAATGTAGGTAAAAGTTCATTGGTAAATAGGCTTTTAGGAGATGAGAGAGTCATTGTTCATAATGAAGCGGGGACAACGAGGGATGCTATAACAATTCCTTTTAAATATAACTCAAAGGAATATAATATTATAGATACAGCCGGGGTTAGAAAACAGAAAAAAGTTAAAGAGGATATTGAATATTATTCTGTAGTAAGAACAATGGCAGAAATACAAAAAGCAGACGTTGTTTTAATTGTTATTGATGCAGCAGATGGGATTTCTGAGCAGGATATAAGAATATGTGGGTATGTTCATGATGAGGGAAAACCTTCTGTTATTGTAGTTAATAAGTGGGATATTATGCCGAGTGAAAATAAAGATCCAAAAAAATTTGAGCAAGAATTGCGCGACAAAATAAAATTTATGGATTATATGGATGTTGTTTTTGTTTCAGCGTTAACAGGACAAAGACTTAACTTAATAATGAAGGAAGTGGAAACTGTTTGGGGGGAAGCAATAAAGAGGATTTCGACCGGTTTGTTAAATGAGATTTTAAGGGAAGCGGTATTGGCTAACGAGCCACCTTTCCACATGGGGAAAAGACTTAAAATATTGTATGCGACTCAGGCGTCTATTAATCCTCCTAATTTTGTTGTTTTTGTTAATGATAGTGAAATTGTACATTTTTCGTATCAAAGATATTTAGAGAATGAATTGAGAAAAGCTTTTGTATTTAAAGGAACTCCAATTAAATTAACATTTAGAAGTCGGAGCGATGACTTATAATAATTTACAAAAGGAACAAATGTGCTTATAATAGGAATGTTTTGTTAAAGTAGAGGAGAGTTTATGATTTTTCAAACAAGTAAGGATTTAAACGAAATTTTATCGCAAGAACAAAAACAATATAAAAAATTCAAGAAAGCTAATTATGTTGTTGATATTGCAAGAGGAAAACCTTGTAAAGAACAGTTAGATTCTGTAATGGGATTTTTTACTGAATTAAATGATGAAAAGTTGCAACAAATTAACCCATATAGAAATTATGGAATGCCACAAGGCATTCAAGAGTTAAGAGACTTGTTTGCTCCAATTTTGGGAGTTAAAGCAAGCCAAATAATTGTAGGTGGAAACAGCAGTTTAAATTTAATGTATGATGCAATACAAAGAGCGATGCAATTTGGAGTCTTAGGAATGGAGCCTTGGAATAAGCAAGGAGTGATAAAGTTTTTATGTCCTTCCCCAGGTTACGATAGACATTTTGCAATTACAGAACATTTAGGTATTGAAATGATTACTGTTCCTATGACAAAGTCAGGTCCAGATATGGATATTATAGAGCAACTTGTTCTTAATGATGAAAGCATAAAGGGTATTTGGTGCGTGCCAAAATATTCAAATCCAACAGGCATAACTTATACAGATGCAGTTGTAACAAGATTAGCAAAAATGAAAACAGCCGCAAAAGATTTTAGAATTTTTTGGGATAACGCGTATGTTGTTCACGATTTAGTTGCTGATGGAGATAAATTATTAAACATTATGGAAAAATGTAACGAATTTGCAAATGATGATCGTGTTTATATTTTTTCTTCAACATCAAAAATTACTTTTCCAGGTGCCGGTGTATCATTCTTTGCATCAAGTGAAGCAAATGTTAATGAAGCTTTGAAACATATGAGTTTTCAAACTATTGGATTTAACAAAGTAAATCAGATGATGCACTATTTGTTTATTAAAGATGCTGATAATTTGAAAAAAATTATGGCAAGACATGCAGAGATAATTAAACCTAAATTTGATAAAATTTTAAACAAATTAGAAGAGAGTTTCGGATTAAATTCAGATATAGCGCAATGGACAAAACCTAATGGAGGCTATTTCATTAGTTTGAATGTTTTGGAAGGATGCGCAACAGAAGTGTTTAAATTATGTAAAGAAGCTGGTTTAACTTTAACAAATGTCGGAGCTACTTTCCCTTATTCAAATGATCCAATGAATAGGAATTTAAGAATTGCTCCAACTTTTATTAAAACAGAAGATTTGGATATTGCTTGTGATATCTTAATAAATTGTATAAAAATTGCTTGCATAAAAAAATTGTTGCAGAAATAGAAATATTATTGATAAAGATATATAATATAAATAATCTTTGGGCATGGTGAAATTCCGGACCGGTGGTAATGCTGTGAAACAGACAAGTCCAACATCCTCATAGGTCGATATGGTGAGATTCCATAACCGCCAGTAAAGTCTGATTGAGAAAGATATAAAATCTTTTGAAATGTGAAGTATGCCTTTTGCATACTTTTTTATTGCCTAAGTTGTGGAGGTAATATGAAAAAGAGTTTTTCCATTAAAAAAATTGCATATATAGCAATTTGTACAGCGCTTGTATGCCTTGCTACTGCGTATATTAAAATTCCTAATCTTACATTTGATGGTTTTATTAATTTAGGGGATGTGTTTGTCATCATTTCGGGGGTATATTTCGGACCTTTTGTTGGGATATTTGCAGGAGGTGTAGGATCGATGCTAGGAGATGTTTTAGCTGGTTATCCTTATTGGGCTCCGTTTACATTATTTATTAAAAGTTTGATGGGCTTATTTGCCGCTCTTATTGGGAATAAGTCATTTAAAAAAATAGCGCTTTATAAAAATGGTAATAAAAAAGATGTTTTGAAAATTATTTTAGCCATGTTTGTTGTTGAATTAACAATGGTTATATTATATTTTTTATTTAAGTGGATGATGTATAATTTTCATTTTTTTGGCAAACAAGTTAAGGAAGGGAGTAATGCATTGATGATAGCTGCATTCTCCATTAAAGAAAATATTTTACAGGCCATTGGATCAATACTTATAACTATCCCTCTAATATTCATAAAACAATTACAAGCAGTAGTTAATAACTATTATGTCGATATTTTGCCGAATGAAGTAAATGAAAAGGAGTAGTAAAAGATTGTTTATTTTTGATTACGTTGTGGAAAGTTTTATTATTGTATATAGTAATCACTATGTTGACAATACTATTTAATTATTGTTAAATTGAAAATAGAAAATCTAGGAGGATTTATATAATGAAAAGAAAAAGTTTGGTTGTAGTTTCTACTTTGCTTGTTGCAATAATTATTGCAACTGTATTGGCATCATGCTCATCAGGAAAATACTATTTCCGTGATTCAGATGGCAAATTGATAAAAGATGGGGCATATTTAATTGTTACTCCAAAAACATTAGAGTATAAGGATAAAGGAGATAAAGGAGACTATATTATTAAGGGGACATTGAAGAAAACTAGTGAAGAGACAGCAACTTACGAAGGTAAAGAGTACAAAGTAGTAGTTTATGCGGTTTCAGTTACATCAATTAAACTAGGTGATACAACTTATAAATACAAAGATGGTAAATGGGAAGGAGCTGGAATCATGGAAGCAGCAGCATTAGCAGTACTTGCTGGAGCAAATTCAAGATTAGTTTATGATTCAGAGTCAGGAATGGCAGCATTGGGCGTTAAACCTATGTTTAAGTCAAACGCTAAATAATCTAGAAAATATTGATTTGATTGAATAAAAACTTGGATGAAAATTCCAAGTTTTTTATTTTAACTTTATTAGAAAATTTATTAAATGATTAAGTGAAGCGATAGAAAATTAAAATTTTAACGAAGTATCAAAATTGGTATGTTTAGTTCTAGACTTAATGGAAATTATGTAATAGAATAAGAATGCAAGTAGTAATAATTATTATTTAATGTTTAATATTGGAGTGTTTATGAAAAAGCAAAGTTTAATAATTTTATCAACAGTAATTCTCGTTGTGATTTTATCTTTAACATTATTTAGTTGTGGACAGTCATCTACATATAAAGCTACGGATATAAAAGGCAGAGAAATTACTGCAAAAGTAAATGCAAATGGTACAAAAGTGGATTTTACATATTACGGAGAATTTATTAAACCAACTTCAAATAATGAAGTTGATATAAAAAAAGATGCGAAATTTCAAGTAACTTCTGCGATTACTACAGATTTAAAAATAATTTCATTTAAGGTTGATCAAGTAAATTATACTGTTACAAAGAATAAGGAAGAGTATGTAGTAGAGAAAAATGGAGAGCCAGTTAATGAAATAATTAAAACACAAGCTATTCTTGTATTTAAGTTGTGTGAGAATATAAAGTTGTCTGAGGATAAGAAGGAATTGTTTGCTGGGGGCAACATATACATTTTAGAAGAAAGAAAATAACAAAAAGCAAGAAAATTTCTTGCTTTTTCTTTGGAGGATATAGGTATGGTTAAACAGGTCGCATGGGATGGTTTTAAAGGTAGTAAATGGAGAAAGAAAATTGATGTTAAAAATTTTATTGAAACGAACTTTACTGAATATTTAGGAGATTCAAAATTTTTAGAGGGACCAACAAAAAGGACAATAAAAGTTCGAGAGATTTTATTTAATCTATTAAAAGCTGAACAGGACAAAGGTGGCGTATTAGATGTTGATACGGACCATATATCTTCTTTGTTAGCATATAAACCAGGTTACGTTTCCAAAAAGGATGATATCATTGTTGGATTGCAAACAGATAAGCCATTAAAGAGAGCAGTAAATCCATTTGGTGGAATAAGAATGTGTGAGAAAGCTTGTGAAGCATATGGATACAAATTATCAGATTCGGTAAGAAAGGCGTTTGAATATAGAACAACTCATAATGATGGTGTATTTAGAGTTTATTCAAGCGAAATGTTAAAGGCAAGACACGCTGGCATTTTAACTGGTTTGCCAGATGCTTATGGGCGTGGAAGAATTATTGGCGATTATAGAAGAGTTGCACTTTATGGAATGGATTTCTTGATTGAGCAAAAAGAACAAGATAAGGCGGAATACTCAAAGAAAGATAATACAGATGAAAACATACGACTTATTGAAGATTTAGCAAAACAAATAGAGTTTATGAAGAGATTAAAGGCAATGGCCTTGATGTATGGGTATGACATCTCTGCTCCTGCAACAAATGCAAGAGAAGCTGTACAATGGCTATATTTTGCATATCTAGGTGCAATAAAAGAACAAAATGGTGCTGCTAATTCGTTAGGAAGAGTTTCAACATTTTTAGATATATATTTTGAAAGAGATTTAAGAAAAGGAATTCTTACAGAAAAGCAAGTTCAAGAAATAATGGATGATTTAATTATTAAATTAAGATTAGTTAGACATTTAAGAACGCCTGAATATAATGAATTATTTGCAGGTGATCCTACTTGGGTAACTATGGCTGAAGCTGGTATGGCGGAAGATGGTAGAACATTAGTAACAAAGAATTCATATAGAGTTTTAAATACTTTGTATAATTTAGGACCTTCTTCAGAACCTAATATAACAGTTTTATGGAGTCAAAAATTACCAGAATCATATAAAAGATTCTGTGCACAAGTGTCAATAGATACAGATTCTATTCAATATGAAAATGATGATGTAATGAGGCCTGAATATGGTGATGATTATGCAATAGCTTGTTGTGTATCAGCAATGAAAGTGGGGAAACAAATGCAATTTTTTGGAGCAAGATGCAATTTAGCTAAATTATTGCTTTTAACACTTAATGGTGGTAAAGATGAGCTTTCTGGGAGCCAAGTTGGGCCACAGGGGAAAGTTTTTAATGAAGGTGTGATTAATTATGAAGAATTGATGCCAGAATTTAGGAAATATATGAAGTGGGTTGCAAAGCTCTATGTAAATACTTTAAATGTAATTCACTATATGCATGATAAGTATGCTTACGAAAGATTAATGATGTCATTGCATGATACGGATGTTGAGAGGTTAATGGCTTTTGGTATATCAGGATTAAGCGTTCTTGTAGATAGCTTAAGTGCAATTAAATATACAACAGTTAAAGCTATTAAAGATGAGAGAGGAATTATCTCTAATTTCGAGATTGCAGGCGAGTATCCTCAATTTGGAAATGATGATGATAGGGTTGATAAAATTGCCATAGAGATAACAAAAGAGTTTTATCAAGAATTACGCAAAACAAAGACATATAGAAATGCAAAGCATACTTTGTCAATTTTAACAATTACATCTAATGTAATGTATGGAAAGAAGACAGGGGCAACTCCAGATGGAAGAAAGAAGGGAGAGCCTTTTGCCCCAGGTGCTAATCCAATGCATGGACGCGATAAATCGGGAGCATTGGCAAGTTTGAACTCTGTAGCAAAGATTTGTTATAGTTGTTGTCAAGATGGCATTTCAAATACATTTAGCGTTGTACCACAAATACTTGGAAAAAATATTGTAGAACAGGAAGATAAATTAATAGCATTACTTGATGGATATTTTGTTCAAGGTGCTCATCATTTAAATGTAAATGTTTTAGATAGAGAAAAATTGCAAGATGCTATGGAAAATCCAGATAAATATCCTAATTTAACAATTAGAGTGAGCGGATATGCTGTTAATTTTAATAAATTAACCAAAGAACAAAAACTAGAGGTTATTTCAAGAACATTCCATGCAAAAATATAAACTTGCCATTCATTCAATTGAAACTATGGGAACATTGGATGGGGCTGGAATTAGATGCGTTATCTTTTTCCAAGGGTGTCCATTGCGTTGTTTATATTGCCATAATCCTGATACTTGGGGACACAATGCTACGGGAATTGAGTATGATGTTTATGAACTTTTAGAGAAAGTTTTAAGAAATAGATTTTACTTTTCTAGGGGAGGGGGTGTTACTTTTAGTGGAGGAGAACCACTTTTACAGGCGGCAAATCTCGTCCATTTAGTAGAATGCTTTATTAATAGTAATGTTAATACCTTATTAGATACATCTGGTTGTATATATAACAATTATGTGGAAGAGGTTATAAAAAAGGTTGATCAAATAATTTTGGATTTTAAGTTTCCTAACGAAAAAGACTACTTCACATATACTAAAATGCATTTAAGCCAATTTATTTTATTTATAGAAAAATGTAGAGATTTTAATAAAAAGATTAAATTGAGAACAGTTATCGTTCCAGGCATAAATGATAAAGAAGAATATTTAGATCAATATATTGAAGTTATTAAACAGTATGATCACATTCTAGAGTGGGAGTTATTAGGGTTTCATACAATGGGTTTTGATAAATATGAGAGTCTTAATATAGAAAATCCATTAAAAAAATATAATGCTCTAGATAGTAGTACATTAGAAAAATTGCAAATATATGTTGATTCTAAGATGCGTTATTCGAAATGATTTAAAAAATTTTCAAATTGAGAATTGAAAGCCTTTAAAGATTCCATAAACAATGAGGCATTTGCGTTTTCTTTATCAAAAATTGTTTTATATGTTAAGTTGTCCAAATTTGAAATAATAGTATGAGCATCAGCATTTAATAGTTCTAATTGGTAATTTTCAGTATTGGATAATTCGCTATATATTGATTGTCTAATATTGTTTAATAATGATTTAATTTTTAATGTATTGCTGGTAGTGAATTTTTTTTGTGTTTCCAACATTTCGATTTGTTTGCATAATTTTTTATGTAATTGCTTTAAGCGTTTAATATTATTAATTTTTCTAGTTTTAAGAACCACTAATAAAGGGATACATATAAGTATAATAGTGCCTGCTAATATTGCACGTTCTGTGTTTGATAAACTAGTATTATCAGAATCTTCTGCAAAAATCAAAAGACTATTAAAAAATGTCAAGATTAGTGTTACTAAAGAGAGTATTAATATATTAAAAAGTTTTTTATTGTTCATTTATTTTATTCTCCTTATCATTAGCAAGTGCAATACTTAGTTGTTTATTAAATTTGATATTATACTCTAATAAAGTTTTATAAATATCTTCTGTAAATTGAAAGTAGGTTGACCAATAAAGTTTTGTGTCTACCCAAACTCTAGCTGTGAAGGTTATTGTATTTTCATTAATTGAAAGAAGTCTTATAAATGGTTCTGGAGCATCTAGAGCGAGACCATCTTTTATATATTGATTTTGTAAATTTGCAATAAGCCTTTTTATTTTTTCTATATCTTCGCCAATGCTAACAGAAAAATTAATATCCAAACGTCTTGTTGTTTTACCATTAAAATTTGTAATAGAACTTGTCATAATTTGAGCATTTGGTATTGATATTACTTTATTGTCAAATGAGACAAGAGTAGTTCTAATCATATTTATAGACTTAATAGTTCCGGTAGTGTCACCAATTTGTATAAAATCTCCTTCAGAAAAAGGTTTTGTTGATATAATGATTGCTCCACTTACAATATTTGATAATATGTCTTTTAAAGCGAGTGAGATGGCAAGTGATAGTGCTGTAGCAATTGCAACAAATCCTGAAGTTTGTATACCTAAAGAATTTGCAATTAACATTAATGTTAGGAAGTATAAAACTAATTTGATTAATGAAACAATAAATGAAATTACAATAGTTTGCAATCGAGTTTTTAAGAGAATTTTTTTTGTAATATTTGTAATAATTTGTATTACGACAATGCCAAGAAGCAACCAAGCTAACCCTTCAAATAATTTTAACCCATATGTCGAAAAGAATGTTTTGAAATTTTCCATAATTAAACTTGCTTCTCCTTTTTATTTCTAATTAGATATTATATATTTTTCTATAATAAAATAAAACAAATATGATGAAAAGATAAGCTTGAAGAATTTGAATGCCGATTTGATTGATAAGCGTGTCTATACTTTTAAAAAATGGAATTTTAGCTTTTGATAATAATGATGGTTATAATTGCACTAATTTGAAGAGATACATAATGTTGCAATTTACATAGGACAAAAGTCAGAAGTCTACCAAAAGTAGGCAGGACGTGGCGGCTTACAGGAATGAGGTGATGAAGAAAAATAGTGCGTAAGTAAAATGCTATATATGACATTTTATTTTGATAAAAAGTTAATGAAGATAATTAAATTAATGTTATAATATTAGTAATGAAGGGGGGGGATAATTATGAAAAATTATGTTGTTACAATAGGCAGAGAATTTGCTTGTGGTGGACGCGAAATAGGCAAGAAATTATCTGAAAAAATGGGAGTTCCTTACTACGATAATGAACTGATATTGATGGCAGCTAAAGTTAATGGAACTAATCCTGATGCTTATCAAAAATATGATGAAAAAGCAAAAAATATTTTTGGCGGAATGTTAACATATAATTTGAATTTTGCAAGTACATATGGTTGGGTTATTAATAATTATGCAATTAATGATGAATTATTTTTGACACAATCTGAAATAATTAAGGAGGTTGCCGCAAAGCCTTGTGTTATTATTGGAAGGTGCGCAAATTATATTTTAAAAAATCGTGATAATATTATCTCAGTTTTCTTATATGCAAGCTTAGAAGAAAGAGAAAAGAGAGTAAAGGAAAAATACACTATTGAAAAGTCTGATAAAATAAAGAAAACATTGCTAAAAGCAGATAAACAAAGAGCTAGTTATTACGAAACATATACAGGCGAAAAATGGGGAGATCCACATGATTATAGCTTAGCAATTAATACAACTAATTTAACTGTCGATCAAGTTGCAAATATTATTTATGCATATATGGAAAAATTGAGTGATACGACAGTATGAAATAACTTGCTTTGCTCAAGTTTAAGTATAATAAATAAGATTTTAATGCTTGTAATACTTATATTGATATGTTAATATATAAATATTAAGCAATTTAAGAGGAGATTATTATGGCTGGGGATTTCAAATATGTAATTAATAAGGAAATTGGTGTTTTATCTACAACTGCAAAAGGTTGGGTGAAACAAATTAACTATATTACTTGGAACGATAAAGAATCCAAGTATGATATTAGAGAATGGGCACCAGATAGAGAAAAAATGGGTAAAGGTATAACTTTAAGTGTTGATGAATTGAAAGCATTAAAGAATATATTAAATCAAATGGAAGAAATATAATTTTAATAGCCAAGTGAAATAACACATTATTATAATATTTATTTATAATAATTTAGTTGTTGTAGGACACTTGGTTTTTATTTGGAAAATTTTATTAGTAAAATAAAAAAGAAAGTAGTAATATATTATCCTGTGTGTTGAATAATATGGAGGTAGGTTGTGAATTATAAATTTTTACTTGATATAGCCTTGATTTTAATTTTTACTAAAGTTTTGGGTATATTTATGAAAAAACTTGGTTTGCCACAAGTCGTAGGAGCAATTATTGCAGGGTTGCTCTTGGGGCCTAGTGTTTTCAAATTAATTGTTCCACCTCCAAGCGGATCTGCTGATCCATTAAAAATATTAGCAGAAATAGGAGTAATATTAATTTTGTTTTCAGCTGGTATGACAACTAACTTGAAGGAATTAAAAAAGAATGGTATTCCTTCAGTAGTTATTACGCTTGCCGGTGTAATAGTGCCATTCGTATTAGGATTCTTTGTTTCAGCACTTTTTTTAAATAAATGGTCAATTAATTTTACTCCATTATTTAACGATAAGACTTTATTGCTAAAAACTTTGTTTTTTGGAACAATTTTAACAGCAACTTCTGTTGGAATTACTGTGGAAGCATTACACGAATTAGGAAAACTCAATGGAAAGGTAGGGGTTTCTATTTTAGGGGCAGCAGTACTTGATGATATTATTGGAATTGTTATTTTAGCGGTTGTCCAAAATCTAGCTGGCAGCACAAGTGGAGATATTAATATCGGGGCTGCTTTTGGAAACGTTCTTTTAAATCTTCTATATTTCTTCCTAGGAGCAATTGGGTTAGGGATTATTTTTCATTTTTCATTTAAATATTTCGGAAAGAAATTTAATAATAAAAGAAGATTGCCAATTTTAACATTAGCTATATGTTTCCTATTTGCATATGCATCCGAGAAGCTTTTTGGGATTGCAGATATTGCAGGGGCTTTTATTGCAGGTGTATTTATCGCAAACTTGCCAGGTATTGATTATATTGAAAAGAAAATAGATACAAGTTCATATTTATTATTTAGTCCGATTTTCTTTGCAAGAATTGGAATAACAACAGATTTAAGGCAAATGTTTGCTGGTTCATTTACTTTTGATATGTTTTTATTTATTCTTTTATTTGTTGTATTTGGGCTTATGTCTAAATTTATAGGGTGTTATTCTGCAGCAAGGCTCTGCAAATATACAAGACACGAATCTGCGGCAGTTGGAGTAGGAATGATGGTTAGAGGCGAAGTTGCTTTAGTTGTAGCTGCTAAGGGTATGGATTTAAACTTGTTTGATGCTGAGTTTTTGCCAGCAGTTATTATTCTAATTATCATATCTTCATTAATTGCACCAATTTTACTTAAAACGATTTTTCGATATATTAAGAATGAGCCAGAAATATATAACATTAAATATTCTGGAGAAGAGGCGAGAGAAGGCTATATGCCGGCAGTAATTTATCCAGCGGAAAAAATTGAATTACAAAACATAAAGTTTTTTGATAAATATTCAGAATATAACAATAATATCGACAGTTGTGATAGAGATGGTGCTCATACTATTGAAATAGATGAATAGTTAATTATAGTAGAGGGATGGAAGCTAGGTAAATAATATCATCTCTATTCTTAGCGGCACCTTCTGCTAAAACGAAAGCTTTTTTGTGTAAAATGCCACCAGCTTTTTCTACAAGTTTTTCTAATCCAATTAAACTATTGCCAGTAGAAATTACATCGTCTACAATAGCAACTTTCTTTCCTTTTAGTAAATTGACATCTCTTTCCGAAAGATACAATTTTTGAATGTCACCAGTAGTTATAGAAGAACCGATAGCAATAGATATGCCATCAAGCATGTATAATTTTTTAGATTTTCTTGCAACGCAATAAAATCTTTGATTTAAATTTTTAGCTACACAATGAGCTAATTGAAGACCTTTTGATTCAGCAGTAATGATGATGTCGCAATCTGTTAAATGCTTTGATAATTCTTTAGCACAGTGCTCAGTTAAAAATTGATCTCCGTGTAGGTTAAAGAAAGCAATCTTAACACCATCGGGTAATTCTAAAACTGGCAATTCTGCCTTATATCCACATATATCTACAGTAAAAAATTCTGCCATAATAATCTCCTTGAAACTTTTTTTCAAACATAATAATTATAGTGTCTCACATCTTAAAAAACAAGGTTAGGTTTTAGAAATTTGTTAATATTAAATAATTTGTTTTTTCTTCATTGCAAAAGTCATAAATTAATATAAAGCCTTTTCTGCGTTTTAATACTGCAAAATTATTTTGGTTATATTCAAATGAGTTTATAAAGTTTTTAGGTGAAGCAAAGAAATTGCCCGAATTGCTAAAAAAACATAATCTATAACCATTTTCTGGCAATATTGATTTATTAATGAAAGTGGTAATAGCTATTTTTTTATCTTTTTTTGATAATTTGAATTGATCTTGAGAAAAGGCAATCAATTGTTTTGATTCACTTTTTTCATATAAGCTTTCATCTATTTTTGGATGAGGTTGATTAATCCAGTTTAGATGACCAACAACAGTGTCATCAATAGAAAATCTTTTATTAAGAATAATTTTTCCTCTTACAACTTTTAACTTTGGTATTTCATCGGATATATATAGATTTTGGGCATTTACAATTGTTAAAGTTTCATCATCAACTTTTTTATTGAAATTTTGAATATTTGAAGACATTTGTTCATTTTTTACATTGATGATAATAAATTCGCTTGGATTTTCATTTAAAAATTTACTACACTCATTTAACAAATCTTTATAAAGATATTTGCTGCCGTTGTTTTTATAGCAAGTAATAGGACCGTGACATAAAAAGATATTTGAATCTTTATCTGATAATCTAACATCTAAATAGCGTATGCCGAAGTTTAATTGGTTATAAATAGTATAATTTTGACATTGCGATTTATAACTTAACGCTACATTGCTAGCAGCACTGTCATGGCTTCCAGGGATATTGATTGTATTGATTAAAACTTCATTATTGATATTTGACAACCACGATTTTAAATTAATTTTTGTAGTATTTGTATATTCTATATTTTTTTGCGCCAAAATGTGGTTGCTCGGCAAGACGATTACTAAGCAAGTTATTGCAAATGCAATCAATAAGATGGTAGTTGAACAAAGTTTTATTTTTTTACTAATTTTCATATTTCCACCTTCATAGAAATATAATAGCATAAATGATTGATTCGCTGGCTTATTAAATGCTGTTAAGGTAATGTTAAAATTAGCTAAGAGCTTCTTAAAGCTTAAGTGGCGAGTAGTTTTTAATAATTATCCAATCCCTTGTCAAGAAAAGAGTGAAAAGATTATAATATCATTGATGAGTGAGGTATTATTTGAATTGGTCATATAAAAAATTTGCCTTGAAGGTTTTAATTGTTTTTATTCTTGTTTTGTTAAGTTTTTTTGCTTTAACATCTTGTTTTTTGATTAAAAAAACATTGCAAACAGATCTTGATGAAAATATAGAATATGATTATGAAAAAGGAATTATAACTTGGAAAAATGATAATGAAAATATAGGGAAATGGGAATATAAAATTTTAGATGATATTTCACAAGAAGTAGCAAGTGATGAAGTATTAGCTAATAATAAAGTAATTTTAAAATTGAATAACATTAAATCCTTAATAGGTGGTAATAATTATAAATTGGTTTTGGTTGCAAAATCTTTTTCAAATATAAGGTATAAAGATTCAGATCCATATGAATTTAAATTTTTCTTTCCACATGCAAAATTGGATACTAAGTTTAATGTTGGAATAAGTAAAATTGCTGATGAATATTATTTTTCTTTTTTGGACTCTAATAACGCATATGATTGGATTTCATTAAAAATTCTAAATATGGAAACCCCCTTTTATACTGGTGAACAGAATAACATTAATAATTTTAACAATTTGATAAAAGTAGAGCCAGGAACATATAAAATAATGGCAACATATATAAGAAAAGATAGGAGATATTTGCCATATGCGGGTACACAGACAATAAACATTGCACAAACTTTTAAAGAAGAATTTCCAAACTACAATGTTCAGAATAGTGATTTAAGAAATGGCGGAATAGTTTTTGATGTGAATAATGTTGCAAATTTGGAAAGTTGTCTTGTTTTTGATAAAACAAATAATCAATTAATTTCAGATGTATATATTGTTTGCAATTCAGGCGATAACACAATTTTGCTTTTAAAGAATTATTTTGATAACTTTAATGAAGATGAGAGATATGCTGGAATGTTATTAGCATTTAAAAAGGGAATATACGTTGTAGAAATAGAAGTTGTTGCAAGCGATACTCGTGAACCCGTGCAGGATAATAATATTGTTATAGCAAGGTTATTGAGTGACCATATAAGTCCAAGACTACCATATAAAAAGTATAAATACAGATTAGATTCCGTGGAATATGATGGAAGCATTCTTAATTCTACAGATTATCAAATAGTGAATCATAATATTAGTTATTTTTTAAAAATAGTTGCACAACCGTCATCTCTTGTAGAAATTGGCGATACAATAAACGCGAGTCTCACATTTAAAGACGAGTCCGATAATCAAGTTGTGCTTGATTACATAATAAAAGTGGTAAAGGAGACTACACAAAGTTTCGCTACATATAATCAAACATATTATTCTGATATTAGTGTAGAAAAACCGACTGGAAATGATTTAGAAATAAATGTTTTAACTGAGAAAGAAGAAAATGCAGATCATATTAGATTGTTTTATCATAAGGATTTGGAATTAAGCAAATCTGATGATTATACAATTAGGATTGAAGATGATAATTTAAAAATCAATTTGAAGCCTATATTTTTACGAAAATTCAATATCGGTGAAGTTGTTGAATTTACAATAGAAGGAATTAATTTACAAGACAATAAATTTATGGTGAGATTTATAAGGAGTCAGTTTAAGTTAAATTTTCTTGACGATTTATATACTTATAATGATTGGAGTAACTTAGATGTGCTCTTATCTACTAAGCCAGAGTCTAATATTCAATTTAATAGTTATGAGATAAATGGAAAAGAATATAATGATCTTGTTTATGATGGAGATCTTAAAATAACATTGCCGCAAAGCACAATTAGTCAACTTCAAAATGGCAAATATAGGATTGGGATTATATATACAGCAACTTTTGGCGGGGAACCATATGCTTATTATTTCACTTTATATAAGAATGTAGATAGTTTAAAATTGGGCTCATATAAATATCTATCATCGAAAGAGTTAGTTGTAGATTTTGACTGCCCAATGTATTGTGATTTATATGATATAAAAGTAAAAATTAACGGTGTGAAAAATGACGACATAGTTAAAGTTTATGATGGTAAAATTGTTATTGATCCAAGAACATTGACGGGTAAAAGTTTTATGTTGAGTGCTGAGTACGATGATAAATTTGTTGAAAAAAGCATTAAACTTATCACAGACCCTGTTTTGCTTGCTAAAACAAATGAGATTTTTTATAACGCTGGTAAACAATATAATTTATATATTGATGATGAAAATGAGTTAAATGAATTAATTATCTACATACTAAAGAATGGTAATAATTATAGTAAAGTGGGTCATTACGGAATTTTAAATATAGAAGAAATTAATGGTTCATTAAATACATTTACAAGGAGATCAACAGTATTAATAGATGGGATATATCTTGCATATAATCCTAATGATCAAGTTAAGACTTTTACGAGCAAAGTTAATGCAATATCAGTATTTTATCATCACGGATACAAAGTAAATGTTGTGGTTACTGAAACATCAATGAGGTTTACGATTTATTCAACAGGCACTCCATCTAGCCGCCAAGTACTAGGCGCAGAATATTACGAAAATCATAAAGAGCATGAAGCATATTATGCTGGAAGACCTGAGTTTCCAAAACGTTCTAGTTCTTTTGCTGAATTTAAAATAGATTCAAAAGAAGAGACCCCTTATTTAATTGAGTTTTCTGACGATTTGGTAGATGCTATTTCAAACGGATTGAAGCCACAAACAAAGCCTAATAGCAATGCGGAAAAAATATATCAAAAAGCACGTGAGATTTTAAAAAATATAATATCGGATTCAATGACAGATTATGAAAAAATTGTAGCAATGGTTAATTGGCTGGCTGATAATTTGTCATATGATCATGAGATAGTAAAAGAATCAAATGAATCCATACAATATCAGCATCCGTCGTTTTTCCTTGAAGGTGTATTTCTTTTGGAAAAAAGGTATGCAGTTTGCGATGCATACACAAAAACTTTAACATTATTTGCAGGAATAGAAGGGATAGATGCTGTAAGAATTTCCGGGCAAGCAAAGGAAAGGCATGCTTGGAGTAAATTAAGGATATATGATTATTGGTATTTTGTTGATTCTACTTGGAGTGATCCACTCGTAGAATTAGAAGAAGGTTTTGACACAACTTATCTTTTCATTCCATCATATTATGTTGAACAAAATAATTTATTAAGCGGAAAGATAATTAAACAACATGAGCAGGATGCTGGATATGATAAATATTCTTGTGTTGATACTCAATTTCTATTATATGCTAATTTAAGGTTTAGACATGATGGAGTTGTATATAATAGAGTTTTTTCAGAGAATGATGATGACAAAATGTCAGCATATAAGGAGTATTATGAGGCGGCTTGGGGAAATGAAAGCATTGATCCTGAGCGTGGTTGTACGAGTGCATTTAAAAGTGCAATCGCAGTTAATCAACTCCGAAATAAAATGTCAGGACTTATAGAGGGTATAGTGGATACAATGGGAGACTTATCTGTGAAAGATTGTTCTGGCAATCAAATCTGGACATTTTATAAGAAAGCAAGTTAGAAAAATAGAATTGATTATTAATTTTGTTTATATATAATTAAGAGAGGAGGTATTAATTTATGAAAGAATTAAAAGGTTCAAAAACAGAAGCTAATTTAATGGCAGCATTTGCTGGGGAGTCTCAAGCGAGAAATAAATATACATATTATGCCAGTAAGGCAAAAAAAGAAGGATATGTTCAAATTTCAAAAATTTTTGAAGAAACTGCTGCAAATGAAAAGGAACATGCAGAGTTATGGTTTAAATTGTTTCACGGTATAGATACAACTGAGAAGAATCTATTAGATGCAGCTAGTGGAGAGAACTATGAGTGGGTTGATATGTATAAAGGGTTTGCTGAAGTAGCAAGAGAAGAAGGATTTATTCAAATAGCTGAAATGTTTGAGGGAGTAGCAAAGATTGAAAAAACGCATGAGGAAAGGTATCGCAAATTAGCAGAAAGAATTAACAAAGATAATGTGTTTAAAGAGGATAAAGAAATTGCTTGGGTTTGTTCAAATTGTGGACATGTTCACTATGGTAAAGAAGCTCCAGAGATATGTCCTGTATGTAAACATGAGAGGGCGTATTTTACAAGAGAGGCAAAAAATTATTAATTTGGTATAACTATCATACAAAAAAATTCAGCAATTTTTGCTGAATTTTTTATTTGATAAAATACAATTTATATTTTTGCCAATAAAAAAGTATATAATGGTGTTTATATAGATGAGAAGATAAAGTGGATAATAGGCAGTTAGATGAATTAATAAAAAGATATATAAATGGTAGTGAAATTGCTTTTGAGGAAATATATAAAGAAACTCATAAGCAGGTTTATGCACTAATATATTCTATAGTTAATAATCGTAGTGTGGCCGACGATTTGTTACAAGATACGTACATTAAGTTTATTGAGAATTTAAAGTCATACAAGATTGGCTCTAACGCAAAAGCTTTTTTGTTAACGATAGCAAGAAATTTATCAATAAATGAATATAACAGAATGAAAAAGTATCAAAATGTGGATTTACAAGAGGAAGAGTATCATTTAGCAGGAGAAGAAATGGATGATGGTTTAACTCCAACTTTGGATCTTGCGAAAGAGGTGTTGAATGAAGAAGAATATAAGATTTTCATTTTTCATGCAGTTTCTGAATTAAAACATAAAGAAATTTCACATATGATAAAAAAACCATTAGGAACAGTTTTGTGGATTTATAATAAAGCGATACAAAAATTAAAAACGGAGATAGAAAAAAGGGGCATAGAAAACTTTATATAAAGAGGATTTATAGATGAGGAAAAAACACATCAAAGAATTAATTAATAATGAGTTTAATAAAATTACTCCAAACAACTACGGAAAAATTAAAAAAGTAGTTGAAGGCTTTAATTATATAAACTCAGATATAACAATTCATGAAGATAAAGTTGCATTCAGGAAAAATAATAAGCATTTTATTATTGCGATGTTATGTTCTTTTGTGTTATTTTTTACAATTTGTATTCCTATCTCATTAAACTCTAATTTAAATGCATATTCATATTCTATTTTGGACATTAATCCTAATGTGGCAATTGTTAGTGATAATCAAGGGAATGTTGTTAATGTGGTGCCTAAAAATGCTGATGGAGCAGTGCTTGTAAAATATGTAGTAAAAGATGAAACAAAGATTAAAGATTATAAATTGGATGAGTTTGCGGCACTATTAATAAAAAGTGCGTATGAATTAAATTACATAAAGAATAATGATGTGAAGTTTAATTTTTACTCTAATAATTCGATTAAAAATAAAAAATTGCATGAAAGTGTTAAAGTAAAATTAAATAATGTTCTTGATAGTATTCATAGATTAGATTCTTCTGTTACATCTAAATTAATGATGAACAAGAATGATATTTCAACAATAAATTATGAAAAAGCTATAAATAATAAAAAATCCCTACAAAATTTAAATCTATATACTAATGAACAAAGTTATCAAAACGTATATTCAAGTAATGATGCAGCCATAAGAAAAGATGTTATTAATATATTAAAAACCGATTCTGCAATTGATGAAGATTTGCCTGAATATAATGAAATGGATAAGTTAATGAAAGTGGTGTATTCTTCTCAGACATATCTACAAGTCTATTTAGAATATAGGAATGTTAAAAATGATTTATTTAAAGATATGGTCGAAGAGGTAATTCAAAATTTTGATGTCGATGTTAACAATGATGAAAATATGGATTTATTAAGAGTTGTGATTGAGGACGAAATTGATAAAATTGCAAATGACACAAATATAGTAGAATTAAATAAGGAAGATTTATTAAACAAACTTTTAGAGGAAAAAAGTTTAAACTATATTAGAAATATTAAAGAAAAAGATGCTGGTCATATAGGTTATATTCACTCTTTTACAGATTTAGCAAAATATGTAATGAGCAAAATAAATGAATTTTTAGAGAATATATCCGATAAAACCAATGTGAATATAGATCTAGATGATACTATAACCAATATAGTGGTTGTTGCCAAAAATAATAAATATAATTTGGCATTGTCTTGGCTAATTAATGATGATCAAAACGCTCAATTAAGTTATGATGATTATATTGAGTTGAAATTAGAATCAAAATTACAAAACAGAAAATAGGAGGTTTTGCATTTATGAAAAAGAGGTTTATAGGGTTAGCTGCTTTAGTAACATTTGTTGTTGTAATTGTTCTAACTGTAGCTGTAGGATGTGGAAGGAAAAACGATTCATATTCGTATGTTAAAATGGATATGGGACAGTTAGATTCTTCTAATGTGTCATTAGATGCAGATGAACCAACAATTTATGAAAATGAATTGTCACAAATTAAAATACACCTCGTTGTTAACGCGAATAATACTGTTGTTGCTATTGATGGATTGACTAACAATTCCAAGGGATTACTTGTTGATCTATCTCTTAATGGTAAAAAATTGGATGAAGTTATTCAAATTATTTTAAACGAAGCAATAGCTTTAGATTTGTTAACAGATGTTGAAGTTGATGGCGCTAAAGACTCGGTTAAAGTTTCTATTTATTCAAATAATGAATCATTGCAAAAGAAGCAAAAAGACAAAATTGCAAAATTTGTTAACGGATGGAAAGCTGAACATAAAATAGAAGTAAGCGTTGATAATTCTGTAAATGTTAGTGTAATTCAAAAGATAGTTAAAGAATATAATCCTGAATTATCTGATGATACTGTTGAAAAAATGTCTGGAAAAGAATTATTAAATCAAGTTAAAGTGAATGTCAGTGAGAATAGTACATTTGTAGATGTTGATTTACAAAATTCGTTTATTAATCAAAAGACATTAGTAAAAGTTGATAAAGATAAGGTTTTAGTAAATGTTGAAGCTAGTATTAAAAAGGATGTTGAAGCATATTTGGAATTGAAAAATAAATTGGTAGATGCTCAAATTAAACTTCAAAATAAAAAAGATGAAAAACTAACAGCAATTGAAGATAAGTATGAAGAAAAAAGAGCCAAGATAGATGAGCAATATCAAGTGTATTTACAAAGAAGGTCTGAATTAATCAAGACACTAGAAAATAACTCATCAAGCGAACAAGCTAAAGCTAACGCAAGAAATAAGTATGATATGTCTAAAGTGGAATATTATAGTGCGGTTAAAGCGTTAGAAACATTTAAAAAGATAGAAATGTCAACTATTGACCTGTCCTATAGTGCAGCTTTGGCAGCCGTATCACTAGCTGAAAAAACTTTAGATGCCTTTTTTGAAGCATTAGCGGATGACACAGCTATTAAAGTTAGAGTAAGTGTTGATAGAGGTTTTGTTGAGGTAAATGTAGATGCTCATTCTAAGTTTATAAACAATACTGATAACAAGGAAAAAATTGAAAATGCAAAAAGGAAAGCTATAGAGAAAAAAAGACAAATTAAAGTTAGTGTTAATGCATAAAAACTAATTTAGATGTCATTAAACTGAGTTGAGGAAAGCGTGGATATAAGCCACGCTTTTTACATTAGGGGTTGATTATCTTTTAAAATAAATTCGGGATATAGACTAATTTTCTCTTCAAATTTAAAGAAAATGTATAAAAAAGTTAAGAGTAAAAAAATATTCAAGATTAGCAAAAATGAGCAAGATTTTTCATAAAATTTTAAAACGGTGATATTGAAACGTAAAAATACTTATGTTATACTAAATTTATTAGTGCTGAGCACAAGCTGGGAGGAAAATTATTGTGGAGAGAAACGTCAAAACTCTTGCATATATTAATTTGTATGCAATTTTAGGTAATTTAGAAACACTTTGTAAATTAGATAGCGAAGCTGCAAAACTTGCTAACACAAAAACAGGTAAAGATATTTCAATTGCATTTAATGTGACAGATGGGCCAACTGGTAAACTTGTTTTTAGTAAAGGAGCTTGCAAATTTGTTCCTGAAGATTTAAGAGCGAGTATTACTTTAAAGTTTTTTTCAAATGAAAAATTTAATGATTTAATTGATGGTAAAAAGGTAATGCCATTTCCTTATGGTAATATTTTTAAATTGGGGTTTGTTCAAAAGAATTTTACTGAATTAACAAATATATTAACAAAGTACTTAAGAGCAAGTGAAGAAGATTTGAAGGATAAAGAATTTTTTGATAAGAGTACAGAACTTATGTTCAATTTAATAGTTGCTGCAATTGCACAAATTGGAAATCATGATAAGTTGGGCAAGACAAGTGCAAAGCGTATTGTTGACGGACAAGTTTCATTTGAAATTAAGAATGTTGCTAAAGCGTATATTGATGTTAAAGATCATAAATTAACATTTCACAGGGGTGAAGCTCCAAATCCAAGATCATTTATGATTTTTGATAGTACTGAAACAGCAAGAAGTTTGTTTGATGGAAAGATGGATGCGATGACTTGCATAGCACGTGGCAAAATAGAGATGAAAGGACATATTGGACAAATTGATAATATAAATAGAATCTTAGGCCGTGTTGGCTTTTATTTAGCGTAAATCAATGGAGGGAATTATGAGTAAATTGGTTGATAAATTATATACACACGAGAAATCAGACGCAATGTTCGAAAGAGCATTGAATGTAATACCGGCAGGAGTTTACGGTCACTTAGGCCCAGCGGAAGGATGCTTTATTCCAGTTTCAGCATTTCCTAAGTTCAGTTCAAAAGCTCAAGGGACATATTTTTGGGATTTAGATGGACATAGATATATTGATATGATGTGCGCTTATGGACCTAACTATTTAGGCTATAACGATCCTGATGTTGATAAGGCTGCTATTGAACAATTAAAGTATGGGAATTTAATTACAGCTCCATCTCCAAAAATGGTAGAGTTTGCTGAATTATTAACTCATATGGTAAAAAAGGATTGGGCATTTTTTGCAAAAAATGGTAACGACGTTACACAGTTTGCTATGATGATTGCTCGTGCAGCTACAGGTAATAAAAAGATAGTTTTAGTTGAAGGATACTACCATGGAGTTTCTCCTTGGCAATCAAAGAGAGATATTCCTGGAACAATTGATGAAGATGTTGCTAATAATATAATTATTCCTTGGAATGATGTAGAAGCATTTGAAAAGGTTATTAAAAAATATAAAGGAGAGATAGCAGCATTTATTTCTACTCCATATATGCACGGTAACTTTGTGGATAATGTTATGCCAGCAGAAGGATATTGGCAAAAAATTAGAAAACTATGCACAGATAATGGAATCGTATTGATTATTGATGACGTTAGATGTGGATTTAGATTAGATTTATCAGGTTCAGATCATTATTTTGGATTTGAAGCTGATTTAATTTGTTTCTGTAAAGCTTTAGCTAATGGATGGAACGTATCAGCATTATGCGGAAAAGATTTCTTAAAGGGAGCAGCAGCCGATATTCCATATACTGGAAGTTATTGGTATTCTGCGGTTCCATTTGCAGCTGGTATCGCGACATTAACTAAAATGCAAAAGGAAGATACAGCTAAATACATGTTAAACATGGGACAAAAACTTGTTGATGGATTAAATGCAGTTGCTAAGAATAATAAAGTTAAACTTATATGTAGCGGTGCGCCATCATTATATTATACAAGAATTGCAAATGATGAATCATTATTATTGCATCAAGAGTGGATAGCTGGCTTGCAACGCAGAGGAGTATTTATGACATCCCACCATAACCACTTTATTAACTGGAGTTTTAAAGATGAAGATATTAAATACATATGTGATGCAGCTGATGAATCAATGAAAGATTTAGTTAAAAACCATCCAGAAGTTAACTGGTAAAGGATATATTAGGAGGAAAAATTATGGCTTTAAACAAAAAAGAATGGAAAGAACTTGAAGAAAAAGCAGCATTGTTGAGACAAACATGTTTGGATACAACACATTATGCTGGAAGTGGACATATCGGTGGTTCTTTAAGTGCAATGGATATGTTGACACTTATATATTACAAATATGCTAACTTTGATCCAAAGGATTACAAAAATGAGAATAGAGATAGAATAGTTGTAAGTAAAGGACATATAGGTATTGGGTTAGCTGGAATATTTGCTGATTTAGGGTTGATTGATAAGGAAGAATTGAAAAGCTTTAATAAGTTTGGTTCAAAACTTGGTATGCACTTAGATTCTAAGAAAGTTCCAGGATTAGAGGCTTCAACAGGGTCTTTAGGACACGGATCAAATATTGCTTTAGGAATGGCTTTAGCAGCAAAAGTTTTAGGTAAGAATTATAAAGTATTTACATTACTAGGCGACGGTGAATGTGATGAGGGATCAGTATGGGAAGCAGCAATGTGTACTGGCCATTATAAGGCAAATAATTTAATTACTATCGTAGATAGAAACCATAACATGATTGATGGTAATACTGAAGAAGTTATGAAACTAGAACCATTTGCCGATAAGTGGACAGCTTTTGGTTTTGAAACTAGAGTTGTGGATGGACATGACATGCAAGCAATGTCAGATGTTTTGGAAGAAGCTTTAAAAGCAAATGATAAGCCATATTGCATCATAATTGATACAAAGAAAGGTTATGGAATCAAGGCAATGCAAGATAACTATATATGGCATTATGGTGCTATTGATGATGATATGTATAAACAAGCAACAGCAGACTTAGAAGAAGTTAAAAAGGCTCGTTTAGAAAGAGTAGAAAAGGAGGGAAAATAATATGGCAGGTGGATTAAGTTATACAGCTGTTTCATCAACAAAAATGGCAACAGCCGAAGTTTTTGGACAAAAGATTGGTGAAATAGCAGCTAAGGATAAAAGAGTAGTAGCAATTACTGCAGATTTGGCAAAATCAACAAAAGTAGGAGACTTCAAGAAAAATACTCCAGATCGTTTCTTTAATGTTGGTATTGCAGAACAAAATGCAATTGGTGTTGCTGCTGGTATGGCTAAAAGCGGATTAATTCCTTTCGTTTCTTTATTTTCAGTTTTTGCAAGTTTAAGAGCTGCAGATCAAGTACATACTGATGTATGTTATCAAAATCTTAATGTTAAAATAATTGGAACACACGCTGGTACTTCATTCGGACAAGCTGGATCAACACACCATGCGATAGAAGACATGGCAGTTATTAGAAGCTTTGTCAATATGACTTTAATAGTTCCTGCGGATGGTATTGAAGCAGGAAAAGCAGTTGAGGCCGTATATAAGAAAGAAGGTCCTTGCTATATTAGATTAAATCGTGGATTTGATATGATCGTATATAAGGATGAAAAGGATTGTAATTTTGAAATAGGTAAAGCAATAACAATGCAAGATGATGGTAAAGATTTAACTATTATTGCTTGCGGTTCTTGTGTATATCAAGCGTTACAAGCAGCCAGTGCTTTAAAAGCTGACTATGGTTTAAAGTGTCGAGTTATTAATATGCATACTATTAAACCAATTGATAAGGAAGCCATTATTAATGCCGTAAATGACACAAGAAGAATTATTACAGTTGAAGATCACTCAATTATAGGGGGATTAGGAAGTGCTGTTTCTGAGGTTATTGTTGAGAATGGTAAAGCTTGTGCATTTAAGAGATTGGGATTACAAGATAGATTTTCAGGAATTGGTATGCAAGAAGATTTGCTTGCTGATAATGGTATTGACGCAAATGGTATTATTAATGCAGCAGTTGAAATGATGAAGCATTCAACAGTAGTTGATGTTAATAACAACGGTGTTGACGTTAAGGCTATCAAATTTGACGATAAGAAGTTTGAGATCGATATCAATTGGGATGATGAGGTATAATTATGGCAAAAAATGAAGTTGTTATAACTCAAGATGATAGATATGCGGCACGAATCTTTTTAAATGCTGCCTTACCATTGTTAAGAGTTGTGGCTGTAGATTATCCAAATCTAAAGAAAAAATTTGATAAAAAATCATTTATTTTTCAAGTTAGTGCTTTAGATAAAGAGGCTCCTAAGGGGAAAATAGCGACATACTTTACAATAGAAAATGGAGTTTGGACAACACATATTAATGATGTTTGTGATGCTCCGGATCTTGAGTTTGAATTTAGTGATATTAGAAAGTTTGTAATTTTCTTTAGTGGAAAAGGAATGCCAATGCCAAAAATAAAAGGAATGTCAAAATTAGGGAAATTAGTTCCTATATTACAAGCATTGCTAAAGATGGCTGGTTTGCTACAATCTACATCTGTGCCTAAGAAAGAAACAGATGCGGCTGAGTTGGTTAAGTTATATTTTTATCTACTACCTAATGGAATTAGCCAATTAAACAAAGCCGGACATCCATTGGCTACTAAGTTTGCGCAAAATTCTCCAGATAGAATTTGGGCATTGCAAGTTAAAGACGATCCTGTTCTTGCATCTTGGATTAGAGTTAAAGATGGTAATTCCAAGGCTGGAAGAGGAATAAATGAAAGATGTGCACCATTCTTGACGATGGAGTTTGATAATGTTGAACATGCACTTGGAATTTTGATGGGAACAGGAGATATGTTAGACTATGTTTCCAAGAAATTCTTAATTATTAACGGTGCGCCTGAAATGGCTGCTGATTTAGGAAATCTTTTATTCGCAGTTGGCGATTTTGCAAAAGGAATTTATTTAGATAAACAACAATAAAAGTTGGATGTTTGATGAATCAATTAAAAGCCTTCAATTCACTTGAAGGCTTTTTGTTTGTAGGTAAAAGTAAAAAAACATTGCAGTGGTGCAATGTTTTGATGTATTAAATTTTAGATTCACTATGAAGAAATAGTTTGATCATCCAAGATTGATATTGCATTTAGTGACAGTACAAAACATCTTAATAAACATTCTGTATCTATCTTTTCATAAGTATCGAAACTTGTATTATATTCTTTTGGCCAAATTCGATTTAATGCCATAACTGACACGGCATCAAGATTATGTCTGTTGTAAACATATGTGTCGGTTGCAGATAAATTTAATCTTTTCTTTTGAATAACTTTTGAATTATTAGCTGCTGCTTGTTCATATAATTTTGATGATTTATTATCAACTTTATACAAACCAAATAAATCTTTATTCACTATTGATAAGTCTGAAATATTGTATAAGTTTGAATGATGAATGATATATGTAGGGATATCTTTAGCAAAATTAGGATTTTGTTTAAGCCAAGCTTTAGCACCTCTTAACCCTGCATAAGTTGAACCATTAATTAAAACACCAACTTCTGTATCATTCAAATTAACATTATTTTCTTTTAAATATTTTAAAACACTAATTGACAAATAGCACGAACTTAAACTTGCTGAAGCTCCAGGAGTTATGGATTTTTCATTATATGTAAAGGCTAACGCAATAAAGAATGGGACAAAAATCATCCCAATAAAATGCACAGTAGTTAAAATATTATGATTGGCAAAGTTAATGGTAGAAATTGCACTTTTAGTTATTATCATTGCAACTAATGAAGATATTAAAACAAATATAATGCCTAATACGCAAAATACCAATATTGTTATAAACCAAACATAGCCACCATATTTATTTAATGTTAGTTCCGTTGGAGCATCAATATTTGCAGAAAAAACAATTCTTTTTGTTGCTTTGTTCTGTGGTTTACGCGATACATAAAATGAGTTTGACAGTTGTTGTTCAAAGGCGAAATCAATAAAGCGCCAGTGTGCTATTTTTTCAAAGAATAATGGCAGTAGTCCAATGAAAACAAAAACCCACGACATGATAGGGACAAAGAAGAATGCCGCATAACCCAATAATAAAAAGACCGATAAAAATTTTGCCCATTGTAAAAATGCTTTATGTGAAACCATATATGATATAGTTTTTAAAGAATCTTGCTCGGCAAATTCCTTTGCTTCTTCTGATATATTGTTAAAAGCATTATATTCCGATAAAGTGGCACTTCCTCTATTAGTATATGTTTCAGAAGAAATTTTTGTTTTTTCCGTTATGTAGCTTATCGTATTTTTATATTTTTCCATAAAGTTTACCTCAAGACTATATATTATATATTACAAGTTTTTTATATATAAGGCAAAAAAAATTAATACAACGGCACAAAGATGGTACAATATACTATAAGAGGTGCATATGTTATCATTTTTTTTGGCGGAAGGGTCGCGACTTCTAGAGTGGAGCAGCAAAGATATAATTACATATTTGTTAATTGGAGCTTTAATTATATCTTTGTTTGTTGCGATAATAATTTTTTTCAATAGACCTGAATATCAGGCTAAAAATTTTGAAGTTAGAAAACCAGAACCTAAAAAACCAGATCCAACTTATGTTATCATAGAGGATGAAGAATAAATTATAAATATTTATTGCGATGCTATTTTCGTTCTATTTTTTGATTTTTTCATGATAATAATGGAAATTTAATTTGGTATTTTTAATTGAGTTTAATGAACATTTGGGTTGAGTATTGCATAAATAATTAGGCATATGTTATAATTAATTATAGTTTAGAATTAAACAAGGAAGAGGAATATTATGAAAAATGATAGAGCGATAATTTTTAATAACAAGGTTGTTGAATATCATAGTAAAACACAAGTTTTATTACCACGTAATTTTGAGTCAAAATTAAGACAATCCGACGATCAACTAAAGAAGCTATATACTCCTATTAAAAACACATTGATGGCAATGAGCGGAGTTAAATCAAGAATGTTGAAATATGATGAGGTTTTTAGAGCAAGAGGAGTAATTGCAAAGATTAGAATTAAAGGAAAGTCGTTGTATGTATATTTAAGAATTGATCCAGCATCAGTTGATCATGATTGGTTGAAGGTTGTTGATAAGTCACATAGAAATGGCTTTTTTGAGTGTCCTTGTGAAATAAAGGTTACAGGAAAAAGAAAATTAAAAAGAACTATTGAGTTAATTGTTTTAATGGGAAAGGCTTTAGGGCTTGGCAAAAAGAGAAATTTCCAGCCTCTTGATTATGCGCAAGAATATCCATTCATAAAAAATGCTGTCATTGAAGGAAAAGATAAAACAATAGATTTGGATAGATAATAAATGAAATATCAACTTGCGTTAGAGGGCGGTGGAGCTAAAGGCGCATACCATGCAGGAGTTTTGAGAGCTTTATTGGAGCATGGTTATGAGTTTGATGCCGTAGTAGGAACTTCAATTGGAGCATTAAACGGAGTAATGATTGCTCAACACAAATTTCTAGAATTGTATGAGCTTTGGGAAAATATGTATTTCTCAAAGCTTTTTAATTTTCCAGATGAATACGCTGAAAAGTTAGCTGACGGACAAATTGACGTGGATACTTTAACTGTTTTATTGAAAAACTTTTTTACGCAAATGCGAAAAGGTGGAATTGATACATCAAAATCCTACGAAGTTATTAAGAAAAATGTTGATGAAGATTTGTTAAGGGAAAGCTCAATTAGGTTTGGACTTATGACATATAATTTAACAAAAAAAACACCAATGCCAATTTTTATAGAAGAGATACCTAGGAACCAAGTTGCAGATTATGTTATGGCCAGCGCAAGTTTTCCCGGATTTAAATCAGTTATTATAGATGATGATAAATTCATTGATGGAGGGATTCACGATAATCTCCCAATAAATATGCTTATTGATGAAGGATATAGAAATATAATAGCGATTAAAACAGGAGCTATAGCAAAATGCCAAAAAGTTAATTATGTAAACGGTTTAAACTTGCAGTATATTATTCCATCTGAAAAACCCGGGCGCTTATTGGATTTTAATGCGAAAGCCATTAAAAGGGGTTTGAAAATAGGATATTATGATGGTCTTAGATTTTGTCGTAAATATTTAGGGAAAAGTTACTATTTAAAAGATTTTGATTTAGATAAGTATTGGGGAAGATTTAATGATCTTAAAAAAGAAGAATGTCAAAAACTTTATAATAAAATTTTTAATATAAAAAAAAGTAGTATTAAAAGTGATGCAAAAAATATAAGTTTTGATATAATACTTATTGAATTAGCGGATGTTTTAAAGTTAAAACGTGTTAATATCGAAGATAAAAAGAATTTTTTTGTAGTTTTGTTGGAAGAGATTGCAAAGTATCATTCAGTTGATCGATTGCAAGTTCTCAGTGTAAATGAACTTATCGACCAAATAAAAGGGCGCAAAAAAGCTGACAACAAAAAAGTTGGTAAGCAAAAAAGCGATAAGAACTTGGTAATCGAAAGAGCATTTGCCTGCTTATTTTAATCTATATATAAAGGAAATGTATTATGAAGAACAGGAGAGAAGAATGTCCTGATAGTTTCTTTATTGTGGAGCCAACAAATTATACGCCAAATGCTAACTTGTTAGTTCCAAATGAAGTATGTCTATCAAAGAAAATGAAATTTAGTCGTTATGTCGCGAAAGTTTCAAAGAGATGGTTTATTGATGCTTTTACAGGGATGGCACAAGGCTTATTTGTTACATTAATTGCAGGAACAATTATAAAAGAAATAGGTGGAGCTTTACCGGAGAGTGCATTTTCACAATTTTTGATATTATTAGGTAAAGTTGCATCAGTTTTAATGGGTGCTGCCATTGGTGCTGGGATGGCACATTATTTAAAAGCTCCTAAATTGGTAATCTTGTCTGCAATGTTTGCAGGTTTAATAGGAGCATATTCCACAGAATTTTTAACAGGAAATATGGCCAATATTACCAACGTTATGTCGAAAGGGCTTCCTGGCAATCCAGTTGGAGCATATATTGTTGCGTTAATGTCGATTGAATTTTCAAAATTGATTGCTGGTAAAACAAAAATAGATATATTATTAGTTCCACTATTTATGATGTTTATTTCGTTGGTAGGAATTTATTGCGCAATACCTGCTATTAAAATTATAGAGTATATATCAAAAGGGATTTTAATAGCTACTAAAGCAACTCCATTTGTTATGGGAATTTTAATATCAGTTGTTATGGGAATTTTGTTAACAATGCCAACTTCATCAGCTGCGATATGGGTTATGATTGCAGGCGGAGCAAATGCAACAAATGATACTATGTTACTAGCAGGCGGAGCAGCTGTTGTAGGGTGCGCTGCGCAAATGGTGGGTTTTGCCGTTCTATCATTTAGAGAAAATGGGTTTTCAGGTTTAATTTCGCAAGGGATCGGAACAAGTATGTTGCAAATACCAAATATAATGAAACATCCAATTATTTTTGTCCCACCAATTATAGCAAGCGCGATTGTTGGACCAATGGCAACTACCTTATTTAAATTAAGATGTACATTTTCTGGCGGAGGGATGGGAACATCAGGTTTTGTAGGTGTTATTATGACACTTAAGGCATCAAATGAAGCAGGATTAGAGCCTTGGATGATTTATTTAGGAATTATTCTATTAATGTTTGTATTGCCTGCATTAATCTGTTGGGTGCTAGGGGAAATATTTAGGAAAAAGGGATGGATAAAGCCTCAGTATCTCAAGTTAGATTATAATAATTAAGAGCATTAAGAAGATTACATTTCATAAACAGTTTTTAGATTTTAATTTTAAAAACTTTTTATGTATTTTTATAATTAACATACATATAATGATGTTTTACTCATATTAAAACTAAATTTGTAAAAATACATATATGCACTTTCAAGGTTATATGGAAAATTAAAATAATTGGGATTTTTCAATAAAATCCCTTTTTTATAGTGTAGCAGGTAAGATTGAAGTATATATATTTATATATTGATATAATGATTTATGATATAATAATTTATATCGTGTTTTAAATAGGTGTTTATGCAATATAAAAATAGAAGTGATATAGAAGAGCAATATAAGTGGGATCTAACAAAATTATTTCCTAGCGATTCTGCTTGGGAAGATGAATATAAAATAGTACAAAAAGAATATAAAAACATCCTTGTTTTTAAAAACAATTTAAAAACAGCAAAAGATCTTTTTAATTGCTTTCAATGTTTAGATAATTATTCAAGAAAAATTTCCAATTTGTTTACTTATGCAAAAATGAGTTTAGATCAAGATGCGAAGTCTAATATATATCAAGAACAAGTAAAGAAAATAAGCAATTTCATTGTTGAATATCAAGAAGCAACATCTTTTGTGTCGCCACAAATTAACAATTTTTCAAAAGAGGATTTAATTAAATTTTCGGAAGATAAACTATTAGAGGAATATAAATACTCTTTAAGTAAGATGGCAATAAATAAAGAGCATATTTTGTCTGAAAAAGAAGAAGAACTTTTAGCAGGGGTGGGGTCCTTTTCGGACGATTTCCATGCAGCTTTTTCGGCGTTTGATAATGCCGAAATAAAATTTAATAAAGTTAGAAATGATGAGAATGTTTTAACAGAACTTACTCACGGAAACTATTCAATGTTTTTATCGTCAAAGGATTTAAGTATCAGAAAAAAAGCATTTAAAAATATGTTCAACTCATACAAAAATATGAATGAAACTATATCAACATTATATGCCGGGCAAGTTAAAGCTGATTGTTTTTATGCAAAAGCCAGAAAGTATAAAAGTGCTATGGATCAAGCATTGGTATCAGAGGATGTAACTATCAATGTTTATGAAAATTTGATAAAAAGCGTACATGCTAATTTGAAAAATTTGCATCGATACTTTAAATTAAGAGCAAACCAATTAGGATATAAAAAGTTGAATATGTGGGATTTACATCTTCCAATATTTAATGTTGAAGATATTAAATTGTCTTATGCGGAAGCATTAGAAACGGTTAAGAGTGCTTTAGCAGTTTTAGGAGACGAATATGTCAATTTGATTGATAAAGCAGTACGGGAACGTTGGATAGATGTTTATGAAACTCCCGGTAAAAGAAACGGAGCTTATTCGTGGGGAACATATGATTCACCACCATATGTGCTCTTAAATTATTTCCCTACGACGCATGATATATTTACTATTGCTCATGAATTGGGCCATAGCATGCATTCATATTTTTCACATAAAGAGCAACCATATGCTACAGCTCAATATGAAATTTTTGTCGCTGAGGTAGCAAGTACGGTAAATGAAGTCTTGCTTCTAAAATATTTACTAAAAACTACAACGAATAAAGAGTTAAAAAAATATCTTTTATCATACTATTTGGATATGTTTAGAACAACATTATTTAGACAAACTCAGTTTGCAGAATTTGAGAAATTAGCACATGAACACTATGAACAAGGATATCCTTTAACAAGCGAATTCTTTAATAAGGAGTATTTAAAGTTAAATAAACTCTATTATGGTTCGAATGTTGTTTCTTGCAAACTTATTCAATATGAATGGTCCAGGATCCCACATTTTTATAATAGTTTTTATGTTTATAAGTATGCTACAGGGATTACATCTGCCGTTATTATTGCAAATAATATTTTATCTGGAGATAAAGAAAAATTACAAAAGTATTTCAAATTTTTATCGTTAGGTGGTAGTATGTCGCCTGTTGAAATATTAAAAGTTGCTGGAGTAAACTTAGAAAAAGTTGAGACGTTTAATATAGCTATGCAAGAATTTAACAATATTTTAACTGACTTAGAGAGGGAGTGTAGAGATAATGGTTAAAGCCGTAAAAACGAATACAGTTATTGAAGACAAGATAGCGCAAGATTTAACGATAGAGAAAAAAATATTAGCTTCTATATTTGATGCCGGAAAAAAGCAGAAAGCGGACTTATTAATAAGTAAAATTTTGCCAAAATATTTTTATTACGAAAATAATAAAATTCTTTTTGAAGCTTTACGAGAGTTATCAGATCAAAATGCTGGAAGATTTGAGCCTGTAATTATAATTAATTTTTTAGAGAAGAAGAACTTACTAAGCAAAGTTGGCGGTGAAACATATATTTGGGAAATTGCAACAGATGAAACAGAAGCTGTGATGTTTGAAATATTGTTTAAAATTTTCTATAACACTTTTTGTTCAAGAGAGTTGTCTAAAGTAGGAAAGAAACTTATTAGTGAGTCAAATACGGATAAAAGTCCTGAGGTTTTAAAAGCTGAAGCAGAAGATTTAATCGTGAGTTTAGGCATTCAAGATAATGATGAAAATTTGAGACCTTTATCTGAATCTGCTAGTGTTTGTATAAAAAATATTCAAGATACTTTGATTCATAAGTCGGCAAAGAAAACAGTTAAAACATATTTTAAAACTTTAGATAAAGTTGTAGGAGGTTTTTTGCCATCGCAATATATTGTTATTGCAGCAAGACCAGGATGTGGAAAAACAGCGTTTGCTATCAATATAATTTGCAATAATATTTTGGAAGAAAATAAACAGAAAAAATATAATAGCAAAACTGAACAAAAAAGGATTGTTATTTTTGATCAAGAAATGTCTAGTGAAGAAATTGCAGATAGAATTTTAGCAAGATTAACTCAAATTAATAAAAAAGACATTGCATTAAGTTCAAATGTTAATGCAATGAGGAATTATCAAGCAGCTTTATCATTAATTAACGAATCTAAGGTGTTTGTTGATGATACAGCAGGAATAACACCAGATCAAATTGCTGCAAAATGTAGGCAACTTAAAAGACAGGAGGGGCAACTAGATTTAGTCATTATTGACTATTTGCAGTTACTTTCTTCAGATGGAGATAATAAAAATAAGAACAGGCAGCAAGAAGTTGCAGAGATTTCAAGAAAGATGAAAATAATGGCAAAATCATTGCAAGTTCCTGTGATTGTTTTATCACAGTTATCAAGAGACATAGATAAAAGAGAGAATGCTAAAAAGACTGGATCAGCTCCTGAAAATCCAAAGTTATCTGATTTACGTGATTCTGGTGCAATTGAGCAAGATGCTGATATTGTAATGTTTTTGTATAATGTAAAAAGTTCCGATGAGGATAATAAAGACGATACAAGAGAAATTCGGTTGGCTATTGCAAAACACAGAAATGGTGAGTTGAAGGATATTAATTTTACATTTAGAGGATCAACAATGACATTCTCAGAACGAGATTTTCCAATGGTTTCTTCAATTTCAACTCAAGCAACTCAACAAGAAGACAATGAAAGTAGCTTTCAGGATATTCCTTTAACGGATGTAGATGAGTATAATCAATATCCTGAAGCAATTGATATTGGCGATGAGGCCCTAGCTATGACTGATGAAGAACTTTATGGAAAACAAAATTCAAATGAGATTACATCTGATTTTATAGATGATTTGGAGAGGAATTTATGAAAATTTCAAAAAGAAAAACGCAAGTAAAAAATAAAATAAAAAACAACAATATTGAAATAATTGAAAAAAGAGAAAAAAAGATAGCACAATTATTTAGGAAGCCATTTTTTACATCTGTAATAGTTTTTATTGCAACGTTTGTTCTTACGTATTTATTGACCATATTGCTAGCAGAAGCTTTGACTTTAGAACTAGCAATTAAAGCAACCGGAGCGTCAGTAGTTGTTGCAATATGTTTTGTGGAGTTTTGTCTTTATTTAATTTTGTTTTATGACAAAAGAGCATATTTAGCAAGAGATATGTTTTTAATTTTTTCATTAATGTACTTATGTTTTATGTTATGTATATTGGTGCAAAAATATATTAGCATTTATGCTATGCCTATAGTTGCTCTTGGTGTTAGTGTGGGATTGCTTGTGAGACGAAGAATTGGATTGCTTGCAAGCACATTATTAGGATTTAGTATTATTGTTGTTAGTATTGCATCAGGATTAAATCTTACAGATATAATTAACTTAATTTTAGCTGTTGTATTATCAACAATTTCATCGTTTGGCATGATTTTTTTGACAAGGAAAAATGAGACACGTTTTAGACTTTTATGGGGAACATTATTATTTTCAATAATCTTATTCCCTCTTAGCATGGTGGCATCGTTCATTGTTGTAAAGGAACCTATTGACTTAGCAAGAAACGCTTTATTTAAGTTGGTGGGAGATCTTTTAGGGATAGCAATTTTTACTACGATAATGCCAATTGTAGAATCATTATTTGGTGTTTGGACAAATTATAAGTTAGCCGAATATTCTTCCTTTGATCAGCCACTCTTAAGACAACTAATCAAAGACGCACCAGGAACATTCCAGCATTCATTGGCGGTTGGAAATATGGCTGAGTTATGCGCCCTTGCAATTAATGAAAATCCATATCAAGCAAGAATTGGAGGATATTACCATGACATTGGTAAAATGAATCATCCAGAATTTTTTATTGAGAATCAAGTGGATGGTTTTAACCCACATAATGAGTTAATTCCAGAAATATCTGTAAAAATGATAGCAAAACATACGTATGACGGGTATCACATGTTAAAAGATGCCGGATTGCCTGAGGAAATTGCAAAAATTGCATATGAGCATCATGGAACTTCTAAAATTTTATACTTTTATAATAAGGCACAATCAATTACAGAAGGGGATCTAGATTCTGCACCATATAGGTATCCAGGGCCTATTCCAACAAGCAAGTTGTCAGCTATTATAATGCTTTGTGATATTGTAGAAGCTACAGTAAGAGTAAGACCGATGACGACTCAAGAGTTAAGAGCATATATAAGAAAAGTTATTGCAGAAAAAATTGAAGAAGGTCAATTTGTTAATTGTGATATTACTTTGAAAGAACTTGAAATTATTGGAAAAACAATAGAGTCAGTTATCCCAGCAATTAATCATAAGCGTATTGATTATTCAGTGAAGTTGTAATGCAGGTTAAGCTAGCATATGTTGTTGCGATTTTCAAAATTTAGTTTTAAACAGAAAACCTTGATAAAAAAGGTATATAGAGAAGCAATTAAGTTTCTTCATGTAGAAGATATTTTTGAAATAGAGTTTAATAATGTGAGCTTGCTTGAAATTAAAGAGATGAATCTTATGCATCGAGGAATCGATAGAGCGACAGATGTTCTAAGTTTTCCGTATATTCAATTTGAAAAACCATTTGATAAAATTAAATATCAAGCCGATATTAATCCTCAAACAAATAGGGTTATGCTTGGTGAGATAGATATTTGTTATGATATCGCAAAAGAGCAGGCAGTAAAGTATGAGCATACCATTGATAGAGAGATTTCATTTTTAGCTTTGCATGGAATTTTACACCTTTTTGGTTATGATCATATAGACAAAGAAGATGAAGAACAAATGATTTTTGCGCAAAAAGAAATTTTTGCAAAGTTATCGAAAAAAAATAAAAAATTAAAAAGAGATTAAGTTATGAAAACAGGATTTGTATCAATTGTTGGAAAAGCCAATGTAGGAAAGTCTACTTTATTAAATTCTATAATAGGCGAAAAAGTATCTATAGTGTCTTATCATCCACAAACAACACGAGATAAAATAAATGGTATTTTAACGACTGATGAAGGTCAAATAGTTTTTATTGATACGCCTGGAATGCATCAACCACGTAATTCGCTTTCTCAATATATGATCAAATCAATTAATAGCGCGTTAGAAGAAGTAGATGTCATTATTTATGTTATTGCTTTGGATAAGAAGATCCAAGATGATGATTTAAACAAAATTAGAGGGTATGTGTCGCAAAATATACCTGTTATTGTTGTTTTAAATAAGGGTGATGTTGTTAGCGTTGAGAAGATTCCAGCGAGTATTTTAAAAATTTCTGAAATAGAAGGGATAAAGGCAATAATACCTGTTTCTGCAAGAACCGGTAAAAATGTTAAAGAACTGGTTAATGAAGTTTTTAAATATTTGAAAGATGGAGATATGTTTTATCCGGAAGATATGTATACTGACAAAAATATACGCTTTATGGTTGCAGAGCTGATAAGAGAAAAAACGATGCAAATGTTGAAAGATGAGTTGCCATATGGTATTGCCGTTGAAATTGATCAATATAGGGTTAAGGAAAATGATGTTGTAGAAATATATGCGAGTATTGTTTGTGAAAAGAAGGCTCACAAGCAAATAATTCTAGGGAAATCTGGAGAGATGATTAAACATATTGGAACAGCGGCGCGATATGAAATAGAAAAATTAACAGGACAAAAAGTCTTCTTAAATTTATTTGTAAAAGTAAAAGAAGATTGGAGAAAATCCGACAATTTAGTCAAATTGTTAGGCTATGACGAAAAAGAAATATAAATGAGCTATATAAAAGGGCAAGGGATAGTTTTATATTCCATTGATTACAAAAACATAGACAAATTAGTAACTTTGTATTTGTTTGGTAAAGGCAAAATCACGGCAATAGCGAAGGGAGTAAATAAAGTAGGTTCTAAATTAAAAAATGCCACTTTATCAATGGCTTTCGGGGAGTTTGTTTTGTCGGATAGAAATAATATTATCACATCATTTGATTTGATAGACGGTTTTTTTGAATTACAAGGATCATATAAAAAATTTTTGGCTAAAACTGTTTTAATAGATTTTTTAAATAGATTTACAAAAGATAATATGCCGGATGATAAATTGGCTGTTGAAATTTTGAAAGGAATTAAAAACATTACATACTCTGACGATACTGAAGAGAAATTTTTAGTATATACTCTTTTGAAGTCATTAAGTATAGTAGGCTATAATTTTGATTTTACAAAATCTAGCGTAACAAATAATGAATTAATTAGTGGAGCAAAATTTTATCCGGCGCCAGGTGGTTTAATTGAATCAAATGAAAGTGATGATAATAATGTTCTTTCCCAAAGAGCGCTCAAACAAATGAATTATATATTAAAGATGAAAGGAGAAGAAAAGCTGGATGAAATTCAATCTGAAAAAGTTGAAAGCGTACGAATATTATCCTGGCTATCAAAATATATATCGTTTGAGCTGGAAACAAAATTTAATACACTTTTAATTTATCTTGAAAATTACAAATAGTGATGCATAGTTTTATGTTTTTTATAATATTTTATATTCTGCAAGTAAAAAATCGCATAAATAACGATTAATAAAAAGTTTTAATAAAGAATTTCTCTAAACGAGATGCGTTATGAGTATCTTGTGGAAGCAAATTAATTATAGTTATCAATCAATACGTTGTATAAAATTTTGATAACAAGATTACCAATATATTATGTGCATTTTCTTGATTTTTGATGTCATTATTAGTATATTTATATAAAACATAAAAAGCACAAACTCAATTAAAATAAGAGTTTAATTAAAAGTAGGAGGTCTATATGACAAAATTTGTTTATTTGTTTGATGAAGCTGCTAAAGCTGATTGCGACAAGAGAGCTTTGTTTGGCGGGAAAGGTGCCAACTTGGCAGAAATGACATCATTAGGAATGCCAGTTCCTTATGGTTTTATTATTACAACGGAGGCTTGTACTCAATATTACAATGATAATGCGAAAATTAGTCCAGCAATCATTGAAGAGATTTTCAATGTATTAGAGAAAGTTGAAGCAAAGGCTGGTAAAAAACTAGGTGATGAAAAAGATCCATTCTTAGTATCTGTTAGATCAGGAGCACGTGCTTCTATGCCAGGGATGATGGACACAATTTTGAACTTAGGTTTGAATGACAAGACAGTTGAAGGGTTGGCAGCATTAACTAATAATCCAAGATTTGCATATGATTGTTATAGAAGATTTATTCAAATGTACTCAGATGTTGTTATGGGTTCTGAGAAAAAGAATTTTGAAAAAATCTTAGATGAGAAAAAGGAGGCAGTAAAAGCAAAGACAGACCAAGATTTGTCTGCCGATGATTTAAAAGACGTTATCGTTAAGTTTAAAGCATTATACGTGAAAGATCACGGCGTTGAATTTCCACAAGATCCAAAGAAGCAGTTAATTGATGCTGTTGAAGCTGTGTTTAGATCTTGGAATAATGAAAGAGCAATTGTTTACAGAAGAATGAATGATATTCCAGGAAGCTGGGGAACAGCAGTAAATGTTCAATCTATGGTATTTGGAAATATGGGAGATACATCTGGAACCGGAGTTGCATTTACAAGAGATCCTGCAACAGGAGAAAAGAAATTGTTTGGAGAATTCTTAATGAACGCACAAGGTGAAGACGTTGTTGCTGGTATTAGAACACCATCTCCAATTGAAGATTTGAAGAAAATAGATGTTAAAGTTTATGAACAATTTGTTAATATTGCAAATAAGTTAGAAGCTCACTATAAAGATATGCAAGATATGGAATTTACAATTGAAAGAGGCAAATTATTTATGTTGCAAACTCGTAATGGTAAGAGAACAGCTAAAGCGGCTTTAAAAATAGCTGTTGATTTAGTAGCAGAAGGAGTAAAAACTGAGAAAGAAGCTTTACTAATGATAGAGCCAAAACAATTAGATTCATTATTACATCCAACTTTTGATGCTAAGTTAATTAAGAAACACGCACCAATTGCAAAAGGACTTCCAGCATCTCCAGGTGCAGCTTGTGGTAAAATTGCATTTACTGCACAAGAAGCTGTAGAAAGAAGCAAGAACGGGGAAAAGGTTGTATTAGTAAGACTTGAAACTTCTCCAGAAGATATCAAAGGTATGGAAGTTGCTCAAGGAATTTTAACTTGTAGAGGGGGAATGACATCTCACGCTGCTGTAGTTGCGCGTGGAATGGGAGCTTGTTGTGTTGCTGGTTGTGGAGCAATTATTGTTAATGAAGAAAAAGGAACAATGACTGTCGCTGGTAAAACATATACAAGAGAAGACTTTATTTCGTTTGATGGTAATACTGGTAATGTTTATGAAGGAAAAGTTGAAACAACTCCTGCATCAATTACTGGTGATTTCGATAAAATTATGAAGTGGGCAGATGAAAATAGAGCATTAAAAGTTAGAACAAATGCTGAAACACCAAATGATGCAAAAAATGCAGTAACATTTGGAGCAGAAGGAATTGGACTTTGCCGTACAGAACACATGTTCTTTGGTGGTGATAGAATTTTAGCTGTAAGAGAAATGATTGTAGCAAAAACAGTTGAGGCTAGAAAGAAGGCATTAGCTAAATTATTACCAATGCAAAGACAGGATTTCTATGAGATTTATAAAGAGATGGGGGATAGACCTGTTACAATCAGATTCTTGGATCCACCTCTACATGAGTTTGTTCCACATTTAGATTCTGAAATTCAAGATTTAGCAAAAGAATTAAATATAAATTTTGCTGAGTTGAAGAATATAATAAGTGATTTAAGCGAATCTAACCCTATGTTAGGACATAGAGGTTGTCGTTTAAGTGTAACATATCCAGAAATTGCTGAAATGCAAGCACAAGCAGTAATTGAGGCAGCAATTAAGTATAATAAAGAAGGACATAATATCGTTCCTGAAATTATGATTCCATTGGTTGGAGAAGTTGCAGAATTAAAATATGTAAAGGATATTGTAGTTGCAAAGATTGAAGAAATTTTAGCAAAAGAAAAATATTCATTAAAGTATTTAATTGGAACTATGATTGAAATACCTAGAGCAGCATTAACTGCTGATCAAATTGCTAAACAAGCCGAGTTCTTTTCATTTGGTACAAATGATTTAACACAAATGACATTTGGACTTTCAAGAGATGATGCAGGTAAGTTCCTTGATTCATACTATGAAAAGAGAATTTATGAATCAGACCCATTCGCTAGACTAGATCAAGTTGGCGTTGGAAAATTAATGCAAATAGCAGTAAATGATGGAAGAAAGGTTAGAAGGGATATCAAACTTGGTATTTGTGGTGAGCATGGTGGAGATCCTTCTACGATTGAGTTCTGCCATAATATTGGATTAACATATGTTTCTTGTTCTCCATTTAGAGTACCAATTGCAAGATTGGCAGCCGCACAGGCTAACATTCGTAATCCGAGGGCGTAAGCTTTTGGCGAAAAACGGTTAAATTCCGGCATTTTAATACTGAATTTTATGAAAAACAGCCATTCTCGCTTGAGTCTGGCTGTTTTTTTACTCTTCTGAAAGCGGGCGAAAATCGGAAAATGTGCTAAAATTGCGGGCTGATTCCTCAAATGTTACATTTTTCCATATATACTGTTGTATGTAAAAGAGGGCGATAAAAGAGAGGTATTTTATGTCGAAATATAAATTGATTTTAGAGTATTACTTAAAAGGAAACAACCGCACGCAGATCGCTACGCTTTGCGATTGTTCCCGTTACGGAAACGTGCTTCAACTGGTATATGAATTTTGACCTTGCGGACAAATCCGACGATATGAAAAGACTTGTATGGGAGTTTACGATAGATTATAAAGAAGCAAAATCTTACCGGAAAGAACGGGACGGAATGCTCAGGCAAAATCAATGGCACGATCTGACGGTAAGAGTGTTTATGTAACTTTACCGGCAGACAGAAAAACGCCGACCTTTGCTTTTGCGGAGGGCGGCGTTTTTTGATGCTTTCAGACTAATAAAAAGATTTCGGGTTTACGATATTCTGATTTTATTCCTTTTTACAATAAAACAATATCCAATTTTATTCCTTTTCGGTTGACAAATACAAAAAAACGAGTACAATATCGATAATAAAACCTGATTTCGGAGAAACGTTATGTTAAAAAGAAAGGCATATCAGAAACTTGTCGAATGGAAAAATACGCATCGTAATAACTGCTTGATGGTGAAAGGTGCAAGACAGGTCGGGAAAACTTATCTTATCCGCGAGTTCGGGAAAAAAGACTATAAAAGTTTTGTCGAAATCAATTTTATCAAAAATCAGGAATTAAAACAGATTTTTGCGGGAACGTTGGACGCAGAATCCGTTTATAAAAGAATGACGGCTATGATAAACGGAGTAAATCTTGTTAAAGGCGATACGCTGATATTTTTAGACGAAATTCAGGCGTGCGGAAGCGCGCGTACCGCGTTGAAATTTCTTGCGGAGGACGGGAGATTCGACGTTATCACTTCCGGAAGTCTTTTAGGCCTGACATACGGGGAAGACGCCGACGAAAATACGGAAGAACCCGAATCTGTTCCTACCGGATACGAAACGTTTCTTACGATGTATTCGCTTGATTTCGAGGAATTTCTTTGGGCGGAAGGGTACGAAAGCGGAATTTTTTACCTGAAAGAACTTTTTGATAAAAAAGAAAAAGTACCTTTCGCGCTAAATGAAAAATACGAAACGCTGTTCCGTGAGTATATGGTGGTGGGCGGTATGCCCGAAGTCGTTGCAGATTATGCCGATAATCACGATTTTACGAGGGTTGCCGCATTGCAGGAAAAAATTCTCGAAAACTACCGTTTCGATATTTCAAAACACGCAAAGGGCGCAGAAAAAATAAAGGTGCGCAAATGTTACGACGCTATCCCGAAACAACTCGCGAAAGAGATTACGAAGTTTCAGTATTCCACCGTGGAAAAAAGGCAGACAAGCAAAAAATACGGCGGAAGCGTTCAATGGCTGAAAGACTCGAATATCGTTAATCCGTGTTACAATATTCACGAGCCGTATCTGCCGTTGATGGCGAACGCCGATGAAGATCAGTTCAAATTGTATATCAACGATACGGGCTTGCTGTGCGCTATGTACGGTTTTGAAACCAAAAGAGCAATTCTTGAAAACACGATAAAGGGGAATGCCAAAGGCGGTATTTACGAAAATATTATCGCCGAAACGTTGGTGAAAAACGGTTACGCGCTTTATTATTACAAGCCCGACGATTCCAACGAACTGGAATTTCTGATAGAAAAAAACGGAGAAGTGGTTCCAGTGGAAGTGAAAGCGGGAAATACCGCAACAAAATCGCTGAACAGATTTATAGAAGCATATAAACCGTCGGCGGCATATAAAATCGTTGACGGAAACGTCGGCACGAGCGATGTAAAACTCACTATTCCGCATTATATGGCGATGTTTTTGTAAAAACGGTTATATTTCACTCAATCGGGATTGGCTAAAAATTCAGAAAAATACGGAAAAACGGCATAAAAAAATATTGCGTACAGTCGGGCGATAACATATATCCCGAAGACGGGCGATTTTCGATTGCAGACAGTAATGTTACCTATCGGTCGCTTTTGAAAGCTTTTGCGCAGGCGAATATCCGTAATCCGAGGGGCTAAGAATTAGCGCCAAAAAGCGGTAAAAATTCAATTTTTAATTAAAAACAACGTTTTAGTAGTCATTCTTTTCGGGGAGTGACTACTTTTTTCTCTTAAGAATCTCTTACGAAGTCAAAAATCGGTCAAAAAAAGCGTGGTGGTTCCTCAAATTGAACACTTTCCTGTATCTACCGCTATGGGTAAATAATGGCGATAAAAAGGAGAAAATTATGTCAAAATACAAGTTAATCATTGAATATTACCAAAAAGGCAACAATAACAGCCAAATCGCTACCCTTTGCAGTTGTTCTCGCACGACTGTATGGACTATTCTAAAGAGAATAAAGGCGTTAGAAATTGAAGTTTACGTGCTAAATGATATGAGTGAAGAAGAAATTGCTTGCTTATTATTCCCCGAAAGGGCGAAAGCAGGGGACGGATATCTGATTCCCGATTTTAAGTGGGAAGAGTTCCAAATGTGTAAACATCGTTCTTCAATCAGGCTATGTTGGCGTAGGTATTGCAAACGTGCGGCAAAGCAAAACTTGATGGCGTATAGTTGGAAGTGCTTTATAACCTTATATAACGCTTATCGTAAGCCGAAGATTGAAGCCTGCGACCCCAAGACAAGATTCGCAACAAGTTAAAAGATTTTAACTTTCTATTGTCGTGCTGTCCGCGTGGAAGTATAAACTACCAAGTAGTTCAACGGAAAAAAGAAGAGTGGCTCAAATCCTTGAAACTAGAAGAAGATAAAATCTATGGACGACGAGGATTAAGTCTACGTTATGATAAAATATACCCGTTTAGGTATAATGCACGCCAAACACTTAAAAATAATCCCGAAAGGGTATATTTGTATAGAATATTAACTAAACCAAAACAAAACCCTGTATAAAACAGTGTTTTGTGTTAAAATAGTTAAAACATGTGTTTTTATACCTAAAATGCGTGAAAAACGTTGATTTTTTCTGTGGAATTTAAGTAAATTAAGTAGAAATTACTAATTATTAACCAAATCTACACAAAACACTTGACTTTTGTAGTGTTTTATGTTGAAATAGTTAAAATCGGTTTTGAGGATATGTAAATGGCAAAATTTATCCCTTATACGTTTACAAAAAAGGATGTTATAGGCTATTTTAAAAATGATAAACAATACGAAAATTGGATAGCGGGGCAAGTTCGTTCAAAAAAAATTGTTAAAGTCCGTAACGGATTATATGTTCAAGTTGACGTGTCGGGATATCCGCTTACTACAAAATTTGAGCTTGCTACAAAAATAGCTGAAGATGCTTGCGTGTGTTATCATTCTGCCTTTGAGTATTTTGGCGTGGCTAATCAAGTTTTTAATACCGTTACAGTGGGTAGTAAAAAGCGCTTCAACGATTTTACTTTTGACGATATCGACTACGTTCGTAAACCGCTAAAACACGACGTTCAAATTATGAATATAGTAACTGCCGCAGTGCGCGTAACTTCTCTTGAGCGTACGGTTGTTGACTGCCTTGACGATATTGACGCAGGTGGTGGCATTGACGAAGTCTTAAATGTACTTGACCAAATACGTGTTTTGGACGAAACAAAACTATTTGAAACGTTAAAAGTTTACGATTCGGTATTCTTATATCAAAAAGCAGGCTACGTATTAGAACATTTCAAAGATAAGTTTATGTTAACCGATTCGTTTTTTGAAGAGTGCAACACTAAACTAACCAATCAAATAAAGTATTTTTTACAAGACGAGTATAAAGATATAGAATTTAATTCTAAGTGGAAACTTATGGCTCCCAAAAATCTTAAATCTCGCCTAAACGGAGGATATTAATGGAGTTTTCAAGACAATACTTGACAAGACTTGCCCAAGAATCTAACTTTATTAAAGATACTTTGGAAAAGGTTTTACGTCTTTCCGAAATATTAAAATTCTTAAACAGCGACGTTGTTTTTAAAGATAAACTTGCTCTTAAAGGTGGTACGGCAATCAATCTAACCGCGGTAGAGCTTCCACGCCTTTCGGTTGATATCGATTTAGACTTTACCGTAAACGTTGGCAAGGAAGAATTGCCTGAAATTAAAGAGAAGTTCAAAAAGCGCCTAACCGACTATATGTGGCAAGAAGGCTATTCACTTGCAGATTCTCGTGACCATTTCGCTTTAACGTCGTTTTTATTCAATTATATTAACAATGCAGGCAATCGTGACAATATAAAGGTAGAAATTAACTTCTTGGATAGATGTCACGTTTTACCGCTTGAAAAGAAGAAAGTTTTAACGAAGGGTATCGTAGAAGATTTTGAAGTTTTAGCCTTAAACACTACTGAACTATATGCAAGTAAAATTAACGCTCTTCTATCACGTGCTACGCCAAGAGATCTATATGACGTTAACGCTATGATAGAAAATAATGTTATAAAAGATACGGAACTTCTTAGAAAATGCCTTGTATTTTATAATGCTATCGGTGGGGATTACGATATTCAAACATTAGATTATAAGAATGTTGAAAGATTAGATTATAGAAAATATAAAACTCAATTAAAACCCGTTATATCCAAAGACGATAAGTTTGATATTGAAAAAGCAAAGGAAATAGTTATAGCCTACATAAAAAATTTGCTTGTTTTAACAGACGGCGAAAAAGAGTTTTTATCTAAATTAAAAGATAAAACTTATGCACCTGAATTATTATTCGATAATGAAGAAATTGTAGCAAATATAAAAAATCACCCTGCTGCACTTTGGAGAACAAAAGAAAATAATTTAATATGACGGAAGCTGTCATATTAAATATGGTAGAATTGAAATAATAGGAGAAAACTATGAACAAATAACAATTAGCTTCACTTATTTGGGATTATTGTAATGGATTGAGAGGGTCGATTTCGACTGTAGAATATAAAGATGTTATTTTGGGGAAAGATTTAATATTATTCATCGTGGCAGTATGCCTGAACTGTGCGAAAATGCTGATTTTGATTGGCAAATGTTTTATGGTGCATATCTCCGTACTTATATAGAGCGAGACGTTAGAGAATTAACTGAAATTGGCGATACGGTAAAATTTTCAAAGTTTATGGTTGCAGTTTCCGCTATGACTGGCAATTTATTAAACCTTGCATCTCTTGCTCGTGACGTTGGAATAAGCCAACCTACAGCCGAAAGATGGCTCTCTATTTTAGTTGCTTCGAATATTGTATATCTTTTACAACCATATTCAAATAGCATTACGAAAAGAGCAATAAAAACCCCTAAGATTTACTTTTTAGATACTGGACTTGCCGCTTATTTAACTAAGTGGAACACTCCTGAAGTATTAAAGAACGGTGCTATGGCAGGTGCTTTTTTGAGAGTTTCGTCGTGTCTGAAATAATTAAAAGTTATTATAATAAAGGCGTTCTTGAGCCACCTATTTATTTTTATCGTGACAAGGAAATGGATGAGATAGACTTAATTATAGAGAATGCAGGCGTTCTTCATCCTATCGAAATTAAAAAGCACGCTGACCCAACAAGGAAAGATGTAGAAGCATTTAGGGTGCTTGATAAAATTCCTAGCATAAGTCGTGGACAAGGTGGTGTCGTTTGCCTTTATGACAACTTAATTAGCCTAACGAATATTGACCGTATAGTACCTATAAAATATTTATAAAACCATTCGAAATTTTATATAACACATGACGTAGGTTGTCACATTTACTATTGTTTTGTTTAACATGTTTCACATTTTTAATTATAATTATTATGTATTTACACCTACTGTGTTTCGTGTTATTCTTAATTATGTTTTAACCACGTTATGGAGGGGATTTATATATATGGCAATTAAAAAATCGCTAATATTTTTTACAACAACGTTGATGGTAGTGTTGTTGATTGGCATTTTTGCTTCTTGTAAGACTAAGACAAACAATTTGATTTCAAATGGGAGTTTTGAAGAAAATGAAATTGAAACAACAGCGAGCGTTGATCAATGGGGTCAACAGATAGAAAATAGTGTTGGTGAAATAGCATACATTGTTGAAGATGAAGAAATTACTAATCATGGTAAACGTTATGCTAGTTACAAGATTGAAAACTCTAGTGGTGGACAAATTTATTCTGAGCAAAAAGTTGTATTAAGGAAAGGAAAAACATATAAGCTTACTGCGGATTTTAATATTCAAAATAAAATTGCTGGAATTGATGAAAATTCTTCGTATAGAGGAGCTTTTATAGGTTTTGTGGAAGTTCCAAAATTTGCAGGGCTAGATATTAAAGAGAAAACAGACGGGTGGAAAACGGAAACAATTTATTTTAAAAATGACTATGGAACTGATTTAACATTAAGAGTTGGATTAGGTTCTGTCGTTGTTGGACTAGCGCGTGGAGAAGCAAAGATAGATAACATATCACTAGAGGAAGTATCAAAAATGGCTATTCCAGCGTCTGCTGCGGTTCAATCTCTTTCTAAAGAGACCATTGAATATAAATCTACACCATCAAGCAAAGCGTTTGTTTGGATGATGGGAATTCTTTCATTATTAGTGGTTGCGGGTGCAGGATTTTTAATTTTCAAATTTAAGAATAAAGGGAATGATAATGGTTTAAAAGTTGTTTTAAACAACCCTGATGGTTCAAAATTAAAACAATCAAATCAAACTGCAGTAAAAAGTTTTTTTACTTCTGCTTTTTTTATTTTAGGAATAATAACAGTTGTTGCTTTTGTAATTAGATTTTTGTTGATGTATTTTTCTGTAAATGTGGTTGATGAAGTGAACAAGCTTTCTGCCTTTAGTTTGACTTTGGCGAAATATTCCCCAACTGCAATTTATGAAGAATCATCAATAATTATGCCATTTGGGATGATGTATCTTCAGTGGTTTATAGGATTATTTGCAAATGCAATTGGAATGACTGCAACTTCCTGGGGATTAGGAATGTTAATAAGGATTCCAGGATTAATGGCTGAATTATTTACAATTTTAGTAATATTTAAAATTGTTGAAAAATACTTTGGGAAAAATGTAGCATTAGTAGCGTCTGGTGTATTTGCTATATTACCTATTTTCTTTATGACAAATTCATCAATGTTATATAATTTTTCTGTCGCAATGTTATTTATTTTGTTGATGTTTTATGGGATTTTGCAAAGAAGGCCTGTTTTTGCAATAGTGATGTTTACTTTGGCTTGGACATTTGAATATTATGTTTTATTGTTATTACCACTTCTTGTTTATTACACAGTTGGTGAATATTTAAGTAATAAGGAGACAAGAATGAGTATTAGTATATCGTACGTTACATCAATTTTGTCGTATTGGGTTTTAGCCATTCCATTTAGCTATACAAAAATTGCAAAAATGGAAATTTTTCATATATTTACAAAACAAGGAGAATATTTTAAGACATTTGAATTTTTGTCTTTCGATACTTTTAATTTGTATTCAATTTTCTGGAAAGGAAATACACCAGCTTCAACGGCGTTAGTTATTTTTGGAATAATATATGTGTTAGCGATTATCGGATTTATGGTTTATGCATATTTCTTTAAAACAAATCGTGCTGATACAATTTTGTTGTCTTCATTTTTATTAATATCGATGGGATCTTTAGGAACAAAGGCAACCCCAATGTTGTATGCGGCAGGGTTGATCCTTTTGTTAGTATATATAATGCTTGTTCATGACTTAAGATTGTTTGGAATATTTGCAGGATTTTCAGTAATTTCTGCTGTTAATATCTCTGTAATTCTTTCTAACTCCGGTATTTTATCTGCGAACTATAACAAACAATACACTTCATTTAAGTATGATGATTCGTTATTAATAACATTCAGTGTATTTGCTGTTTTATTAACTATCTATTTTGCTTATGTAATTGCAAGGATAGTTTTAAGTGATGAAGTTAAAGATGTAAAAGATATAGCAGATCATGTCAGGAGTTTTAATGATGGCATTAAAGCTGTAAAAGAAAATAGGAAAAATAAAGTAAAAATTAAAAAGCAAGATAAGGAAAATAAAAATGAGGTAAAAGTTGAAAAAGAAGTAAGAGAAAATTACGGAATAAAAAAAGAAAAGCAAAAAAAGAAATAAAGAGAATTTTGAAATCAAAAAATAAAAAAGGAAGTAGGGATGAAATTAGTAATTGTAGAATCGCCATCTAAGGCGAAAACTATAGAAAAGTATCTTGGAAAAGATTATCAAGTTGTTGCATCTGGTGGGCATGTTAGAGACTTGCCCTCTAACAATTTAGGCATTATTGTATCAAAGAATTTTGAGCCAATATACATAGTATCTGCAGGTAAAGAGAAAACTGTGGAAGAATTAAAAAAGCATGTTAAAAAGGCAGAGATCATTTATTTGGCAACTGACCCGGATAGAGAGGGAGAAGCAATATCTTGGCATTTGATGCAAATATTGGGATTGCCAGATAATACTGCCAGAATTGAATTTAATGAGATTACTAATACTGCAGTGAATAGAGCTATGCAAAATCCTAGAGTTTTAGATATGAATTTGGTCAATGCGCAACAAGCTAGAAGAGTGCTTGATCGTCTCGTGGGATACAAAATATCGCCTATTTTATCTGATCTTGTAAAAAAAGGGTTGTCGGCGGGGAGAGTGCAATCTGTAGCATTAAAATTACTCGTTGATTTAGAAAGAGAAATAGAAGCTTTTAAACCAGAAGAGTATTGGAATATACATGCACTTGTTTCTCAAATAAATCAAAAAACAACATATAAAACATTATTTGTAGATATTAACGGGAAGAGGCATAAAATTAAAAATGGTGATGAGGCTAATAGAATTGAAGGTAAAATAAGAGGTGCTGAAGTATATGTTGATTCTGTTAAAAGATCAAAGTCAATTTCAAAGCCAGCTCCACCTTTTACTACTTCTACAATGCAACAAGATGCCGTATCAAAGTTGTCTTTTAGTGCAAGTAAGGTATCACAAGTGGCTCAAAAATTATATGAAGGTATAGAGATTCCTAATTATGGGCATATTGCTTTAGTTACATATATTAGAACCGATAGCACGCGAGTATCAAAAGAAGCACAACAAAACGCAAGAACATATATTGCAAAGAACTATGGACCTGAATATTTGCCATCATCTTCACCAAACTATGAAAAGAAAGGGGCTCAAGATGCACACGAAGCAATTAGACCAATTAATTTAGATATTAAGCCTTGTGATTTAAAGGGAAAAATTGATAATGATTTATATAAGCTATATAAATTGATTTATGATAAATTTGTGGCATCGCAAATGGCGCCAGCTGTTTATGATGTGTTAAATGTAAGAATCGTTGCAAAAAATGAAGAGGAGTATGGATTTACATTAAAAGGAAAAACAGTCGTTTTCCCTGGATATACTGCTGCATATACTGATGTTGTTGTAGAGACTAATGAGGATAAGGATGAAGAAGCAAAGAATTTGCCATCGTTCATGGAAGGTGAAAAATTGATTTTAAATGATGTTTTAAAAGAACAAAAATTCACAAAGCCACCTTTAAGATATACTGAGGCAACATTAATTAAAGTTTTAGAAGAAAGTGGAATTGGGAGGCCGTCAACATATGCAACCATTATGCAAGTTTTATCTAAAAGAGAATATACAGAAAAAGAAGGTAAATTTTTAAAGCCAACAGAACTTGGAAAAATTGTAACAGATGAGCTTATACAATTCTTTTCAACTATTGTGAATGTTAAGTTTACATCTCAAATGGAAACAGAACTGGATAAAATAGCCGATGGAGAAATTGATTGGAAAGAAACAATAAATAAATTTTATCCTAAGTTAGAAAAATCAATCGAAAAAGCAAGAAGTGATGGTAAAAAAGTACGACTTGAGCCTAAGGATACCGGAATAGTTTGTCAAGTTTGTAAGAAAGGAACACTTCAAGTTAAAGAAGGAAAATATGGTCAATTCCTAGGGTGTTCAAATTATCCAGAATGTAAGAATGTTTTAAACTATGGTGAAATTGTTGGAGTTTGCCCTAAGTGTGGTTCGCCAATTATTAAAAGATTCTCCAAGGCTAAGAAATTGTATTTTGCTTGTGCAAGTAAAAATTGTGATTTTTATTCTTGGGATTTACCGGCACCATATTTTTGTCCTGTTTGTCACGACAAAATGAAAATTGTAAAAACATCATCTTTGACAAAATATGTTTGTTTGAATAAGTCTTGCGAACATGTGGAGATTGTTGAAAAATAGATGGAAACAGAAAAAAATTTACTAGTTAATGTTATTGGTGGTGGATTGGCTGGTTGTGAGGCTGCATATCAATTGTTAAAGCGTGGATATAAAGTTAATTTATATGAGATGCGCGATAAGAAAATGACCCCATGCCATAAGACAAAACATTTAGCTGAATTGGTTTGTTCAAATTCTTTAAAAAGTACCGAGAAGGAAACAGCATCTGGAATTTTAAAAGCAGAATTAGAGTATATGGACAGTTTGCTTTTAAGGTTAGCATATTTGTCTAGAGTTGAAGCTGGATCGGCGTTAGCTATAAATCGAGAAAAGTTTTCTCTTATGGTTGAAGCAGAGTTAAATAAATTTTCAAATTTTACATTAATTAATGAAGAAGTAAAAAAAGTATTTATTGAACAGCCAACGATTATTGCGGCAGGACCACTTGCTTCTGAAGATTTGGTGGGAGATATCATCAATCTTATAAATAATAAAGATGATTTGTATTTTTATGATGCAGTGGCGCCTATTATTTCTGGTGATAGTATTGATATGTCAAAAGTTTTTTGGGCATCAAGATATAACAAAGGTGACGAAAAAGCATATTTAAATATTCCACTAAATAAAGAAGAATATTTAAATTTTACAAATGCGTTAATAAATGCAAAAACAGTTCCATTAAAAAACTTTGAAAAGTTGAAAATTTTTGAAAGTTGTATGCCGATAGAAGTCATGGCAAAAAGAGGTGTAGATGCGATGAGATTTGGACCTTTGAGGCCGGTTGGGATATTTGGTCCGAATGGGGAGAAATATTACGCTATAGTACAGCTTAGAAAAGAGGATAATGATGGAAAAATGTTTAATATAGTTGGATTTCAGACTAACTTAACTTTTCCAGAGCAGAAAAGAGTTTTTGGGATGTTGAATGGGCTTGAAAATGTTGAATTTTTTAGATATGGAGTTTTGCACAGAAACACATATTTAAATTCACCAAAATTTTTGAAGGCTAATTTTCAAATGAAAGATTATAATAATATATTTTTTGCAGGTCAAATTACCGGTGTAGAAGGTTATGTGGAGTCCATAATGTCAGGAGCATTAGCCGGAATCAACATGGCGCGTTATTTAGAGAATAAAGAGCCATATATACCTTCCGCAAAAACTATTTCCGGAGCGTTGGCAAGGCATATATCGACGGATAAGGATGTTAGGTTTGAGCCAATGAATGCTAATTTAGGGTTTTTAGAACCATTAGACAAAAATATTAGGGATAAAAAAGAAAGAAAAAAAGAATATTTTAATGTTGCTATTAATGATATAATAAAGAGTAATTTATTAAATTAAGGAGATATATTATGGAAGAGTTTCGCGGTACGACAATATGTGCTGTACGAAGAGATGGAAAGACAGCAATTGCAGGTGATGGGCAAGTAACAATGGGACAAAGTGTTGTTTTAAAATCAACAGCTGTGAAAGTTAAAAGAATATATGATGATAAAGTAATTTTAGGTTACGCAGGTTCTGTAGCTGACGCATTTAGTTTTTCTGAAAAATTTGAAAAAATGTTAAATAAATACTCTGGCAATTTGTTAAGGAGTGCTGTTGAACTAGCTGAAGGCTGGAGAGCAGATATTGCAGCAAGAAAGCTAGATGCAATGATGATAGTTGCCGATAAAGATAATTTGTTAATTCTATCTGGAACAGGTGAAGTAATAGATCCAGATGGAGGATGTTGCGCAATTGGCAGCGGGGGAAATTATGCCTTAGCTGCTGCAAGAGCTCTTTTGACTGAAACAGAGATGAGGGCCGAAGAAATTGCAAAAAAAGCACTGCAAATAGCTGGAGAATTGTGTGTATATACAAATGACCATATAACTGTGGAGGTAGTATAATTATGGAATTTACACCTAGAGAAATTGTTAAAGAATTGGATAGATTTATAGTAGGGCAAGAGGATGCAAAAAAGGCCGTTGCTATTGCTCTACGTAACAGATATAGAAGAAGCAAACTACAAGTCGATATAAGAGAAGAAATTACACCAAAAAATATTATTTTGGAAGGCCCTACAGGAGTTGGTAAAACTGAAATAGCAAGAAGACTTGCAAAAATTGTAGGTGCACCATTTGTTAAGGTTGAAGCGACTAAATTTACAGAAGTTGGTTACGTTGGTCGCGATGTTGAATCAATGATAAGAGATTTAGTAGGTGTTTCGATAAGACTGGTTAGAGAAGAAAAGATAGCCGCAGTAAGAGAAAAGGTTAAAGAGAATGTTGCAAAACTTATATTAAAAACAGCATTATCACAATTAAGAGATAAGTATCCAGGAATGGAGGAGGAAGCGTACAATAAGAAAATTGAGGACGATTTCAAAAATGGAAAACTAGATAAAGAATATATTGATATTGAAATGCCAGATAGTGCTAAAAAAGCACCTATGTTAGCAGGCATGGGGTTAGAAATAGATATAGCTGATTTCTTTGGTGGAATGCCAGGAAATTCAAAGAAAAAGAAGAAAAGAAAGGTAACAATTGAGCAGGCAATGAAGGCTCTAATTGATGATCAAGCAACTGACCTTATTGATGAAGATGCAATTAATGAAGAAGCTTTGAGAAGAGCTGAAAGTGACGGTATTATTTTTATCGATGAAATTGATAAAATAACATCTAAGAGCGGGAAAGGTGGTGGCGGAAATGGCCCAGATGTTTCTAGAGAGGGTGTTCAAAGAGATATTTTACCTATAGTTGAAGGATCTACTGTTTCTACAAAATACGGAACTATTAAAACAGATTTTATTTTGTTTATTGCAGCAGGGGCATTCCACATAGCGGATGTTTCTGATTTAATACCAGAGTTGCAAGGAAGATTCCCTGTTAGAGTTAAGTTGAATAGTTTAACAAAAGATGATTTTATCAATATTTTAAAAACATCTGAGAATGCATTATTAAAGCAGTATACATTATTGCTAGCTGTTGATAATGTTAATGTAAAATTTACAGAAGAAGCAATTGAAAAAATAGCTGAGATTGCTAATTATGAAAATGAAACTAGTGAAAACATTGGTGCAAGAAGATTGCATACAATTTTAGAGAAATTGCTTGAGGATATATCATTTAGGGCTGGTGAAGTGAAAGATCAAATTGACATCATTGTTAATGAGCAATATGTTGAAAAGAACCTAAATGAAACTATTAAAAACATGAATCTAAGAAAATATATAATTTAGAGGTAGTTTTATGATTTTGATGCCAAAGGGAACTAAAGATGTTTTGCCACAAGAATCATATCAATGGCATTATCTTGAAAATCAAATAAGAGAAGTAGCAAAAGCATATTGTTTAAATGAAATTAGGACTCCAACTTTTGAATTCACTGAATTATTTTTAAGAGGTGTAGGAGATACGACAGATGTTGTTAATAAAGAAATGTATACTTTTGAGGACCGTGGGGGACAAAGTATTACTTTAAAACCTGAGGGGACTGCAGGTGTAGCACGTTCGTTTGTTGAAAACTCTTTGTATGCTAATCCGCAACCTACAAAAATGTTTTATTTAACACCAGTGTTTAGGTATGAAAAGCCACAAAAAGGGAGACTTAGAGAACACCATCAATTCGGGGTAGAAATTTTTGGGTCCTTTGAAGCTATAACAGATGTTGAAGTTATGCTTATAGCTCTTGAGTTGTTTAAACGCATAGGTATTAAAAAATTATCCCTTAACATTAATAGTATCGGCTGTGAAAAGTGTAGAAAAGATTACAATCAAGCGTTAATAGTTTATTATAAAGAGCATTTATCTTCAATGTGTAAAACTTGTCAGGAAAGATATGAAAAAAATCCTTTGAGAATGCTTGATTGTAAAGAGGAAGCGTGCATTAAAATCAACAAAAAGGCACCTATAATATTAGACTATCTTTGTGATGATTGTAAAAAACATCACGAACAAGTGAAAGAATATTTAAATGGGCTCGGAGTTGAATATTCAGTTAATCCATACATTGTTAGGGGTTTAGATTATTATACAAGAACTGTATTTGAGTTTATTAGCACTGACATTGGAGCTCAAGGAACAGTTTGCGGCGGTGGCAGATATAACAATTTAGTTAGTCAAATTGGTGGCGTTGATATTCCGGCAGTTGGTTTTGGCATGGGTCTAGAAAGGTTATTAATAACGATGGAAGCTTTGGGATTGTATTGTGGCGAAAAAGAAGAACCTTCTTTATACATTGCATCATTAGGTGAGCGTGCTAAAATTAAATCTCTAAGCATAGCAAAGATTTTGAGGGAGAAAAATATTCCTGTTCAAATTGACTTAATGTCACGTTCTGCAAAGGCGCAAATGAAATATGCAGATAAAATAAAATCAAAATATGTTATGGTTTTAGGCGATAGTGAGTTAGATGCAAATAAGGCACAAATTAAAAATATGTTTACAGGTGAAGTTTTCAACTTGGAATCAATAGATGATATTGGCAATTTTTTAATGAATAGAAGGATATAATATGGCAGACTTTTTAAATGGTTTAAAGCGCACAAAAATGTGTGGTGAATTTAGAAAAGAGGATGTAGGTAAAGAGGTTGTAGCAATGGGATTTGTTGCTAAGGCTCGTAATATGGGGAAACTCATATTTGTTGATTTAAGAGATAGAACAGGCATCGTACAAGTGTCATTTAATGAAAATTCAAAAGCTCTAGAAAAGGCTGCTACTTTAAGAACAGAATATGTTGTATGTGTTAAGGGAACAGTAATTTCTCGTGGAACAAATGTTAATATGCAAATGGTGACAGGAGAAATAGAGATTTTGGGAGATGAACTTTTAATTTTATCGGAAGCTGAAACTACACCTTTTGTTATTAAAGATGATGTTAATGCCCTTGAAACATTACGATTAAAGTATAGATATTTAGACTTAAGAAGACCATACTTGCAAGAAAAAATATTGGTTAGAGATAAGATTACTAGAATTGTTAGAAACTATTTAGCAGATAACGGCTTTATTGAAGTTGAAACGCCATTTTTAGGTAAATCAACACCAGAGGGAGCAAGAGATTATTTAGTTCCATCAAGAGTGCATCCTGGCGAGTTTTACGCGCTACCACAGTCCCCACAATTATATAAGCAGCTACTAATGATATCAGGCTTTGATAGATATTATCAAATTGCAAGATGTTTTAGGGATGAAGATTTAAGAGCAAATAGACAACCAGAATTTTCGCAGATTGACATGGAAATGAGTTTTGTAGAAAAGCCAGAAGATGTTATGGAAATTGCTGAGGGAATATTGCGTTCTGTTTTTAAAGGATGTTTAAATATAGAACTTGATAAAAATATTAGAAAGATGTCATACAAAGAAGCTATGGATAACTACGGAAGCGACAAGCCTGATACTAGATTTGACTTAAAAATAAAAGATTTGTCTCCAATTGTGAAAGATAGTACTTTTGCTGTATTTGCAAACGCAGTGAAAGAAAAAGGCCTCGTTTGTGGAATTAATGCTAAAAATCTTGCTGATACAATGACTAGAAAAGAAGTAGACGAATACCAGACTTATGTAAAAGGATGTGGGGCTTCAGGTTTATGTTGGATATTGAATAAAAACGAGAGTGAAACATCATCATTCCTAAAGTTTGTTGATGAAAAAGAAAAAGAAGAAATATATAAATTGCTCAATGTTGAAAAAGGTGATGCTGTATTTATTATTGCTGGAGCAGAAGAGAAGCTTGTAAAAGAAACACTAGGTTTATTACGTTTAATGATTGCAAATAAACATAACTTGATTGATCAATCAATTTATGATGTTTTGTGGGTAGTAGATTTTCCTTTACTTGAATATGATCAAGAAGAAAAGAGGTATGTTGCCGTACATCATCCATTTACATCAGCAAAAATTGAGGATATTCCGTTACTCGATACCGACCCTCTAAAAGTAAGGGCAAATGCATATGATTTAGTTGTCAATGGGCAGGAGTTAGGCGGAGGAAGTATTAGAATTCATGATTTTAAGATGCAAGAAAAGATGTTTAACTTACTAGGAATGACTAAAGATGATATTTCAAGTAGATTTGGATTTTTTGTTGATGCATTTAGATACGGAGCACCCCCTCACGGTGGCTTGGCTTTTGGATTAGATAGATTTGTTATGTTGATTGCTAAGACAGATAATATAAAAGATGTAATAGCTTTTCCTAAGGTGCAAAATGCATCTTGTTTAATGACAAACGCTCCAGATGTTGTTGAAGAAAAACAAATTCGAGAACTATCTATTGAAATTAAAAAATAATGGAAAATAGAACATTATCCCTTTTGGGAGAGGATTCTTTTAATAAATTAAAAACTGCAAAGGTGTTGATAGTTGGCATCGGGGGGGTTGGTGGCTATGTTGCTGAAATACTGGCAAGATCTTTTGTTGGAAAAATAATTATTGTAGATGGGGATGTCGTTGAATTGAGCAATTGTAATAGGCAATTAGTAGCTTTAAGAAGCACGCTAGGGCAATTTAAAGTAGATGTGCTTGAAAAGAGGATGAAGGATATTAATCCTGAATGTGAAGTAAAAAAATATAATATTAGATTTAATAAAAGCACGCAGGATGAAATTTTCAAAGAAGATTTTGATTATATTGTTGATGCAATTGATTCAGTTAATGATAAAGTTGCTTTAATTTTAAAAGCAAAGAGAGAGAGCAAATATATAATTTCCGCGATGGGAGCTGGGAATCGTATTGATTTAAATAAATTTGTTATTGAGGATATATATAAAACATCGAATGATAGGTTGGCGCGTAAGTTAAGGGGCTTATTAAGAAAAGAAAGCGTAGAAAATTTGGATGTTTGCTATTCAAGAGATATTCCAGATGTGGTTTCATCAAGAACACTAAGTATCGCTCATAATCCTGCTTGTATGGGAATTACAATCGCAGCACATGTAATCAACTTAATTATTAAATCATGAAAGGCATATTTCATTGATATATTATTTTTGGAATTTAAGTTGGTTGACTTTTCAATTCTCTTATTTATAGGATTTCTTGTGAACTGGTACGTGGCATTTTTTGCTTGTTTTGCATATTTGTTTATAGTGGTGATTTTGCCACTTATTTATAATAAGTTTTTGTCTAAATTTTGATATGATTATTGAAGTAATTTCGACTCCTTATAATGGAATGTTTATGAATTAATGAAATAGAAGAGCGATTATACGTATTATAATGCTTGTCAAGAATAATCGACGGATCTTATCGTAACTCGCTATAAAAAATATTTATTATCTAGATAAACTCGCTATAAAAAATATTTTGGTGTATTATAATTCTATAACATAGAGGTGACTTCATATGCTGAAACGAAAAATAGAACAGGCTTTAATAGATTGGAAAAACATTCCAGATCATACTCCGCTTATTATTAAGGGGTGTCGTCAGTGCGGAAAGACATATTCAGTGCGTGATTTTGCGAAGAAATACTATAAGCACGAAGTATATCTAAATTTTTTCAAAAACCCTTCCTATATCTCTATTTTTGACGGCTCGCTGGAAATCGACAATCTAATAATGATGATGTCGGCGTTGCTTGGTCCAAGTGCCATATTTGAGCCAGGAGAAACTGTTATAATTCTTGATGAAATTCAAGATTGTCCCGAAGCAAGAACAGCATTAAAATTTTTCAGAGAAGACGGCAGGTTCGATGTTATTGGAACAGGTTCTTTGTTAGGTGTAAGAGAATATGGAAAACAACCGAAATCCATTCCTGTTGGTTCAGAAACTATAATTCAAATGCATCCTCTCGATTTTGAAGAGTTTTTATGGGCAAATGGAATCGATTCTCGAGTAATAGACATGTTGAAAGAGTGTTTTAACGAAGAAAAACCGGTCCCTAAAGCATTACATGAAAAAATGAGGCAATTGATACTTCAATACACCGTCGTCGGTGGCATGCCTGCAGTTGTAGATGTTTTTGTAAAAACGAAACATATGAATAGCGTTTTGGCATTGCAACGCGATATTGTTCGTTCATACGAAGATGATATGATAAAATATGCCGATGCTAAGGACAAACCTTTAATAAAAGAATGTTTTCAATCTATTCCTAAACAACTAAGCAAAGAAAATAAAAAATTTCAATACTCCGTTGTGAAAAAAAGTGGAACCGCTTCAAAATTTCAAGGAAGTATTCAGTGGATAGAAGATGCTGGAATTATTGCACGATGCTATAATCTCAATCTGCCAGAACTTCCGCTAGAGGGTAATGCAATTGATGATGTTTTTAAGGTGTACATGCAAGATACTGGGCTTTTTGTCAGCATGTTGGAAGATGGCACGCAATTTGATATTCTTCAAGGGAATCTTTATGGGTACAAAGGTGCAATTTTTGAAAATCTTATGGCGGACATTTTTACCAAAATGGGGCGAAAATTATACTACTACCATAAAAATTCAGGACTGGAAATTGATTTTGTAATTAGGTATAAAGGTGGTGTAAACTTAATTGAAGTCAAAGCAACTACAGGAAATACAAAAAGCACAAAAACAATCCTTTCTCATCCGGAAAAATATCACGTGGGCGGTGCAATAAAACTTGGAAGCTATAATATTGGAAGAAAAGATAAAATCTTGACAATTCCCACTTATTTAGGATTTTTGCTTAATAATTTTTAGTTGTAAAAAATTAATTCGCAAGTATTTTTCGGTACTTGTTGTGTTGAAAAAGTTAGCTTCGTTAATGGTAGAAATTGTCTCTAAAAACAGAAGATAATCAACTTAAAAGATCTTTTAAGTAGAGATAAATATTATAATTGATAAAATTTTATTAAATATTCTTTTTTGATTAATTATGAAAAAATAAACTATTTAAAGCAAGTTTAAGAATAAACCAAAAACCCTAACTCCACTTTTACCTAGCTCTTGTAGTGGTAAGATAGTATTTCCTCTAATTTTTGTCTTTTGATTGATTTATATAAGTTAATAGTGTATAACTTACTTGTTAAGCAGATATAACATTAGTGTATAAGATGTGCGTTACGCATGATATAAAAATTTTTAGGAAGATAAATGTGTTAGATAAAAAGTTATTTTCAATGTTAGGTAAGGATAAGAAAAAAATTGTACATATTACAATCTTAGAGTTGCTTAGCAATATTTTAAATGTATTTATTACTATGTGTATATGTTTAATTTGTAATTTGTTAATTTTAAGAATAAATGAAACAAAAAGATATGTCATTTATTTTTCTTTAATAATTGTGTTTTTAATTTTAAAGTTAACCATCCTTTATTTTAGTGGGAATATGAAAAATTATTTAGGAAATAACGCCAAAACGATAATAAGAAGTGATATATATCAAAAGTTATTAAAATTAGGGTTTTCATATAAACAAAGTATTTCTTCATTAACACAATTATCTATAGAAGGAGTAGAGCAAATTGATGTATATTTTACAAATTATTTGCCTAATTTTTTTAATGCATTGATTGCGCCAATATGTCTTTTTGTTATTACAACAATTTTTAATTGGAAAGTAGGATTAGTATTAATTGCATTTTTGCCCTTGATTCCAATATCTATAATTTTGGTTTCAAAATGGGCTAAAAAAATATTTGCAAAATATTGGGATAAATATACTTCGATGGGCGATGTATTTTTTGACAGCCTTCAAGGGATGAAGGAACTTAAAATATATAATGCAGATCAAGAAAAAGGTGTTGATATTAGAAGAAAAAGTGAAGATTTTAGAAAAATTACAATGAAAGTTTTGCTCATGCAATTGGTATCATTAACTATTATAGATACAATTGCTTTCACAGGGGCAGGGACAGCTATAGTATTAGCAGTGAGAGAAACGAATTCACTTTTTGGTATCAATTCTGCCATTCTTGCACTATTTTTAATTTTGATTTCTGCTGAATTTTTTTTGCCAATGAGAGCATTAGCAAGTGCGTTCCACGTTGCAATGAATGGAGCAACTTCTGGGAAAAAAATTTACGAATTTTTAAACGAAATTGAAGTTAAATGGGGAAATGAGAAATTAGATAAAGTAATAGAGGTTGGCATATCTAATTTAAGCTTTGGTTATAGTGAACATAATTTAGTTTTAAAAGATATTAATATGAACTTTAAACAAGGATTTAATGCAATTGTAGGAGAGTCTGGGAGTGGTAAAAGCACTATAATTTCACTAATTTTGGCGGGCTTAATTCCCAACTCTGGTGAAGTTTTAATAAATTCAAAAAGTGTAAGGAACTATAATCGACAATCTTATTATGAAAAGGTTTGTTATGTTGGATATAACACATATATTTTCAATTTAAGTATCAGAGATAATTTTAAAATGGTTAATGAAAATATCGAGGATGAAGAAATAATTGAACTTTTACAAGAAGTTAATTTAGAACATATAGCAAAATTCGATAAAAAATTAGATCATGTAATTCTAGAAGATAGCGAGAATTTGTCAGGAGGAGAAAGGCAGAGATTGGCACTGGCAATCAATTTGTCTATAGAAAAAGACGTATATATATTTGATGAAGCAACAAGTAATATTGATATTGATAGTGAAAATATAATAATGGGGAAAATAAAAAGTATAGCTAAGAAAAAAATAGTTATATTTATTTCTCATAGATTGTTTAATGTAATTTCAGCAGACAATATATATTTGATTAAAGACGGCAGTATTATGGCTAGTGGAAATCATCATGATATGTTAAAGAAATGTGTGCTATACGAGAAAATGTTCAATGAACAATATTACCTAGAGAATAGTTATAAAGAAGGTTTAAAAAATGAAAAAAAATAAAATTAATTATTTTAAGTCTATTGCAAGGTTAATATCCTTTGTAGGCAATTTTTCATATATTATTCTTCTAGCAGTTATAAATGGCAGCACTGGAAATATTTTGGCAACATTTATTCCAGTGCTAGGCTCGATAGCTGTTGCAAAAATATTAGGAGCTAATATTGCTATTTCTTACGGGTGGATCTTTTCATTAATAATTATTTTTGGGCTACTAAGAGGATTAATGAGATATTTTGAGCAATATTTCAATCATTATATTGCTTTTAAATTATTAGCAAAATTAAGGAATAAAATATATGACAAAATATGTGTCTTGTCACCTGCAAAACTAGAGGATAAAAACAAAGGGCAAATTATCTCTATGATAACAGCAGATATTGAGACAATAGAAATTTTTTATGCTCATACACTATCACCTTTGTGTATAGCATTGACAGTATCTGTTTCAATGGTCTTATTTATAGGATTTCTTGTGAACTGGTACATGGCATTTTTTGCTTGTTTTGCATATTTGTTTATAGGGGTGATTTTGCCGTTTATTTATAATAAATTTTTGTCTAAAGCTGGATATGATTATAGAAGTAATTTCGGCGCCTTTAATGGAATGTTTATGAATCAATTAAACGGGCATAAAGAGACTATATTGTATGCTAATGAACAAAAAAGTATAAGCAAGATTGTTTCTTCCACGAAAGTCTTGTTAAAAAATTCGGATAGACTTAAAAGAGGCACCTTAATAATACAACTTATAAGCTTAGGTGTAGTAGTGCTAATGAATATTCTCATGCTTGGGCTAGGTATATATCTTGTAAAATATAATAATTTAAGCGAATCATTAATGGTTATAGCTGTTGTAGCATTAATGTCATCATATGGACCAGTACTTGCTTTAGCGGCACTTCCTTCATTCTTAAGTCAAACTTTTGCTAGTTGTGGAAGATTGTTTAAACTGCTAGATGAGTCTCAAAAAGTTGAAGATATTGATAATGGAAAAAATTTTGATTTTAAATCTTTGGAAGTAAAGAAACTAAATTTTTCTTATGATGGCAAACATAAAGTTATAGATAATTTAAATTTTTCTGTAAATATTAACGAAATAGTAGGGATAAAAGGAGTGTCTGGATCTGGAAAATCAACATTTTTAAAACTTCTTTTAAGATTTTGGAATAAAGATTCTGGAGAAATTTTATATAATGGCGAAAGTATAGATAATATTAATACAGCAAGCTTAAAGGCTAATGTTGTTATGGTTAGCCAATATACATATATCTTTAACGATACTATAAAAAATAATTTAAGAATAGCCAAGAAAGATGCAACTATGCAAGAAATTGAGGAGGCGTGTAAGAATGCTAATATCCATGATTTAATTAAGTCGATGGATAAAGGTTATGATACTGTGATTGGTGCAAGCAATAGAACACTTTCGGCAGGAGAATCTCAAAGAATTGGATTGGCAAGAGCATTTTTATCTAATGCAAAATTAATTTTATTAGATGAGCCGACGAGTAACGTTGATGCGATAAATGAAGGGATAATATTATCGGCTTTAGTGAAAAACAAAGAGAAAAAAGGCATTGTTCTAGTTTCTCATAGAGATTCAGCTTTAACAATAGTTGATAAGCTATATCATTTTGAGGATTTAAAAAATGAATAAAAAATTGGAGCAAAAGATTAAAAAGAAAAAAGCATTGTTGAACTTGTGATTAGGCTTTATTGTAAAAAAACATTGCATAGATAAGAACAAGTTGTGTGAAGATTGTGAAGGATTATTATAGTATGCTCTATTCAGAGCAGAAAAATGTCTTTTTAAGGAGAAAAAGATATTTTGTTCGAATTATGAAGAGTATCGCTATAAGTCTGATATGCGAGAAAGAATAAGAAAAGTGATGAAATTTTCAGGACTAAGAATAATACTACATTATCCAATTGTAGTAATAAGATACACATTAAAAAGTGATTTAGGAAGGAAAGAATGAAAAATAAAGTTTTTGAAAAATTTACTATAAAAGATATTGTGTTTTTAGCTATAATGGCGGCAGTAATGGTATTGTCTACGGCAATAATGCCATTAGTAAAGGAATTAACGAAAGTAATTTACGGGATTGCTCAATTGGTAACTTGTTTTCAGTTATCCTTGTTTACATCAATAGCAATTATGAAAATTAGGAAAGTTTTTTCTTTAACAATCATTTTAGTATTTATGTCAGTTATTATGATAGCTATGTCTAGAGTAATGGCATTGAGTCATATTACAGTTGCATTTATTGTAGAATTGATAGTTATTGTAGGTTTTAGGGGGTACAAAACTAATTTTTCTTGTTTTATTGCCGCTACGTTGTTGCCAATAGCGGGATTAATAGTCCCTACAATATGGACTGCTGTAACAGCTCCTGAAGCATTTGCTAAGACCGTAGAAAATGGATATATAGTTTTTGGAATAATTGCAGCTATTGCAGGTCTGAGTGCTTTAGGCTCTTTTTTGGGGATATTAATATCAAAAGAATTACAAAAGGCAGGACTAATTAAAAAAGACAAAAATTGCGAATCATATATTTCAGAAGATAATTATATTGATGAGAAAGCAGAAACAGTTTTTGATAATAAGGAAGAGTAATAACGTATGGTTAAATTGCAAAAAAAAGATGCTACATATCCGTTAATTAGTTTTCTAGTTTCGACTATTACTTTATTCTATGGATTATCAATGGCAAAAATAGATAATATTTATATATTTTATATTTGTTTATTTTGTCTATACTTAATCTTTAGATATTGGAAAGTATGTCTAATTATGATTCCATTTTCGATGATTATGATATTAATTTTCGCGGGAACTACATATAGTGTAACTAAAGATTTAGAAAAGACCATTTATTCAATTAATAGATCGTTGGCAGTTTCGCTTTCGATATTGCCAGGATTAGCAATATCATCAACGGCATTAATTAAAAGTTTGGAAAAGATTAAAATGCCTAAAATATTGACACTAGGAATGATGATAACAATCAAGTTTATTCCACTTTTTGTTAAGGAAATGAGGCAAATAAGAGATGCTATGAAAACAAGAGGTGTTATATCTCCATTGCATCCAAGAGTTTTTTATAGGGCTTTCCTATTACCATTAATAGTAAGAATAATAAACATTTCGGATGTTTTGGCAATCAGTCTCGAAACACGCGGTTTTGTTTTAGACAAAAAGAGAAGAACAATATATGACCCAATAAAAATCAAAGCAAATGATATCATATTTTTGATCATATTTATATTGATTGCTGTAATTGTTCCAATTGCTTTAGAGGTGATAAAGAAATGAAAGCAATAGAATTTAAAAATGTTTCTTTTTTTTATAGTAATGCAAACGAAAAAATTCTAGATAAAATCAATTTCTCCATTGAGTATGGTGAATTAGTATTATTGACTGGATATTCAGGGAGCGGGAAAAGTACAATTTTTAATTTAATTAATGGAATAATACCTAATTCCATTACAGGCAAGATTGCAGGTGAAATTTTAATAAACGGAGAAAGTAATAAATATAAAAAAATTGGTGAAATATCACAACACGTTGGTAGCGTTTTACAAAATGCAGATAATCAAATTGTGAAAGAATTTATCAAAGATGAAATTGCGTTTGGTTGTGAAAATTTTGCAGTTGATCCTATTGAAATAGAAAAACGTGTTAAGAGCTTGATTAAAGATTTTAAGTTGGATGATAGTGTAAGAACGGATAATTTATCAGGCGGACAAAAACAAATGGTAGTTGTGGCCACAACATTAGCAATGCAACAAAAAATTATCATTTTAGATGAACCTTTGGCCAATTTGGACAAAGATGGCTCTTTAGTCTTAATGAATGTTTTAAAAAGATTAACACAACAGGGATATGCGATACTAATAGTGGAACATAGAATAGATGTTGTAATACCATTTGTGGATAAAATTATAGAAATTGAAAATAAAAACATTAAACAAATTGATAATTATTGCGAGTATTTGTTAAATAAAGCAAAAAAAATAGAAGATACATCAAATGTTAATCCTACTAATGAGGTAATTATTGATATTAAAAAATTAAACTTTTCTTATGGCAAAAAAACTGTTTTAAAAGATGTAACCCTTGATATAAAAAAAGGTGAAAGGGTGGTTATTTTAGGGGAAAACGGATGTGGTAAGACAACATTAATTAAAATTATAGCTCGTTTACTAAAAGGATATAAAGGTGCAATAAGTATTAATATTAACGGTTCTAAAAACAAAGGTTTGCTGACGCGAAAATGGTTTCAAAAAGTTGGCTTTGTCTTTCAAAATCCGAACTATCAATTATTTATGCCATCAGTATTAGATGAATTAAAATATGGCGCAAACAAAAACAGTTTTGGAGTCCAGGAAATGATCAATACTTTTAATTTAGAGAAAACGCTAAAAATACACCCACAATCTTTATCGGAGGGGCAAAAGAGGAAGGTTTCCATAGCGGCAATCATGGTAAGCAACCCTAATTTGTTGATTTTAGATGAGCCAACAGTAGGACAAGATTATGAAGGGTTAAGAAGTCTCTGTGATAAAATTAATAGAATACATAATGAAACAAATAATACAATCATTACGATAACACATGATTTTAGATGCGCAAAAGCAATATGCGATAAAACAATAATAATTAATAATGGTAAAGTTGAAAAAATTGGGGGTAAGGAATTGATTGATGAGTATTTTTTGAAAAATGTTAAAAAACAAGATAGAGATACGTCCAAAAATGAGGTGAAACTATTTGTTGAATCTCATTCTCGGAATTTTTAACTTTTACGGCTTATCTTATAAATACGGACAAAAGTGGTATTTAATTATAAAAATTGATTTATAAATTTACATAAGTTTTGCATGGTGGAGTGCTTTGTGAATGATATATAAAAAGATTTATTTGTATCAAAATAGAAGAAAATAGGAAAATGATTAGAATATTAATATAATAAAAATCTTTTTATAGGAGGAGACCTCGCATTAGATATATGTGGAAATACCATACGCTAGATAGTTTTGTTAGAAAGCGATTGGAGAGTATTTAACGAAATTGTTTTTTGATAATGTTGAAAAAAATAACGGCTGATGAGAAATTTTGTGATGACATTTTTTTGCCTATTTTTAATGAAATTTATAAATGGCAAGATGTGTATTTCTCTATGGAACAACCTGATTTTACTCCAAAATAGAATATATGGATTAACAAAATTTCAAGAGAAGGTGCTTGAGGTAATACGAACTATATCATTTGGATGTGTTTTAACCTATGGCGATATTGCGGCAATAGTTGCGGATAAATTGAAAAAGAAAAAAATGTCTGCACAAGCAATAGGAGGAGCTTTGGCTAAAAATCCTATATGCATCTTAATCCATTGTCACAGAGTTATGAGGAAAAATTTAAATCTCATAGGCTATGCAGGGGACTAGAAAATAGAATGGCATTACTTGCTAGTGAGAATAATAATGTTTCCAAATATCATTTTAAAAAATAAATAATCCTTGTTTTTATAAAAGGAAATATATTGCTATCATCTTCAAGCAAAGGGAAATGCTTTTAATTAAATTTTTCTTAAGTTTCTTACAAATGAAAGATGTAGGTTATTTCCATTAATAAATAATAAGTTTCTTAAACATATTAATTACTTTTCGTTTTATATTTATACTTATTTTTGGTCGCAATCTCAAATTGTGTAAAAATATAAGCAATTTAATTTATATAGCAGTTTCAATTTTTAGTTTTTTGCAAAACAGGTGAACTTGTTGTCTATCCGCAAAATTTTATTTGCTCTATTGTCAAAGATTAGTATTTTTGATATTTCATTAATTTTAATCAAAAAAAATTTTATAAAAAGTTAAGTTAAGTTAACTTAACTAATTGACATTATTTTATTTTGAATTTAAGATATTTAATGTTAAGTTAGTTTAACTTTATATTTAGGAGTAATTATGAAAAAAAGAAATTTATTATGTTTTTTTCTGTTAATAACAATTCTTGCAACCATTGCAGTGTTAACTTCTTGTAAGAAGAATGATATTAATAATTTTATAAAGGAAAACTATCATGGCAAGAGTATAAAAATCAGTTATATAACAAATGGTGGGAATTCTTTGCAAGATGATGTTTTAAAATATGGTGATAAGTACAATCAGCCTACAACAATAAAACCAAATCATACCTTTAAAGGGTGGTATCTAGATAAAGAACTAAATAACTTATTTGATATGATGATTTGTCAAATCAAGTGCAACATGAAGAATAAAGACTAATAGCTTGTTTCATCATGTCTGCAGCAGAAATGAAATTGTTTACTTTACGAGGCCTAGCGTTGATCAACGCTAGGTTTTTCGCT
>JAEWXG010000019.1 GCA_023396095.1 Bacillota bacterium | reverse complement strand
TTCTTCCTATGAGATATGCTATATTTCTAAAAGAATAACCTTTTATATAGTATTCTCTTATACAGCAACGCTCATCTATGGTAAGATGATTGTAGTTCATATGAATCCTCCGTATATATGTTTTTTTTGTTAATTCCATTATACTGCGGTTCATATGAACTTTTTGTTTTTATTAAGTTTTTAATGTGCTTTAGTGTTGCACTTAATATGATAATTCACCTTTCATAAAAAAGCGGATGTTCTATTAATTGGAGATAAAGTTGCAAATCAAGTAGGAATAAAAGTAGAGCAAACAAAATTTTTAATGGTATTTACAAGTATAGTTATGATATCAATAGCAGTGCCATACATGGGGATGACGGCTTTTGTGGGACTACTTGCTCCAATGATAGTTAAAAAATTTATTAAAGGGATAAAGCATGTTAATTTAATCTTGCTTAGTTTTTTGGTTGGAGGAATATTAGTTTTAATATCTGATTTTATAGGCAGAGCAATTATCAATAGACCTTTCTCGATGCCATCAGGGCTTTTAATTAGTATTGTAGGTGGTTGCATATTTATTTTTCTAGCAAAAAAAGATAGATATATTGATTAAATATCAAATAATGTATATTAACAGGTTTATAAAGTAGAGAATAAGCATAATATTTAAGCTAAAAAGTTTTTAAAATTAAAAATAAGCTGTTCTAAAAAATCATAACCTCACTTTCTATCTAGCAATTTAATAAGGCACTAAAATGGTAAAAAACCTTTTTCACGGGATAAGATATAGAAGAGGAAGATGTCAAAATGGATGAAATAAAATTGTATGAAAATAAAGAGATACGTTCTGCTCGGGATGAAGAAAAGAAGAGTGATATTTTTCAGTAGTTGATCTAGCTGGAATCTTGTCAGAAAGTAAAAATTCAACAGATTATCTCAAGAAGATGAGAAAACGTGATAAACAGTTAGCTTTCTACATATGGATAAATTGTAACTAGGTAGAATGAAATCATAAAGTGTCAAAAAAGAAAAATGTTGACGGGAATATGAAATATATTTTCCGTATTATCCGGTTCATGCTATCAATTCTAACTTCACTTCTTTTTTTACTTAGCAAGGCGACAGAACAAAATATAAAGGCATAAAATTATTTGGGAAAAAGATATTATACGAAAATATCGATTATTAACACATATTTACAATAAACAATATTATCACAATAAATATATCGTTAAAAGGTCGCAAATTTCAACAAATAGAGTAATATTATTGATTTATTTAACAATATTAAATATTAGATTTAAGTAGTAGATATTTTTTTGTGATATTAAACCTGGAAAGTAAAAATAGTATTTAATACTGTTTTTATTAAATTAGATTGTTATAAATCTTTGTAAATGTTATACTTAGAGTAATTTAATTATGGAAGAAATTGGTTTAGTCGTTGAAAAGAACGATAAGAAAAAAACAGTAACAGTTCGATTTTCTAGAAAAGCGCAGTGTGAAACCTGTAATATGTGCATGAAGCACAAAGATGACCCTGGTGTTAGATGTGTAGTTAAAAATAGTTTTGATGCTAAAATAGGGGACGAAGTTGCTGTAAATATGGGGGTCGGCTATGTTATGTTGTCGGCTGCGATAGTGTATCTAATCCCGCTTTTATTGTCGGGACTGAGTCTCATTTTTTCAAGAAAATTGCAAGAGTGGCAACAAATTGCAATTTTTAGTGTAATTTTAGCTTTTTCTTTTGTTGTTGTTGCTATTTTGGACAAAATTGTTGGAAAAAGGAAAGGATTTAAACCGGAAATTACGAGGATAGTTTCTCGTCGGGAAATTTAAATGTTAATTTAGGAGGATTTTAAAATGTCAGAAATTTTAACTAATGAAAAATTTGTTGAAGTTGTTAAAAACAACAAAGTTGTTGTTGTGGATTTTTTTGCAACTTGGTGTGGACCTTGCAAAATGTTAGGACCTGTAATTGATAAAGTTGCTGATGAATTAAAAGGTAAGGCAATTGTTGCTAAGGTTGATGTTGATCAAGAACCTAATTTAGCTGCACAATTTAATGTTATGTCTGTTCCTTCAGTATTCATTATTGTAAACGGAGAAGTGAAAGATAGCTTTGCAGGATATAGACAAAAAGATCAAATTTTAAGTATAATTAATCAATATCTTTAATTTTAGGAGTTTACAAAATGGTGGATTTAAAATCAATAAAAGAAGTTGATTCTGATTTATATGAGTCTTTTAAGAAGGAATTAGCTAGACAAAGACATAATATAGAACTAATCGCAAGTGAAAATATTGTTTCGCCAGCAGTTATGGCGGCAATGGGGTCTTTATTTACAAATAAATATGCAGAAGGGTATCCTGGTAAAAGATATTATGGCGGATGCGAATTTGTAGATATTGCTGAAAATTTAGCAATTGAAAGGGCAAAAAAACTTTTTGGCGCCAATTTTGCAAATGTGCAAGCACATTCTGGCGCGCAAGCGAATACAGCTGTATATTTTGCTTTATTGAGTCCTGGAGATAAAGTTTTAGGAATGAATTTATCTCACGGTGGACATTTAACGCATGGTAGCCCTGTAAATATGTCAGGTAAATGGTTTAATATTGTTCCTTATGGTGTTTCTGAAAAAGATGGAAGAATAGATTATGAGGCATTGGAAAAATTGGCACTCCAAGAAAAACCAAAATTAATTATTTGTGGAGCTAGTGCATATCCAAGAGGAATTGATTTCAAAAAATTTAGAGAAATTGCAGATAAATGCGGGGCATACTTGATGGCTGATATTGCTCATATTGCTGGTTTAGTAGTAGCAGGATTGCATCAGAATCCGATTGAATATTGTCACGTTGTAACTTCAACTACACATAAGACATTGAGAGGCCCTCGTGGTGGATTAATTATGACAAATGATGAAGAAATTGCAAAGAAAATCAATAAGGCAATTTTCCCAGGGATTCAAGGTGGTCCGTTGATGCATATTATAGCTGGTAAAGCAGTTGCATTTAAAGAGGCTTTATCTGAAGATTTTAAAAATTATCAAAAGCAAGTTGTTAAAAATGCAAAAGTTCTTGAAGTTGAATTAACAAAAAGAGGTATTGATTTAGTATCTGGTGGTACTGATAATCACTTGTTGTTAATTAATTTGACTAACAAAGGATTAACGGGAAAAGAAGTTGAAAAATGGCTTGATGACGCACACATAACGGCCAATAAAAATACAATACCATTTGATTCTCAAAGTCCATTCATTACATCTGGAATAAGAATAGGTACACCAGCAGTTACTTCAAGAGGAATGAAAGAAGCAGAAATGGTTGAAATTGCAGATTGTATAGCAACGATCATTAATGAAAAAGAAAATGCTGTTGATAAGATTGCAAAGCGTATTGAAACTTTATGCGAGAGATTCCCTTTATATGCTAATGATATAATAGATTAAGAGATGATTACTTGTAACGAATTTGATAAAAATGGTTTGGAAGATTTTCAAACCATTTTTTATATGAAAATAATTGAAAAAAATTGAATTCAAGTAAAACAAATTATTTAAAAGTAAAAAAACGATGTATGGATTTTGATTTCTAAATTGGCAAAAATTTATTTTTTCTTGATTTTAAGCGTTGAAATTAAGTGTCATGAAATGTGTCCGCCAGAAAAAATAAAAAATTGTTAAAAATTTATCAAAAAAGAATTGTTAAAAAAATAATTGGTGCTATAATGAACTTAGTTAAAAAATTAACGAGGTGAAATATGTCAGATTTAACAATTGATAAAATGATTGATGAATTGGTAAAAAATGGGCTTAAAGCATTAGAAGAGTATGAGAATTATACTCAAGAACAAGTAGATCATATTGTTGGTAAAGCATCAGTAGCGGCTTTAGATCATCACGGTGAACTTGCACTTTTAGCGGTGCAGGAAACTCAAAGAGGTGTGTTTGAGGATAAGGCAACTAAGAATTTATTTGCAAGTGAGTATGTTATTAACCACATGAGAAACTTGAAGACTGTTGGATTGATTCATGAAGATCCAGTAACAGGAATTGCAGAATATGCAGAACCTGTAGGAGTAGTTGCAGGTATTACACCAGTTACCAATCCAACTAGTACGGCTATTTTCAAATCTTTAATTTGTTTAAAAACAAGAAATCCAATTATTTTTGCTTTTCATCCAAGTGCGCAAGAATCATCTAAAGCGGCAGCTAAAGTTATGAGAGATGCAGCAGTTGCTGCTGGTGCTCCTAAGGATTGCATTCAATGGATTGATGTACCATCATTAGAGGCAACTGGTGCTTTAATGAATCATCCAGGCGTTGCGACGATTTTGGCAACAGGTGGTGGAGCGATGGTAAAAGCTGCATATAGTTGTGGCAAACCGGCATTAGGTGTTGGGCCAGGAAATGTTCCTGCGTATGTGGAAAAGACTTGCGATATCAAGCAGGCTTGTCATGACATTGTGATGTCAAAAGCGTTTGATAATGGTATGATTTGTGCGTCAGAACAAGCAGCAATTATTGACAAGGAAATTTACAAAGAAGTAGTAGAGGAATTTAAATCGTTTGGTGTATATTTTGTAAACGAAAAAGAGAAGGCTTTGTTAGAAAAATATGCTTTTGGTGCGGTTGCATATTCTAAAGAAGTTGAAAATGCGAGATTGAATGCAACTATGGTGGGACATAGTGCAGTAGACATAGCAAAAGCCGCAGGTATAGAAGTACCTGCAAATACGGTTATTTTAGCTGCAGAATGTAAAGAGGTAGGCGTGAATGAGCCATTAACAAGGGAAAAACTTTCTCCAGTTATTGCAATTATTAAATCAAATAGCACAGATGATGGTATTAAGAAAGCAGAACAAATGGTTGAATTTAATGGACTAGGACATAGTGCTGCAATTCACACTAAGAGTGAAGCAATTTCAAAGGAATTTGCTGAAAAAGTTAAAGCAATCAGAATTATTTGGAATCAGCCATCTACATTTGGTGGAATCGGAAATGTTTACAATTCGTTTATTCCATCGTTGACATTAGGATGTGGGTCATATGGACACAACTCAGTTTCAAACAATGTAAATGCATTTGATTTATTAAATATCAAGAGATTAGGAAAGAGGAGAAATATTATGCAATGGTTTAAAGTTCCGCCAAAAATTTATTTTGAAAAGAATTCTATTCAATATTTGGCTCAAATGAGCGGGATAAATAGAGTAATAATTGTAACGGACCCTGTAATGGTTAATTTAGGGTATGTAAGAAAGATAGAAGATCAATTAAAACAGAGATTGAATAATGTGGATATTTTATTGTTCTCTGAGGTTGAGCCAGACCCAGATATTACAACGGTACGTCGCGGTGTTGAAGTTATGAATACATTTAAGCCAGATACTATAGTAGCATTAGGTGGTGGATCAGCAATGGACTGTGCGAAGGGGATGTGGATTTTCTATGAGCATCCAGAAGTTAAATTTGATGATATAAAACAAAAGTTTATGGATATTAGAAAGAGAGCATTTAAAGTTCCAAGTTGTGAAAAAACAAAATTGGTTTGTATTCCAACAACATCAGGAACTGGTTCTGAGGTTACACCTTTTGCGGTTATTTCTGATAAAGCAAATAGTAAGAAATATCCTATTACAGATTATGCGTTAACGCCAAGTGTTGCAATTATAGATCCGGAATTCGTTATGAAGTTACCTAAGAAAGCTGTAGTAGAAACTGGTCTAGATGTATTAACGCATGCTATAGAAGCATATACTTCAACATTAGCTAATGATTTTACAGATGGTCTTGCAATGCAAGCAATTAAGTTAGTGTTCAAATACTTAAAGAAATCAGCTCTTGAAGCAGATGAAGAAGCAAGAGAAAAGATGCATTATGCGGCAACGTTAGCCGGTATGGCATTTGCAAATGGTTTCTTGGGGGTATGTCACTCATTAGCACATAAGTTAGGAGGAGAATTCCATACGGTTCACGGAGCAACAAACGCAATATTATTACCTTGGGTAATTAGATATAATGCTCAAAAGCCTACAAAGTGTGCAACATGGCCAAAATATAATTATTGGAAGGCTGATGAGAAATTTGCAGATATTTGTGACTTCTGCGGGTTCAAATATAAAGATAAATCAGAGGCTGGTGAAGTATTAGCCAAAGAAGTTGAAAAACTTGAAAAAGAAATTGGAGCAGTAACAAAACTTAAAGATTTAGGAGTAGATAAGCAAGCATTCTATGAAAAAATGGATAAGATTTTATTGTTAGCTTTTGAGGACCAATGTTCTCCAGCAAATCCTAAGGTTCCAATGCTTGAAGATATGAGACAAATTTTAATTAAAGCATATGGAGATTAATTTTTAAATAATCAGTATAAATGATAAAAATCTAGACGCGAGTCTAGATTTTTTATGTCCAATTTTATTTATCTTAATCTTTATTGAAAATTATTTAGCATAAGTTAATTTTTTAGAGTTTCACTGTATAATGTTTTGACTATTTATGCGCACTATTATAAAATAATTATTAAAAATTATATTATATAAAGGATGTTCAATATAGAATATGTACAAGAAAGTTTCGTCCGATATGGATTTTTGTGAAAGAGAAAAAAATGTAATTGATTTTTGGAATAAGAATCATATTTTCCAAAAAAGTGTAGATGTGAATAAGGGTGCTCAAGAATTTACTTTTTATGATGGTCCGCCAACAGCAAATGGTAAACCACACATCGGGCATATTTTAACAAGGGTAATAAAGGATATCATTCCTAGGTATAAAACAATGAAGGGATACCATGTTGCAAGAAAAGCAGGATGGGATACTCACGGACTACCAGTTGAATTGGAAGTTGAAAAAATGTTGGGAATTGATGGAAAACAAGAAATTGAAAAATATGGGATTGAACCATTTATTAAAAAATGTAAAGAGAGTGTTTGGAAATATAAAGGTGAATGGGAAGAAATGAGTGAAAGAGTTGGATTCTGGGCTGATATGGAGAATCCATATATCACTTATGATGATAACTACATTGAATCAGTGTGGTGGTCTGTTAAAGAGATTGCTAAAAAAGGACTAATTTATAAAGGACATAAAATTGTTCCATATTGTCCTAGATGTGGAACAGCATTATCTTCTCATGAAGTTGCACAAGGTTATAAAGATGTTAAAGAAAAATCTGTATTTGTAAAATTTAAATTAAAAAATGAAAAAGATGCATACTTTTTAGCGTGGACAACAACTCCTTGGACACTTCCTTCTAATACTGCATTGTGTATGAATCCAAATGAGGAATATGCAACGGTTATATTTAAAGGAGAAAAATTAATTTTTGCTAAGGCATTGATAGATACAGTTTTAGGAACAGACCCATATGAAATTGTTGATGTTAAAATTGGTAAAGATTATGAATATGTGGAGTATGAACCGCTATACAACGTTTACTCAGGTGACAAAAAAGGATTTTATGTAACCACAGATAATTATGTAACTTTGACTGATGGTACTGGTGTTGTTCATAATGCTCCTGCATTTGGTGAAGACGACTCAAGAGTTGGTAAAATTTATGATTTGCCATTTGTGCAAATGGTAGATGATAAGGGAAAAATGCTAGAAGGATTAGGAGAGATTTCCGGTAAGTTTGTGAAGGATGCAGATCCTTTAGTAATTCAAGATTTATCAAAACGTAATTTACTATTTAAAGAATTGGCTTTTGAGCATAGCTATCCTTTCTGTTGGAGATGTGACACCCCATTAATTTACTATGCAAGATCATCTTGGTTTATTAAAATGACAGCTTTAAGAGATAAGTTGTTGAAAAATAACAATACAGTAAATTGGATGCCGCCAACAATTCGTCAAGGTAGGATGGGAAATTTCCTTGAGAATGTAATAGATTGGGGAGTTTCAAGAGAGAGATATTGGGGAACTCCACTTCCAATTTGGGTGTGCGAAGATTGTGGGCATACTCATGTTATTGGGTCAAAAGAAGAGTTAAGAAAACTTGGTGGGTTATCGGAAGATATTGAGTTACATAAACCATATATTGATCAAGTAAAAATCAAGTGTGAAAAATGCGGAGGATTAATGCAAAGAACACCAGAAGTTATGGACTGCTGGTATGATAGCGGATCTATGCCTTTTGCGCAACAACACTATCCATTTGAGAATAAAGAAGAGTTTGAAAAACATTTCCCTGCAAACTTTATAAGTGAAGCAGTAGATCAAACAAGAGGTTGGTTCTACACGTTACTTGCAATATCAACGGCGGTATTTGATAGAGCGCCTTTTGAAAACTGTATCGTGTTGGGACACGTTAATGATGCGAATGGAATTAAAATGTCCAAGCATAAAGGAAATGTAGTTGATCCGTGGTCAGTTTTAAATGTACAAGGAGCAGATGCAGTTAGGTGGTATTTTTATACTAGTTCATCTCCATGGTTGCCTTCAAGATTTAGTGCTACTAATGTTCAAGAATGTCAAAGAAAATTTATTGGAACATTATGGAATACATATGCATTTTTTGTATTGTATGCAGATATTGATAAATTTGATCCTTCTAAGTATTCAATTGATAAAGTTAAGTTGTCATTGATGGATAAATGGGTATTATCAAAGCTAAACTCATTAATAAAATTTGTTGATGAAGGATTAAATGAATATAAGATTACAGAAACGTCAAGAGCGATTCAAGATTTTTCTGATGAGTTATCCAACTGGTATGTTAGAAGAGGAAGAGAAAGATACTGGGGATCTGACATGACAGATGACAAAATAGCAGCTTATGTTACTTTGCATCATGTTCTTGTAGAGCTAGTTAAATTAGCAGCTCCTTTTGTTCCATTTATGACAGAAGATATTTATCAAAATTTAGTAATACCTTTCAATAAAGATGCGGCTGAGTCTGTTCATTTATGTAAATATCCAGTTGCCGATGAAAAGATGATTGATAAAAAATTAGAAGAAGATATGGCAGCGATTTTGAATGTTGTTACATTAGGAAGAAGTGCTAGAGCAAAGTCTAACATCAAGAATAGGCAACCTTTAAACGTTCTCTATATAAAGAGTGAGTATAAGCTAAATAACCAAGAAAGTATTGAAATCATTCAAGGAGAATTGAATGTTAAGACAGTTGAGCAGGTTAATGATGATAGTAAATTTGTTTCATATGAGATAAAACCTCAACTTAAAACTTTAGGTGCAAAATATAAAAGCTTAATTAATGATATAAGACAATTTTTGCAAAACTTTAATAATCCGGCAGAAATTGTTGATGCTGTTGCAGAAGGCACATATAAGTGCAATATCAATAATAATGAAGTTGAGTTTACAAGTGACGATTTACTTATCACTAAAATTAATGCGCCAGGATTTGCAGTGGAGACTGATGTACAAATAACCGTAGTATTAGATACAACATTAACAGAAGACTTGATTAATCAGGGAATAGCAAGAGAAATTGTATCAAAGATTCAAACTATGAGGAAAGAAGCAGGTTTTGAAATTGTAGATCATATTAAAGTAACATATAAAGGTACAACAAAAGTTAATTGTGTGATGGATAATTACAAAAACCAAATTATGCTAGATGTGCTAGGAGATATTTTTATAAATGAAAAACCTCACAGTGGATATATTAAATCTTGGGATATTAATGGTGAGCCAATAGAACTTAGTGTTGAGAAAATATAATGATAAAAACATTAACAGATTTTGAAAGTTACGAAATTATTGCCACAGGCGATGGAATGAAACTTGAGAGATGGGGTAATAAAGTATTATTGCGTCCTGATCCACAAATTATATGGCCAGCTAAATTTGACTTATATGCTTATGATAATTTAGATGCTGTGTATAATAGAAGTTCGTCCGGTGGCGGAAGTTGGGAATTTAAAAGAAAAATTAGTGATTCTTTTAATATTTCTAGGCGAGATTTGACTTTTTCGCTCAAACTTATGGGGTTTAAACATACAGGGTTGTTTCCTGAACAGGCAATAAATTGGGATGAGATGACAGTACTTGTAAAACAAGCTAAAAGAAAAATAAAAGTATTAAATCTTTTTGCTTATACTGGCGGAGCAACGGTGGCTCTTGCAAAAGCTGATGCATTTGTTTGTCATGTAGATGCTGCCAAGGCAATGGTAGAAAGGGCAAAAGAAAATGCTAGATTGTCATCAGTTGATCAAAATAATACAAGGTATATTGTTGATGATTGTATGAAATTTGTTGAAAGAGAAATTAAAAGAGGAAACAAATATGATGCAATAATCATGGATCCGCCAAGTTATGGCAGGGGATCAAATGGGGAGTTATGGAAAATTGAAGATAATATTTTTTCTTTAGTTAATGCATGTGCGAAAGTATTATCAGATGATCCACTATTTTTTTTAATTAATTCATATACAACAGGATTACAACCTACTGTAATTCAAAATATATTAAATTTAAATTTATCGTTTGGCAAAAGTGAAGCTTATGAACTTACAATACAAACGAATGAAAAAGGTGTTTTGTTGCCTTGTGGATGCAGTGGCTTGCAAAAAAGGAGTTATTAATTATGTTGGTAGATAAAAATTATAGAGGTGTAGATATATTGTTTGAAGACAATCACTTATTAGTTGTTTCTAAACCACAAAATATGCCATCACAACCAGATGCATCCAATGATTTAGATTTATATAATTTGTTAAAAGAATACAGAAAAGAAAATGAAAATAAACCAGGAGATGCCTTTATCGGGATTGTGCATAGATTAGATAGACCGACAGGAGGAGTAATGGTTTTTGCCAAAACATCCAAGGCGGCGTCTAGACTGACTGAAAGCATGAAGAATGGAGATTTTGAAAAAAAATATTTAGCAGTTGTTCGGGGAACACCAAAAGAAAGAAGAGGGAATTTAGTAGATTATTTGTTGAAAGATGAAGATAAAAATATAGTGTTGGTTTTACCGACAAGAGCCGATGGCGCTAAAGAAGCAATTCTAGATTATAAACTTTTAGAAGCAAAGACAAAAACTTCATTGCTTGAAGTAGTGCTAACAACAGGACGTTCTCATCAAATTAGGGTTCAATTATCAAACATCGGCGTGCCTATTTTTGGTGATATGAAATATGGCGCTAAAGAAAACGGAGATATTAAGGGAAAGAACTTGCATTTAGCACTATGGGCGCACATGTTAAAGTTTGAACATCCTATAACACATGAAAAACATGTCTTTATATCATATCCACCTTTATCGACGATACCATGGTCTTTGTTTGATATAGAAACACATTTGAAATTAATTGTTCCAAAAGATTAAGGAGATTTTATGAAATATATACCAGATACTTATGAAAACAAATTAGATATTAAAGAAACAGAAAAAGCCATTAAAATGGTAAAAGATGCTTTTCAAACAGAGTTTGCAAAAAAATTAAATTTGTTGCGAGTATCGGCACCTTTATTCGTTCCGACTGATACTGGCTTAAATGATAATTTGTCTGGCCATGAAAAAGCTGTTACTTTTACTATAACTTCATTAAATGATATTAAATGTGAAATAGTACATTCGCTCGCAAAATGGAAGAGAATGGCATTATACAAATATGGGTTAAAGCATTCAGAGGGATTATATACAGATATGAATGCAATAAGAAGGCAAGAACAAGTTTTAGATAATCTTCATTCGGTTTATGTTGATCAGTGGGATTGGGAAAAGGTTATGTTAAGAACAGAAAGAAATGATGAGTTTTTACATTCTACTGTAAGAGATATTTATGCAACAATTTATCATGTTAGCAAAATAGTGGAAGAGCATTATTCTTTGTTGAAATCATTTTTGCCGGAAGAGATTCATTTTGTAAAAGCACAAGACTTGGAGGATGAATATCCCCAATTAACACCACAAGAAAGAGAGCAAGTAGTTGCAAAAAAATATGGAGCTGTTTTTATACAAAATATAGGATGCGCTTTAAAAAGTGGGAAAAAGCATGATATGCGCGCTCCAGATTATGATGATTGGAAATTGAATGGTGATATTATTGTATGGTATCCAATTTTAGAGAAGGCTGTTGAATTATCATCAATGGGCATACGCGTTGATGAGAGTGCGTTAGTGGAGCAATTAGCTATATCTGGAATTAAGAAGTATACAAATTATCACAAAAGTATATTAAATAATGAATATCCGTTAACTATTGGTGGTGGTATTGGTCAATCACGGCTTTGTTTGATAATGTTGCAAAAAGCTCACATAGGAGAGGTCCAAGCATCAATTTGGGACCAAGAGACTAATGAAGAATGCCAAAATAAAGGAATAACATTGCTTTAAAATTAATATTAACTTTTATATCTTGAATAATTTACACGATGATAGTAGAAAATTTTTTAACAATCTTGAATGATATGACATAAAAAAAGACTCGCAATGAGTCTTTTTTTATTTTTTATTTTTCGATTCTATTAACTCTCAGTTTCTATTTGGTCTTGAGTTGGATATGCAAATGGCCCATCAAAAAGTTTGATTGTAAACGTTTGAATTTCACCCTCATCTTCACTATATTCAATTGTTATTTTCCCTTGTTTATTGATAGTAATCTTACATCTTAAATTCTCTTTATTTATTTCAAGTATGCAATTTTCACTTTCGAGTTTAAATAAATTTTTAGCAATATCAGAATCAGATAATCCAACGGATGCTTTTATAAATTTTGTCGCATTTTCATACACTTCAAGAACTGAATCATCCTCTTTTTTAGAAAATTTGGCATTTGGGTTATTTCTTTCGTACTTAATTTTGACATTTGAATTTTCTAGAAGGTAATATTCACGATAATTGCCTTCCTTAGTTATATAGTAGCAAATATGCGAATCAATATATATCACTTTATGCTGTCTATCCTCCAGAATGAAAGATGTCATATTTAAGAAAGCTAAATAATCTTCTACAGTGAATGCTATTTGGTCTTCAGATGGATAGGTAACTAGTTGTTTTCCAGTATTTATCGTTATGTGATAAGCTAAAACTTCCTCTGGAGTTAATAAATCAATATATATTACCCCTTGCTTATTGATTGAAATTTTAACAATTTTTTGAGAATCTTTGGTATATTCTTTATATATACAGTTGCCATCTTCAATTTTAAACAATGAAGGTTTTATATTTGAATCATTGTCCGTTAGTAGTTCTCTTATGCTAGGAGATTTGTTGTCATCATTTACTAAAGACATATTGATGGAATATTTTGATTCTTTATTATCTCTTGTGTATGAAATTACATCATTTGAATTTTCTTGGAATTTATTATATATTTCATTGTATTCGTCATTAGAAGGAGACTCTGTGTTTAGATAACAAATTAATGAATCAATAACTACGAATTTCCTTGTTGTAGTAATATTATTTTCTTCATATTCGTTTATTTCTGACGAGTAGGTGTTAACGTCTAAAAATGCTAAATAATCATTTACAGTAAGTGGGGTCTCTTCGTTGGGAGTGGTAGGCTCTTGTTGTTCATCTTTAGGAATAGTCTTTTGTTCATCGATTTTTTTCTGGTCTCCTTTTTTTGTACAAGATGCAAAGACAGAAATTCCTAAAATTGCAATTAAAAATATGTTTAAAATTTTTTTTATAAAATAATTTCCTTTTGTTAGTATTTTATTATTTACCAGCAACAAGAGTCAAGAGAACACGCAAAAAACATTTTTAGATATAAAATTCGTATAAGGAGTAATGGGGATATGTGTAAAATCAAATTTTATGATTTATAGTTATTATCTAAGTCAACTTTTTTATTTTTACGCCTATATTTTTTCTCTGTTTGATGAGATTCTTTTTTCTCTTTCATAGAAATTTCTATATAAGAGTCAGTTGTCTTCTTTTTAGGCCAAAATAAAATTAATACGAAAGAAATACACATAAGGACAATTAGTACTATGAGAGTGATGGTTACAGAGAGATTTCTAGCGTTGCTAGGGGTTGTATCGGCCAATTTTAACATGATAGAACTAAGGTTGGATGTTGTACTTGCATAAGTTGCTTGAAAGTTGTAATAAAATAAGATGACAAACAAACAAACAATTAAGATTGCTGTAAAATTTAACAAAAAGATACGTAATTTTTTGTTTCTCATAATAAAAATATTTTAACTTAATAATGCTTAATTTTCAAGTTAGTTTAAATTTTATTGAAAGTTTATCAATTGTAATCCATTAGTGTTCTTCCAGATGCGCGAATAAAAATATTTTTAGATTAAAAAATGGTAAAATTTCTACTTAAAATTGGGATATTATAGTATAATAACTCTATATTAATGATTAGAGGGTATGATATGGAGGGAATTATGAAAGTGCTTGATTTCAAAGGTTTTGATGATTATCAAATTAAATTGCATGTTTGGGATGATGTAGTAAGCCCTAAAGCTGTTATACAATTATCGCACGGGATGGCCGAACATTTATTAAGATATGATGATTTTGCTAAGTTTTTGAATCGGAATGGGTATATTGTTCTTGGAGAAGATCATAGAGTTCACGGCAAAACAGCTGTTGGCAAGTTAGGGATAGTAGAAGACTGGGATTGTTTTAGTGCGACTGTGCAAGATTTAGCTTTAATTACAGACTATGCGATCAAAGAATATAACTTACCAGTCATTTTATTTGGGCATAGTTATGGTTCGTTTTTGTCGCAATTATATATTCAGTTATTCTCAGATAAAATAAAAGGAGTTGTTTTATCAGGTACTGCATTGCAAGCGCCGTTTCTATCAAAAGTAGTTAGTGGTTTAGCTGGCTTACAAATTGCTTTTTGCGGAAAAGAGAAGCCAGCAAAAATGATTACAAAAATTGCTTTTGGACCATTTGATAAACAATTTAAAGATGAGGCAACTAAAAATTCGTGGTTATCAAGAGATCCTGAATTAGTTAAGAAATATAATGAAGATCCAGAATCTGGTTTTACTTGTTCATTAGGATTTTTTAAATCAATGGGCAAAAACATGAAAAGCATGTATAAAAAAGAAAATATTGATAAAATTAGAAAAGATTTACCTATTTTTGTTGTTTGTGGTTCATCAGATCCAGTTGGAGGAAATGGTAAAACTGTGTTACAATTAATTGAATTATATAAGAGAAATGGTATTCAAGATGTTAAATGTAAATTATATGAAAATGCAAGGCACGAGGTTTTAAATGAAATTAATAAAAATGAAGTATATGCGGATATATTAAGTTTTATTAATTCGATAGTAAAATAGTAATGAAAGACTCTCAAGATAAACAAGAGAATATAAAAATAGAAGGCGAGCAAGGAAAAAAATATAATTTGAATAAGGTTGTAAGAATAACAATCTTTGCAGCTTTAATTACTATTTTAATTTTAATGTTATTTCTTTCTAAGGCTGAATTGGTGAAAATCAACGAAGAAATGAAAAAAATTAAAATAGGTTATTTGTTGATTGCAATGCTTATATTGCTAATCAACTTTTTTATTAGACCAATTACATTAGTTATATTGTCCAGAATTGAAAAATTACCAATACGAAAAAGAGAGGTATATCTTATAAATTTAACTGAGCCTTTTTTTGATGGCGTTACACCATTTGCAACTGGTGGACAACCATTTGAGATATACGCAATGACAAGATTAAAAGTGAAAGGCAGTCAAGCAACTTCCTTGTTGATGATTAATTTAATTATTACAATGATAGCAACAGATGTTGTTGCTCTTTTATCTTTAATTTATGCAAAACATTTTTTAGTTTCTTTGCCTGTTGCAACACAAGTTTTAGCAATTTTGGGGTTTTTATTTTTATTCTTTGTCCTAGGCTTTTTTATAAGTATTGGAGTTAGTAACAAATTAAAATTATTTATTATAAAAATAATTCTATTGTTTGGTAAAATTAAAGTTTTTTCAAAATTAATAGAGAGGAAGAAGGAAGGGATCATTCAATTTATGGATCAGTTACAAGCATCGTTCAAGACGATGTTTTCTAATGTTAAAATAGTTGTTATTTCTATTTTGATAAAAATCATTACATTGTTGGTTTATTACACAATTCCGTTATTTATAATCAAAGCTTTATCAATAGATTATGATAAAAGTCAAATTTTCATTATCGTTGCAGCTACAGCGTTTGTGACATCTGTAGTCACTTGGATTCCTACACCAGGAAGTAGTGGAGGGATTGAATATTTCTTCAGAGAAATTTTATTTGTAAATATTTTAGGGTCAACTTTAGTAGTAGGCTCTACTGGAATGTTGTTATGGAGATTAATAACATACTATTTTTTAATGTCTGTAGGATTTATTGCTTATGTAGTTCTAGAATTGCAATATAGTAAATATTTAAAAACAAGAAAAAATAATTTGATTAATATTGAAAATAATTGTCAAGCAGAAGAACAAAACATGCAAAATAAGGAGAATATCTGTGATTAATATTATGTATGCGTCTAATCAAAATGGATTTAAAGGAATTCTTTTATCTGTCTTATCAATATTAGAAAATACGAAAGAGGTGATAACGATTCACCTTTTATCAATGGATGCGACAGATATTAAACAATCTTATAAAATGGTTAGTCAAAAAAATATTAATCAACTCGAAAGGATCCTTAAAAGTTACAATGAAAGTAATGAGATAATTTTATATGATTTGAGAGAAATTCATGAAAAATATTTAGGTGCAATTATTGATAGTTCATACACACCATATGCATATTTAAGATTGCTTGCCAATAAGGTTTTAAAAAAAGATAAGGTAATTTATTTAGACATTGATACTATGGTTTGTGGTGATATAAAACAATTATATGATATAGATATATCAAATTATGAAATTGCTGCAGTAAATGATGCAGCGGGGACTTTTTGGATAAAGAGGAACTATTTTAATTCGGGGGTTTTGTTAATTAATTTTACAAGATGCAATGCAACTCAAGTTTTTGAAAAATGTCTTGAATTAATAAAAAATCATAATTATTTTTTTGTTGATCAGACACCATTAAATAAATTGATTCAAAAGCGCTTAAAATTAAATAGAAAATTTAATGAACAAAGAAATGTGCGTTCTGATACAGTTATAAAGCACTTTTGTCAAAGGATGAAATATTTTCCATTTCCTAGAGTATGGAATATCAAGCAATGGGATATTGAAAATGTTCATAAAAAATTAAAGATTCATAAATTTGATGGCATTTATCAAATTTATGATAGAATTAAGGATAGCTTTGAAGAGTAATAATATGACTACTATGTTTAATCGCTATAAGCAATGTGCAAAACTTATTGATGATGTACTTCATTCTAAAATTTTTATGTTTTTTACAGCATTATTTACTGTTGTTATGTTTTTTATAATAATGATTTCTCTTCAAACAATTAAAGGTGTAAATGTAATACCAGCATTTAAAAATATTAATTTAGATGTACTCAAAAATTCCATTGCAGTAATAGTAGTGTATTTTGCTTTAATTATTAGTTGTTCTTTAATGTTTTCTAAAGATATGGCTATTTTGATTTTTCCAATAATGTTGTTACCTATACCGATGTTCTATATAATTCCAGAAGCTTTTACATATAAAAAATTATATATTGCATTGGCAGGAATTATTGGTGTTATATTGATACTTAAAATTTTAAAAAATATAAAAAGAATTAAAGTAGGCAAATTTTTCTTTCCAATTTTACTCATATCATTCATTGTTATGATAGGTGGAATAGGAACATTGCCATTAAAAACATATATACAATTTCCTGGAATTATACACTATCTTATGTTAGGACCAATGTTTATTTTAATGTATGTTGTGGTTAATTCTAATTTATATAAAACAGAAAGGGACTCATTAAAAACGATAGCATATGCAATGTTATTTGTTGCATTTGCATTAGTAATTATAATAGTTTTTAGCCACGTATATTTATTTTCCATATATGTTTATAATAATGGAGGGCGAGCGTTATTAGAGAATGGATTTAGTGCAATAATAAAAGATTATACATTCTATATGCCTTGGAAAAATTTAACGTCACAATTATTGCTTTTAACTATTCCTGGAATATTTTATTTATATAATGTAACTGAAAAGCATAAAGTATGGTACTTTGTTGCAATTGCCTTCATTGTGATTGTCGGAATGTCGACTATGGCGCGAGTTGGTGTTTTATTTGGTGTCATTATTTTTGCTATTGTTTCTGCAATGGTATTAATTAATAGTAAAAATAGTAGTAAACCATTATATTACATCGTTCTCGGCAGTATATTTATTGCACTATTTTTAACGCTTTTTTTGGTTGATAGTAACTTATTTGATTACAAAAATATTTTAACTATACATAAAGGAGAAGCTAGAATCCATATGTATAAAAAAGCGATAGAAACCTTTCTAGAACATCCTTTTCTAGGGCACGGTTTGTTATTTGATCCAAACATTCCTGCGTATAAAAAAGATAATACCGTTGGGATGTATTGGGTTCATCAAAATATTTTGCAGATTTTGTCTAATTTCGGGGTAATTGGTTTGCTTGGCTATATATATGCCAGTGTAAAAGTGATTAAATATATAAAGAAAATTAGTAAAAATGAAAAAATATTTGGGTTGTTTTTTCTTGCTGTTTATTTCATGTTAGGGCTATTTGATATTGTTGGTTTTATGGCTGTTCCTTATGAGTTTATGCTAGTTTTTGTACTTGCTGCACTAGAGGGGAAATACAAAGATGTTGATGATAGGGAAGTGGATGTAAGTCAATATGTTGAAACAGATTTAGACATAGCAACAATAGCAGATTAGACTTTTTCTTTTATTTTAATTATTTAATTGAAATACTAAAATATACATAATATAATAAAATAATCAAATTTGGAGGGAGTATTTTATGAAAAAATTCGCGAATGCTTTAAATAAGTACTTCGGTATTAATGAAGCAGATTCAACAATTAAAACGGAAGTGTTGGCCGGATTAACAACTTTTTTTGCAATGGCATATATATTAGTTGTTAACCCTGCAACAATTAGTAGTGGTGTTCCAAAAATATATAACGCTGTATATATTGCAACAGCGCTAAGTGCATTTTTAGGAACAATTTTATATGCATTTCTTGCTAAGTTGCCATTCGCTCAGGCATCAGGTATGGGATTAAATGCATTCTTTTTTGTATCATTTATTTTGCCAGCCTTTTTAACAGGCGGGGATCCAGTACAGGGATATCAAAAAGGACTTGCAGTTATTATTTTATCTGGAATTGTATTTATTATATTGTCAGTAACAGGAGCAAGAAAGGCTATTGCTGAGTCAATGCCAGATTCGCTAAAGAAGGCGATTCCAGCAGGAATAGGTTTATTTATTGCATTTATCGGTTTGAAGAATGCTGGTATCATCCAACCAAATCAATATACATTTGTTCAACTAGGAAATGTTGCTATTGAGGGTGGAAAATTAACAGTTCCAGCTTTTAATAATCCTTTAAATATAATTGCTGAAAGTTCGGTAAGCGGGGTGCAGATTTGGTACACTATGGCGCCTCTGTTTATTGCATTTATAGGGTTACTACTTATAGCAGTTTTACATCAAAAGAAAGTAAAGGGTTCGGTTTTTATAGGTATTATTGCAATGACAGCAGTATATTACTTGTTTAATATAGGAAACAAAGCTTTATTTGATGGTTTAGCTCATAATGATACAAGTTTAGGACAAGCATTTAAAGATTTTGGAGAGGTTGGAATTTTTAGAGGTTTTGTAGGATTTAAATACTTTGAGTCAAGTTTTGCTGGAGTAATGTCAGTTATAATGTTAGTAATTACATTTACATTAGTTGACTTATTTGATACGTTAGGAACTTTACAAGGAACAGCTGCAGAAGCAGGAATGCTTGATGAAAATGGTTTGCCAATTAAATTAAATAAGGCATTAATGTGTGACTCAATTGCTACATTAGGTGGTGCTATATTTGGGACATCAACAGTTACAACATATGTTGAATCTTCAGCAGGAGTTTCGGCTGGTGGTAGAACAGGATTAACATCGTTAGTAACAGCAATTTGTTTCTTAATATTTATGTTATTTGCGCCTTTAGCAAAGTATATTCCTTCAGCAGCAACAGCTCCTGCACTAATATTCGTAGGTGTATTAATGTTAAAGAATATTAAAGAAGTTGATTTTAGTGATTTAACAAGTGCTGTTCCAGCATTCTTAACATTAGTTTTAATGCCATTAACATATTCAATTTCAAATGGTATTGCAGTTGGTATGATAGCACACGTTATTATGAAACTTGCAACTTTGAAGTATACAAAGAAGGATATTATACCTTCAATAATTGCTGCATTATTCATTATTAGATTCTTTGCAGTTAAAATGTAATTAAAACAAAATATAAGTAAACAAAATAGATTCGTTTATGCGGATCTATTTTTTTATGTGCAAAGTGAGAGAGAATCTATTAAAGCAAACTTTTGGATATGAAAATTAAGTAGATATTTATGTAAGTTATCTTTATGTAATGCATATGACTATGAAAAGCATAATATTCAGATTAAGTCTAATAATAACTTTAAAATCCTAACTTCACTTTTTACTAGCTATTTTTATCGTGATTATTTATTTATATAAATATAATGTTTGTGGTATACTTTAATTAGTTTCAACATTTCGGAGGGTGGGAAATGGCATATAATGGTGATAGCATACAAGTTTTAGAAGGGCTTGAACCAGTTCGAAAGAAGCCTGGAATGTATATAGGCGCTGTAGGATCCAAAGGGTTGCATCATATATTGTGGGAAATAGTTGATAACTCTATAGATGAAGTGGCAAATGGGTATGGAACAGAAGTAAATATTGAAATTTACCCAGACAATTCAATCTCTGTGCAAGACGATGGACGTGGTATTCCGTTTGGAATTAATACAAAGCATAATAAACCAGCTGTACAACTAATCTTTGGAACGTTGCACGCTGGAGGTAAATTTGAAGATTCAAATTATAATTTTTCAGGTGGTTTGCATGGTGTTGGTGCATCAGTTACGAATGCTTTATCTCGCTGGCTTAAAGTTGAGACATTTATTAATGGTGAACACTTTGAGCAAAATTTTCACTCAATTGAAGTAAATGGTGAAATTAAAAGTGGAGCCGTAGATGGAGATATCAAGAAAGAACTTTGTAATAAAAAATTAAAAGGTTCTAAGGTAACATTTTTGGCGGATGATAGAGTTTTTCCAAAAGAAAAATACAATCTTGATTTGATAGTAAAAAGAGCAAAGGAATTAGCTTTTTTGAACCCTGGACTAAAAATATCCATTAAAGATAACAGAGTGATAAATGAAGAGACTCAGCAACCAGTGCAATACAATTTTCAATTTGATGCTGGGTTATCTGATTTTGTTCAATATATCAATAGAACAAGAAAGTCAGTTTATCCTTCTCCGGTTTATTTAGAAGCTACTGAAAAAAATCCTCCATTTAAAATTAGTGTAGCATTTCAGCATACTGATGATTATGTTGATAATATTTTGTCATATGTAAATAATATTCCAACAACAGAGGGAGGAACACACGATATCGGTTTTAAAATAGCGTTAACTAAAGTTCTAAATGATTTTGCTCGTCAAAAAGGTATTTTAAAAGACAAACAAGAAAATTTTCAAGGGGAAGATTTCAGGCAAGGTTTAACAGCTGTTATTTCTATAAAAATGAAAAACCCATTATTTGAAGGACAAACAAAGAGTAAACTTGGAAATCTTGAGATTAAGTCTTTAGTTGAGCAATTGGTATCCGAACAATTATTAAATTATTTAATTAAAGCAAAAAAAGATGTAATTGATGGAATATATAGAAAAGCGACTGATGCGGCGAAGGAAAGAGAGAGTATAAGAAAAGCAAAAAATTTAGCAAGGCAAAAAAATAAACTTTCGGAAAACACTTTAGTAGGTAAACTGGCTAGTTGCACAGGTCGTAAAAGCGAGATTAACGAGATATTTATTGTTGAAGGCGATTCTGCTGGAGGTAGTGCAAAGCAAGGAAGGGATAGGTCATTTCAAGCAATTTTACCATTGAGAGGGAAGCCTTTAAATGTTGAGAAACAGAAAGTTGAAAAAATTTTAGAAAACGAGGAAATAATATCAATTATAAATGCGTTAGGAGCTGGCTTTGGGGAAGACTTTGACTTATCGAATTTAAAATATAATAAAGTTATTATTTTAGCAGATGCTGACCAAGATGGGGCACATATTAGATCTATTTTATTAACTTTCTTTTATAGATATATGCAACCTTTGATAAAAGAAGGACATGTATATGTTGGTATGCCGCCTTTATACAAGATTGATAGTAAAGACGGTATTCAATATGCTTATGATGATGATGAACTTGAAGAAATTTTGAAAGATGTACCAAGAGGATACAAATTGCAAAGATATAAGGGATTAGGAGAAATGAACCCTGAACAATTATGGGAGACGACCTTAAATCCTAATAAGAGAGCATTAATGCAAGTAAATATTGATGATATGGCTGATGCTGACGTGATGGTTAGTATTTTGATGGGTAGTAATGCTGAGGAAAGAAAGGTATATATTTCTGAACATGCAAATTTTAATAAAAAAGATACTTTTGAGGATATTGGGAAATAATTATGGCAAGGAACAAAAAAGAAGAAGTAAATACATCGAGAGTTGTAGAAAAATCGTTATCTGAAGTGTTGCATAATTCAATGATGCCATATTCAGAGTACATTATTTTGGATAGAGCTATTCCAAGAGTTGAAGATGGGCTAAAGCCAGTTCAAAGAAGAATTTTATATGCAATGTATGAATTAGGTGTTACTCCCGATAAACCACATAGAAAGTCAGCAAGAATAGTAGGAGATTGTTTAGGTAAATATCATCCACATGGAGATACTTCTGTATATGAAGCCTTAGTAAATTTGGCTCAAGATTTTACAACGAGAATGACATTAGTAGATGGGCATGGAAATTTTGGGTCTGTGGATGGAGACCCGGCCGCAGCAATGAGATATACAGAAGCTAGGTTAACACCACTATCGATGGAACTATTAAGAGATTTAGAAAAAGATACGGTACATTGGTCGTTAAATTTTGATGATACATTAAAAGAGCCGGATATTTTGCCTAGTAGATACCCAAATCTTTTAGTAAACGGTGCAACAGGTATTGCCATAGGAATGTCAACAAAAATTCCTCCGCATAATTTAGGAGAGGTTATTGATGGAATTATTGCGTATATTGACGACAATAATATTGATTTGAATACTTTAATGGAGTATATAAAAGGACCAGATTTTCCAACAGGTGGTTATGTTGTTGTTGGTAGTGAACTCGAGGAAGCCTATGCAACAGGACGCGGAAAAGTTATTATGCGTGCTAAGTATACTGTTGAAAAAGATGGCGAAAAATCAAAAATGATTATAACAGAATTGCCATATCAAGTTAATAAGTCGCAATTACTTCAAAAAATTAAAGAGTTAAAACAAATTGATAAGAATGATATATTTGCTGGGATTGGAGATGTTTTTGATGAATCTGATAGAGAAGGAATGAGAGCTGTTATAACAATTAAGAGAGGAGTGAATGTTACAAAATTAGTTAACGCGATCATTTCTAAAACAGATCTAGAGAAATCATTTCCGATAAATATGATTGCTATTGCAAATGGTAAGCCAAGGCAAATGGGGCTTAAGGAAATAATTGTATATTATACTGAATATCAAAGAACAGTTATTTTAAAAAGAACACAATATGATTTAATGCAGGCAAAAGAAAGAGAGCATATTTTAAGAGGGTTAGTAATAGCTATTGAGAATATTCATAAAGTCATTGATATCATTAAGAATGCTAAGTCGACAACTGACGCAAAGCAGTCACTAAGGGATGAATATAAGTTAACAGAAAGGCAAGCTCAAGCTATTTTGGATATGAAATTAGCCCGTCTTGCAAAATTGGAAGTAACAAAATTAAAAGAAGAAATACAACAACTATTAATTTTAATAAAAGAGTATGAAAGTATTCTTTCATCAAAGAAAAAACAATATAGTGTTTTGAAAACTGAATTACTTGAAATCAAGAAGAAATATAAGTCAGATAGATTAAGTACAATTGTTAATGAAAATTTTAACCAAGTTAAGAATGTAGTAATTAAAGATGTAAATGAAAGAGAAGAAAGAAAGGGAGTTGTTGTTTTGACGCAAGATGGATATTTAAAATTTATGTCATCTAAAGCTTATCAAATGGCAAATAAATCACTTTCAGAAAACGATATAAATCAAGCAGTTAAAACAGTTCTTGAGATTAGTAATGAGCACGATATAATTGCATTCACAAATTTTGGGAATGCTTTAGTGTTTAATGTCGATAATATGCCTGATGACAAATGGAGATCAAAAGGACTTCCGGCTAATAAGTTGGCTCCTGATGTTCTGGCAAATGAATATATTGTAGATATCTTCGATAATGAAAATATAAAAAATTTTGAATTATTGTTTGTGACTGAGCAAGGCACTATCAAGAAGAGTAAAGGGGAAGAATATAATTTAACAAAACGTAATTATAAAGCTGTAACCTTAAAAGAAGGGGATAATGTATTGAGAGTTTTTGCAAGTCAGCAAGAATGTAGTATATTGTTTGTAACAAAACGTGGTATTTATTTAAATTGCGAAACTTTAAATGTTCCAGTACAAGGGAGAGTTGCTTCTGGTGTAAGAGGAATTAAATTAAACGATGACGATATTGTTATAGGAGTACAGCAAGTTAATAGTGAAGGTGAAATTGTTGTAATTACAAGAAATGGTATTGCAAAGAGAATAATAGTAGGCCTATGCGAAGTAAGTGCAAGGGATAGAAAAGGGATGATTATACATTCTCTTGAGGATGATGATGAAATAATGTTTATGGATTATGTGAAAATGCCATATGATATAGGAATTGAGGTTTCAAATCTTGAAGAAAAACAAGTAGTAAATACAGAAGATATTGAAATTAAATCAAGAACACAAACTGGCAAACTTCCTTTTAGAATGGAAAAAACAAGCAAAATTGAAAAAGTAGTTTCTCACAAAATATAAAAATGAAAATAAAAAACTGGTTTGAAACCAGTTTTTTTATTTTATATAGTTAATGATTTTCATTATTTGTGTTAGTATTCGAAGGATTATCTACATAATCTTTCATTGTCACTGCGACGTTAAGCATATGGTCTGCAATTCTTTCAAGGTTGCTGATTAAAGATAAAAATAAAGCACCATTTTCTGGGGAACATTTATTTTGTTCAAGTCTTTCAATGTGTTTATATCCAAGATTTTCTTGATAAGCGTCAACGCAATCCTCTTCTCTATTAATTATATCCATATAATTTAGAGAGATTTCTTTAAATGAAAGAATAACATACTTATATAATTCTTCTACATGGAATACCATTTCGCGTATATCGGTTTTAGCATCATCTGAAAAGATAATATCTGAAGCTTGCATTTTTTCTGCGTATTCAAATATATTTTCTGCGTAATCTCCTATACGTTCTATATCTGAAATGACATGATAGAATGTACCTATTATTTTTTTATCTTTGCCGTTAGAAGTAGCACTGTTAACTTTAACTAGAAGTTTAGCTAATTGGCGATTAATATAGTTGATTTTTGCTTCTCTTTTTTCAAATAGTTCTTTGTCTTTTAAGTCAAGGTTCAAAGTGGCTTCCAATGCTGTATTTAAGTTATTATTAGCTAGTTCAGCCATACCTATAATTTCTTGTCTTATTTGTGAAATTGCAAAAGCTGCATTATTTAGTAAGCGTGAATCAACATAAGAAAGTTTAAGAGCAAGTGGATCGCTTTGAACTGTCTTTTTAGTTTTAATAACTTTATTTGCAAACATACATAGTTGTTTAATAAATGGTAATAATAATATTGCCGTAGAAACATTAAATATTGTATGGAACATAGCTATTGTTGTTGCAGGATTTTTGAATATTGATTTCAAGCCATCCATTAATGGGGTAAAACTTAATATGATATAAAATAATGTTGCGCCAATAGTGTTGAATGTAATATGAAGTAGTGTTGCACGTTTAGCATTTTCATTAGCGCCTATTGAAGCTATTACAGCTGAGATACAGGATCCTATATTTGCACCTAATATCGCGAATGCTGCGGAGTTGATTCCTATAAGACCTTGAGTAGACATGGTGATTAAGATTGTACTAACAGCAGATGAACTCTGTAGAGCGGCTGTAAATACAAGTCCTATAAATAGTAGTAAAAAATGATTTGATGAATCGCTAAACAATTTAATAATTGCTTCATTTTCTCTAAAAATTTTCATAGCTGACGACATAGTATCTAACCCTATAAATATTAGACCAAGTCCTACAAAAATAACCCCAACATTTTTTGCAGTTGTGTTTTTAAACAACATTAAAATAGTCCCTATAAAAGTAAAAAGGACTAAGAATGGAGTTATATTAAATGCTGATAATGCAGCTATTTGGGCAGTAACAGTTGTACCAATATTTGCTCCCATAATGATTGCTGTTGCTTGGAATAGGGTCATTATGCCAGCATTAACAAAACCTACAACCATTATTGTAGTTGCGCCGGAACTTTGGATGATGGCAGTAACACCAGCACCAATTAATAAAGCTGGTACTCTTTTATTTGAGATTTTATTGAAAAGTTTTGCTAATTTATTACCGGTTGCGCTTTCTAGGCTGACACTCATGGTGTGCATTCCAAATAGTGTTACTCCTAAACCGGCAAGCAAGAATAAGACACTACTGACTATTTGCATTGATTTCAAAATATAACCCTCTTTAACTTTAGTGGACGAGTTGATTTTTTTAATATTTTTCAATCGCCTTCAATATTTTATTATATGTTTAAGTAAAAAAAAAGTAATTTTAACGGATACTCAATGCAAAATCATTAATATATGATAAAAGAGCGGTAAGTTATGAAGATGTGGCAATTTTCTGTACTTTATTTATATTAATATGTTTATAAATCTTTAATGAAAATAGCCAGTTTTTTTGCCATAAACAAAAAAAATAAGCCAAATATGTATTATAATAGAAAAGCGAGGAAAGTCATGCAAAACAGATTGATAATTATAGACGGTAATAGTGTATTAAACAGGGCATACTTTGGAGTAACATTTTTAAGTACTAAAAATGGACAGCCAATTCATGCTGTATATGGTTTTTTAAATATATTTTTAAAAATTCTTAATACGATGGAACCAACGCATGTAGTTGTTGCCTTTGATGTGAAGGCCCCAACCTTTAGAAAACAAATATACGATGACTATAAAGCCGGTAGGAGACCACCAGATCCTAATATGTTATCTCAGTTTCCAATACTTAAAGAAATACTTGATGCAATGGGAGTATATAGGATTGAAAAAGAAGGATGGGAAGCTGATGATTTAATAGGAACAATAACAAAACAATTTAACGGTGAATCATATATTATTACCTCTGACGGTGATGCACTTCAATTGATTAGTGATAATGTTAAAGTTTTAAGAACATTAAAAGGTTTTACAGATGTGGAAGAATTTGATTTAACTCATTTGCAAGAAGTGGAAGGATTAAGACCGGAACAGATCATTGATTTAAAAGCACTTATGGGCGATTCATCTGACAATATTCCTGGAGCAAGAGGAATAGGTCCAAAGAAAGCTAAAGAATTATTAGAGAAGTTTGATAACATCAACAATTTATATAATTCTATCGAGGAAGTTGCAGGAAAAACAAAAGATATATTAATTCAATATAAAGATGATGTTTTTATGTCATATAAATTGGCTACGATTGATCGTTCTACTCCAATAGAGAGTCATGATGATGATTATTTTTTTGAGTTAAAAGTATCGCAAAATCTGCTAAATGTTTTATACAAGTATGAATTAAAAACATTCATTGCTAAATTAATGGAAAAAACAGAAGTATCTATGCCAACTATGGATGAATTTGCAGATATTAATCAGGTTATAATTGATAATATGGAGCAGCTTGACAAAGTTATTAAAATGGCAAATAGTTCTACTTTAAGCTTTTATTTAGAAAACGATGATGTTCAATTTGCATTTGACCAAAAAACTAATTATAAGCTTAAAATTAAAGAAAATTTTTTTGAAGAGGGGCTTGATTTTTATGATGCAATTCAACTTTTTAAACCATATTTTACAACGAACGATACCAAGTTAATTCTATTTGCCGCAAAGGATTTGATGTATGTTTTGCGTAAGTTAGATATTGATTTTTCTAATACCAATATTGAAGACATACAGTTGATGTTTTATTTATTAGATTCGAACAGAAAAAATGACAGCATTGATAAAGTGTTGCAATCAGATACTAAGTTTTATGCTACTGCCATATATAAAAAATGTGAAGAACTTATAACTAGAATCGAAGAAAAAGGGTTATACAAGTTATATAAAGAAGTTGAAAAACCTTTAATATTTGTTCTGTTTGATATGGAAATAACTGGTTTTAAAATTAATGTTGATGTTTTAGATTCTTTAGATGAATATTTTGATAAAGAAATAAAAATACTGTCAGATAAAATTTACGATTTAGCAGGTGAAAAATTTAATATAAATTCGCCTAAGCAGTTAGGGCAGATACTATTTGATAAATTGAATTTAAAACCCGGAAAAACTACACAGTCTGGATATTCGACAAATGCTGATGTGTTGGAATGCTTAATTGATTCGCATGAGATCATAGGATATATTCTTAATTATCGTGATTCTAAAAAAATTCAGTCAACATATATAACTCCTATAAGAGAGATGTTAGATTCTTCCCAAAGAATACATACTATATTTAAACAAACATTAACAGCAACAGGAAGATTATCTTCAGTAGAACCTAATTTGCAGAATATCCCGATTAGAAAGAAAGAAGGTAGAGAAATTAGAAAAATGTTTGTAGCAAGTGATGGGCATAAACTTCTTTCTGCGGATTATTCGCAAATTGAATTAAGATTACTTGCTCATTTATCAAACGATGAAAAGTTGATTGAGGCGTATAATGAAGGGAAAGACATACATTCAATAACAGCTGCTAAAATTTTTAATATTCCTTTAGATAATGTTACTCCAGATATGAGAAGACAAGCTAAGGCTGTAAATTTTGGCATTATATATGGCATTAGTTCATTCGGACTTGCAAATGATATAGGAATAAATCTAAAACAAGCGAAAATGTTTATTGAGACATATTTTAGAGTGTATCCTGTAGTTAAAGAATATATTGACGGTAATGTTGAATTTGCGAGAAAGTATGGATATATTACATCTATGAGCGGAAGAATAAGATATATCCCAGAAATTTATTCGGCTAGAAGACAAGAAAAACAATTTGGTGAAAGAATAGCTATGAACATGCCATTGCAAGGTAGTGCAAGTGATGTTATCAAGATGGCTATGGTGGATGTGTATAATAAATTGAAAGATAAGTTTAAAGCAAAGATTATTTTGCAAATACACGATGAATTGATAATAGATTGCCCTATTAGTGAAATTGAAAAAGTTTCAAAAATTTTGAATGATTCAATGGAGAATATAGTAAAATTAAGAGTTCCTTTAATAGCAGAAGTAAAAGTTGGTGACAGTTGGTATGAGACAAAATAAAGCAATTGCAATAATAGGTGAAATAGGTAGCGGGAAAAGTTCAGTTATAAAGATAATTGAAAAATTGGGATATAGAGTTATTGTTTCTGATGAAATAAATAAAATGTTGATTGGAAATTTAAATTATAGAAGGCTTCTAAAAAGTTTGTTTCCAGATTGCTTTGATGGAGAAACGCTGGACAAAAGTAAATTGAGAATGAAGATAGTAAATTCTAGTGAAGCAAGATATCAATTGAATAATTTAGCACATCCTATAATAATGGGAATTATCAACAGAAAAATTGAGGAAATGGATGATGTTGTTTTTGTGGAAATTTCAGCGCCAAGTGAAAATAATATCAGGGATTTTGATGAATGTATTTTAGTCACGGCTAATAAATATGTTAGATTGTTAAGAATAATGAATCGTGATAATGTGAGTAAAAATGAAGCAATGTCAATAATTGAAATGCAAGAAGAAATGTTTAACAGAATTAATACGGAGCATTGTTTTGTTATCAGCAATGATTTTGACATGGAGCATTTAAGACAGCAAGTTAGCAATATAGTTACTAAAATTGTTAAATAGGTAGTAGATAGATGAGTTGTAATCATAATTGTAGTTCTTGTGAGAACAAAAGTAATATTTTTCAAAATAGACATGTTGATGTTAAGCATGTTATTGCGGTAATGAGTGGTAAAGGTGGAGTTGGAAAATCAACAATAACATCTATGCTTGCAGTAACCTTAACAAGGCAAGGCTATAAATGTGCAATTTTAGATGCAGATATAACAGGACCGTCAATCAATAAAATCTTTGGGATCACGAATAAGGCTTCCGGGATAAATGATCTTATAAATCCTAATTTGAGTGATTTTGGAATTCAAATAATATCGATGAATTCATTTTTAGAGCAAGACACTGATCCTATTTTATGGCGTGGCCCAATTGTTAATAATGTTATTAAACAATTTTGGAATGAGGTTAATTGGAAAGATGTAGATTATATGTTTATTGATATGCCACCGGGAACAGGGGAAGTTTCTTTAACTGTGCTTCAATCATTGCCAGTTGATGGTGTCATAATTGTGACAACGCCACAAGATTTAGTTAGTATGATAGTTGAGAAATCAATAAATATGGTTCAACAAATGAATAAAAAAATATTAGGAATAGTTGAAAATATGGCTTATTTTGTTTGCGATAATTGTGGTAAAAAACATCAAATTTTTGGTAATGATTTGACAAAAGATTATGTAAATAAATTCAATATTAATAATTTTGTGAAGCTACCTATTAATTCTAATTTTGCAGATACTTGTGACGCAGGTGGAATTGAAAGATTGGGGTTGAAAGAAATAGAAAATTTTGCAAAAGAGGTTATTGAATCCATATGAAATATTTAATTGCTTCAGATATACACGGTTCTTTGTGTGCAATAAAAAAATTAATAGAAGAATATATTAGTGGGAGTTATGATAAGCTAATTTTATTAGGTGACATATACTATCATGGGCCCAGAAATCCACTTCCTGCTGAATATAATCCAATGGAAGTTGCTAATTTATTAAACAATCTTCAAAATTTGGTGGTAATAAAGGGTAATTGTGACAGTGAAGTTGATCAAATGATTAGTAGCTTTAAGTTTAAAATTAAGCATACTGAAAAGATTAATGGTAAAAGTATATTTTTTACACACGGCCATAAATACAATTTTGAAAAACTAATTAATGATAATTTTGATATAATGTTCTATGGGCATTTTCATATACCATTTATTAAAAAAGCAGAAGATGGTAAAATCTTTATAAATCCAGGGTCAATAGCGTTGCCAAAGGATAGAAATAAACCTTCATTTGCTATATTGACTGATACAGAAATAATAATAAAAGATTTTGATGGAAACATGTTGTTTGAAACAATTTATTAATCTGGAGATGTATCGAAGTGGTCATAACGAGCCGGACTCGAAATCTGGTTGTCTGAAAAGGCACGTGGGTTCAAATCCCACCATCTCCGCCATAATGAAAGATAATGCTATAATTGAAGCAAAATTGCTAAAATTATAGCTTTTTTCTTTATTTTTAACGATTTTGAAGCAAAATAATTATTCAAGACCATTTGCGAACGTTAATAGTTAAGTAAAATTCAAAACTTCAGGTATTATCTAAAATACTCACGCAGGGGACAGAACTCCACCAAAATATGAACCTATGAGGCGGTGTGAACTAACAATATAAAATGAAATAAAACCCTTCTTAGATCAAAACTCTAGGAAGGGCCTTTTTTGTTTTTATGAGCTTATTTATTTGTTAATGTAGATTCCAAATATTGTACTAAATTCAGTTTGTCTTATTTTGTAAGTATGTTCACCTTTAAAATATAATGATGGATTTTTATATATCTCAGTCATATTTTCATTGCCAATAACAAAGTAGATTAGTTTCTTTGAAACAATAACACATTTCTTAAAAAGTTTTTTAAATTCTGAATGCTCAATAGAAGAAGCATCTATAGAAAGCCACCTTAGTGTTTCTATAACTTCTTTAGCAGCTTCAACTGGATCTTTTCTTTCTACAAGCTGGTGTATATATTTATTTTTTTCTTTTGTTAGTTGCAATATTTCTGTTTTGTATGAATAAGCCATTAATCTAATAAACTCATCCCTAGATTGAATTGACTCTCTATATTTGTTTTCCAATTCAAATATTCTAGAGCTTAACTGATTTATATTAGTCATAATTGAAGAAGTGGATGAAGAAGTAAATTCTCTGATTAATATCTCTTTAAACTCCTTTTCATTTTTCTTTAAGAGAATTTTAGAAGATTATGCAGGTGGTAATTTAAATGGATAATTTTAATGAAGAAGAATTAGAAAAGAAAGAACGTAAGTATTTTACATTAGCCCAAGTTGCAGAACTTTATCAAGTAAGTGTTAGAACCATTAAATTAATGGTTAAGAATAAAGAAATTAACTGCTTTCATATTGGTAAACAGATAAGGTTTAATGAAGAAAACTTAAAAGAATATGAAAGAAAAAACAGCAATAAATAATTCCAGATATTAAGAGTCAAATAATTGTAGTTATTTGTATCTCAAATTGGATAAATAGCACTAAATAAGGAAAAACCTAACCGATAGTGGTTGTTTTAGTGCAAATAAAATAAAAACATAAAGGAGGTAAAATTTATGGCACGTAAGCCCAAGATGGGCCTTGATTACTTTCCTTTAGATGTGGATTTTGAAGAGGACCCAAAGATAAAGAAACTATTCAGATGCTTTGGGTCTGAAGCTATCCTCATCTATATAGATTTTTTGTGTGTTATATATAAAAATGGATACTATGTTGAGTCTGATCTAGAAACGCTAGCTGAAGACATCTGGTATCATTTAAGATTTAAAAGTAATGAATTTACATATGATGATGTAGTAGCTATATTAGAAAAGATGGTTGATTTAAATATGATTGATTATGTATCGCTTGAACGAGATAAAGTTATTACATCAAAGGCTATCCAGAAACAATTCTTAGCTTCAACCATAAGGCGTAAGCAAGTTGATAAACCATATTGGATATTGACTCCTGATGATGAAGCAAAGGTTAGTATTTATGCTGACAGAAATCGAATTAATGCGTACAAAAATGAAGAAAATGTTATAGAAAATGATTTAGTTAATGAAGAGGAAAAAAGTATTAATGTACGCAATAATGAAATAGATGTATGCATAAATGAAGATAATGACCGCAATAACTCAATTTCTTACCGCGAAAGTACACAAAGTAAAAGTAAAAAAGAAAGAAAAAGAAAAGAAGATAAAGAAGATAAATATGATAAAAGGAACGTTCCGTTCCCTCTTTCTTACTACACTAAATGTTTAATTGATGATCATCTGATAACAATCTACGATATTAATCTCTATAAGTATGAAGAGCTTTTTGATAATGCAAAAGATGTATATGAATTTGAGCTTATTCAAAGGGTATTTAGATATACTAGAGATTATGTAAGAAAGCATAAACATGAAATAGCAGATATTTATGATTATTTTAAAAAGGCATTTGATAAGAATTTAATTCAGATGGATGGTTATGAAGAAAGACTAGCTAATTGGCCTAATTATTTTAAAGAAATGATAGAAAAGTTCAGAATGAAAAAGAATGAATAAATAAATGATTAATTATATTAATATATAATTATTTTCAATGGAAATCACACAAAAAGGTCATTATAGAAATGCGAATAATAAGATATGTGATACCTCATTTAAAAAATACTGGACTTTTTTACGTAATTCAATACAAAAAGTCCAGAAAGTGTGATATACTATGTATAAATGTATTAATTTTTGAAAAATACAAAACATTGCTTATGTTTATATTAGAAGAAAGAGGTGCTACAAATGCAAACATACATATGTAAAAATTGCGATAATTTACAATGTGAAACTAGCATATGTCCTGTTTGTGGTAAAAGAACAGAACTATTAAAGAGTGAAGTTTTTTATTGCAGCACCTGTAAATGTCCTACTTATTCATCCGTTTGTGAAAATTGTAATAATCCTACTTATAAAATCGGAAGTGACGTTAGACCTGTTTTTGCTGAAGAAAGGTTATTAATTGAGGTTTTATTAGGTGAGCCTTTTAAATTTGCAAATTTATCTATGTGGTGCGTGGGATCAAGTAACTATGTTGTTGATGGCAAAAAAATTAGATTTTCATATCAAGAATTTAGAAAGCAAGATCCTAACAAAATTATAGAGGTATTAAAACAAAATGAATCTAAGAATCAAAAATATGTTGATTCTGACTTTGACAATGAATTTATAAATTCATTTATTAAAAGTAATAGAGGGCACCTAAATGTTATAACAGATGAAGCAATGCAATATATACAGTCTGTTTCAAAAAAATTTGATGCATCATCTATGTTTGTCTCATTTAGTGGCGGAAAAGATTCAACAGTTACAAGCAATCTAGTCATAAGAGCGTTATCTAATGAATGCATACCGCATATTTATGGCGATACCACATTGGAATATCCTACATCTGGAAGATATATTGAAGAGTTCAAAAAAAGTTATCCTAAGACTCCTTTGTTGGTTGCAAAGAATGTTGATCAGGATTTTCAAAACTTATGCGAGGTTGTTGGACCACCTAGTAGAGTAATGAGGTGGTGCTGTACTATTTTTAAAACTGGTGCAATTACAAAAAAAATAGAACAACTTTTTAAAAATAAAATGCGCTTGTTGTCTTTTCAAGGAATAAGGAGAGCAGAATCATTATCTAGAAGCAAATACGATAGGGACACTGACAGTCCTAAGATATCTAAGCAACAAGTTGCTTCACCTATAATAGATTGGACTGATTTCGATGTTTGGTTATACATTTTAACAAATAAAATTCCATTTAATAGAGCGTATAGACAAGGATTTTCTAGAGTTGGTTGCTGGTGCTGTCCTAACAATAGCGATTGGTCTGCTTTTTTAGCTTCTATTTATATGAATGAGGAATCTACAAGATTTAAAAATATGCTTTATTCCTTTGCACAAAAAATAGGCAAATCTGATTGGAGAGAATACATTGATGAAGGAAATTGGAAAGCAAGGCAAGGAGGGAATGGCCTAGAATATAGCAAAAATGCTGTTGTTACGTTTAGACCATGCACTTTTGATGAATCGAGTATTAATTTTGATCTTTCAAAGGAAATAACAAAGGAATTATATGCATTATTCAAGCCATTTGGGTATGTAAATTTTGAAATAGGCAATAAACGATTAAATGAGGTTTATATTTTATCTAGAAACGGGAACGAACCGATTATAAAAATTTCTGGAAAATTAAATTCAAGAGAATTAAAAATTACAATTTTAAAAGTTTTAAAACCTTTTTCATCACAAAAAGAAATGATTGATTGTGTTAAAAATCAAATCACCAAGTATCAAACATGTATTGGATGTTCTTATTGTCAAAGTGTTTGTAAATTTAATGCATTAAAAGTTGTTAATACAATTAAGGGTAATGTTAGTAATCAATCGATTCAATACACTATAGATGAAAATAAATGTGTTGGTTGTTTAGAGTGCGTAAAACATTTTGATGGCGGATGCTATATGAAAAAGGTACTGAGAACAAAAAAAGGAGAGCTTTAACAATGAGTAAAGTTGACAATTTAAAATTCAAAAAGAATGAAAGCTTTTATATAAGAGATGGATGGTTTGAAAAAGCATTAAATTCTATTTATGAATCAGAGGATAATATTTTTTCTAAGAACAACGGAATTGTTAATTTAGGTATTGGAGCTAATATGGTAAAAGGATTAAAGTATTGGCTACAAGCCGCGAATATTATTGAGTCTACACCATTAAAAACTGAACTCACTGATTTTGGTAAATATATACTAAGATTTGATAGATATTTTGAAGATGATTTCACGTGGTTTTTGATTCACTATCATCTATGTACAAATTACAAAGACTGTCCAATATTTTACGGAATATTTAATTCAAAAATACGCAACTTTAAAAAGAATGAATTGATAAATTTTTTGATCGATTTATTTGAAAATGATGGTTATAGTGTTAAAGAGGAATATGTCGAAGAAGATTTAAATGTTTTTTTAAAGAGTTATACAAGTGAGGAAGTAATATTAAACCCAGAGGATAATTATATTTGTCCACTTTCAGATTTAAGATTATTAACTAAAAATAAAGATGTAATCGAAAAATGTAAACCTAAATACAATCAATTATCTTACTTAATTGTTTTCTATTCTTTAGCAAAATTATATGAGTATAAGCCTTTTCAAATTGAAGAATCATTTGATGAGACTCTTTCACCATGCTTGATTTTTAATTTAGATAAAAATATGTATTTGCAATATTTAGAAGAGATGAAGAGAAATGATTTAATAACCATAAATAAAACGGCTGGATTGAACACCGTTTATTTTGAAAAGCAACTTCAACTTGAAGATATTTTTGATAGAAAGTTTGGAGGTAGATAGTATGTATTCTGATTATTTATCAATTAATAAAAACTTTCAATCCTCTGTTAATCTTGAATTAGATTTGAACAACGATAACAAAATAATGGAATACATTCCAACAACAGATATATGTGACGTATTAAAGAAATATGTAAAAACAGCTTTGGGAATTGAAAAGAATTTTGCAACAACATTAATAGGTCCATATGGGAAAGGAAAATCATTTTTGCTTCTTGTTTTATCTTATATCTTCAATGGAAAAACAAGTGACAAATGCTGGTTATCTTTTTTGAAAAAGGTAAAGGCAGTCGACGATGAATTGTTTGATTTATTGTCTATGCTTAAGAAAAACAACCTAAAACTACTGCCAGTTATTATTAATTCAAATTATGACAACATAATACAATCCCTACAAATAGCTTTAAATGAAGCTTTACATAGAGAAGGTTTAGATGATATTATTCCTCGTTCTGCATTTGACGTATGTTTATCTTTGTTAGATAAATGGGAGGAAAAAGAAAGTGTCAAAGAAGAAGTGTTAAATCAATGTGAAAAGCTTCATAAAATTGATTTAACCAAATTGAGAAAAGGGTTAAAGAACTATTCTGAATCTGCATACAAACAATTTGAAGCACTATATAATTGTGTTAATATTGGTCTTGAGTTCAACCCATTAGTCAATAATGATATAGTTAAAATATATTCAGATATATCTGTTACTCTTAGTGAAAAAGGTTATAATGGAATGTTTGTAATATTTGATGAATTTTCTAAATTTTTAGAGAATCATACTTCTCATTTGATGCATGATTTAAAAATTATTCAAGATTTAGCAGAACTCGCAGCTAGAAGTGGCAAAAATCAAGTTCATATTTGTTGCGTAGCTCATAAAAATATTGCGTTATATGATTCAACAAAAAAACAAAAACAAACATTAGATTCTTTGAAAACTGTTGAGGGAAGATTTAAAGAAATTAAATTTAATAGATCTCTTAATGAAAATTATCAAATCATATCATCTGCAATAATTAAAGATTATAATTCAATCCAAATGATTGAGCAAAATATTGATAAACAACAAAATTTCTACAATATGATTTCAGAGTTATCGCTATTCGACAATGACATTAATAAAGATGTACTATACAAAGGTTGTTATCCTTTAAATCCAATTACAACATATTCGTTGATACAGATATCAGAGCTAGTGGCGCAAAATGAAAGAACGTTGTTTACTTTTTTAACAGATACGGATGATAATTCGTTCAATTCATTTATTCATAAATCAAGTAGTGGATTATTTAATGTTGATAAAATTTATGATTATTTCAATGGATTATTCCAAAAAGAAGAAACAAACTATGTTAGAAATATATGGTATAGAACAGAATCTATATTGTCTAAAGTTGAGGATGATAAATCTAGAAGAATTATAAAATCTTTATCAGTTATTTTAATGATTAATGATGTTGATAAGTGCCCACCAACAGAAGAACTAATTGCTCTTTCGGCAAATATTGAGCTTTCATCTGCAAAAAAAATAATTTCTCAATTAATAGATGAACATTATTTGCGCAGAAATATTTTAAATAACCTATTGTCTTTTGCGTTATCAAATACTAAACAAATAGATGATAATATTGAGTTGTTTAGGCAAACAAAATTTAATAACACAGATTATGGAATTTTACTAAGTACAATTAATGATAAAAAATATTTTTTACCTAGAAAGTATAATGAGCAAAATAAGATAACAAGATTTTATAATGTTATTTTTATGTCCGAGGATATTTTCAACTCTGTAAAATCATTTAATTATTATTTCGACGAAAATTATTGTGATGGATTAATTATTAATTTGTTGCGTAATGAATTAACTGAAGCAGAAATAGTTAATAAAATTAATGAGCTTAATGACCACAGGATATTCATTAGATATCCAAAAGAAAAAATTTCTGATGTATTTTATCAATCTTTAATTAGGTTAGCATGTTTAAATGAAATAAAAAAACAAAAAAACATTGATGAAATTATATATAACGAAATTGATCTCTTAACACAAGAATCAGAAGATGATATTAAGACATTAATTGATAATTATTTCAATAATAATTCAAATTACTATATAGTTGAAAAGAATACTAATTCATCATTTAATCAACAGATATCACAATCGATGGAAAAGATCTATCCAGTCAAACTAATATTTAATAATGAATTGATAAATAAAAAGGATGTTTCAACACAATATCAAAAGGCAATAAACCACGTGATTGATTGGTTACTCGATGGAGAAAAAGAGTTTTTATATAGTGAAACAAGCCCTGAAATGTCCGTTAAAAAATCAATTATAGATAAAAATAGTGAAGCAAACTCGTCAGAGAGTGCAGATAACTTCAGAAGAATTATTGATGAAATAAAAGAAAAAATAATTTCATCAAAAAGTGAAAAAATTGATGTTTATTCATTGATAAGTGAATATAGGAAACCACCATATGGAATTAGAAATGGTATTTTACCTATGATTCTTGCTTATGCAATATCTGAATTATCGTCTGATAACGTTATACTTTATTACCAATTAAAAGAAATTGAACTAGACTCAAATAATCTAGTCAAAGCATTAAACAGCGATAAATATTCAATTTCTTATTCTAAAGGTTCACTCGAACAAAAGAATTACTTGAGTAAATTAATAAAATTATTTGAGGTAAAAACTCTTCACAATTTTAGAAAAGATACAGCAAACTTAGCTAATGCAATAAAACGTTTCTTTGTTGGATTACCTCAAATTATTAGAATGAATAATAATCTCAATAATTATTTGCAATTGGATGAGAAATATAATGATTATAAATCTGTATTTTTATCATTTAATGTAAATCCTTATGATGCAATATTTCAATCACCAAAAAGAATATTTGGAACAAAAAATTATTCTGAAATTTTCAATGAAATAAAAGGATTTTTAGATAATACAGAAGAATTACTATTGCCATTTAAGTTGAAAATAATTAATCGCATTAAAAAAATGTTTTTGATTGATATGTCTTCAAGCCTTAAAACCGGATTTAGTGACTATTTAGATAAATCAATAGATAATAACGAAAGACCTGTATTAGATGGAATATATAAAAATATTTTTAATCTAATATCATTAGAACTTAAGTATGATGATTTTGAGTGTATTGATAAATTATCCAAAATTATTACTAATCAGCATATTGAGGACTGGGATTCAGATAAAACCGATCAAATCGAAAGAGAATTAAATAACTTTAAAGAAAATATGGAAAAAGCAAGAGTTATTTCCGGAAATACAGAATTGTTGGATGAGTATACATCTAGAGTTGAATTAACTGGTATGGCTTCTTTGTTAAAAAACAATGTTGAAAGTATTTTAGATGAATTCTCTGGGAGTGTTTCTTCGTCTGAAAAAATAGCTGTCTTGAGTTCCTTATTGAAGGATTTATTGTGAGGTGATTGTAAATATGATTTATTTTGATAATAGTGCAACTACATATCCAAAGCCAGAATCAGTTTACAAAGCATTGGATTTTGCAAATAGAAATCTAGCGTTTAATGCAGGGAGAGGAGCCTATAAAGAATCACTCGATTGCATTGATATAATAAACCAAACACGTTATGAAATTGCTTCATTTACTAAGCAGGATAAAAATAAAGTTGTATTTCAATCAAGCGCAACTGAATCATTGAATTTAATAATAAATGGGCTCGGATTAAAAGATGATGATATTGTATATATATCTCCATTTGAACATAATTCTATTGTTAGACCTCTATACTCTCTAAAGAACTCAACGAGAATTGAGATAAAAATTCTTCCTTTCAATAAAAAGACTTGGGAACCAGAGTATGATAAAATAGAAGAAATGTTTTCAATTAAACGACCAAAAGCAGTATTAATATCTCAACTTAGTAACGTTACAGGATATGAATTGCCTTATGATAAAATATTTGCATTATCAAAGCAATTTGGGGCCATCAATGTTTTAGATTCTGCACAATCGTATGGGATATTAAATCCTATATTAACAAACTGTGATTTTTGTGTTTTTGCAGGACATAAATCATTGTATGCATCATTTGGAATAGCAGGTTTCATTAATGTCAATGATGTTAAATTACAAGTTATAAAGAGTGGTGGGAATGGGTCTGATTCATTAAATCATTATATGCCTGAAACAGGATATCAAAGATATGAGGCAGGCTCACCTAATGTTGTCGCTATTTATGGCTTGTTAGAAAGTTGCAAATGGTTAAAAAATAACAAAGAAATAATAGAACACGAAAAAGAATTAACGAATTATCTAATTGAAAAATTAGTTGAAAATAATAAAGTTAAATTATATTTGCCAGATAACAAATGTGTTTTTGGAATTGTTTCATTTAATATAGATGGATATTTGTCTGACGATGTTTCAGCAATTTTATATGATGAGTTTGGAATAATGACACGATCTGGATATCATTGTAGTCCGCACGTACATGACTTTATTAATTCACAAATGTATAAAGGGACAGTAAGAGTTAGTTTAGGAGCATTCAATACTCAATCTGAAATTGATGAATTGATTGCAGCAATAAAGACATTATAGGAGGGTATATGAGTTTTAAAGATATTCAAAACATACAATTGAGTTATCATTCACTTTCTGATGATATTGTTTTAGATTTTTATATACCATGTCTTCAACAAGCGGTATCTTATAAGAGAGCAGTTGGTTTTTTCTCTTCTAATATTTTATTACAAATAAGTAAGGGACTTGGTGCGTTTGCTGATAATGGTGGAAAAATGAAGCTTCTAGTTTCGCCAAAGTTAGAGCCTGCTGATTATGAGGCAATAAAAAAAGGATATGATGCAAGAGATTATATTTCAGATAAAATTGTCAACGCTTTCGATTTCGATATAGAATTCGATCAAAAAGAAGATAGATTTGCTATGCTTTCGTATATGATTGAAAAGAATATTTTGGAAATTAAAATTGTTGCATTAGAAGAAAACAATGATAAAGCAATGTTTCATAGAAAAGTTGGGGTAATGGAAGATTCTTATGGGAATATAGTTTCTTTTTCTGGTTCAGGTAACGAGACATTAAATGGATATAACTTAAACGACGAGGAATTTGAAATATTCTGTTCCTGGAAATCTGATGAATCTGATCAAAGATGTGCAACGAAAGATATACAATTCGATAGAATTTGGAATGGAAATGAAAAAGGTTTAATTACTATTCCGTTTCCTGAAATAATTAAGAATAAATTATTAAGCTACAAAAGGACTAATAATATTGCATTTACAGAAATTGATAATAGGTTTAAAGAAATAATAAGAGAAAAAAGAATTAAACCAAAAACGCCTGAAATAAAGCCAGAGATAAAATTACATGATTACCAAAATTCAGCAATTGATAAATGGGTTAATAATAATTTTAGAGGAATTTATGATATGGCTACTGGTACTGGCAAAACATTTACTGGAGCTGGATCAATATGTAAATTATTTGAATTAAAAAAGAGATTAATAGTTGTGATCTGTTGTCCATATCAACATTTAGTCGATCAGTGGTGTGAGGAATTAAAGCTATTTAATATTGATCCTTTAAAGTGCTATGGATCTATTGATTACGCAAAACAGTTAGAAAGAGAAGTATTGAAATTTAAGCAAAGAAGAACAGATTTCGTGTGTTTAGTTATAACTAACGCTAGTTTTCAAAAAGAAAATATACAAAACATTTTAAAGATTAATTTAGCTAATACATTATTAATTGTTGATGAAGCACATAATTTCGGTGCTTATGGAGTAAGCAAAACATTAAATGTTGATTATCCATACAGACTTGCTTTATCTGCCACACTTGAGAGACACGGAGATGAAGAAGGCACTCAAAAACTTTTTGATTTTTTCGGTGAGAAATGCATTGAATACCCGCTAGAAAAAGCTATTCGTGAGGATAAGTTAACACCATATAAATATTATCCAGTGGTAGTTAACTTAAATGATGATGAATATGATGAATATATAAAGTTATCAAAACAAATTTCAAAATTTCATACACCAAATGGAGAATTGTCTGAAACAGCAAAAAGGTTACTTATAAAACGTGCAAGAATTGTTGCAGGTGCTAGTAATAAAATAGCTGTATTAAAACGTGAAATACAAAAATATTCTAATGAGCATAATATATTAGTATATTGTGGAGCTGTAAAATACGGACAATATGATTATCAGAATGCGGAGGATGAAAAAAGACAAATTGAAATTGTGTTAGACATGTTAAATAATGATTTGCATATTTATTCTACTAAATTTACTTCTGAAGAGGATGCTGAACAGAGAAAAAATATTATCAATTCTTTTAAACAGGAAGATATTCAAGCTTTAGTTGCTATAAAATGTCTTGATGAAGGTGTAAATATCCCCGCAATTAAAACAGCATTTATTCTTGCAAGTAGCACTAATCCAAAAGAGTATATTCAAAGAAGAGGAAGAGTATTAAGAAAATTCTCTGGAAAACAGTATGCAGAAATATATGATTTTATTACGTTGCCAAGATCAATACAAGATGCAGCGAGATCCTTTAGTGTTAATTCCACTATAGAAAAAAATTTAGTTAGAAAAGAATTGAGTAGATTGATTGATTTTGCAAATATATCACTCAATCCATCTGATAGCAACGAATTAATAAATTTGATTAGAGATGTTTATAAAATGGATATCATCAGTAATGAGGAGGATTTATATGAGTAAAACAGTAATCGATAGAGAAAAAGGGAAAAAGATTATTTACGAATCTTATAAAATAATAAGAAAAAAAGAACGTGAAAACTCTACAAAAGAATCTGCGGTCAATGAAATGGTAAAAATGATTAAGAAGGAGGTCAAAGAAAATGATAATTAGAAAGATTTCCCTTACAAATTTTAGAAATTTTAGAAATTGTAAATTAGAATTCTCATGCGATCCTAATAAGAATTTCACGATCATTCTTGGCCAAAATACTTTTGGAAAAACTACACTAGTTAAATCGTTTATTTGGTGCCTCTATAAAGATAATTTGTTTGATGATAAAGTTTTGCTTAATAGTGATATTGTAGACAATATGACAATAGGTCAAACAGAAACTGTTAAAGTGGAAATAGAATTAGAGCACAAAAAATATAATTACAGAATTACAACGAAACAAAGTTATACAAGAGTTGCTTCTGGAAATTTACCTGCAGACAAACCTTATACTTCAGTTTTAAAAATTGATGGCTCAAATTCGATTCCATTAAGTGGTATTAAAGCTGATGAAGAAATAGAATCAATCTTAAGGCCAGAGCTAAAAGAATATTTCTTTTTTGATGGTGAAACAAACTCTATAGATAATGTTAGTACTAAAAAGAATTTAACTAATGCTGTCTCAAATATTTTAGGTATTAATCATATTGAGACTCTAAGAGATTATTATGATCCTAATAGTGTTAAAAGTGTTACAACAGCACTTAATAAAGAATTGACTGCCGATGATGATTTCGAATTAGATGATTTGATAGATAAACTTGATAAAGCTAAAGAAAAACTTGAAGAATATCAAAACGATTACAAAGAAATAGAATCTGAAATTGAAAAATTAAAAATTCAAGCAGCAGAAAAAGAAGACATTTTGAACGCTAATAAGGATGTTGCTTTACTTCAAGATGATAAACGAAGACTGGAAAAATCAATTGCTGATTCTAAGACTTTAAAAGAAACTGAATTTGATAGATTAATTAAAGAAATAAATAGTTCTGATGCATTATTAAAGATATTATTTGCGAAAAATATGAAAGTCCACAATTTAGATGATTTATCAGAACAAACTTCCTTTAAATCATCAAATTCGTATAAAGGAATTACTGAAGATGCAGTTAATGATTTAATTAGTGCAGGACGATGCCTATGTGGAGCAATTATTACGAATGGTAATGATGCTTATAAACACCTAATTGAGGCAAAAACTCATATGGAACCTAATGATTATGGTAAATATGTTTCTGATTTTTGTAGTTCAGAAAGTCCAAATTACTACAATGCTAAAACAATATTAGAATCATTATTGAAACATGCAGGTAATGTTAACGATGCTATATTTGCATATGAAAATGATTCAAAGGAATTAAAATTCGTAAAGGAAAAACTAGAGGGTCGTGCAGATGTTGGTGAAATACAGAAACAAATAAATGGCATCAGTAGACAGATTGGCCAACAAGAAAGTATTAGAGATAATTTAATCGATAATAAAATCCCAGAGCATAAGAATATTATTGATAAATTGAATGATAAGATAGAAAAAAAGACTGAAAAGAATACGTCAAATGATTTTATTAAAGAGTGCATAGCTTATGCAGAAAATATTTACCAAATAGCTGACAATAAGTTGAAATCATCAAAAGAAGAAATTAAAAATAAACTTCAAGATGAAGTTAGTAAAGTTTTTGGTTCGATGTATCATGGGAACAGATTTATTAAAATTGGTGATGATTTAAAACCGACTACTGCAATAGCAAGCGTAGGAAAAGATAAAAAAATAGATGGTTCTACAGGACTTTGGACTGTCGTTAATTATTCTTTTGTCGCAAGTTTAATGACTTTAGCAAAACAATCGATAGTAGATGATGAAGTAGGCGATCCAGAGAATGAGCCTTCATCATATCCTCTAGTGATGGATGCCCCGTTTTCAAACACTGATGAAGAACATATAAAAAACATCTGTAATTCTTTGCCAGAATATTGCAATCAAATTATTATGTTTGTAATGAATAAAGATTTCAATTATGCTTCAGAGTCAATTTTTGATAAAATTGGAAAACAATATCATATAAATAAGATTTCAGAAACTGAAGCAAAGGTAGAGGAGGATTTATAATATGTCAATGTTTAGTAAACAAATTAGATTTACAGGCAAACATGCCGCTATTTTACAAAAGTATTCTAAAGATAAAGGTGGAGATCAGGACATTCCATTTAAAGTATCAAATAATGATGGTGTGGAAAAAACCATTTCTCTTTTTGATACTAAGATTCAATGTTATATGGTTGCTGCTATGCTAGGAATAATCAAAAATAGAACAGCAGATATCGATAAGAATCTACCAAATGCAAACATTTTTGTTGATGTTTTAAATAAAAAAAGATCTAGTTTGGAAAGAATTTATCATCACATGATTTTAAGTGAAAACAACGATGATTCTATTGACTCAAAAGTGAAAAAAGCTTTTTCGATTGTCCCTGATGAAAAAGCAGATGAAGAGCAAAAAAAATTGGAAGACTATGTTAGAGGCGGATTAGAGATATTAGATGAGTATTTTTGCGAATGTAAATCTTATGAAGATGTCTGCAACGCAATGTATGAATTAAGCGAAATATGTGATCCTGACTTATAGAAATAGTTGTAATTGTCAACTAAAAAAAGTGTAGTTTTATTCGATTATGTAATTTGAAATTGTGTTCAAGAATAGGAATTACATAGTAACCAATTTTAACTGTAAATAAGTATTGTTATTTTATTCTTAAAATGGAAAGATATAGCAATATCTATTCAAAACTATGCAGATATATGTCATTTGAGTGCAAATTTTAATAATTGAAATTTAGAGTCAAATAACTATATGTGATTTACATTTGAGGCACTGCCAAATGGTGGTGCTTTTTAACAGTTTAACTCAACTAGAGGTTGATAATCATAAAACTCCCTAAACTCAACCACTGGTATGTAGACATAAGCTTTATTAATAATTTACACTATAGGCGAAGGAGGTAAAGTGCCATGGATATGATAAAAATTGGTAAATTCATTGCTTTAAAAAGAAAAGAGCAAAACTTAACTCAATTTGAATTAGCAGAAAAATTAAACATAACAGATAGAGACATATCTAAATGGGAATGTGGAAGAGCAATGCCAGATTCATCTATTATGCTTGATTTATGTGAAATTCTTAAAATTAGTGTAAATGAATTATTAACAGTGGAGGAATTAGAAATGATTAATTATAATAAACAAGCTGAGTTAAATTTAATTGAGATGAAAAAATAAAAAGAAGAATCTGATAAAAGACTGCTAAGATTAGAAATTATTTTTGGAATAATAGGAACAGTATTATTCTTTGCTTTAATATTAACCGGTAGTTATTTAATAAAGGATTATAATTCGCTAATGTGGTTAGGAATAACTTTAATAGTGATTGGGGTAATTGAATTCTTAACTATGGCATTTTTTGCTTTAAGAATCGAACAAAAAGCTGGATATTATGAATGCAAAAATTGTGGTCATATATATACTCCAACATATGGTCAAGTATTTATTGCGATGCATGTTAATAGAACCAGATATATGAAATGTCCTCATTGTGGTAAAAGATCATGGCAAAAGAAAGTAATATCAAATGATGAAAATAATTAAGTCACACTGGAAGTTTCTATTATTTGTATTAATATGCTCAATTGTTGGTGGTATATTTACAGGAATATACACTATTAATAGTTCTGATGAATCAATTATAAATGAAGCCATAAAACAGGTTGATTCTAAAGAATTAATTGTTGTTATAACAACGATACAAATTATAATATATAGTGCATTTTGTTCTATATTTGGAAGTATACTATCTGAAAAAACTAAATTATGGAAGCCATTTACCGCTAATAAAATTGCTATTATTAGTGTAGTGGTTATAACAATTTTTTCTGGAATTTTACTTATTATTGGTGATGTTTACATATTTGGTAGTTTTAATGAACAAATTAAAAGTAGTTATGTAAACAAGCCAACAATTGAATCTATAATTGCTTCATTTACATATGGTGGTATTATTGAGGAAGTAATGTTAAGGTTATTCTTAATGTCATTATTATCTTTTGTTATATATAAAATCTTTTTAAGAAAAAAAGAAGAAAAACCAGTATATGTATATATAATATCAAATGTTATATCTGCACTAGCATTTGCTTTACTTCATATTCCGGCAACTATAACATTATTTGGCGAATTAACACCGCTATTGTTTATTAGATGCATCTTTATGAATGGTTTATTTGGATTGGCTTTTGGATGGCTATACCGTAAATATGGTATTGGATATGCAATGTTAGGTCATTTTGGATGCCATTTTATATCGATGATTTGTCAAATCAAGTGCAACACGAAGAATAAAGACTAATAGCTTGTTTCATCATGTCTGCAGCAGAAATGAAATTGTTTACTTTACGAGGCCTAGCGTTGATCAACGCTAGGTTTTTCGCTAAAGTCTTTGGACTTACTCTTGAAAGAT
>JAEWXG010000005.1 GCA_023396095.1 Bacillota bacterium | reverse complement strand
CATTAACCCAACTTCTTAAAAGAGAAGTGGAATGAATTGAAAACTCTAATGCTGCTTCCTTAAATGAAATATCATCTATTAAAACTCTTTTAATGGCAGAGTGTTGTAAATCAATAGGGTATTTCTTTTCTATATTCTCATTAAAAACATCATAACTAAAATTATTACCTTGCTGTATGATTTGGTAAACTGTTTGAACAGAAACCCCATATTCTTTTGCAAGAAAACCTGCTTTTTCCCCTTTTAATTTGTTTTCTAAATAAATTTCTAACCTTGTATCATAATCTAAACGCATTTGTTGAACCTCCTTTCCGGATTGTCCAACTTTTTGGGTTCACCTCAAAGACACGGAAGAACTTATTTCGCACCTTAACAACATAGCGAGCAACGGCAAAACCGCAACAGATAACTGCCCGAACACAACGGGAAACAAAAGCCCTATCGTACAAAACAAAAACTCGCTTGAACCTCAAGGGTTCAAACGAGTTGCGCTTGGCGGAGAAACCGGGATTTGAACCCGGGCTACGTTTTAAGCGTACTACTCCCTTAGCAGGGGAGCCCCTTCAACCACTTGGGTACTTCTCCAAATAGTGCCTATTTATTTTAAAACATGTTTGATAGATTTGCAATAAAAATACTAGAGTATGGGGACTTTTGATACTGCTCGCAAAAACTGGAAGAGGAAATGTGAGTTAAAGCAAAATTTGTTTAAAGAAAGTTGTAATAGTTTTTTTGCCGAAAGAAAAAGTTAGAATCCAGGTTTTGCTTATGGATAACTTTAATAATACGCTATGCAATTTCGTATGTATAAAAGCTTGTATTATACTTAAATACACATACATATATTACATATTTAGTACTATATTAACAATAACCATTAAAAATATTTTATAAAAAATAAAAATGAAAATAATTATTATTTTTTAGATTTTTTATGGAAAAAGAGACATCTTTTCTGTATAATTATAAAAGATTTTACAAAAGGAGTTTTTTATGAAAATTGTAAAAAGAGATTGGAACACTCAAAATTATAATGGGGAAAAAATTATCAGCGCTATTAAAGGAGCATTTAAAAGTGTCAATAAAGAGTGGGATGATAATGTTTTAAATAAGATAGAGAGGGAAATAGCAAGAGAAATAGAACTTGGAACAATTAAAAATACAGTAGAAGATATACAAGATGCTGTTGAAAGAAAATTGATGGAAGCTGGCTTTTATGAGGTTTGTAAAAGTTTTATTTTATATAGAGAAGAAAGGGCGAAGAAGAGACAGTCTAGGCAACTTATTTTGGATGAGTTTGCAGAAATTGATGTTAAGGAAATATTAAAAAACATTGAAAAGGATTATGTAGAAAAAGAATATGATTTGCAAAATCTTTATAAAAAATATTTATCGTTCAAAAAAGAAAACATAAAAGACATGCAAAAACTAGTGATGTTTATTAGTGCAGCTTGTGAGCTTACAAGTCAAGAAGCTCCAAAATGGGAATTTATTGCCTCTAGATTTATGTTTCTTCAATTCAAAACAGAACTAAAAAAATTCTTGTTTGAAAAAAACATAGAAGGATTTTATGAGAAAATACAATATATGGTTAAAGAAGGGTTGTATGGTGAATATATTCTTCAAAATTATAGCAAGGACGATATAGATTTTTTTGAGTCAAAATTAAACGAAAAACACAACAATTTATTAACATATTCAAGTTTAAGAATGCTCTTGTCGAGATATGTAATTAAGACTAAAGACGGACATTCAATTGAGACCCCACAAGAAATGTTTATGGGGATTGCCATGCATTTAGGAATGAATGAGAAGCAAGAACAAAGAAGAGAATTTGTTGTTAATTTTTATGAAATACTTAGTTCTTTAAAAGTCACCATGGCGACTCCAACTATGTCAAATTCAAGAAAACCTTATCATCAATTATCCTCTTGTTTTATTGACACTGTTCCAGATTCTTTAGAGGGAATATATAGAAGTATAACCAATTTTGCTAAAGTCTCAAAAATGGGCGGAGGAATGGGCTTATATTTCGGGAAAGTGCGAGCAGCTGGATCTGACATAAGAGGATTTAAAGGTGCTGCTGGCGGTGTTATTAGGTGGATAAGATTAGTAAACGATACAGCCGTAGCGGTGGATCAGTTAGGAATGAGACAGGGGGCTGTTGCTGTCTATTTAGATGCATGGCATAGAGATCTTCCTGAGTTTTTACAACTAAGAACAACAAATGGAGATGATAGAACGAAAGCACATGATGTTTTTCCTGCCGTTTGTATGCCTAATTTGTTTTGGGAAATGGCAAGAGACAATATTGATGGGGTATGGAGTTTAATGTGCCCGCACGAAATACAAGTTGTAAAGGGGTATGCATTAGAAGATTTTTATGGAGAGGAATGGAAAGAGAAATATTATGATTGCGTAAGAGATAAAAGAATTGTAAAAAGAGAAATTCCTGTAAAAGAAATTGTTAGAATGTTGATTAAGTCTGCAGTTGAGACAGGAACACCTTTTATTTTTAATAGAGATTATGTTAACGAATATAATCCAAATCCTCAAGCAGGAATAATATATTGCTCCAACTTGTGCACAGAGATCGCTCAAAGTATGTCTCCAATAAAACAATTAGAAAAAGAAATTATTAATGTAGACGGGAATGAAGTTGTTGTAGAAAAAACACAAGCTGGCAATTTTGTAGTGTGCAATTTAGCTTCTTTAGTTTTAGGGAACATTAATGTTAATAATAACAACGAATTAAAACATATTATAAGAACGGTGGTAAGAGCTTTAGATAATGTAATTGATTTAAATTTTTATCCAATAAAATATGCTCAAATAACAAATAAAAAATTTAGGCCTATAGGGCTAGGTGTTAGCGGATACCATCATATGCTAGCGAAAAATGGCATCCACTGGGAAAGTGAAGAACATATTACTTTTATAGATAAACTTTTTGAAAAGATTAACTATTATACAATACAGGCAAGTTGTGACTTGGCAAAAGAAAAAGGAGCCTACTCACAAATTAAAGGATCAGATTGGGAAAATGGAAAATATTTCGAAAAGAGAAAATATACGACAGAGAAGTGGAAAGAATTGAAAAATGACGTTATGAACAACGGTTTAAGAAACGGATATTTATTGGCTATTGCTCCAACAAGTTCGACATCAATTTTAGCAGGAACATCTGCAGGAATTGATCCAATAATGAATAGATATTTTCTAGAAGAAAAGAAAGGAGCAATAATTCCAAGAGTAGCTCCAGACTTAACAAAAGAAACATTTTGGTTATATAAAAATGCTCACCTAATCGATCAAAAAGTAAGCATTAAAGCTTGTGGTGTTAGACAGAGACACATTGACCAAGCTCAATCAATGAATATTTATATAACAAACAATTTTACAATGAAACAAATATTAAATTTATACATTTATGCTTGGGAAAACGGGGTGAAAACGCTTTATTACATTAGAAGCAAATCACTCGAAGTTGAAGAGTGTGAGGTATGTTCATCATAGGAGGAAAAATGAAAGAATTAACAAAAAGACCATTATTTAATGAGAATGGAGACATTGAATTAACAAAAAGATTTATGATAGGTGGAAACACAACTAACTTGAATGATTTTAATAATATGAAATATTCATGGGTTAGCGATTGGTACAGGCAAGCCATGAACAATTTTTGGCTTCCTGAGGAAATTAACATGTCTACAGATATTTTAGATTATAGAAAATTGTTACCAGCCGAAAAAGAAGCTTACGATAAAATTTTGTCATTTTTGATTTTTTTGGATAGTATTCAAACAGCAAATTTGCCAAATGTAGGGCAATATATTACTGCAAATGAAGTTAACTTGTGTTTATCTATTCAAACATATCAAGAAGCAATTCATTCGCAAAGTTATAGTTATATGCTAGATACGATTTGTTCACCAGATGAAAGAACAGCTATTTTATATCAATGGAAAGATGATGAATATTTGTTGAGAAGAAATAAGTTTATTGGAGATTTGTATAATGATTTGCTAATTAAAAAAGATGAAAAAACATTTGTTAAAGTTTTAATAGCAAATTACATATTAGAAGGGGTTTATTTTTATTCTGGTTTTATGTTTTTCTATAATTTAGGGAGAAACGGGAAAATGCCTGGCTCTGTTCAAGAAATACGATATATTAACAGAGATGAGAACACGCATTTATGGCTATTTAGAAATATAATTAATGAATTAACAAAAGAAAGACCGGATTTGTTTACTGATGAAGAAAAAGATATTTATAGAGAAATGATCAAAGAGGGTGTTAGACAAGAAATAGCTTGGGGAAAATATATTATAGGAAATAAAATCCCAGGGTTAAACGAGAAGATGGTGGAAGACTATATCAAATATCTTGGTAATTTAAGAGCGAAAGGAATTAATTTAGGCGTTTTATATGAAGGATATGAAGATGAGCCTGAATCAATGAGCTGGATTTCTCAATATAGTAATGCTAACACAATAAAAACCGACTTTTTTGAGGCAAGATCAGTTGCATATGCAAAAGTTGGTGCTATAGAGGATGATCTATAAGATTATATTCCGTAAAGATGAAGGGATATTGGGCTAAAAAGCAACGAATTTGGGAAATCGACTTTTTAAGGGGTTTAGCTATCGTTTTGATGATAATAGACCACTTAATTTTTGATATTGTATATTTCTTTCGTGAAGCTTGGATTAATTCTGCTCAAAACACAGAATTTTATGAAAATTTGACATATAGCTTGCAAGGTTTTGTCGACAGTAGAGTTAAGCTATTTTTTCATTTTTTATTTGTAGGAATATTTTTGATAATAAGTGGTATATCCAATGAATTTAGCAAAAACAATATTATTAGAGGGATAAAAATTCTACTTATTGCCAGCATGATAACAATTATAACTATGTTTCTTGGCACTCCAGTTAAGTTTGGGATTTTACATTTATTAGGCATATGTATTATTGTTGACGGTATAATTAGATATTTATTAAAAGATGTAAAGTATTTATTTGCAGTTCGAATTCTGTTCATTTTACTATTAATAGTTTTAGATATTGCAACGCGTAATGTGAGTATAAAAGATGACAAATTCCTCTTTATTTTTTCATATAATCTTATAGGCCCTATGATAGAATCGTTTGATTATGCTCCAATATTTCAGTATGCTCCCTTATTTATTATAGGGACTATGTTTTCCCCGATGTATAAAAAAAGAGAGAGCATTTTACCAGCACTTGATAAAAAGATTAATATTGTGTTTAATTTTATTGGGGAACATGCAATTTGGTTTTATGTTTTTCATCAGCCTGTTATAATTTTAGTACTGCAAATCATAAGCATGCTGTTCATAACTAATGGTAAAATAGTTAAAATATGAGGAAAGGTATCGAAGTTGGTTAACGAGCGTGATTGGAAATCACGTATTCCGCAAGGATACATGGGTTCGAGTCCCATCCTTTCCGCCAATAAAAAATATAATTTGTAAAGTGGTCTAAAGTAATAATAAAATATGACTTTTTTCCATATTGATTTAATATCGTGCCATCGAATTAGGATATTAAATTTAGAATTATTTAAAATATGGAGTTTGAAATTAAAAAACGCTATAAAATGATGTCTTTTGTTATTTGAATATGTGAAAACAGGTAGATTTGAACTCTTACTATCGCCTAGAAGGAAGAATTACTAACTTTTAAAAAAGTAAAAACGACCGAGCTTCGGTCGTTTTTTGGTCTTTCTGGCGGGAATTGAACTAACAATATAGACTTAGGAGGATATTGCTGCTCCTAATGTATGGTTTGCAAAATACCCAAAATGCATATTTTGCGCCATTTCCGCTGTTTATTCGCCGTATTTTGCGTAATTTTACCGTGTTTGATAACTTTTATAGCTTTAAAAAACCAAGGCAACCAAGCAGGCAACCAAATTTGGTGACCAAATCCCAGGAAAAATCAGGCGATTTGCAAAAGATTTATTGTTGGGTTCATAAACACTAAAAACAATTTGTTATACCACGCTTTCGGTAGCTTTATTTAATCCTTTTTAATGAACTTGCATTTTGGATAATTAGAACACCCCCAGAATTCACCATGCTTATCATTCCTTAGAACTAAGGTCCCACCGCAACGAGGACAAATTCCAAGTTCCAAATTCTGTTGCTGTTTTCTGATATTTTGTACATGTTCTTTTGTGGAAATATCAGATTGATTTGATAATAATAAGTTGTACGCAGTTTGCATTTGTTCAACCGTTAAAACAATTTCACCCGATTGTAGCGCTGTTCTTAATGCGGATAAAGGGATAACGCCTTTTGCGTCAATATTGTGCGTATTATTTTGAACAAACACTACTAAAGAGTAAACAGGTAGCCTACCAACAATTTTTTTAACGTTATAAATATGAGTAGCATTTTGTTTTAAAGGGTTATAAAGTTTATTTCTAACTTTCCCATCAGCTAAAACCTGTGTCCATTCGCGTTGGTTTTCCGAACCATATATTTCGCCTGAATAATTTTTTGTCTCTATAACAAATATGCCGTGCGGATTTATAACAATATGGTCAATCTGAGAACTTTTCCCTTCGTTAACGAAAATAAGGTCGTTAATTACATATTGCTGATTTTCAACCGTTTCTCCGATTGTCCAACGAACTTTATTTTCGCCACGCTTACCACGTGTAGATGGTTGTTTTAAGTAAACAATTAATATTATAAAAAGAATGATATGTAATATTATAAAAAGAATGACAGGGATTATTATGAGAAAAGGCATAACCCCTCCTTAACTCTTACAAGTTTTTTCGATAGAATTCATAATAGATTTGCACTTGGAAATAGATAGCCTAAATTCTTTGGCTACTGCAAGTAAATCGTCCTTAGTGGGATTGCCATTGCCGTTAACCGTCATTTCGTGCTCGAATTTATCGGTTACACGCGTTAAGTCATAGGCAGGTGAAAGAATGTAACCGCCCAAATTTTCATTATAAAGAAAAGCAAAATTTTTGCTATGATCGTCTTTATTGTCATAAAAAACGTTAAAGCACATACGACGGAAAGCCTCATATAAATCGTCGGCAGGTTTCGCGCTGATTTTTTGAATAACCTGAAAAAGATGCATATAATCAAGGTTCGGTATTTTGTGTGAGGTTTCTAAAAGAGCAGCAAGTGAAATCATATGCAGTCGTTTTTCGCCGTTACGATCGAACCTCTTTACACCAAAATAGCCTGAGCAGAATTTGGATGGAAACAATTTGTATTCGTTTACGTGGATACCGCATTTTTCAGCAGTTTGGTTGGCGATAAACTCTTTTTCGCCCACGTTTTTGGGGTCAATCCTACAAGCGAATTTTACAATCCATTCTTCCTCGTCAATTTTTATATGTGCCTTTGGTCTTGCGCCACCGCTAGAACCGCCCAAGTCGTAAACCAAGTCTAAATCAAAAGGTTCATTTTCGTCGTTTAATACCTTTTCAATTTCTTGCGACAATTCGTCGAAATCAAAACGATCGTGCTCATATTCAAACGGTTGGCTCGGCTCGTAGGTTAATCCACCCAAGCCGTTTTTATTAACAAGCGACAACTTGGTCAAAATAGAAATTTTGTTGGGATTTATGCCTTTCTTGCTCAACAAGCGATTCATTAGCAATTCGCCCCAGCCATCAGGTAGAGAATCCCAAAACACGCCGAATAAGCCTAAAAACAGTTCTTTTTTGCTGACGCGAACGGCATTATCAAGCGGTAGGGATAACGGCGAAACAGAAAAGCCGTTTTTTATCCAAGCGTCATCATACTGAAAACCTATTATAAACGGCTCAATTTCAGCAAGGTAGCCTACGATGCGGTCGTTATATTTAACTGTCACTTTTTTAACGTCGTTAATCATACTTTCAAATCCCTTAAGTTGGTGATAATTTTGTTGTCGAAGAGGGCGTTAAAGTCTTCAAGACAATTTAGTGTGTTTGCGATTTTCAGCAAGGATACGAGCGCAATATCGCCCGTACTTTCAAAACGACGAAAGGACGCATAAGAAACCCCCGACTTTTGTGCAAGGATCTTTTGGGATAACTTCAATTCCTTTCTTCTCTTCTTAACCCTTTCCGTCAGAGCGGCAAGCGTGGTTTGAATGGTAGGGACATTTACAAAATAACTGATATCAAACGTATTCTTCATAGTTTTAATATTTTAGCACTTTTTAATGTTTTTATCAATAATTTGCTCATATATTAGCAATTTTAATTTAAATAATTTAATGCATATACAGGAAGGAGAAAAAATAAAAAACGCAGCCCTGACGCTTGACAATTTATTTGTAAACGGCTCGTAATATAAATACGAACATTTGTTTATATCGTATAGGTGAGAGGGGAATGCCTGGTAGTCCTAAGATTAAAATTATTATAAGGAAGAGGCGTTGGCTGATTACATAGGATATAGGCGAATATTTGCAGGATACTATAAGTGCCTTACCGATGGATTAAGATTTTACGTTGTTGACGTTGTTAAAGATTTAGAAACGGAACAAGAAGTCGTAATTTGTAAAAAGGCTTCTCGCAAAGAATACAGAGCTTATTTCACTCTAACACGCGAGGCTTTTTGCGCTAAATTATATAAAATGGCGTATGGGAAAATAAATATTATAGGGAAATGCAGCGTTCTAGCATGAGTGAATCAGAATGATCCGATTTGGAATGTGATGGCTATCGCAAACCTATTGTAAAACAATAAAAATTTGATAAAAATAAAGAGTGTCGACAAAAAGATAATTATTTCGCCTACGCAAAAGACATCATGCAATTACGTACAAGGGAATTTTTTCTTATTGTTGACTATTTGCCATCTGCGCCTTTATAAAAAGATTCTTCATTGACGGCGATGAATATAACTTGTAGACAGGTAAAGAACCTGCATTTTTAAATAGAAACTGGCTGATGCACGGTAAAATCACAGGCGAAGTAAAAAGATGTGAAATGTTACAAAGCGCTAATGCTTTACAAACAGTCGAATAAATCATAAAAACACTTCATGAGTTAGAAGGTTAACAAAGAGTAAAATCTCTTGGTTTTTTTGGTTTTTCGGCACGTTTTGCTGGGCATTCATTCCTGTTTACGGTATTGTTTATTTACCAAAAACAAGGAGCAAACGGTATGAGTAAAAGGGACTATGAAAAGGCAATTACCGAGGCGAAAGATAAAGGTGAACTGATGGGTGTAATAATCGCATTCTCGCAGGATACGATCTTACCCTGGGCAACCTTCCGCAAGTACTACAATCAAGCGCACTTGCGAATGCTGACCGAATTCAAAGAAGATTAAAGAAGACACTAAAGTGCAAAAACGACCGAGAAATCGGTCGTTTTTTGGTCTTCCCGGCGAGAATCGAACTCACAATACAGACTTAGGAGGTCCGCGTTATATCCCATTTAACTACGGAAAGTAAATTTAACTGTATGACAATGGTTGTATATAAATGTTTGTCCAGTCAAATCGAATATTACAAACAGTTCTTGTTTTTCATTTTTATTGTTCTGATATTTTAAAAAAGTAGCAACCAATAATGTAATATTTTATTTTATTAAAATTTTCGTTAATCTAATTTTTTAATATTATAACCATCTTGTGTATCTATTACTTGATATCCCTTATTTTGTATTTCATGACGAATAGAATCTGCAAGAGCATAATCCTTATTAGATTTTGCTACTTTTCTTTTTTCGCATAAATCTATTATTTCTTGAGGGACATCAAGAGTGGTATTTGATTTTTCAATTTTAATATCACTTAAACGCAACCCAAGGATTTGATCGAACAATAGTGCTGTGTCATATATCATAAAACTCTTCTCTTCTTTTAGCATTGACCAAAGCAACCCTAAAGCAAGAGGAATATTTAAATCATCATTAATTGCTGCGTCAAACTTTGAAATATAGTCATCAATAAGAGATTGAGGAACTTTATTTGTTGATAGCTTATGATCATTGATTGTGTTGATTAATCTAGAGTAACTTATTTTTGATGAATTCAATGAATCAAAAGTGAAATTTAATTTTTTTCTATAGTGAGTATTTAAGCAAAAATATCTAAATTCCATAGGAGAATACCCCATATCTTCTAATTGTTGAATAGTATAAGTATTCTTTAAAGACTTAGACATTTTACCGTTATTTACAAGCATGAACTCAGCGTGCATCCAAAGATTTACTGTCTTGTGCCCTGCGCACGCTTCGTTTTGAGCAATTTCGTTTTCATGGTGAACTGGGATATGATCAACCCCACCAGTATGTATGTCAAAAATTTCGCCTAAGTATTTTTTTGACATAGCTGAACATTCTATGTGCCAACCAGGATATCCCATTCCCCAAGGGCTTGGCCATTGCATAATATGATTTGGTTCAGCTTTTTTCCATACAGCAAAGTCTCGAGGGTTATGTTTTTCATCATTTACATCAATTCTTGCTCCAGAAAGAAGATCTTCTCTTTTTTGACCACTTAAAGCTCCATAGTTATCAAATTTTTCTGTATCAAAATATACTCCATCCGAAGTTTCATAAGCAAAACCTTTTTGTTCAAGATCTTGTACAAAAGAAATCATTTCTTGAATATGATCGGTAGCTTTTACAACTTTTTCTGGGAGAGAGATGTTTAATTTTTTAAAGTCATTAAAGAAAATATCGGTATAGTAATTTGCGATTTCAATTGGAGTTTTTTGTTGCTCCTTTGCGGCAATCGACATTTTATCTTCACCGTTATCACCATCGTTAGTTAGGTGTCCAACATCAGTAATGTTCATAACTCCTAAAAGTTTATAACCATCATATTTTAGAACCCTGCGAAGTGTGTCCATGAATAAATATGTGCGCAAATTACCTATATGTGCATAATTGTAAACAGTGGGTCCACAAGAGTACATTTTTACTAAACCAAGTTTTTCTGTTTTTAAAATTTCTTTTTTTCGAGTTAATGTGTTATAGAGTTTTATTTCTTTTGGCATCTTCTAAATCCTTTTTTAATTGTTCAATTTTATCATTCAATTTTTTAAATTCATCTAATATTGGGTCTGGCAATTTTGTTTGATCCAAGTTATCAATTTTAGAACCATTTGTTTTAACTATTCTTCCTGGAACACCAACAACGGTTGAGAAAGGTGGAACATCTTTTAAAACGACAGAACCGGCTCCAATCTTAGAGCCTTTGCCTATAGTGATAGGGCCTAAAACTTTAGCGCCAGAGGCAATCATAACATTGTCTTCGATAGTAGGATGCCTTTTCCCGACCTCTTTACCTGTTCCGCCAATTGTAACACCTTGATAAATTGTGACATTGTTGCCAATTTCTGCTGTTTCGCCGATAACAACACCAGTAGCGTGGTCGATGAAAACTCCTGATCCAATTTTTGCTGCTGGGTGTATATCAACACCAGTAATGCGGCGAGTTCTATAAGCTAAAAAACGTGCTAAGCCTTTAAAGCCATGCATATACAACCAGTGGATTCTTCTATGCCTATAAAGGGCTTTGAATCCAGGATATAAAAAGAAAACTTCCAGCTTGCTTTTTGCTGCTGGATCTCTTTCTAAGGCGGCTTGTATGTCGTTTTTTATTTTACCCATGTTTTCACCTAAAATATTAGTAATACTTATAATACAAATAAACACTGTAATAGTCAAACCCATACGGCATAAAGATAATTAAATGAAAGACGGTTTTTAAAAAATATTAGAGACAAAGGAAAAGAAAAAATATTGCAGAAATAAAATTAAAATTAATAAAATAAACAAGCATATACATAACATTAAATAACATCAAAATATTCAATTTAGAAGATATGATGAATATTGTTAATAAATTTTACTTTGGCTTATTATTGCAAATTAAGGTTTTAGGTTTTGTATCTATTTGAGTTATTCCGTTAGCATCTTTGAAATAAACATCATATTTTGTTTCATATTCAAAAATGATAATATTGGGATTATTTTGAGAAGGATACACAATAGGATATTTTTTTATTGTAGTGTTAGTATTTTGTTCTTTTTGAGGATTTTCTATTTGGCTTTCCGAAGGAGAATTCTCCTGTTCCTTTCTTCTAAAGTATTCCTTTAAACCTTTTGGATTAACTATTAAATTTTTTATAAGTGTTGCTAGCATGCAAAAGAAGGAAATCATGAGTCCGATAAAAAATAATAAATAGTTTAGATCGTGCTTTGCAAAATCAATTTTTTTGAAAATCATAAAAAAGGAGGTAATAAATAGATACAGCAACGGGAAATGCAATCCTAAATAAATGCAGATTTTTCCAATTACATAATATAAAAATTTAAAAACAACCTTTAAAATTTTTACCAGTGCTAGTATTAATGCGGCAAATAATCCAACGCTAACATTTTTCATAAGATTATTTTAGCATATCGCTTAATTTTTTGATGTGTTTTGTTGCCATTGAAATTTAATAAATGCATTTTATTCATTTTTTAATTTATAAAGAATAATGACAATATTCCATAAATATAGTTGAAAAATTAAAAGAACAAAATTATAATTAGTATGTCTTTAAAGATGGTACAGAGATGCCTCAAGATGTTTTTCACTAATTATGTTTGCGCACTTTCTCTATCATCGAGAAAGTTATTTTTTGAGAGGGTGTATGTTAAACATAAAAAATCTTTTAGATATCGAATCCTTAACAAAAGACGATATTTTAAACATTCTTGAGAAGTCACAAGAAATAAAACAAGAAATATTAAAGGGGAATAAAAAATTTGACACCTTGCAAGGAAAAAGTGTTGCAACATTATTTTATGAAAACAGCACAAGAACAAAAAACTCTTTCGAAAATGCAGTTAAATTTTTAGGCGGTAATGTAACATCAGTAGATGTTGAGCGTTCTTCTGTTCAAAAGGGAGAATCGCTAATTGATACAGCAATTACTTTAAAACAAATTGGGACAGATGCTTTAATAATAAGGCATTCTATAGCTGGAACTCCTTATTTGCTATCACAAACACTTGATATTCCGATAGTTAATGCTGGGGACGGGTTGCATGCCCATCCAACACAAGCTCTTTTGGATGCTATGACAATCGCTGAATATCAAAAACTTGAAAAAATAAAAGTTTTAATTATAGGGGATATTAAGCATAGTAGAGTTGCAATGAGTCAAATTGCACTATTCAAAAAGTTCGGAGCACAAGTAGGAATTGTGGGGCCAAATACTTTAATGCCTTATGCAAAAGAAAGTTTAGGGGTTACAATTTATCAAAATCTAAAAGAAGGGTTAGAAGATACTGATGTAGTTTCAACATTAAGAATTCAATTTGAAAGACAAGGAAGTCTATTTCCTTCCTTGCAAGAATATACATCACAATATCAAATTAATGAAGAAACAATTAGATATGCAAAAAAAGATTGCATAATAATTCACCCAGGTCCTGTAAACGAAGGAATAGAACTTGCTTCTTCAATGGTGAGGAATAATCAGTATAGCAAAATAGATGAACAAGTTCAGAACGGGCTATGTGTAAGAATGGCAATATTGGGAATTTTGTTAGGAGGAAAGCAATGATAATAGCGAATGTAAAGACTCCAAAAGGAGAGAGAGTAGATATTAGTATAGGACAAGATGGAAGAGTTGAAAAAATTGTTAAAGCAGGGGCATTAATTGATTCAATAAACAAATCAACAATAGATTCTACTCAAAAGGTAATTTTTTGTAAAAACGAGACAATTATCCCAGGGCTAGTAGATATACATGTTCATTTGAGGGAACCCGGTTTTGAAGGAAAAGAAACGATTGAAACAGGGGCAAAAGCTGCGGTAAGAGGAGGTGTAACGGCGTTATTGTCAATGCCTAATACTAAGCCAGTTATTGATAATGCTTACTTGGTTAAATACATTGTTGATAGACAAAAAGAAATAGACTTATGTAAGATTTATCCTTCAGGATGTGTGACAAAGGAACAAAAAGGCGAAGAACTTGCGGAAATGAAACTTATGAAAAAGGCAGGGGCAAAAGCGTTTACTGATGATGGAAAGTCTATTATGAACGCACACGTTATGGCGCTAGCACTTGAATACACAAAGGATATTGAAGAGACAATAATGTGCCATGAAGAGGATTATACTTTGGTAAATGGTGGCGTTATGAATGAAGGAGAAACATCTTTAAAGCTAGGATTAAGAGGAATAAATAAGGCAGCGGAAGAGGTTCATATAGCTAGAGATTTAGTGCTTGCAGAAAATTTAAAAACAAAGGTACATATACAGCATGTTTCTACAAAACTCGGATTACAGTTAATTAAAGAAGCTAAGGAGAGGGGTGTTAAAGTAACTTGTGAAACGTGCCCTCACTATTTTGCTCTTACTGATAAAATTGCTTCGGGATATAATACAATGGCAAAAGTTAATCCACCAATCAGAGGAGAAGAAGATAGACAAGCTGTTATACAAGCCATAAAAGATGGGACAATCGATGTTATATGCACAGATCATGCGCCACATACAAAATTGGATAAAGAAACTGATTTTCAAAATGCTACTAACGGTATATCCGGGATTGAAACATCTTTTTCGATAAGCTATACGAAACTCGTTAAAGAGAATGGCTTGAATTTAGAAACAGTAATAAAACTAATGTCTACAAATCCTGCAAAAATAATCAATGTTGAGAGTGGAGAAATAAAAGAAGGCTCTATTGCAGATTTTGCTATAGTTGATCTTGATCAAAAGTATATGATTGACAGCAACCAATTCTTTTCAAAAGGAAAAAACACTCCTTTTAACGGAATGGAAGTATATGGAAAAGTTATCGCAACTATAGTTGAAGGAAGATTAAAATACTATAAAGAGGAAATTGTTAAATGGTAATAGATAAATTAATAGAGAAGATTAAGGAAAAAAATAATCCTACAGTTGTTGGGATAGATACAACTTTTGAATATTTGCCAGAAGATATTAGAAAAAAATGCAACAATATTGACGATGTGTGTTCTGCTATACAAAAATTTAATTTTGACATTATAGATGCAATTTATGATATTGTTCCTGGCGTTAAAGTACAAGTTGCATATTATGAGCAATACGGCTATAAGGGAATGCAAGTTTTTGAAGAGACTTTGAAGTATGCAAAAAATAAAGGGTTAATAACAATAGCGGATGTAAAAAGGAATGATATTGGGGCAACATCTAAAGCATATTCTAAAGCTTATTTATCAGGCATAGAGATTAATGGTAAAAAATTTATTGGTTTTGATTCTGATTTTATTACAGTAAATCCATATTTGGGAGTAGATGGGATTGAGCCATTTGTTGATGATTGTATAAAAAACGATAAAGGGCTATTTATTTTAGTTAAGACTTCAAATCCATCGAGTGATCAACTACAAAACAAAATGATTGGAGATAAAACTGTATATCAAGAAGTTGCTACATTGGTAGAACAATGGGGTGAAAAGCTTGTCGGAAAATATGGGTATTCTTCTATTGGAGCAGTTGTTGGAGCAACTCACAAGGAAGAAGGAGAAAATATTAGAAAAGCACATAAAAAAATGTTTTTCTTGATTCCTGGGTATGGAGCTCAAGGGGGAGGAGCAAAAGATATTAAAGGAATATTTGATGAAAATAGGAATGGGGGAATAGTGAACTCATCAAGAGGAATTATTTGTGCATACAAAGAAGAACAATATAAAGGTTTAAGTTATCAAGAAGCAGCAAGGAAAGCTTGTTTAAAAATGAAAGAAGATTTATTAACAATATAAGAGGTGTAAAAATGTTAGATAATAGAATTAAAAAGGTTTTGGTAATAGGGTCTGGTCCGATAGTAATTGGACAAGCAGCAGAATTTGATTATGCAGGAACCCAAGCTTGTAGAGCGTTGAGAGAGAATGGAATAGAGGTTGTACTAATTAATTCTAATCCAGCAACAATTATGACAGATAAACAAATGGCTGATAAAGTCTACTTAGAACCATTAAAAATTGATACTATACAAAACATTATATTAAAAGAAAAGCCAGATAGTATTCTTCCAACTTTAGGAGGACAAACAGGTTTGAATTTAGCTGTTGAATTGTCAGAAAGCGGATTTTTAAGAAGGGAAGGGATAAGACTTTTAGGGACGACAGTTGATGCAATTCAAAAGGCGGAAGATAGAGAATTATTTAAAGAGACAATGATGTCTATTGGAGAGCCAGTAATAGATAGTGAGGTTGTTCAGACTGTGAGAGAAGCGGAAGCCTTTGCTTTAAAAATAGGATTCCCTGTTATCATACGCCCAGCATACACCTTAGGGGGGACAGGCGGAGGATTTGCAAGAAATATAGAAGAGCTAAGAATGGTAGCTTCTGCTGGCATTAAAGCTTCAAGAGTAAATCAAATATTGGTTGAAAAGAGTGTAGAAGGGTATAAGGAAATTGAGTTTGAGGTCATGCGTGATAAATCTGGAAAAGCAATTGCTATATGTGATATGGAAAATGTAGATCCAGTTGGAATTCACACCGGAGATAGTATAGTAGTGGCACCTTGCCAAACAATAACGAAAAAACAATATCAAATGTTGAAAGAGTCTGCTTTAAAAATTATTGCAGCAATAGGGATCGAGGGAGGATGTAATGTTCAATATGCTCTTGATCCAAATTCAGATAAGTATTATTTGATTGAAGTAAACCCAAGGGTATCTAGATCGTCTGCATTAGCTAGTAAAGCAACAGGATATCCAATTGCTAGAGTATCATCATTAATTGCGATTGGATACAATCTAGATGAAATTTGCGGGATAAATGGTGTCAATTTTGCGGGGAAAGAACCTCAAGTTGATTATGTTGTTTGCAAATTCCCACGTTGGCCTTTTGATAAATTCACTCAAGCTAATAAATTATTAGGAACAAGAATGAAGGCTACCGGTGAAGTAATGGCAATAGGTGGAAATTTTCAAGAATCATTTTTGAAAGCAATTAGATCCCTTGAATTAAATATTTGGGAAACAGATATGTCAAAGTATCACCATTTAACAGATGATGAAGTGGTTAAAAAATTAGGGATAAAAGATGATGAAAGAATGTTCGTTGTATTGCAAGCTTTACATAGAGGAATATCTATTGAAACAATCCATAGACAAACATTAATTACAGAAAAATTTATTGAGGAAATCAATAAGATAGTACAGGCTGAAAAAGAGATAAAAACATTGCAACAAAATATATTCAATAAAGAGAAAATGCTTGCTTTCAAGCAAATAGGCATTTCGGATAAAGCAATTGCAAGATTGTTAAATATTGAAGAAAAAGAAGTTAGAGAAAAAAGAATTAGTTTTGGTATATTACCAGAGTACAAGGTTATAGATTTGAATAGTAAAAATGGTAAGAATGGAACGCCATATTATTACAGTACTTATAACGGAAAAGGTCAGGATGTGATTGCTACAAACAAAACAGTTGTTGTTTTAGGGTCAGGTCCTATAAGAATTGGGCAAGGAGTGGAGTTTGATTATTGTTCAGTTCATTGCGCGTGGGCTTTAAAGAAAGCTGGATATAACACGATTATTATTAACAACAATCCAGAAACTGTAAGTACAGATTTTGATACAGCAGATAAATTATATTTTGATCCGCTAACGACAGAAGAAGTAATTAATATTTTAGAGAAAGAAAAACCAGTTGGAGTAATGGTTCAATTCGGTGGTCAAACTGCAATCAAATTAACTAAGAGTGTAAAAGATTATGGATATTTAATTTTAGGAACACAACAAGAGGATATTGATGCCGCAGAGGATAGAGAGTTGTTTGATCGAATTTTAGAAAAACTAAATCTATCAAGACCAAAAGGGCATACAGTTTACACAATCGACGAGGCGACAAAAGTTGCGGAAGAATTAGGTTACCCAGTTTTAGTAAGACCAAGTTATGTTCTTGGTGGGCAAGGTATGGAAATAGCTTACACACAAAAGGACTTGAAAGATTATATGGACATAGTCAATTCGATTGAACAAGAACACCCTATTTTGATTGATAAATATATCACAGGAATGGAAGTTGAAGTTGATGCGATTTGTGATGGAGAAAATATTTTGATACCAGGAATTATGGAGCATATTGAAAGAGCTGGCGTTCATAGTGGAGATAGCATATCTGTATATCCTTCAATCCATATTACAGACGAGAAGGTTGAAGAGATTAAAGATGTTACTAAAAAGCTTGCTCTTGCTTGTAAAACAATTGGAATGATAAATATTCAATACATTATAGCTAACGATAAATTATATATTATCGAAGTTAACCCAAGATCTTCAAGAACTGTACCATACATTTCAAAAGTTACAGGATTACCTTTAGTCGAGCTTGCTGTTAAATGCGCATTAGGTATGAAATTGAAAGATTTTGAATATGGTGTAGGATTGTATCCAAAAGCTCATTATTATGCTGTTAAAGTGCCTGTATTTTCTTCAGAAAAACTACCTGATTTAGAAATATCTGCAAGCCCAGAGATGAAATCAACAGGAGAAGTATTAGGGCTAAGTGAAAGTTTTGAAGAAGCTTTATTAAAAGGATTGTTGGCGTCGGGTATAAGAATTGCCGATGAAGTTGGGGTAGTAATGTCAGTTTCTGATAATTTCAAAAAAGAATTGTTACCGATTGCAAAAGAATATGACCAAATGGGATACAAAATCTTTGCGACAGATGGAACAGCTAAATTTTTAGCAGAACATGATATATATGCAATGGTGGTTAATAAGGTTACAGAAAATAAAAACGGTGACATCGTATATTTAGCAAAGAAAGGAATATTAGGACTAATAATCAACACTCCAACTAAAGGAAGAGAGTCTTCAAGAGATGGCTTTAAAATTAGAAGAACGGCTGTAGAGATGGGAATACCTTGCTTGACTAGCATTGATACAGCAAAAGCATTATGCGAAGCTTTAAAATTAAGAAAAACTGAAAAGGATTTAAAGCCTATTGCATTACAGGAAATATAAGATGAAAGATTATAAGTTAAAAATTCTTAAAAACGAGGAAGTTGCGAGCGGAATTTATCTATTGGTTTTAGACGCTAAAGAAGTTATTGAAAATATTAAACCAGGACAGTTTCTAAACATTAAGTTAAAAAATGAAAAAAGACTGTTAAGAAGACCATTATGTGTTTCTGATTATTATGACAATAAATTGGAAGTATATTATCAAGTAGTTGGAGAAGGAACCAAAGAACTTAGCGGGTATGAAAAAGAAACAATAATTAATGTGTTATTGCCACTCGGAAATGGGTTTCCAGAGGTTGATGATAATAAAAGAATATTATTAATTGGCGGAGGAGTAGGGGCTGCCATGTTTCCTTTGATAGAAAGATGCAATAAAAAATCAAAGGTAGATGTAATTATAGGGTATGCAACAAAAGAAAAAATTTATTTAAATAAAGAAAATTACCAAATAGCAACTGACGATGGCACTTTTGGTTATAAAGGATATGCGACCGAACTAGCTGATAAAAAAATGGAAAACGAGCATTATGATTACATTTTTTGTTGCGGACCAGAAATTATGTACAAGAGTTTATATAAATGCAAAAATCTTCCGTATAGCCATACATATATATCGCTTGAGAAGAGAATGGGTTGTGGTTTCGGAGCTTGTCTTGTTTGCAATTGTGAGATAAAGACAAAAAGCGGGATTAAAAATTTGCGTGCTTGTAAAGATGGACCAATATTCAAATTGGAGGAAGTTGTACTATGAAGAATTTAGAAATTGACTTTTTAGGTTATAAATTTAAAAATCCTATTATTGCAGCTTCTGGTGTTTTCGGATACGGAGAAGAATATAAGGCTTTTTATAACATAGAAGATCTAGGTGGGATTTCATTAAAAGGTTTAACATTGAGACCACAAGAGGGGAATAAAGGACCAAGAATTGCAGAGACAGCATCTGGGCTTATCAATAGCGTCGGATTACAAAATCCTGGGGTAGAAGTATTTAAATCTAAATATAACGAGGAATTAAAAAAATTAAATACTATTAAGATAGGGAATTTGGCTGGGCACTCTTTTGAGGAATATGTTGAAATTGTGAAAGAGATGAACGATAGTGCTATTGATTTAATAGAACTTAATATATCTTGTCCTAATGTTTCTGAGGGAGGGATGGCTTTTGGCGTAGATCCAAAAAATGTTTACAGGATAACAAGTGAAGTAAAAAAAGTTGCTAAAAAGCCTGTAATTATTAAACTTACTCCTAATGTTTCGAAGATACAGGATAATGCTAAAGCAGCAGAAGATGGTGGTGCAGACTCAATATCTTTAATAAATACCATTGAAGCGATGGCAATAGATTATAAAACGAGAAGACCAATTTTATATAGAGGAAAGGGAGGATTATCTGGGCCTTGTGTAAAACCAATAGCCTTAAGGATGGTTTGGGATGTTTATAATACAGTAAAAATTCCAATAATAGGGATGGGTGGAATTGAGTCATATACAGATGTTTTGGAATTTATGATTTGCGGTGCAACACTTGTACAAGTTGGATCTGCTAATCTATATAATCCGACAGCATCAAAAGATATAATTTGCGATTTAGAAAATTATTTCTTAAAGAATAAAGAAAACATAAAAGATTATATAGGAAGTTTAAAAGTTTGGGGGTAATACAATGGATAAGAAAGAGATGTTGGAAATTTTTCAAAAAACAGGTGGGATATTAAAAGGGCATTTTAAATTAACTTCTGGAAGACATAGTGATACATATATGCAATGTGCAAAATTATTTACTGATGCTAAAGAAGCAGAAAAGTTATGCAAAGAATTAGCAAAACAAATAGCTGAAAAAGTTGATATAGTAGTGTCCCCAGCGGTAGGTGGCATTTTGATGGGATATGAAATATCTAAACATTTAAATGTTAATAATATTTTTACAGAAAGAGAAAACGGCAAAATGACATTGAGGAGAGGTTTTAGTGTTGATAGAGGAATGAAAGCATTAATCGTTGAAGATGTTGTGACAACAGGAGGTTCTGTTTTTGAAGTAAAAGAATATTTAGAAAACCAAGGAGTAGAGGTTGTAGCAGTGGCATCAATAGTAGACAGAAGTAATGGGAAAGTTGATTTCGGGACTAAATTCTACAACTTATTAAGCATGGATGTTATTTCTTATGAGGAGAAAGATTGTCCTTATTGCAAACAAGGGTTACCTGTAGTTAAGCCAGGCAGCAGAGAATTAAATAAGGCATAATTTAAAATAAGCAAAGAAAACAAAAAAGCAAAAAGTAATATAACAATGATAAAAAAATGCAAATTGAAATTTGCATTTTTTATTAATTTAGTTTTTATTTGAATGTATTGGTGCTGGGATACGACCGCCACGATTAATAAATTTGGCTGGAGAAAAACGATTGATTTCTAAAATAGGAGCATGGCCTAGTAGTCCTCCAAATTCTGCATATTCGCCGGCTTTTTTCCCGTATACCGGGATTACTCTAACAGCGGTTGTTTTTGAGTTGGCAACGCCGATAGAAGCCTCGTCGGCAATAATTGCAGAAACAATTTCTGCGGAAATATCTCCAGGAATAGCAATCATATCTAAGCCAACACTGCAAACTGCAGTCATAGCTTCCAGTTTTTCTAATGATAGAGAATGTTTTTCAACACCATTTATCATACCAATATCTTCGCTTACAGGAATAAATGCGCCAGATAAACCTCCTATATGTGAAGAGGCCATAATTCCACCTTTTTTTACCGCATCATTTAATAGAGCTAGAGTAGCAGTTGTTCCATATGCGCCAACTGATTCTAAACCTATTTCTTCTAAAATATGGGCTACGCTGTCGCCGGCTACGGGAGTAGGTGCTAAGGATAAATCTACAATGCCAAATTGCGCATCTAATCTTTTACTAGCTTCTCTTGCGACTAATTGGCCCAATCTTGTAATTTTGAAAGCTGTTAGTTTAATGGCTTCTGCAACTTCTGTAATATTGCCATTAACTTTTTCTAGAGCAGATTTTACAACACCTGGCCCGGAAACCCCTACGTTGATTGCTTTATCTGCTTCGCTTACACCATGGTATGCGCCAGCCATAAAAGGATTATCTTCTACAGAGTTAGCGAAAACCACTAGTTTTGCACAAGCAAGAGAGTCCTTATCTCTAGTTTTATATGCCGCCTCTTTTATTATTTGTCCCATAAGTTTTACGGCATCTAAATTGATTCCGGCTTTTGTTGAAGCAATGTTAACAGATGAGCAAATTTTTGTTGTTGAAGAAAGAACATCCGGAATGCTTTTAATAAAGTCTTCTTCATAATCGCTCATACCTTTTTGTACAAGAGCGGTATATCCTCCGAGAAAATCAATGCCTATTTCTTTTGCTGCTTTTTCTAAGGTTTCAGCTAATTCAAAATGGCACTTGCTAGATGCTGAAATAATACTTGCTGGAGTAATAGAAACTCTTTTATTAACAATAGGAACACCAAATTCTGCACTAATTTGGTTTCCAACAGAAACAAGATTTTTTGCGTAGTTTGTTATTTTGTCATAAACTTTTTTGCAAGTTTGTTTTTTTGAATCACTTATGCAATCAAGCAAAGAAATACCCATAGTGATAGTTCTTACATCTAAGTGTTGATCGGAAATCATTTGAATAGTTTCTAATATTTCATTTCTACTTAACATTTTAACCTCAAATTTTATGCATTGAATTAAATATTTCTTCAAGCTGAATTCTTATTTCAACATTGATAGAAGAAGCTAGTTTATTTAGTCTTTTGCTAATTTTTTCATACTTTAGTTTTGTTTCATCTAAAGAAACAACCATAATCATTGTAAAATGACCCTGCATGATTGTTTGTGAAATATCTTCGACATTAATATCCATATCAAATAGACATCCGCTAACTTTCGCAATAATTCCTTTTGTGTCTTTCCCAATTACTGATACAATAGCTTTCATTTTGTTCCTCTCTGCAAATTTTATTCTTTTTTCTTTAAAACACCAGTTTTAATATCATCACGCATTCTTAGTGTAGGATCTAGTATTCTCTTTCTAATTCTAATAGAAGAAGGCGTAATTTCCAATAGTTCATTATCTTCAATGAATTCAATAGACTCCTCAAGTGTTAAACGTTTAATAGCATTTAATCTTAAAGCTTCATCTGATCCAGAAGCTCGCATGTTTGTCATTTGTTTCTTTTTGCAAACATTAACAACAATATCTTGAGATTTTGGAGAATACCCAACTACCATGCCTTGATAAACTGGGGTTTGAGGACCGATGAAAAGCATTCCTCTATCCTGAGCATTAAATAGTCCATAAGCTGTTGCTTCGCCAGTTTCGTGAGCAATTAGTGAACCAAACTGTCTTCTTGGAATCTGCCCCTTGAAAGGGCTGTATCCATTAAATAAAGTGTTTATAATTCCTTCTCCGTGTGTTAATGAAACAAACTCTGATCTATAACCTAAAAGACCTCGAGTAGGAATTAAAAATTCAATCCTGTAACGGTCGCCGGAAGGAACCATTTCTTGCAATTCCCCTTTTCTATAACCGAGAGATTCTAAAACTGAGCCTAGGTATTCTTGAGGAACATCAATTGAAACTTTTTCTATTGGTTCTAGAACAACACCATTTTCAATTTTAAACAAAACTTTTGGTTTTCCTACTTGGAATTCATAACCTTCACGTCTCATATTTTCGATAAGAATAGAAATATGGATTTCGCCTCTTCCTGAAACCAGGAAAGTGTCTTTTGATTCCCCATCTTCTACGCGTAAAGAAACATCTTTTAAAAGCTCTTTATATAAACGTTCACGAAGGTTTCTAGAAGTTACAAATTTTCCTTCTTTGCCGGCAAAAGGACTGTTATTAACAATAAATTCCATTTGCAATGTAGGTTCTGATACATTAACAAAAGGAATAGGAGAAACATTTTCATTAGAGCATACCGTATTACCAATAGTTATATTTTCAATTCCTGAGAAACATACTATGTCACCAGCAACAGCGGAAGGACAAGAAATTCTTTGAAGTCCTTCAATTTGATATATGTTAGCAATTTTTGATTTGTATGAAATAAAAGAAGGGGAAGTATCGCAAATAGTAACCTCTTGATTTACTTTTAATTCACCTTGCTGTATTTTCCCAATACCGATTCTTCCAACATAGTCATTGTAATCGATTGATGAAACTAGAAGTTGTAAAGGCTGAGAGGAGTCTCCTTGAGGAGGAGTAATTTTTTCTAGAATAGTTTCAAAAAGTGGCTCAAGGGAATCTGTTAAATGTGCAGGATCCAACGAGGCCTTACCATCTCTGCCTGAACAATAAATAATAGGATAATCCAAAGCTTCTTCACCAGCTCCTAAATCAATAAGTAAATCTAAAATTTCGCTTTCAACTTCACTAACACGTGCATTTGGTTTATCAACTTTATTGATAACAATAATTACATTTAAGTTAAGAGAAAGAGCTTTTTGTAGAACGAAGCGTGTTTGAGGCATTGGACCTTCAAAGGCATCGACAAGTAGTAGCACTCCATCAATCATTTTTAATATACGTTCAACTTCTCCTCCAAAATCTGCGTGGCCAGGAGTATCAACAATATTAATTTTTTTGTTTTTATAATGCACAGAAGTATTTTTTGCAAGTATTGTAATACCTCGTTCTTTTTCAATATCGTTGTTATCCATGACCCTTTCATCTATTTGTTGATTTTGTCTAAAAGAGCCAAATTGTTTTAGCATGGCGTCGACTAATGTTGTTTTACCATGGTCAACGTGAGCAATTATTGCGATGTTTCTTATGTCGTTATTTAAAATCATCGATTTATCTCCTAAAAATTACATAATCATTATTATAAAGACTTTATAAGAATAAATTAAGCAAAATAAAATAAAAAATAATGAAGACGCAAAATATTATATTAAAATGGAGCCAAAGAGCTGTTTGCACCGTTTGAATAAGTTGAAAGAGTTCTAAAAATAAGCTTGGATTTAGAAAATGAATGTGTTTAAGAAATAGTTTTTAAATCAATTGATATTTCATAATTGACAATGTAGAAAACGATTACCATAAATCAATTGATAATGAACAAATTATTGGAAAGTTAGTTATTTATTTGAAAACTTGCTATAAAAATACTGTCTTATTTAGCAAAATTTGCAAAATGAAAAAGTAATGAAAAATTTATAAAATATGGGATATAATAGTAACTATGGCAAAAGAAAAATTCGATGTGGTAATAGTTGGCGGAGGAATATCGGGCATCGTTGCGGCATTAAAAATTGATAAGAGTTTAAAAGTTTTAATTTTAGAAAAAAATAAAAGAATTTTGCAAAAAATGCTAGCAACAGGTAACGGCAAGTGCAATTTCTCTAATCGAACATTAGACGAAACTTTTTATAATTCACCAATGGTGAAAAGTGTTTTGGATCAAAACAAAGGATTTTTGCAAGAAATAGAAGAATGGGGAGTAATATTTACAGACATTCAAGGTAGAATATATCCAAAATCTGAAACAGCTTCAGGTTTAGTGAATGTATTTATTGCCACTTTACAAAAGAACCCTAATATAATTATAAAAACTGACGAGGAAGTGCTTTCAGTGTCTTCCGATGAAGTAAAGACGCAACGAGGCAATTACATATTTAAAAAATTGGTTGTGGCAATTGGAAGTAACGCCGGAAGTAAACAACAGGGAAATAAGTTTTCAAAATTTTTTAAAAATTATAAATTTAAATCTTTTTCTCCGTCCTTGGTAAACATAAAATGTGATATGAAATATTTAAAGGGATTGCAGGGACAAAGATCAAAATGTAGAGTGCAAGTTTTTGGGAATAATAAAATTTTGTTTGAAGAGATAGGCGAAGTTATTTTTAAAAATGACGGGTTATCCGGAATTCCTATTTTGCAAGCATCTGCATATAAAGCAAGAGGAGAAAACATTAAGATTATATTAAATTTTGTTTTCGATATTTCAAAAAATAAATTTGAAGATATAAAGAATAAAAACCCATTGTTTGACGGTATATTAGTTAAGAACCTATATACAAACATGCATACATATGCTTTAGATAATGGCATTAGCGATTATGAGGCAGCGTCTAATTTTGAAATTAGCGAAATTCATCTTGGGGATATGAATGATGCGCAAGTTGCTGCAGGAGGCTTATTTTTAAATCAACTTAATTTAGAAACAATGGCGCTTAAAGATAACTGCAATTTATATTGTGTTGGAGAAATAGTTGATGTTGATGGATTGTGCGGTGGCTATAATGTTACATGGGCAGTTGTTTCTGCTTTATCTGCAGCAAAAGATATAAATAAAGGGTTATTAAGGTGATATAAAATGCCAGTATATACAAAAAGAGAAGATTTATTAAATGTTATTTCACACGCAATCGGAACAATTTTTGGTATTGTTGCCCTATTTCTTATGATAGTGAAATCCATTCAATTAGAAAAAACCATTTATATTGTTTCATCTGTTTTATATGGGTTATCCATAATATTTTTGTTTGGAGTTTCGACTGCTTATCATGGAGCAAAAGATGTTAAAGTTAGAGAAATATTAAGAAAAGCTGATCATTTAACCATTAATATTTTGATATCTGGTACCAATATACCGTTTATACTAGCAGGATTACAGTCGCGTACAGGAATAATTTTGTGTTCTTTAAATGTTACGCTATCTCTCATATCCATTATATTAAATTTAATAGATGTTAATAAGTTTAGAGCAATATCAATGATTATCTATATTATCACCGGGTGGATGGCTGTAGTAATTATAAAATTTCTTTACGTAGCAATTGGTCTAGATGGGATGATTTTACTTGTATGCGGTGGTCTTTTTTATACCTTTGGTTTAATATTTTATGCAATGAAAAGAGAGATGGCTCATTTTGTTTGGCACATTTTTGTTTTAGCTGGAACAATTTGTCATTTTTTTGGGGTTTATTATTACGTATTAAATTAATTCATGTTAATCAAAGGATATAAAAGCAGTATGGATGGTGCTATGTTTATGCCATATTTTAGTATTTTGCTATTTAATCTTTTATTGAAATGCTAATAAAACAAAATGTTTAAATTAAGTTCAAGAATAAACCAAAAACCCTAACTTCACTTTTACCTAGCATTTATTAATAAAAAAATATAAAGTTATTTAGCAATTTATATTATAGTGTATAATATATTAAAAGTATTTAACAAAAAGAGGGAAAGATGGGATCAGAAGAAAAAGATATACAAACGGATGCAAAGTTAGTTGTTGAAGAAGAAAAGGTAGAACCAACGCAAGAAAAAAAGTCCAAAAAAAGGGTAATTAGAAATGCAATAAATTTTATCATTACACACTGGAATAAGCCACCAGACGGGAAATATATACCTATTAAAGAAATAGTGTTTTTCTGCTTAGGTGGGATGGGAATTTTTGCGGTAACACAAATGCCGGTATTTGTAACATTAGAAGCGGGCGTGTATATTGCAGCAGCACTTAAAGTTTCTCCTAATCATATTGCAATCGTTGCAGTAATTAATATGATAATTGGTATTTTGTTAGCCCCGCTACGAGCCGCCATTATTGATAATTCAAAGAACAGCAAGTACGGAAAATTTAGACCATTTTTATTATGGTTGCCGATACCTATTTTATTATCTTTTTTGGCAATTGGTTGGATTCCATATTTAGTATCAAAAACAGGAAATATTATGGCAATGCTTGCTTTATTCATTATAATATTTAATATTTTAAATTTCTTTGTTGCGTTATATACATTGGCATTTACAACTTTACCTCAAGTTATTTCACCAAGCCCTGAAGAGAGAACTATGATTATGTCGGTAGGAACATTTTTTTATTCTTTAGGGCCATCAATTTTAAACTTTATTTTCCCTATATTAGCAAATGTTTTATTTGCCGTAAGAGCAACAAAAGTTGTAGGAATGAATTCAAATGAAATTGCTGTAGCTGGATATAATGTAATAGGAACATATAAAATTTTATTACCTATTCTCTTTATTGTATTTGCCGGGCTCGGATACATATTGACATTTGGCGTTAAAGAGAGAATGGTTTTATCTCAAAATAAAGTTATAAGAGTTAAGTTTAAGGATGGCATTAAACAAACATTCGAAAACAAATATTTTTGGTTATATAATATTTCGCAAGCGTCAATAGCTATTAGGGCAATGGCGATAATTGCATTAACAACTTGGGCCGCAACATACATTATTAATTCAGTTACAGCGTTGGGATTAATTAATACAATTATTGGGACAGCATGTGTGCCTGGAATGTTGCTTGCGCCATGGTTAATAAAGAAAGTAGGGAAAAAGCAAATACAAATATGGTCGAATTTATCATCAAGTGTTATTGCGCTTTTGGTTATGTTATTTGCAATAAAGCCTGCAGGAGCAGAAGGAAATTTTGCTGTATGGCAGGGTTGGGTTATGGTAGCTGGAGCATATTTTATTACATTGATTACATCAGTACAAGTTGTAACAATACCAGCGTTAGGCGCTCAAATGTATGATTACCAACAATATAAGACAGGAAATAGAATAGAAGGCTTTTTATCTCAATTCGGAGGGATATTTGCGAGTATTACGGGTGTATTAGCATTGGTTTTGAAAGCAGTAATACTTGATAATAATGGAGTAGGCAATGATTACGAGATTTTGAGAAGAGGAGACATATTTAGTAAGGTTCTACGTGGGTTGCTAATATCATCTATGGTGGGTGGTATTTTGTGTGGGTTACCATACTTCTTTTGGGACTTGAATGAAAAGAAGCACAACCAGATTATGAGTGTTTTAAAAGTTAGAGTAAAACTAGAAGATAATGAAATAGATAAGGAAACAGCAGAGAAGATTGAGAAAGAAATAATGGAAAATTCAGCAGAAGTATTTGAAAAATATTTTCCTAAAAAAGAAGATTAGAGCGACATATATATAATTGCAATTATTATAATATTCGTTTATACTTAATTTTGTTTCATGTAAGGTGAGACCAATAATGAGAAAGGTGTATGCGCCGCTAGCTCAGCTGGATAGAGCGTTGGTCTACGGAACCAAAGGTCAGGGGTTCGAATCTCTTGCGGCGCACCATTAGTAAGTATAGTCGATAATAAAATATCGGCTATTTTTATACAAGTATAAAAATTCTAAAATAAAATTTGGAAGTATTAACCTTCTATAAAAATGTTTTTAAAATATTCTTTTTTGATTAGTTATAAAAAAATAAATTATTTAAAGCAAGTTTAAGAATAAACCAAAAACCCTAACTTCACTTTTACTTAGTAGTATTTCATATAAATCTTTACTTTTTTGCGAAAAATATGTTATAACAAGTAAAGATTAAGGAGGTTAGTATGATTTTGTATGACGGACTTGCCCGTTTGCTCAAGCAAAACGGCTTAAAAAAATCGGAATTGGTCGCCAAACTCGGTATATCTTCCCGCACTATCGCGAAAATGTCGAAGGGCGAAAAGATTGCGGACAATGTTATTGTGCGTTTGTGCGAGTTCTTCGGTTGCCAAAGAGAAGATTTATTCACCGAAGTATGTGAAAATGCGATTTTGCAGGTTTTAAGAGAAGAAAAAGATGCCAAAATCAGCGGCGGATTGTATCACGAAACACAAGTTTGCCTGACATACAACTCAAACCGTATTGAAGGAAGCAAATTATCGGAAGATCAGACGCGTCTTATCTTTGAAACAAACACAATAGGTGCGGAAGATGGAGTGCCGGTTGACGATATTATCGAAACGTCGAATCACTTTCGTGCAATCGACTACGTAATTGATTGTGTCGAAGAACCTTTGACCGAGGAGCTTATAAAAACACTGCACAAAATCTTAAAAACAGGCACAAAAGACTTTTACGTTTCGTGGTTTAACGTCGGAGATTACAAGCAAAAGGCAAACGTCGTTGGCGGAAACGAAACCACTCCACCGTCCAGGGTTGCCGCCGTAATCAAAAAACTTCTTGCCGATTACGAAAAAAAGAAAGTCGGAATCAACGATATAATTGAATTCCACTACAATTTTGAGAAAATTCATCCGTTTCAGGACGGAAACGGCAGAGTTGGCAGACTGATTTGTTTCAAGGAGTGCTTGCGGTTTAATATTGTTCCGTTCATTATCGAAGACAGTAAAAAAATGTTTTACTATCGCGGATTGAAAGAGTGGAACACAGAAAAAGGATACCTTACCGACACTTGCCTTGACGGACAAGATGCTTACAAAAAGTTGCTCGATTATTTCGGAATCGAATACAGGAGGTAAAATACGAATTTTGATTTGTTGAAAGGCAGATATTTGTTCAAACAACTTTATTTTTTCTGTAAAGACGCGGAAGAATTTGTTATTTCGCGCCTCGAATTGTCTGCCATTTCGCAAAGAAAAGCGTTGGGAAGCGCCGTTAAGTATTTCTATATGTTGAGGCACATATTCCGAAACGGCAACGAATATTGCAAGCTCGTAGATTACAGCGTAAACTATGTTCACACTATAATCGAAGACTTCAAAAACCGAACTTCAGTTCATACCAACCCACCTGATGGTATGAAATTAAGTTAGGTTTTTGAAAAAGTAGACCGAATAGAAGAAAGGAAAATAGCGCCTTCGGGCGCTATTTTTTTATGCAAAATTAGGAGGTCAAAATGACAAAATTAAGTTCTGAAGCAATGTTAAATCAATTGTGTAATAATTTTTTTCAAGCAGTAAAGTCAAGAGATTTATCGCATGGAGCAAAAAAACTATATACATTTCTTTGCAAAGAAATGTATGCAGCTTTTCAAAATAATCAAGTTGATGATAATGGTCGATACTACGTTATTTATAAAGAGAAAAAATTAATGGAAGATTTAAATATAGGAATAAGATCACTATATAGATATATGGCTGAGCTTAAAAGATTTAAATTTGTTTTCAAAGGTAAAAGAAAATTCAGTAAAGGTTTTATCTATTTTAATTTTTTTGAAAAAGAAAATTTACTTGAAAATCAAGAATGTTTAAATTTTGAGTCTAATGTAATTTTTAAGCAATTAAATAATAAAATTTTTCAAATAATAAAGTCAGGGGAGCTATCAGATGGTGCTAAAACTTTATACATATTGCTTTGCAAAAAAATGTATGCAGCTTTTCAAAATAATCAGGTACAGGTAGATAAAAATGGTCAATACTACATTATTTATCCATTAAAAGAACAAATTAAAGATTCTGGAGAAAGCGAAAGGACGCTTATTAGGCATATGAATGAGCTTAGAAAATTAAATTTTGTATTTAAAAAGATAAAAATATTAGGTCACATAGATCATATTTATCTTACTTCATTTCCAGAAGATGATTTTAATCCCGACAATGAAGATTCAAACAACAATGGAATCAAAGATTTAAAAGATTTAGTAGAAAAAGATATTTTCAAAATGTCAAACTCAACGATTAACGAAAAGAAAGAAAAGCAAAAAAGAAAAGAAAAAAGAAAAGTTACAAAAGAAAAAATAAAAGAAATAAAAGAAAAGAAAGAAAAGTCGCTGCTAAGCAGCGTTATTATGCGCGAAGACGCGCATGAACGTGGCAACGCCACGACTTATTATCAATTACTTTATACGATTGAAGATTCTACAAGCTATTTTGACCAATTAAAAACACTATTAACAGAATTTTTTAAAGAAAGTAGCAATTTTTCGGAATTTTCCAAGCAAAAACTATTAGATGATTGGAAAAATTTCTTAACAAATGAAGAAAAATTCGATATTTATGGTCAAAAATATGAAATTCAAGAAATTTTTGAAATTTTAAAATTCTTAGTTAATAAAAAAAGACTATCCAACACAATAGTTAATCAAGGAAAGAACACTTTGAGATACTTTTTTTACAAACAGATTAAGAGATACGAAGATTTTAAGTCAAACAAACTATATTTAAGACATTTAAGGCATTTTAACAACAGCGTTGATTTAACCCCAGATGACTTAAGAAACGACATATTTAAATATTTAAAAGGAGCGGTGGTTCAAAATGGATAATTACAATATTTACAAAGCGGAACTATCAAAAATTTTAATAGAAATTAGATAAGGAGAAAAACATGGGAAAAGTAATAGGAGTTATCAATCAAAAAGGCGGAGTAGCTAAAACGACTACGGTAAATGCAATGGCATATTTTTTGGCAAAACAAGGTAAAAAGGTGCTGGCAATTGATTTTGATCCACAAGGAAATTTAACATCAAGTTTTGGTGTAACAGTTCAACAGGGTGATTATCCGGGAGCTTTAAAATTGCTAAACGTATTAAAAATGCCGGGAGAAATATTAACTAAAATTAATGAAAATTTAGACCTTATAACTTCGGATATCAATTTAGAAGAAGCTAATAAGATATTAACCAGCAAATTTATGAGAGAAGTATTTTTGAAAAAAGCAATTGATGGGATTAAAGATAAGTACGACTTCGTAATAATAGATTCATCGCCATCCCTTTCAATATTAACTTTAAATGTTCTAGTTGCATCTGATGAAATATTAATCCCGACTAAAGCTGAATTTCATTCGGTAAAAGGAATAGAGCTTTTGATTGAAACGATAAAAGAAGTTAAAGAAAGTTTAAAGCCGGATTTAAAAATTAACGGATTTTTAATAACTATGTTCGACCAAAGGAGAAAAGCAACAGACTATACGCTTGAATGGATTGATAACATCGCGCAAAAGGAAGGAACAAAGGTTTTTAAAACAAAAATTAGACTTTCGGTGAAAATAGCGGAACTACCGAACGGTGCAAAAAACATAACTGAAATAAAGAATGATTCTTTGCAGGATTATGAAAAATTTGTAAATGAATTTAAACAGAATTAATAAATATTAGGAGGAATAAAAGAAGGATATGGGTATAGTAAAAAATCTTATTTCAAATGATCATTTAGCAAAAAAAGAAAAAAAAGACGCAGTTTTAAGTATAAGACTTTCTGAAGAAGAAAAAGATGCTTTTTTGATGATTATTGAGCAACAAGGGATAAGTATTAGTGAATTTTTAAGAGATTACATTAAACAAACAATATTAATGTCAAAAAGGTAAGGGGAAAAGAGAAATGGAACAAAAAGAACGAATGAAAGAAGAGGCAATTAGAAGATTAAAGATGTTGAGAGTACATCCGAATGTAATAAGGGATTTTGTCGAAGAAAATAAATTAAATTATTCGGAAAACGGCATTTTGTTTTGGGTTGATAATAATCGGGAATGGGCTGATAGAGTTTCAAAATGGCAGGAAAAATCTGAATGCATGGTTTATCACGTTATTTATAATAGAACGAAATCTGGAGAGTTTCTGACTTTGCTGTTTGTTTCAAAATATGAGGAAGATTGGGAAATCGAAACGAAAGGGTTAAAGGAAGGTTTTCCTGAAGCGTATGTTATAAATCTTGATGATGATTTTTGTTCAGAAATGGGAACTGTAGGAATTGCAATGAGATATGGCGGAGTCGTTCGCATACATTAAAAAATAGTAGGAGGAATAGAAAATGTTTAATTATTTAATTTCTGGAGTAGCAGGTGGTGATGCACAAGCATTAGATACTTTTAAAGGTCATTTAGATAAGCTTGTAAGTCAATCTTTTAAATACCTAATAGGGATAGGAATAAGCCTTGTTGTATTATGGGCGGTTTATATAGGTGTTAAAGTTCTTTCGGCAAAGAAAGCTGAACAAAGAGTGGAAGCAAAGACAATGCTTAAACAATTTATATTGGGAGTAGTTTTGATATTTGTTTTGGCTGTCGGAGCACCTTTATTAATTCAAGCTTTAATTGCATGGGCTCAAGAGAGCGGATTAACTCAAGGTGTTGTAGGAATTATGAACATATAGCGTGTAATACACAATGTAATACAAATGTAATACAAAAAGGTCGAGAGGGAAGCAATGAGCAAATATAAGTGTGTGGAATATGAATATCTTATTTCAACGGCAGACGAAATAGAATATTTTATTGATATTTTTGATTCTGTTTTAGAAATAGAAAAAGCAGCCGGATTAAAGGCAAATGCATTGTCAAAAAATGCAAGGAATTTAATGCGTATGAAGTTTATATATAAAGGGATTGAATGCAAAATTGAAAAAATTCATAAGCTAAATAATACTCATGATATTTTGTAATACAAATGTAATACAAAAAGAGCAGGAGCCTTCATAACTGTTTAGCCGTTCAGTTAAAAAAACGGCTACCACTAGAAAATAAAAGGAGAATAGAAATGAAAAAACTTACAAAAAAAGAAGAAGAGATATTGAAGAAAGATTTTTTTGAGTTAAGAGATACGGAATTGGATATCTATATTGGTATTGAAGATGACATAGAAATGGAACCTTGCCATTGTTGTGGCGGAAACATTGTTTGCTGTAATATTGGTTCATTTTTATGTCAAGATTGTGGCGCTGTTTATAGTATTGAGGATTACATAGAAAAATAATGTATTACATTTTGTAATACAAAATGTAATACAAAAAAAGGAGGATTAAAAATGGATAGAGAAGTAATAGAAAAATCAAGTTTTTACAAATTTAATGATGATGAATTTCAGCCCGGGGGAAAAATATCGCTAAAACATGCAATTAGTAATAAAAAATTATATATTTTTCCATTAACAAAATTTGCGAACGAAGAGTTAAAAAGAATGCAGAAAAAAAGTGAAACGAAAGAGCAGGAAATTTTTAAAAAGCTCCAAGAACTAAGCAGAAAGTGGGAGGAAGTTGCAATTGAAACACATTTAATAAAAGCCACTTTGGAATATTTAAGCTATCCAGAAGTTAAACATAGTAATAATGAGTGGGTTACATTGGATTCTATACAAAATGAAACAATAGAAGAAATATCTAATAGAGTATACAAGATGTGGATTAGGTTTGAAAGTTATGAGCCGTATAATTATCAAAACAATCAAAATAAATACACCGTATCTTGGTTGGTTAAGTTAAATGCACCTAGACATCAAAGAGTAATAGCTACACAAACAGATAAATCTTTTAAAGATAAAGAAAAAGCACTTTTATACATAGCTGGAAGGAAAAAGGCATATGGGCATTTATTTAGGAATATAAATCCTAAACTTCCGAACGAATACGCAGAAGATTTTAAAATTAAAGATTGTTTGTTGCCTGGATATGAGCTTGAACAACAAGTGTAATACAAAACGTAATACAAAAACAAATGAGTTTTAAGTTATAAAAAAAGAGATGAGGGTATAACAATGAAAGTAGTTAAGGTGAGTAAAAATAAATTTGAAATTAAGAATATAAAGAACACATTGGAAATAATGCAAGCTGAAGTAGGCGGGTATATTGAGTCTGTACGCATTACAAGTAATATTAGATTAATCGTTGATGAATCAGGGATATTAATGAAAAAGCCAATAGCATTAGATATAAACGGTAACTTTATTTACGGTGACTGTTTTTTCTGTGAAATAAGTGGAAATAAATTTAAAGGATTAAGTGCTAAAAGTTTGGATTATGTTGTGAAAAACATGTCCATATGGCTAAAAAAATAACGTAATACAAAATGTAATACAAAATGTAATACGTAACGTTATATATATAAAAAGGAAAAAAGATGGATAAAAACAAATTTAAAAATAAATATTTAGAAAATACTCAATTAGGTGATGATAATCAAACAGATTATTTAATGAAAGAAATATTAAATTTTTTATACATATTAAAAGTTCAAAAGCAAGGAAATGAGATGATGTTAATTTTAAATACATCACAGATATTGTTAAATGAGCTATTAACTTACAGCCTAGAGAGAGATGAATACAATCTGGTTATTAATTCTGATAGGACAAATCCAGAATACTACAAAAAAGGAGGATTTGAAACGATAGACCTTATTAAAGACATTATAGAAGATTATCCAGATATGTTTTTAGGATACTTGGTCTCTAACATAATTAAATATATTATGCGTTTTCAATATAAAGGAAGACCGGAAGAAGATTTAAAAAAAGCAATTTGGTATATCAATAAAGCTGCAGAACGTGCTAAGGGATTAATAATTAAACAACATCGCATAATGTAATACAAAAAGGGGGTTAAAAGATGTTAAGAAAAGAAGATATAAAAGTTGAGTTATTAATAGGGCAAAAAATAAAAAAAGATAATGAAGAGCAAATTATTGAGGAAATTGATTTAAAAAGAGAAAGAATCAAACTTTTAATCGTTGAAAAAGATTCGACACTGGCTTTAATTTTTGGAGGCGGTCAACATATGGATACTTTTTTAGAAGAGTACATGGAAGAGATTGAAACATTGCAAAACAGTTTAATTTTAGAAAGACGAAAATCTTATAAATTTAAAAGTAATACAAAGTGTAACACATAGTGTAATACACATACAATAAAGCCTTCACTGTTTAGCTGTTTAGTTCAAAACGGTTACCATTAGAAAAATAAAAAAGGAGAATAAAAAATGAGTAGAAATTTAACACCAGATGAAAAAAAGAAATGGATTTTAGAAAATTGTGTTAATAAGGTTGGAGATATTGACTTAAAAAATTTAGATTTTAGTGATTTTGAAAGAGATGTTGATATTTCAGGAATGACAGTTAAAGGGGTTTTGTATCAGAATAATCAAGAAGTTGGCAATGATTTATATCAAGATTTTCAGAAAGTGCAAGGCATTTTATTTCAACATAAACAAGAAGTACAAGGTCATTTAATTCAAAACAATCAAAAAGTGCAAAGAAGTTTAGTACAAAATTTTCAACAGGTGAAAGGCAATTTACATCAAGATTGTCAAGAGGTAGAAGGTAATTTATATCAGGACGAACGAAAAGCCAAACAAAGAGAAATGTAGTGTACAACACGTACAACACATACAACGCGTTGTACGGAGAATACACAAAAGAAAAAGGAGAAGTATATGACAGAAAAATTTTGGAAAAAATATTTAGACTCTACACTTTGCGAAGATGACAGAGAAACGGATTATTTTATGAAACAAATAATTTGCAATTTAAGCAATAAAAGATATTCGGTAGATAATTATTTATGGAGCGATTTAAACAGTACGGGTGTTTTGCTTAATAAGATTAAGGAAAGACAAGCTTTAGGACATATAGAAGATAAGAAAGTAACAAGTCTTGATAACACTAATCCAGAACACTATAAAAAATTAAACTTTGAAACTATTGAACTAATACAAAACGTAATAAGTGATTATCCAGACGCTTTTTTAGGATATTTAGTATCCAATACCATTAAATATTTAATGCGTTTTCAATACAAAGGAAAACCTATGGAAGATTTAGATAAAGCAATCTGGTATTCAACTAAAGCAAGATTTTATGCTGAAGAAAAAATTGTTGATAAAGAAATAGAAAATAGCTGTCGTTGTACGTGTTGTAAACGAGAGAATGTTAAGTGAGGTGCAAAATGCAAAAACTAAATGAAATAGAAAAAATAGTATTGAATAAAAATTTTAATAATTTAAGTTCTAGAGAAATGGATATATTTATTGAAATTGAAGACAGGATAGAAAGAGAAGAAATCTGTCCTAACTGTAACGGTAGCATAGTAAGCTGTGCTTTTGGTAGTTTTATGTGCCAAGATTGTGGATCTAATTTTGACATATACGATTTCATTGAGAATTAATGTAATACAAAATGTAATACAAAAACAATATGAGTTAAATAACATTGTTGTAAAAATAAAAAAGCTCCGGAATAACCGAAGCTTAAACGCACATTAATAATTTAATAATTAGCCGTTGTTTTGGTTTTCTTGTGAAAAGTCATATACAGTATCTGGAAATGTTTCATCTGATTTAACAAATTTGTAACCAGAATATTTAATTTTTCCGCTTTGTCTTGTTAAGGTTTCTAAAGGAACCTTATACAAAGAAAAAGAAGAAGAAGCTTTAAAGAAATTGTCGCCAAATGAAACACTATGTAAATATTCACCATCAGGAGATATGATTTGAAGTCTTTCGGAGGTTGCTATTTCATTTGTTTCTTTATTGGCATTAATTGTTTGGTAAGCTCTATCTCTATAAATATATTCTGTTTTCCAAACATCTTCACCTTTTCTTTTTAGTTGATAAGCGTAATGAACTTTGCCGGAGACACCTTTTTTATCATCAACTTCTTCTTGAACAAACTTTAATAAAACTCTGTATGATTTACCGGTTTCCTCGTTGGTATATTCATAAGTTTGATAAGTTCCAACAGGTCTCAAGTGATGTTCAAAACAAGATGCAAATGAAATAGCTGAAACTATTAAAACAGAAATAATGCTAATTATTAATAAAACTTTTTTTCTCATAATATATAACTCCTTTTCCATAAAAATGTATGTATATATTATACCAAATAAAAACGAGAAAAAAGCATAAAAGTATTAAAAAGGACATAAAAAAAAGTAATACACAATGTAATACAAAGCGTATTACAGATAAGAGAGGATAAAATGATAGATTTATTTAACAAAGGAATATTAGTGCTAGTCACATGGATTTTAAAGATGATAGATTTTATCTTTGCCTTATTTAAAGTAGTAGCTGGTGTTGAAGAGGTGAAAATATCTCAAGATGGAAAGGCAAATAATTTGTTAGCCGGTATTCTTGGTAACAACAAAGTTGTAAAGATATTTCTGTATGTTTTTCTTTTAGCTATATTTGTCGGTATGGTATTTGCTGTAATATCTGCTATTAAAAATTCTGTAAGATACAAAAAGAGTAATGCCAAAGTAGTATCTCAATATGTTTATTCAATATTAGGTATATTTATTGTTTTTGTTGCGTTATACGGTTTCATTATCCTTTCCGGGCAAATATTAGAAGCTATCAATGAAGCGTTTTCTTCTGGGAGCAACTTATCTACAGGTAACAGAATTATTAAAGCATTAGGTGAATCCGCAATATCCGATCAAGCGAAATTTGATGCACTTTTTACAGAAGATGAAAATGGTATAGCAGGAATATACAGAAATGATTTTATAGATGAATTCTATGGTAACTTGTCAAAGGAAGGAATGTTTAAATGGGAATTTAATGGGGTTGCAGCAGTAGATCCAAGAAAGTTCCAGGTATTCATAGCATTAGTGGCATCTTGTATTATAGGGGTATGTTCCGTTATGGCACTAGTTCAGTTAGTTGTAAGAGTATACGATATTATATTTTTAACTTTGGTAATGCCGTTGCCACTTGCTGCATATCCGCTTGATGACGGGGCTAGATTTAGTGAATGGCGTAAAACTATTATATCTAAAGTGTTTTTAGCGTATGGGACTATTATAGCGGTGAATGTATATTTAATGATTATAGAGTTAATAAACGACATAAGTTTTGCCGGGAATCTGTCGCTTGAAGTTAAAGGAACAGATAAGGGATTTCTTTTAAATTTATTTAAGGTATTTATGATAGTTGCTGGAGGGTTCACCATATCTGCAGGACAGTTATTGTTCTCACGTATTATGGGAACATCGAATGAAGAGAATGCACAATCCAATCATAATTTTAAATCGGCTCTTGCAGGAGTAGGAGCTGCAGCCGGTATAGCAAAAGGTGCGGGCAAAGTTATGTTTGGAAAAGGTAAAGATAAGAACCAGGATCTGGCAGACAAAATAGCAGGAAGCATGGGACATGGGGGAGGAAGTGTGATGAGTAAATCCCCTACAGCTAATGGTGGGAGATTTAAAGGTATAGGAAACGCTAAACTTGGCGAAGCGTTTAAGAGAGGGGGCATAACCGGTGCTTTAGGTAATATAGCGACAAGAGGCGGAAGAAAATTATTTGGTGAAGGTTCTGGGGGAAAATTGGCTGGGAATATCAAGTCTAGATATCAAGCGAGCGGATATGCACAAGGTAAAAACATGCTTAGTAATGCCATTAAGGATAAAGGAATAATCGGTGGAGCAAGATATGTTGGAGCATCAATTAATCATGGGAAACAGGTATTTAAAGAAAATAAACAAAATGCTGCAGCTTACAAAAAATGGCAGAACCATCAAAAAGAGATAATGCCGAAAGGAAGAAAAGAAAGACAAGAATTTAGAGAGCGTGTGCGCAGTACAAAAATAAATAGTTATAAATAACGCAAAAGATGAGGATAAATAAAAATGGATAAAAAAAGTGATATTAAGCAGGATTTAATAATGGCGGAAAAATTAGTTAAAAGAGTACGGAAAGAGCACAAAAAGAAATATATGGAAACAGTGTCTCAATTAGAGAAAAGAAGAAGTGATGATTACGAAAGCTATTTAAAAGCCGTTATATATATGTTTACAGGAATAAAAGAGGAAACAGAGCTCAATAAATACAGTGAATTAGCAATGAGATGCAAGTTGGAGGAATTTTTTGGGAGTTATATGAGACGTGTTTTAAAAAATGCGTGTGATACAGACAGTTCTTTAAAAAGTAACACAAAATGCAAAACATAGTGCAATCAGATATAATAAAGTCTTCACTGTTTAGCCGTTCAGTTAAAAACGGCTACCATTAGAAAACAATGAAAAAGGAGAAATATTTCAAGACGACATTTAGAAGATTGAATTGGAGATATTGGAATGGATATACAAGGCAAAGAAATATTGGATGTGTGTTGCGGTGGTATGATGTTTTATTTTGATAAAGAGCACGACAAACTATTAACGATGGATAGAAGGCAAGGAGAAGAGGATTTGTCACGTTTTGGAAGAAATAATTTAAAGATAGAACCAGATTTTCTTGGAGATTTTAAAGAGTTACCTTTTCCTAATGAAAGTTTTTATCATGTAGTCTTTGATCCACCACATTTAGTTCATGGCGGTGATAATTCATACATGATTCAGAAATACGGGAAATTAAATAAAGATAGTTGGAGGAAAGATATATCCAAAGGATTTAAAGAGTGTTTTAGAGTATTAAAACATCATGGAACGATGGTTTTTAAATGGTCAGAGTATCAGATTAAGATTGATGACATTTTAAAGTGCTTTGACAAAAAGCCAATTTATGGAAGTAAAAATGCGAGTGGCCACACATACTGGTTTGTATTTTATAAAGATTAAAAAAGTAATACATTATGTAATACAAAAAAAGATTTAAAGAGAACTAAATTTTAAAAAATATAAAAGAGGAGATGAAAAATGAAGGTTATACCGAAAGATACAAAAGTAAAAAACTATATATGGAAGAAGTTTACTCTTCTTGATGCGGTTATTGCCGGGATAGTTATATTTACAGTAATAGGCATTTTCTCAAGCGGAGCAAAGTATAAATATATAATCGGGATAGTGGTGTTAGTTTTAGGAAGCGCCCTATTTCTACCTATTAACAACAGATTACTATATAAAGAACTGATTCAAGCAGTAAAGTTTCTGTTTTACAAAAAAGAATACATGGGGAAAGAAGTAGACAGATTAATCCCATTTAGCAAAATTGATGATGACGGATATATTGTTTATCCTGGATACTATGGAAAAGTTTTAAAAATAGGTTCCAAAGATTTTTCTCTACTTGATGAATTTATGCAAGATTCGGATATAGAAACATTCGCACGAGCAATTAATACAATTGATGCTATGGATGTTATAGATATAGTGAAGATTGATAAAGCCGTTATTTTAGATGAATACATAGAACAGTTAAAAAGAATGATAGAGGGGGAAGAGGATGAAAAAAGAAAGGCAATTCTTTATTCCAAGTTATCGGATATCGATTTATTAAACGACACTGAAAAACCTATTTACGAGCCTGGATATTATGTAGTTTTTTATGGGGCAAAAAAGGAAAACATAGATATCGTTATATCAAGTTTCATTGAAAGTTTTTCAGGAACCGGATTATCTACAAACAATCTTTCTAAGATAGAAACAGCAATATTTTTAAAATATAACTTTACTAGAGATTTTGATGAAAGAGAAGCTTATGAACTTAGTGATGACGAATTGATATCTTGGATTAAACCGGAATACATCAAATTTACGAGCAATTCTATAACAGTGAATAATAAGTATGGAATGATTTTTGCTGTGGAAGATTATCCTATTGAAGTAGGAGCTGCATATTTAGGTGGAGCATTTAACATAGATGGAATAAGGTCTGTTATGCACATTTCAGCGGTAGAGCAGGATAAAGGTGTAAGGAGAATTG
>JAEWXG010000022.1 GCA_023396095.1 Bacillota bacterium | reverse complement strand
TAATATTTTATATTTCAAAATATATTTCAAAAAATAGGTCTGTTCCTTTTAATTGTAAAAGTTTTTGGAAAACATCCAATTTAAATAAAAGGGAAATAAGTTATGATAATTATAACGAAGAAACAGTCAAATATTTTAAAGACTGTAATATTTATAAAACAATTAAAGAAACGGATAATATGATCATCTTTAGAGAGTATTTTGAAAACAAATAATTTTGTGTAATAATTTGTGTAGTGTTAAAAAATACCATATATGATATGATATTTTTAGAATAAAATTAATCTGCTAATTTAATAACATTTATAGAAATTGTCCAACTTTGTGGGTTCACCTCATTATTAGAAGAACCATCACTTAAAAGTATCCATTGCTTTTCTTGTGCGCTTAAATTTTTCCCGTGTACAGTTTTGAGAAAATATATCTGTCATTAGCCTCTTTTATTAGCAAAAATTGTGAATTGACAATATTGCGGGGGGGGGGGGTATAATTTAATTGAGAATAAAAAAATATTTTGATAGTGGGGATTGTTATGTAAGAGAGGTTGGTTGCAGGAACATCTTTGATTTTGCGGCTGCATTAACTTTGATATTTTTTTACAACTTACAAAATAATCATCTAGTCCACAAATTTGTTAGTAATTAAACATTGCACAAGATAGTAGGGGTGAAATTTATGGTAGAGGATTTAAAGATTGATAATCGAGATATTGATGTTGTAGCAAAAGAAATGCAGTCTATATCGCTTAAAGAATTAAGTGACTTGTTTAAGGCGAACGCAGTTTTCATTGATAAAAAAATGCAAATGGATGTTATGCGAAATTCATTAAGACCTTTTGTTATTAAAACAAGGCATGAATGTTTAACACTGGACAGTCGTAAGAATTATAGACTTTTGTGGTTTAATATTTTTTCGCAATCACAACTAGAATTTTTATTTGAACAGTTTGACTCACGCGATTTAGATGATGATTATGTAAGCAAATTGTATAAAAATATTTTGAGAAATATAGACGATGATTTTTATGAAATATTGAGCAAGAAAGCTAGTAATGCGTATAAACGTGTAGGTGAAGTGAAAGATATAAAAGCTGTTGATGTTAACATTGAATTTCGAGAAATATTCACAGACAGTTTTGGTTTTTTTGATGGACTTTTGATTAAAGATTTTAGACCGATAATTTTTAATAGTTCTACAGTAGATGAAATTATCAAAATTGGGAAGAAATATAATGTTTTTATTCCTGAAAGGTTAGCAGGGGAGACTTTTAGGGATTATGTGCGTGGGAAATTGGAAGTTAAAAAAATATTGGACGTAGAGAGTGATTCTATTTTAAAAACTGGTTCAATGAAAGAGATTGCCGATTTAGCAAAAAAACATAATATTAAAACTTATTTTAAACTTGGTAAAAAAGAGGCTATAGAATATATTCTTCAAAGAGCAGAAAGTTCTAAAGATAACTATGTTTTACCGCATAGTGACTCTGTGTATGAGATGGGGATACCAGTAAATGCTACAGAAGATGAATACTCAAAGTTATTAATCGAGTATACAAGGCTGAATGAGGAATTGAAACAAGAAAGAGTTGAAGCTTTGAGATTAGAAGGTCAGGCGAGAGAAACTTTATTAAAAGAAATTAATGATAAAGAAGAAATCATTAAACAGCAACAAGTTAATTTAAAAGAAATGGAAGATAAGTTTAATGCTATTGAACTTGAGGGTAAGCAAATGTCTGAAGAAAAAGCGGAACTTGCTAAAAAAGTTCAAAGTTTTGAGTCTGATAAAAGTATGCTGTTGCAACTTAATAGGGCTGAAGAAGATAGTACAAAAATAGAAAATCAAATTTTTGAAGTTACTTTAAATGATGAGAAAAATGTATCTGAAGAAGAAAAGATCGTAGAGAAAATAGTTGAGGAGTGCAGTATAGAGGTGCAAAAGAAAAAAAGCAAATTAGGTTTTAATATTTTCTTATCGGCATTATATATTTCAATTGTAATGATTGTATTTATCATTTTAAAGTCATGTTTCTAAAGGGGGATGGTTTTATATGATTAAAAAAAATGTGGAAAAAATCTTATGGTATGTTATGTATGTAACGGGTGCTGTTGCTACTGGAACAATTTTATATCTAATATATAGAAATATTTTATGCTTCGTGCATTGATGGGGGTGTTATGAACACTAAATCGCTAAAAACTATAGAAAAAGTTGTTGCAGTATTATGTGCTACAGTAATAATTTTATTGGCTGTTCTTGCATTGATAATTTATAGTAGAAATCTTAACAGATATCATCTTGAAAAGCAGATAGCAGTATCTGGTGATATAAAAATAGATGACCAAACTAAGGAAATAATTTATACGCCAGCAGATTCAAGATCTTTTAAAATATCTGATATAATTAAATTGATAGCAAATGATAAAAATATTAAACTTAATGGCGTTGATCGCATTATAAATTTATCACCGGATTTTAGCTCAACAAATTTTGATGTGAGTTATAAGAATAAAAAAATTGTAGCTACTTATAAACTAAAAATTAACTATACTAATATCTTATTTATATATTCGGAAAATAGATATCTAGGTTGTGTAGTTAAAAATGTTTTTTCTTCAAAGGAAAATAAAGTCAAATTTATAAATGATAACTTCATTGTTGATATTGATCCATTATTTTTTTCAGATAAAGAATATACAAATTTGATTGATGTGGATAATGAGGATGTGATTAAAGAACAAGAGAAAATATATGTCATGGATAGAAGAGAGCATGACGGAGAGTATTGTATAAATTTTTTAGATAACAATAATAATTTGGTAAACAAAAAATATTATAAAGGAAGAACAAAAATTATAAGACCAGCGGATGACTTTATTCCAGGATATAAAGTAGCAAATTGGTATCGAGACAAGGAAAAGAGTCAAGTTTTTGATTTTAGTAATATTGTATCTAATTTAGATATTAATATTTACGGCGATTTTGTTAAAACAGCCGTAAAATTGAATTTATATTTAGGTGATAGTATCTACCAAGTAATTACTGGTGAAGAAAGGAGTATTATTTCATTACCTGATTTGAATGATAGAGTAACGCAAGATGTTAGAATTCATTTTACTGGTTGGTACAATAATATTAGTAATGGTGAAATTTTCAACGAGTCATTAATGCCATCTGAAGACATGGATCTATATGCCCATTTTATTGATCGCTATAAGATTAATTTATGGAATAATGGAGATTTGCTTATTACAAAATATGTCACACCTGGGGATTCTATTGTTTTAAACAAGTTGATTGATAATGGAACAAATGAGTTTAAAGGATGGATTTGGTATAATTATGAAGGGTTACCTGTCCCTACTATTTTTACGCCAGACAAAGATACAGAATTGCATGCACGTTGGTTGAATCCAGGCTATTTGATAGAATATTATTTTGAGAATGTTGAAGATGAAGGATATAGTCTTTATGATAGTACACACATAAACGCTATGGTTAATGATGTTGTTGAGTTGCAGGAAGCAGATAAGAAAGTTTTTGATAATATGATTTTAGATTTGACTCATCCTGAAACGAAAATAGGCGCATTAACTGTTAGTGATAATATATTTAACAATAGGTTTAAGTTATTTTATAAGAGAAATATAATAAAAGTTACTTTTGATTTACAAGGAGGTTCAGGACTTGATCCGCTATTGTATCAAATTAAAAGTGGAGCTACAATTACTAAACCTCAAAATCATCCTTCAAAAGACGGTTATGTATTTAAATACTATACTCTTTCATCAGCTAATCAGTTTGAATTTGATTTCAAAACGCCATTGAATCAAGACACAGTTATATATGCTATTTGGGGAGCAGAAAATAATACTAATGTTAAGGATGTAAAAATTGAGCATTATGTTGAAACATTTAATGATAGTGAGTATGAATTATATAAAACAGAACATATAAGTTTAGAAATAAATTCAAGTTATGAAGCAAAACCATTAGAAATAGTTGGTTTTACATATAATGCATCAAAATCTGATAAATCTATTGTGGTTCTGCAGGATTCAATTCTAAAAATTTACTATACAAGAAATATCTATACGATATCGTTTGACACACAAGGTGGGCTTCCAAACATCGATGATATGAATGTTAAGTATAATGATATTGTTCGTGAACCAAATGTGACATTAGTAAAACCAGGTAAAATGTTTGCCTTCTGGTCGTTAACAGCTGAGGAGACAATATCAACATATGATTTTAATTCTAAAGTAAAAACTAATTTTACTCTATATGCGCATTATACCGAGAAAGAAGTGTATCAATGCACAATAAATTATTACATTAAAGGTACAACAATACCAGTACCAGGAGTTGAGTCGCCTATAATGAGGAACGGATATGTGAATGAGTTTATAGAAATTTCTCACCCTATGGTTGTTGGATATGTTGTAACAGATGGAATGCCTATTTTAATTAATCTAAATGTGCCTAATAAAGTTGTTAATATATATTATGAAGTTGATAATTCGCAAACATTTACACATACAATAAATTATTACTTGAGTGGTACAACTAATTTAGTGCCTGGTATAGAGAGAAATAGCGATATGGTGACAGGAGCAATTGGATATAGTAAAACTGTAACATACCCAACAGCGCCATCTGGATACAAACTAGTTGATACAAATATAACTAGCGAAACTGTTACAATAGTTAATGGTTTTAACACAAGTAGTATAGTTTATTATGAAATAGATGTTACACAAAACACTTTTATCGGTAAAATAAATTATTACTTGAAAGGAACAACAAACAAGGTTCCTGGGATCACACCTAATCCAGATAGTGTTACGGGATATATAGACCAAGTTGTAAATGTTATAGCACCTGTGGCACCAAGCGGATATAAAGAAAGTGCTGGAAATCCTACAACAATAACAATTAAAGGTAATAATAGTGCGGTTGTTAATATATACTATGAAGTTGATAATTCGCAAACATTTACACATACAATAAATTATTATTTGAATGGTACAACTAATCTAGTGCCTGGTATAGAGAGAAATAGCGATATGGTGACAGGGGCAATTGGATATAGTAAAACTATAATTTATCCAACAGCGCCATCTGGATATAAACTAGTTGATACAAATATAACTAGTGAAACTGTTACAATAGTTAATGGTTTTAACACAAGTAGTACAGTTTATTATGAGCCTTTGCCTCCTAAAGAAATTAGGAAAGTATTAACACGAGGGTATCATACGGTAATTTTAACAGAAGATGGCTCAGTTTATATGTGTGGACAAAATAATTATGGTCAATTGGGTTTAGGGGATAATATTGACCGCGATGTTCCAACTTTGCTTCCAAGTTCAAGTTATGGAAATGAAAAAATTTACGACGTATATTTAGGAGAGTACCATACGGCAATTTTAACAGAAAATCGCTCACTTTATATGTGTGGACAAAATAATTGTGGTCAATTGGGTTTAGGGGATAATATTGACCGCGATGTTCCAACTTTGCTTCCAAGTTCATATTATTCAGGGCAAATAATAGATAAAGTATTTATGGGAGTTTATAATACAGCAATTTTAACAGAAAATCGAGATTTATTTACATGGGGATATGGTGAGAGTGGTCAATTATGTGTAGGGTCTTTGAGTAATCGCAACATTCCAACATTTGTTCCACATGCGAGATATGGATATAAGATAATAAAGGAGGTTTCATTAGGATTATCTCATACAGCAATACTAACAACAGATGACTTAATTTATATGTGTGGATCAAATTTTCTTGGGGAATTAGGTATAAATAATAATTCAAATCAAATTTTACCAGTGCTCATTCCAAGTATAGATTATGATTATAAACAAATAAAGAAAGTGTCTTTAGGACATAACACTACAGCAATTTTAGCAGAAGACGGCTCACTTTATGTGTGTGGACTTAACAGCCGTGGTCAATTAGGTTTAGGTGATACAGCTAATCGTCAAACTTTAACATTACTTCCAAGCTCTAGTTATGGGAACAAGAGAATAAAGGATGTGTCTTTAGGATATAATACTACAGCGATTTTAACAGAAGACGGCTCACTTTATGTGTGTGGACAAAATGATTATGGTCAATTGGGTTTAGGTGTAGGTGATACATATGATCACAATGTTCCAATATTGCTTTCAGTTTTAAATTATGGAAATATGAGAGTAAAGGAAATATCTATAGGAGCATATCATTCAATAATTTTAACAACAGAAAACTCAATTTATGTGTGGGGAGTAAATCATGGGGGTCAATTAGGGTTAGGAGATAAAGTTAACCGCACTATTCCAACCTTGCTTTCACCTATTGTATAGAGTTATTCATTATAATTTAAAATGAAATTTATAATTGTAGAAAGATGCCACTACTAACGAAGTGGTATCTTTTTGTTGAAAATTATTATAATATTTAGTATTCAGTTTGGACTGTTGCAGTGTATTATTATGTAAGTTTGAAGATAGTTTGTAATATAAATTGGTATAAATATTGAGATGTATATAAAAGCCTTTTGAATAGACTAAAAATCAAGGTTTAAAATGTTGTTATAAGAATTTTTAAAAACAAAAAATAGAAATATGATATTAAAGTGCTATGGTATAAGAAAATCAAAAGAAGATAGAGATTATAGCTAAGCTTTAAAATGGAATTAAATTTTTAAGATAATTTTAGCCCTGTTTCATTCCAGATGGTAGTAATAAACAATTTTGCAAAATACTTTATAATGTTATACAATAATGTATGTAATGAATCTTAATTTATTTTAATTGATTATCTTTAAAAAATTGATTATTTGAATTTTTCTGTATATACACTATTTACGAGTTTTGTTAATCAATTTTATCTAAGTATAGCTGTAATATTTTAAGTTGATAAATAAAGAGGAAAATTTTATGAAATATTGTAGAAAATGTGGAGTTGAATTGCAAGAAGACGCAAGAACATGCGATAAATGTGGTTTTACAGAAGAAATAGGCGTAAAAGAAGATAAAATCATACCAATAAGTCCAATTTTTCAAGGGACTTTTATGGGCTTTTTATGGGCTTTTTTTGTAGGAATAATTGGATTAATAATTGCTATTATTAAAGGTGATGAAAAATGTCAAAAAAGTGCATTTATAACATTTATTATTATTACTGTGATTGGAGGAATAGCTGCATTAATTTTTTCTTCAATATTGTTAGTAGCATTTAATCACGTCATGGACGGTTTAAGAATGATGCAAAATAGTTAATGTGAAACCTTATTTCTTTGTGTTCTAATTTTTGGATTCACCTTAGTAATAATAATATAAACTAATTACAAATATTTTTGTTGCAAATTTTAATAATATAGGTATAATTAAATACATAAAAGATTAAAACTTTTAGGAGCCCAACGGCTCCTAATTTCTTGAAGGAGTATATGTCTAAATTTCTTGATAGCACAAAGAATATTATAGAACCATTTTTAAAAGAGGAAAATTACGAATTTGTTGATATGGAGTATGTTAAAACTCAAATGGGAATGACTCTTATTGTTTATGTGGATAATTCAACTCACAATATTACAATTAACGAATGTGCTATGCTCGATGAAAAAATTACTATCTTATTAGAACAAAATGGTTTGTTACCAGATGTTTTAAGTGTTTCATCACCTGGGCTAGATAGACCATTAAAAACAGATATGGATTATCAAAGAAATATAAATAAGATGGTTGATATCTCTTTATATGTTCAAGTTTTTGGTGAAAAGAAATTTATAGCTCAATTACTTGAGTATAATAATGACAATATAACAATTAATTATAAAAACAATAAATATATTTTGGGAAAAAAGAATATAGCTTCTATCAGACAAGCGGTTATATTTTAGGAGGATAAAATGAAAAAGAAGGTTAAAAAGGATAATAATAAGGAAATATTTTTAGCATTGCAAGAATTGAGCAATGAAAGAAAAATTGATATTAAGGTATTTGCTGGCTTTTTGGAAACTGCTCTAGTTTCTTCATACAAGAAAGAAATGGATATAAGAAGTAAAGAAGATAATGCAACAGATACTTATGGTTGTGAGTTTCCGATTATCCAAGTAAATGTGCTACCTGAACTTGAGACAATTAAAATTTTTAGAGTGTATAGAATTGTAGAGTCTGTTGATGATATTGTAGAATATGCTGATTTTGACCAATGCATTACAAAAGAAGATGCTCTTTTGAAAAATCCAAGCGCTACAATCGAAGTTGGCGGCAATTTTTATGAAGAAATTGATTTGTCGACTTGGAGTACAATTGCTATTCATCAAGCAAAACAGCTTTTGTTACAAAATATCAATGCCCATAAAAAGGATATGATTAAAACTGAAATGTCTAATAAAATAAATGAAATAGTAACAGTAACCGTAACAAGACGTGAAAGAGGGAACGTTTTTGTAGTTTTCCCGGATACAAATATGGTAGAGGGTATTTTAGCTCCAAGAGATCAAATTAAAACAGAGGATTATTCAAGTGGTAAGAAAATCAAAGTTTTAGTTAAAGAAGTTAAAGATGATTTTAAGGGTTCTTTAAGTAGAATCGAAGTAACAAGATCGGCACCAGAATTAATAGCAAAATTAATGGAGCAAGAAATTGTAGAAATTGCAAGAGGGTTGGTTACAATCAAAGCTATTGCCAGAGATCCAGGAGTTAGATCTAAAGTTGCTGTTACTGCAACGAATGATTGTAATATTGATGTTACATCAGTTTGTGTTGGTCAAAATAGTAGTAGAATTTCAGCAATTTCTCAGGAATTATCTGGAGAAAGAATCGACATTATTAAATATGATGTAAACATTAATAACTTTATTGCAGAATCATTATCGCCGGCAAAAATTGCTAGAATTAGTATAAATGAATCATTAAAAGCTGCAAAGGTTGTTGTTAATGATGATCAATTTGCAAAGGCAATTGGAAAAGGTGGTTCCAACGTTAAGCTTGCTAGTAGATTAACTGGTTGGAAAATTGATGTATTAAAAAATTCAGAGTCGGACTTATTCTAAAAATGAAAAAACCAGTTTTAAGACAGTGTGTTTGTTGTAGAGGAATGTTTGAAAAAAAAGAATTAACTAGATATGTTGTTAATGAACAAGATATATCTCTAGATACAACTGGAAAATTAAATGGTAGAGGTTTTTATTTTTGTAATAAGTGCTTAGATAATAATGGAAAGTTTATAGACAGAAAGATGTTTTCAAAAGCAATAAGAGCAAACTTTCCAGAAGATAAATATTTTAAGTTAAAAGAGGAATATGACAGAAATAGACAAAGCTAACAAACTATGTTCATATTTGAACTTTGCTAAATCAATTAAGTCCATTTATTTTGGAATTAAGTCGATTATTAGAAATAAAGATGTAATTAAGCTAATTTTAGTAATAAGCGACAATGAAATTACTAATAATTTAAGAAAAGATTTAAAATATTTATGTGAAAACTTTGATATAAATGTTTTGACTATAAAAAAAGAATATTTATATCAAATAAAATTTAAAATGTTGAATACAACAAAAACAATAGGTATTGGGAATGATAGTTTTGCTAAAGCTATTAATGCGTTAGAAATTGGAGGCAAATTTGAATAACTTAGAAAATGGAATAAATAAGCTTATTGAACTAAGAAAAAAGTATATTGAATTAAAAGATGAATATACTCGTTTGATTATTACTGTGAAAGATAAGGAACAAGAAATATTAGAAAAAAATGTTTCTATTGAACAGTCTGATATACTCACAGGAAAAGAAGAAGTTGTGTCTAAAGTTGAAATAGAAGAAAAGCCAACAATAAGCAAGATAGAAGAAAAACAAGAAGAACAACAAGTGACGACTCAAGAAAAAATCGTTTTAGAAACGCAAACTGATAATCAGCAAAGTTCTATTAAACAGGAAAATAAAGAATCTAGTAATATTGTTCAAAAAAGTCAAACAGATGAAAAACGTCAAAAGCCAGAAGATACTGGATGGAAAACTACAATTATTGGAAATAGAATTGATTTAATTAATGCCGGAAAGACTAATAATAAGGCTAATCGTCCAAAAGATGGTTATAGAAATAATTCCAATAGCGCAAATGGTGGTCAACGTCCTAATTTTAATGGCGGATATCAGCAAAAGAATTTCAATAATAAGCCAGACATTTCAAAAATGATGGCTAACACTTTAAACACAGCAAATTCTATTATTACAGATAATTCTAAAGTTTTTGATAAAAACAAGAAAAAGGCAACTGGAAATCAAGCAGAAGAGAAGAAAGTTGTTAATAAGAGAGCGCTATTAAGAAAAGGGTATATTGTCGATGACTATACAGTTGATTATGATGATGAGTCAGATGATAGTATCAAAATTAGAAAAAATAAAAAGAAACAGGAGAAATCCAATATACAACAAACTATCGAGCACGCTGTTGTAAATCAAGAAACATTAAGTATTAAAACTTTAGCAGAGAAAATTGGACAAACAGCTACGGCAATTGTTAAAAAGTTATTTGAAATAGGACAAATTGTAACAATTAACGATGAAATAAGCTTTCAAGAAGCTGAGTTAATTGCTTTAGATTTTGGGACAACATTAGAATTAAAATTGGATAGAACGGCAGAAGATATTTTCAATGAGGCGACAAATGTTGTTTATGATGAAAAAGATATGGTTAAGAGACCTCCTGTTGTTACTATTATGGGTCACGTAGATCATGGTAAAACTTCATTATTGGACTATATTAGAGAGACGCATGTTGTTAATACAGAAGCAGGAGGAATTACTCAACATATTGGAGCATACACAATTAAAGTAAAAGGTGAAAAAATTACTTTCTTAGACACTCCAGGACATGAAGCTTTTACTACTATGAGAAAAAGAGGAGCAATGGTTACAGATATTGCTGTAATTGTAGTTGCTGCAGATGATGGTATTATGCCACAAACAATTGAGGCCATAGCTCATGCAAAACAAGCAAATGTTTCAATTATAGTAGCAGTTAATAAAATGGATAAACAAACTGCTAATCTAGAAGCTATTTTAACTCAATTATCACAGCATGATTTGTTGCCGGAAGCATGGGGCGGAGATGTTATTGTTTGCCCTGTTTCAGCAAAAACCGGTATGGGAATAGATAAACTGCTTGAAAGTATCTTATTAGTTGCAGAATTAAAAGATTTGAAAGCTCCACAGAATACTAACGCAAACGGATCAATAATTGAAGCAAAGATTGATAAAGGTTCTGGACCAATTGCAACAGTTTTAATTAAGTCGGGAACTTTAAAAATTGGGGATTATATTTTAGCTGGGACATCTGTAGGTAGAGTTAGAGCAATGCTTAATGCGCAAGGTAAAAATATAAAAGTTGCAACTCCTTCTGATGCTGTGGCTATATTGGGATTTTCTGATGTGCCAAATGCGGGTGATACTTTAGTCGTTTTTGATGATGAAAAAACAGCAAAGCAAGTTGCTCAAGAAAGAATTGCTAAAAAACGTAACGATATGGAAAAAGCTAATACTGCAAGAACGCTTGAAGACATATTTAAAAATGTTCCTAAAGATGGTGATAAAAGTATTTCTGTAATAATAAAAGGTGATGTTCAAGGTTCAGTTGAAGCAGTTAAACAATCATTGGAGAAAATTCAAATTGATGATGAAAATGGAAAAATCACAGTTAAGATTGTTCAAGCTTCAGTAGGTGCAATTAATGAATCAGACGTTTTATTAGCAGATACTTCAAATTCAATTATAATAGCATTTAATGTTCGACCAGATCAAAAAGCGAAAGCATTAGCTGAGAAAAATAATGTTGAAATTCGTCCATATAGGGTAATTTATGACATGATTAATGATGTTGAAGCTGCATTGAAAGGGATGCTTGCTCCTAAGTTTGTTGAAGAAGTTCTAGGACATGCTGAAGTAAGAGATACATTTAGAATTACCGGAGTAGGAACGATTGCTGGAACATATGTTACTGATGGAAAAATTTTAAGAAATAAGAAAGTTAGATTGCTAAGAGATAATATTGTAATTTATGAAGGGATTATTTCATCGCTTAAAAGAATTAAAGATGATGTTAAGGAAGTTGCTCAAGGTTATGAGTGTGGAATTGGCATAAAAGACTATAATGATATTAAAATTGGTGATGTGATAGAAGTCTTTTCAATTAATGAGTTGAAAAATGAGTAATATTGATAGAGTAAATTCAGAATTAAAAAAAGCTATTTCATTGGTTATTGATAATGAAGTGCATGATCCAAGAATTAAGGATGGGCTTGTTAGTATTATTCGTGTTGAATGTGATACTGATTTAACATTAGCAAAAGTATATTATAGTGTAATTGGTGGAAAATTTACTATAAAAGAACTTGATAATGCTTTAATGCAGTCAAAAGGTTTTATTAAACTAAAAATGAAATCTTTATTGAGACTTAGAAAATTGCCAGATTTAAAATTTATATATAATGATTCAATTCAACACGCAATTCATATTGATAAAATTTTAAAGGATATTAATAAATGAGAAATCCATTAGTTGATAGTTATGAATTGATAATTAAGTTAATAGATAACAGTGATAGTATTGCTGTTATTTCTCATTGTAATCCTGATGGCGATACTTTAGGGTGTGCTTTAGCTATGTATCAGGCATTACTAAACTATAATAAGAAAGTTCATATATTTTGTGAAAATACTCCAGGAAGAAAATATAAAACTTTATTTAAAGTTGATGATTTTAATAAATATGATTATTTGGAAAATAGATACGATTTAGCAATTGCTGTAGATACAGCAGATATCGACAGACTAGGAAGATATAAGTTTTTATTTAAAAACACTAAATATCAAGTTCAAATTGATCATCATACTATAAATAATAAATACGCTAAAAATGTTAATATTGTGGAAAAAGCAGCTGCAAATGCAGAAAATGTTTATTTGTTTTTGGAATATTTTGACAAAATTAAAAATAACAAGATTATAACGGATAATGTTGCAGCAATGTTGTATGTTGGGTTGCTAACAGATAGTGGATGTTTTGCGTTTTCATCTACCACGCCTCAAACTTTTGACATTGCCAGTAAGCTCATAAAATATAATTTTAATTATCGAGATTATCCGGATATTTATGTCAACTCCATGGATTATCCAACTTATCTTTTAAAGCAAAGATGTATAAATAAAGCTAAATTCTATGATAATAATAGAATTGCAATATCAGTTTTTAGTCAAATAGATTTTATGGAAACTGGCACAGATATGTCTTGTACTGATGGCATTATAAGAAATTTGATTAATGTTGATACTGTTAAGGTTGCAGTGTGCTTGACGGAAATTAATGAGTATTTATATAAATGTAGTATTAGGTCCAAAGGTAATATTTCAGCAGCGGAGATAGCTGCCGTTTTTAATGGCGGTGGGCACTTTAATGCTTCTGGCTGTCAAATAGCCGGCCATATTGAGGATACAAAAGATAAATTATTAAAAGCCATTAGAGATAGATTGGAGTAAAAATTGAACGGTTTTATTAATATTTTAAAAAGTCCAGGATACACATCATCGGATATTGTCGTGATAGTTCGCTCGATTATCTCAAAAGCATATAATAAAAAAATTAAAACTGGTCATCTTGGAACATTGGATCCTGGAGCGGCAGGAGTTTTACCAATTGCAATTGGTAATGCAACGAGATTATTTGATTACATGCAAACCAAGAGAAAAATTTATAGAGCAACTTTTGTTCTTAATAAATATTCTGAAACACTTGATTCATATTCTGAAATTTTTACAGTTAAAAATCCTAAAGATATAACGTTAACTGATGTTAAATTAGCATTAACTAATTTAACGGGTAAAATTAAGCAAGTTCCACCAATTTATTCTGCTATTTCAATTAATGGGAAAAGAGCTTATGATTTAGCAAGAGAAAATAAAAATTTTGAAATAGAAAGTAGAGAAGTAGAAATTTTTCAGTATAGTAATTTATCACTCATTAATAATGTATTAAATCTTGACATAGAATGCTCATCTGGCACATATATTAGAAGTATTTGCAGAGATTTGGCTTCAATATTAAAGACCTCCGGTTATATGTCATCACTGATTAGATTGCAGTCAGGGGAATTTAAAATTAATGATGCTGTAACAATTGATGAGCTATCAAAAAATCCATTAGCATATGTTTCTAACATTGAAAATTATATAAATTTAAATAAAATAAATATAATTGCAACAGATCAAATTTCATATATTTCAAATGGTAGAGAGATTGATTATTGTGCTGATGATGGTAAATATTTATTATTTATTAATGAACAAATTTTTGGTTTAGCAAGTGTTAAAAATAATAAACTAAAATGTGATGTAAGATTATGAAGATAAAAAGCCTTGATTTTTTTAAAACATATAACAATGAACCTATGGTAATAGCACTAGGTTTTTTTGATTCATTGCATTTAGGGCATATGAAACTGATTGATGAGGTTCATAAGTTATCAAACAAATTAAATGCAAAACCAGCAATATTTACATTCAAAGGTAATCCTCATAGATTAGTTCAATCAACTAGATTGGAATTCTTTACTTTTAAAGAGCGTTTAAGAAGATATCAAAATTTAGGCATTGATTATGTAATATCAATGAAAGCTACAAAATCATCAATGAGTTTAGTTCCTGACGAATTTTTAAATATATTAATAAATAATTTTAATATTAAAGCGATTGTAACTGGTGATGATTTTAGATATGGAAGAAAAGCTGTAGGTAATACAAGTACATTAAATAAATTTGCATTACAGAATAATATAGAATTTTCAAAAATTAATTTGTTTAAAGATGAAAATAAAATTAAATATTCAACAAGTAATATTGAAAAACTTCTGCAAGATGGAAAAGTTGATATAGTAAATGCATTAATATCAGAAAATTATTCGATTTCCGGAAAGGTTGTATCTGGTAGGCAAATAGGCGTGAATAATGGAATTCCAACTGCAAATATCAATATTAAAAATAAAACCGTTTTAATTGCGGCAGGAGTTTATAAAACCTATACAATTATCGGAAGAAAAAAATATTTATCAATTACAAATGTGGGGATTCATCCAACATTTAATGATAATGTTTTTAATGTAGAAAATCATATTTTAAATTTTAATGAAAATATATATGGTAAATATATTAGAATTGAGTTCATTAAAAAAATAAGAGATATTATTAAGTTTGATACTGTAAATGATCTATATAAACAGATTAATAAAGACATAGAGCAAGTGAGAAATAGCGATGATTAAATTTGGACCAAGCGGAAGAGATTCTTCTATGAGTTTAATTGCAACAATAGATATACCTAAGTATTTAAAAGAGATGAATCTTGAACTATTTGAATATTCGTTTGGTCGCGGAATTAATATGTCAAATGATCTTGCAATTAAGCTTAATCAAGAACTAATAAAGAATGATATTGAAATATCTATTCATGCTCCTTATTTTATTAATTTTGCAACATTTGATGAAGAGAAGGCATTAAACAATAATAAATTTATTTTTGATTCATTAGGCAAGTTGAAAATTTTAGGATGTAATAGATGTGTTTTTCATCCTGGGTCATTGACTAAAAATACGCATGAAAAGGCAATGGATAAGTTATTATATAGGATTAATAATTTAATTGAAGAAAAATATAAATTAAATTACGAGGAATATTATTTGTGTGCAGAGACGATGGGAAAATTAGGGCAACTTGGCACAACGCAAGATATTATACAAATATGTAATTTAGATAAAAATATTATTCCTTGTATTGATTTTGGTCATGTTAATGCGAGAGAAAATGGGAAATTTTATACAAGACATGATTATATCGACTATTTTTCAGAATTTATTGATGGGGTAGGCATTGAAAAAATTAATATTGCGCATGTTCATTTTTCAAAAATTCAATATTCACAATCTGGAGAAGTAAGACATTTAACATTTGATGATGAGATATTTGGGCCTCCGTTTGAACCATTTATTGAAGCTGTTATTGAGTTAAATCTCAATCCACATATAATTTGTGAATCTGCAGGAACACAGCTTAAAGATGTTTTACAAATGAAAGATTATTATTTGGAGAGTAGTAGGAATGTTTGATCCTAATAAAGCATATATTTTTAAAAACGAAATTAACACTTTTTATTTATCCAAGTTTCACGCAAGTTTTGCTGTTATTTTAATTTATAACAATAAAAAATATTATTTTACAGATTCTAGATATTTTGATGAAGCAAAAAATTTAATTAATGATTTTATTGTAGTAGAAACTCATTCTAAAGATGTAAATAGTAAGATTGCTTCTTTATTAAAGGATGGGATTAGTTTAGGTATTGAATATGATTTACCTCATAATGAATTTATTAATACTATAAATTACTTTAAAAATTATAACTATTTTGATAGTTTGGAAGAAATTAGTAAAATGCGGATTATAAAAGGTGATTATGAAATAAACTCGATTGTTTCAGCTTTAATGATTGCAGAAAAAGCATTTAATAAAACTATTTCAAACATTAAAGAAGGCGTGACAGAGAAGGATTTAGCTATAGAACTTGAATATAATATGAAAAAATTAGGTGGCGAAGACAAAGCGTTTGATACTATTGTTGCGTTTGGTGAACATTCATCAATTCCTCATGCAAAAGCTTCTAATAGACAGTTAATGAAAGGAGATGTTATTTTATTTGATTTTGGAACAAGAGTAAATGGGTATTTGTCTGATACAACAAGAACAATTGCTTTTGGTCACAATATTGCCTTTGAACGTGACTATAGAACTTTGTTAAATATTAATGAAGAGCTTATCAGTCTAGTAAAAGAAGATGTTTTGTGTAGTGAACTCAATGATAGATATGCTCAACTTATTAATACTAAATTTCTTAATAATGAGATTAAACACTCTGTTGGGCATGGAGTAGGGCTTGAGATACATGAAGAGCCATTTTTGAATAACAGTTCAAATAAGATTTTAAAATCTGGAATGGTTGTTACAATTGAACCAGGAATTTATAAAAAAAATTATGGAATTAGAATAGAAGATATGATTTTAGTGAAAAAGCATGATAATATAATATTATCTAAATTTTTTAATAAAGGATTAATAATTATATAGACACGGAGGTTTTATGGATACAATACAAGCAGGTGATTTAAGAAATGGCGTTACTTTTTCAATGGATGGTAAAGTTATGATGGTAGTTGAATTCTTACATGTTAAACCAGGGAAAGGTGCGGCATTTGTAAGAACTAAGCTTAAAGATGTTATTACCGGGGGAGTTTTAGAAAAGACATTTAACCCAACTGATAAATTTGATTTAGCAAGAATTGAAAGAAAAGACATGTCATATTCTTATGAAGATGGGGATCTTGTTTACTTTATGGACGCTGAAACATATGATCAAGTTCCTATAAATAAAGAACTTTGCGAAGATGCTCTTCAATATGTTACAGAGGAAATGATCTGTACGGTTTCATTCTATCAAGGAAAGCCATTTTCTGTAGAAGCACCAAACTTTGTAGAATTATTAATTACATTCTGTGAACCAGGTGTAAAAGGTAATACAGCTCAAGGTGCGACAAAACCAGCAACATTAGAAACAGGTAAAATTGTTCAAGTTCCTTTGTTTGTTAATGAAGGGGACAAAATTAGAATTGACACTAGAACAGGTCAATATATGTCGAGAGTTTAAAATATAAATGATAACAAATAATAAAACTAATTATACAAAAATCATATCATCACGCATACAGGATATTTTAGCACAAGTTCCAGAAGTAGCTTTTGTGAATAGAACATATGATGCTTTGGGAAGTGCTTCAATAAAAAAATCAACAAAAAACAAAAGCGTTATTGTTGAAATTTTGGATGAAAGTAAAAAGATTTGTATTGAAGTATATGTTGTTTTATATTATTCAATTTCAAAGAATATACCGGAAATTATATATAGTATTCAAAAGAAAATTAAAAACGATATTGAATCATTGTATGATTTTACTGTAAAAAAGATTGATGTTACTGTTGTAGGAGTAATTTACAAGTAAGATGTCACGAAAGATAGCAAGAGAAAACGCATTTCAATTAATATTTGAATATAATTTTACGCACAACAACACAACTGATTCTTTAGATAATTTTCTATCTAACGATGAGTTGAGTGATGATGATAGAGAATTTATCAAAAAAATTTATTTTGGCGTTATTAGTAAATATGATGAATTAATAGATACCATAAAACATTATAGTCACAATTACGACTTGAATAGAATTTTTAAAGTTGATGTGGCGATTTTGTTATTAGCTATATATGAATTAAAGTATGTGGATGAAGTGCCACCAAAAGTTGCAATTAATGAAGCCGTATCAATTGTTAAAAAATTTTCTACAGATAAAAGTCATCAATTTGTAAATGGTATACTTGCTGGAATTATGAAGGATATGGAAAACAATGGAAATAATTAACGGAAAAGAAATTGCTAAAATTACTAGGGAAGAAATAAAACAACAGGTTTTAGAAATAAAAAATAAATATAATAAGGAAATTGGGCTTGCAGTTATATTAGTTGGAGAAAATCCAGCATCTCAAACATATGTTAATAATAAAGTTAAAGCTTGTGAAGAAGTAGGAATCAAATCATATTACTTAAAATTTGATGAAAATATTTCTCAAAATGAATTAGAAAAAATAATTATTGATTTATCTAACAACCAAGATATTCATGGAATTTTAGTGCAATTGCCATTACCTAAGCATTTAGATGAAAAATTTATTTTGTCATTAATTCCAGATAAAAAAGATGTAGATGGTTTTTCAGAAAGCAATATAGGTAAGCTTTTTATGGGCACTCCTTCAACTATTTCATGCACTCCATATGGTGTGATGAAAATGCTTGAAAAAATAAACTATAGCCTTGAAGGAAAAAATGCAGTTGTAATTGGAAGAAGTAATATTGTAGGAAAGCCTATGGCTGCTCTTTTATTAAATGCCAATGCGACTGTAACAATTTGCCATAGTAAAACAAAAAATTTGCAATTTTACACTAAAAATGCTGATTTAATTGTTGTTGCTATTGGTAAACCTAAATTTTTAAAAGGCGACATGATAAACCAAGGCGCTGTTGTTGTTGATGTTGGCATTAATAGAGTTAATGGTAAATTAGTAGGCGATGTTGATTTTGAAGATGTTAAAGACAAGTGTTCATACATAACACCGGTACCTGGTGGAGTTGGACCTATGACAATTACGATGCTTCTGTACAATACTTTAAATTTATTCAAAAATGAACGAAACAATTAATTATATAAAAGTTGCTGAATTAAACGCTAAGATAAAACAACAAATTGACTTATTAAATATCGGTCAATTTGTTGTTTTAGGAGAATTATCTTCCTTTAAAAAAAGTGGGAAAAATACATTTTTTAAATTGTTAGATCAATCTATAGCAAGTATTGATTGTAGTTATTTTAATATTCCAGACGAAGTTTTTAAAAAATTTAAAAATGGTGATAAAGTATTAGTTACAGCAAAACTTAATTTTTATGAACCATATGGAAGAATAAGTTTAATTGTAAGTAATATTAATTTTTTTGGAGAAGGGGAACTTAGAAGAAAGTTTTTAGAACTCAAAGAAAAATTAGAAAAAGAGGGATATTTTGATGATAAATATAAAAAACCTATACCCAAATTTGTAAATAACATTTGTGTAGTAACTTCAAAGGATGGTGCCGTAATTAAAGATATCCATACTAGTGTAAGAAAAAAGAATAAGTGTATTAATATATATTTATATGATGTTAGAGTTCAAGGGGTTGATTGTGCAAATTCAATTATTAAAGCATTAAGTATTTTAGATAATAAAGGTTATGATGTTATTTTAATTGCTAGAGGTGGTGGATCAATTGAAGATTTAATGGGATACAATGATGAAAATCTAGTTAAAGCTATATTTAATGCCAAAACTCCGATTGTTTCTGCAGTTGGACATGAAATAGATTATACGCTATGCGATATGGTTGCAGATAAACGTTTTTCAACACCTACAGCGGCCGGAGAAGGGTTAGCATACAATGTAACTGATTTACGTGATGAAATCTTAAATCAATTAGACGCTAATTTACAATTACTTGTTAACAAGCAAGAACAAGTAGCGCTTAATATATCGAGTAATATTAACGACAATATGTATCATTTGACCGGTTTATTAAATTATTCAAAACTACAAATTGTAAATATTATTAATCAATTTTTTACTTTGCCAAATACACTAACTCAAAAACATAGAGAAGTTATTAATTTATTAAATTGGACAAAACACCACATAGAGACAAGTTATAAATTGACGCAAGAAAGATTTATGAATATGGATAATACAATAAAGTTTTTAAACCCGGATGACTTATTAAATAAAGGGTATTTTAGAATAATTGACAAAAATAATATATCACTTATGAATTTAGATGATATTAAGGTAAATGATGAGTTAGAAATTGTTTCATTAAAAAATAGAGCAAAAGTTGTTGTTAAAGAGGTGGAAAATGGAAAATAATTTTGATAAAAACATGAAAAGATTGGGAGAAATTTCAGAAAAAATGAAATCTAATACTGTAACAATACAAGAAAGTATAGATTTATTTAAAGAAGCAATTGAGATTTCAAAAAAGTGTATTGAATTTTTACAAAAAACAAAAGGTGAAATAGAATTACTAAAGGAGGCCGCAGATCAAATTATTGCGACTCCATTTGAAATAGATAATAAATAATTTTGTCCATTGTTCAAAAAGGTGAAACAATATATAATAGTTAAAATTACTATGTAAAAATAAATACTAATTCTGTAAGGTGAAATATGATAAATATAGCAATTGATGGGCCAAGTGGAGCAGGAAAAAGCACTATAGCAAAAATTTTAGCAAAAAAGCTAAGAATAATTTATTTAGATACTGGTGCAATGTATAGGGCTGTTGCTCTTGCAGTTTTAGACGCTGGATACGAAATTAATGATAAAGAAAATGTCATAAAAGTATTAAACAATATTAAACTGGAAATAAAATATAGCGATAATCAGCAATATGTTTATTTAAATGGTTCTAATGTTAGTACAAGAATTAGAGAACATCATATATCACAGGCTGCATCAGATGTTTCAAAATATCCGGAAGTTAGGGTCAAATTAGTTGAAATGCAGAGAGAAATTGCGGCCAAGAATAATGTTGTTTTAGATGGTAGAGATATTACATCATATGTGCTACCAAATGCACAATATAAATTTTTCTTAACTGCAGATGTTGAAGAAAGAGCGAAAAGAAGATGTGATGAGTTAACAGAAAAAGGTTCAAATATTGAATATCAAACTGTTCTAGATGATATTAAAAAAAGAGACGCAAATGATATGAATAGAGCTTTTGCACCACTAGTGAAAACAGAAGATTCTATTTTAATAGATACGACGCATATGACAATTGATGAAGTCGCAGCAAAAATAATTACATATATCAAGTTGAGGGGATAATGAAGTACAAAACATTAAATAGATTAATTTCACCATTGGTTAAAATAATATGGCCTAGTAAAATATTTGGCATGGAGAATTTAAAAATTGATACAAATGCAATTTTCGTTTGCAACCATTATACGACAATGGATACAAATGTTTTATATGCTAAAATTTTTAAAGACGACTTAAATGTGTTAGTTAAAGCGGAAGCTTTTGAAAAAAAATTCGCAGCAAAATTTTTATCTAAGATTGGTGGGATCCCAGTCCGTCGAGGTGAAGCGGACATAATAGCGATGAAAGAAGTTTTTAAGCGATTAAAAAAAGGAAAATCGGTTTTAATTTATCCAGAAGGTACAAGAAATAAGACAAATATAAAAGAAATGTTACCCTTAAAAACAGGAGCAGCATGGTTTGCTTTGTATGAAAAATTACCAATTATTCCAATTTTGTATTATAAACCAGCTAGAATGTTTAGAAAAAATTATCTAATTATTGGTAAACCAATTTACTTTAATGCATTGTATGATAAGCCAACAAATGATAACAAAATTGTTGCTACACAAATCTTATATGATGAAATGAAAAAGTTGAGGATTGAAATAGATACTATAGTTGAATCCAGAAAAGTTAAAATAAAACACGTTAAAAACTAATATGAAGATTCAATTAACTAAATTTGCAGGATTTTGTTTTGGAGTAAATAGGGCAATACAAATGGCTATAGTTTTATCAAAAAAATATAAGAAAGTTTATACATATGGAAATTTAGTTAACAATCAAAATACTCTTCAAAGATTAAAGAAATATAATATTTATCCAATTACAGATCTTTCAATTTTGCAACCTAATGATTGTTTGTTAATTAGAGCTCACGGTGTTTCTTCAGAGATAATTGATCAAATAAAAAGTAAAGGTATTATATATTTTGATGCAACTTGTAATTTTGTTAATAAGATACATCAAATTGTCTCTAACGAATACTTGCAAGGAAAACAAATAATAATCATTGGAGATCCAAATCATCCAGAGGTTATCGGTATAAATGGGTGCTGTGACAATACAGCAATTATTTTAAATGATTTATCAATTAATTATAATTTTGATGATAATATATCTTATGCTTGCGTTGTGCAAACTACATTTGATTATAAAATTTTAGAAACTATATATAATAATATTATTAATAAAATAAAATCAATTGAGTTTTATAATACAATTTGCTATACTACTATAGAAAGACAAAAAGAAGCCGAAGAAATAGCTAAAAATTCTGATTATGTTTTTGTTGTCGGAGATAAAGGAAGTTCAAATACAAATAAGCTTTTAGACATTTCAAAAAAATACTGTAGCAATTCTTATTTAATTTCTTCTGTAGGTGATCTTTCAAATATTAATTTTAAAAAAATAAATCAGCTAGGAATTTTAGCTGGAGCATCAACATCGGAAGAGTTGATTTTGGAGGTAGTAATGAGTAGTGGTGAATCTCAAAAAGAGAAAGGCATTGCAGAAAGCAATAGCGGCAAAAAAATGGATAGTCTTAATCTTGATGTAAAATCTTTTGAACCAAAAAAAGGGAAAGTTTATACAATGAAAGTACTTTCTTGTTTTGAAACTGAAGGATATTTTCTTTTAACAATAACTAAACCTAACATAAATGGTGAAGCTAAATTATTGTTTGATCAAGTTAGTTTGGATCCAACAAAATGCAATAAAGATGGCTTGGCAATTGGTGATACAGTTAAAGTTTTTGTTGAAAAAACAGATAACGGATATTTAGCATCATCTTTACAAGTTGAACAAAATGAAGCTTCAATTGCAGAATTAAAAGATGCCATTGAAAATGATCAAGAATTTACAGTTAAAATTAAAGCAGTTGCACCAAAATGTGCTGGATTAATCGCAGCAATTGGGACAAGTGAGGTATTCATTCCATCTTCTCATATAGAACTTAAACCAGTGAAAAGAGTAGAAGATAAATTAGCTAAATATATTGGAAAAGAATTTAAGGTTAAATTTTTACCAGATAAAGAAGTTGAAGAAGTAGCTGAAAATGATAATGCTCAATCTCAAAATGAGCAAGTTAATACAGATAAAAAGAAAGAAATTAATTATAGAAATATTAAAGCTTCAAGAAAAATTTATTTAGAATCAGAGAGACAAAAGAAGGAACAATTATTTTGGCAAAATATTAATTTAGGAGATGTAGTTATTGGTAAACCTGTACGCTTTACTGAATTTGGGGCATTTGTTAAAGTTCTTGGCAAAGATTGTTTAGCTAGAATTAGTGATTTATCTTGGACAAGAATTGATTCTCCTGCAGATGTTCTAGAAATAAATAAAGAATATCAATTTTTAGTACTTTTGTTAGATCAAGAAAATAATAAGGTAAATTTAGGATATAAGCAATTACAGCCAAGACCTATCGATATTGCAATTGAAAAATATCCAGTAGGGTCAATAACAAAAGGTAAAGTTAGAAAAATTTTCCCATTTGGAATGTTTGTTTCTATTGAAAACGGTGTTGATGGTTTAGTTCCAGTAAATGAAGTTGCTAATGAATATATTCAAAATTTGTTGAACTATAAATATAAAGAAAATGATGAAGTGGAAGTTAAAGTTATAAACATTGATGATGGAAAATTCACTCTATCAATTAAAGAATTATTAACACAAGAGTCCAATGTGGCTGATGAAGTTTCTGAAGATGCTTCACAGAAAAAATATGATAAATCTAAGTACGAGAATCCAACCGAAAAAACTGTTAAAAATAAAACTAAAAAATCTGCAGATAGCACAAAAGAAGAAGTTGATTATTCTAATAAAAATGATGAATGTAAAACAACTATTGGAGATATTTTTGCAGGCTTAGCAGAATTGACAGACAAAAAATAAAGTGTTATAGTGCTAGCTTGCTAGTATGAACACTTCTTGAATCACTCATTTGAGTGATTTTTTTTGTTTAACAAAATAAATCATAAAAAAAGGGGAAATCCCCTTTAATTTTTTATGTAAAGTTTAAAATTAGTTGAAATAAGTTTTATATTCTTCTTTTAACCAAGTTACAATTGCATCATTACATTCTTTTGCTGATTTTTTATAACTAAATAATTGATTATCGTGTATATCAAAATGTCTTTTTGCACAATATTCAGAATATTTAACATTAAGTTTATCAAGTAAATCTTTAAGAATATATCCCTGATTTGGGCAGAATGGGTCTTTATTTACATGTGCAATAAATGAAACTGGGAATTTATTATTTGCAAAATTAATTGGTGTTAATTCTTTAAAATATGGATAATCAATTTTTAATTGATTCAAATTCTCTCTTTTTCTAATTTCTTTATGGCCAGTCATGTAGCGAGCTATGTCTAGATTCATATTTAAGAATAATTTTTGATCTGGATCAAAAACTTTTCCAAGGTCATACATTCCAGATAAAAGCAAGGCATGAGAAAAATGAATACCATTTATAAATGGAACATTGAATTTATTTCTATATTCTTCTGAATTTTCTAAGGCAATAACAACAGTGGAGCAATGTCCTCCAGCGGAATCTCCAGAAACAATCATATCATTTTCATTATAATTGTAAGTTTTTGCATTTTCTTTTGTCCATTTAATTAAATCAACGAATATATTGATTTGTTCATGAAATTTATATTTAGGTGATAATGGATATCTAACATTTATAACAACAAAACCTAAGCTAGCAAGAAAAGAGGCATATTTTTTTCTATAATTCTTATCTCCTGCAATAAATCCACCACCATGAAAAAATAAAATAGCTGGTAATTTTTTACTTGAATTATCAGAATCTTTTGGTCTATATATATCTACTAGACAATCTTCATTAAGATTAGAATATTTAATATTTTTGTCAATATCTAATATTTTGTTGTATTTACGATGCCCATAATTTTGTAAAACATATGCAAATATGTCAATGGATTTCATTCCAAACATTGCTAATGCCATAATTTACCTCCTAAAATATCATAATATTTGTATTTTTAACTTATATAATAACGATGTGATTTTGATAACATTGCAGTTATTAAAGTATATAACGGTATATTTAATGTAAATAATATCGGAACATATAAGCCTTTAAATGTTTCAATTTTATTATCAATATTAATGTTAAATACCATAAATGCTAGTAATGCAATAATCAAAATAACATTAAATTCCAGAATAATTGAGTTAGTCAATGAGTTTTTCAAAGCAAATTTCCTTCTAACTTTATGCTTTTTATTTGAAAGATAATTAATAATACCAATGATAGGAACTAGTGCAAGAATTCCAAGAGAAAGAGGTAAATGCCAGGTTACTAATTGATATTTCTCTTTCATTAAGAAAAATGCTAACAACGATTCTGCTAAAATTAAAAAGTACATAATTAGTGATGAGTGCATATAAATTTTGTTAATATAGTAAAATTTATTTACATAATATCCAGAGCTATCTTTCTTAATGTAAATTTTAAATGTATAACCTTCAGAATGTAATGAATTTTTTATTGATGAAAAGTTTATATTATTAAATTCTGTATAATTAACATTCGAAGGAGTAACTTCAGCCGGAATTTCTGGCTCAACAACAGGAGTATTTCTTTCATTAATTTTTGCATTATAAATTGATGAAAAAAAGTTGCTATAATTAACTTTATCTTCTGGATTAGGATTTTCAAGTATTAAAGGATCATTACAATTATGTTTATTGTTTGTTACAACAAAATTATTAAAGTCATAATCAAATAATTTTTTTCTTTCCTCATCAGATACCTTTGGTTGAGCTTCTAATGGTTTGTTTTCATCAATAGCATTTTTGTTTGATTGTGTGTCAATATTAAGTGTATCAAAAACATCAGTAGTACTTTCTGAAGGATTATTTTCAACAATTAAAGCGTCAAACTCCGATTCTTCAACATTGGATGTTGTATTATTTTCTTGTACATTTTTATTTTCTTCTAAAATTTTTGCATTCAAAAGATCACTATATTTTTGATATGACTCTTGTATATATTGCTCTTTATATTTTGAAACTTCTTCCTCATGTGTTAAAGGAGTATTGTTAAATTCATTGTTCATTTAAAATCCTCATTAATCATATAATTTTTTTGAACTTGAAAAACTATTTTTATTTGTTAATTTATCCTTTTTAGCTAGTTCAATTTCTTTTTTAATTATTTCATCACGCTTAAACAATCTTTCTTCAGGAGTATATTTTGACCAATCAATTACAATTTCTGGTTCATATTTTTCTTGATTTTTTACTTCAGGTTTTTGATTATTTACTTGTGTGTTTTGATTTTGTTTTTTAATACCTAGATTAATAAATTGTCTTTGATAATAGTCAACTTTATCTTCATAAGTATTAAATTTTTTAGATTCTTGTTTAATATTTTCTTCGTTTTTATTGTCTTGCTTATTTTCAATAGTTGAAGCATTATTAGGAGTAGAAGTGTCTGAAGAAATTTCAACTATTTTATCAATATTTGATATAGCGGCATGATGTTCTTCGTCAACTTCAAATCTATGAGATTCAATTTCGTCTTCATTGTTAACGACATCAAGTGCTTCATTAATATATTTATCATTATGTTCATCAATATTCTCAATATTTTGAAATTTTTCATCTATTTCAGTAGGAACATCATTTTCTTGAACAAGTTCATCTTCATTGTTTACTGCATCAGGTTTTTCAATAATATTCTCATCATTTACATCAACTTGTTCAATAGTGCTATCAACTGTCATAATTGTTTCATCTGGCAAAGTAGATATGTTAGCGTGAAGTTCTTCATCAACCTCGAATCTATGAGATTCAATTTTATCTTCATTGTTAACAATATTAAGTGCTTCGTTAATATATTTCTCATTGTGTTCATTAATATTCTCTATATTTTGGAAGTTGTCACTCATTTCGTCTGATGTTTCCATGTTGTAATCATTGTTATTAGATGCGGCATAAGTAGTAGTTTCATCTTGTTCTCTGCTTTCAAACTCATTTTCTTGAATATAATTTTTCAACGTTTCGAATGTTTCATTAACAATATTTTGTTTATTAATTTCATTAATATTATTATCGATCTCGATGGCTTCTTCATATTGTGAAGTTGAAGTTTCCATACATTCTTTATTATCTGTATCATTTTGTAGATCAATATCAAAATTATTTTGAATATCGGTAGTAACAATATTATCAGTAGTTGAGTTTTCTTGTTTGAAATCGAAAATAGGTTGACTATCTTCAATATTTGGTTGATCTTCTAGATTATTTTGAATATTAAGATAATTTTCATACTCATCTTTAAATTCATTAACATCAACATTCTTAATTCTTTTTGTTAATGGTCTTAAATCTGAAGCGTTGAATGGTGGAACATCTTTGAATTTATTGAATTCTTTATCAGATATCAATCTAGACAATATTGTTCTTGTATATTCCCATTGTTTCTGATAATGATATACAAATTGTCTTCCAAAATCAGTTAAAGAGTAGTATCTTCTTTGTGCACCATTTGAAAAATCTCCTAAATATGAGGTTATTTTCTTTTGAGATTCTAATCTTTTTAAACAATTGTATAGTGTAGGTTGTTTTAATGAATATAAACCGTTACTATTTTCTTCAATTGATTTCAATATTTCATATCCATAACAATCCCTTTCTAATAAAGGTTTTAAAATTATTATGTCAACGTGTCTTCTAATTAATTCTATATTCTCATTGTTTTCCATAGCATTCACCTTACTTTTAATATTAACTAAATATTATAATACAATGTAACTTTATTTTTTTCAAGGATAATTTATTATATTTTTTATGCTAATTAATAAATCTTTGCATTTTAGAGAAAAAATTTTAAAAAACTAGCATTAAAAAATAACAAATATTATTTTTTAGATTCATTATATCAGTATGTAGGCTTATTTAATTAAATTTTTAAAAAATTTTTGACAATAAAAAACAATAAAACGAGTAGTAGAATAATAACTCAGAATTATATTAATTTGATAAAAGTTAATTAAGATATATGTTCTTCTAATTCTTTTTCTTGTCTTTTATATTTCCACCAGGTAAATCCGTACAACCAAGTTAAACATAAACTCTCTAAAGTTGTAAAACCATATTTTTTACCAGTTGGAATGCCGTACAAAATAGCTTCAGTAGAATGAATAATAAACATAGTTAAAGGAAATAGCCAACCCCACCAACCGCTAGTATTATTAACAATAGGCATCACAATTGGAATCACAATTCCACAACCTAACAATATTATCCATTGGATAATTGATAAAATTTGACCTTTTTTTGTTTTCTTTTGAATTTCTTCCATAATCTATTCCTTATTTATTATTTTTTAACCAATTGTTAAATTCTTCATCATGAATAATAACTTTTCTTTCAATAACATTAGATCTGTTATCATTAGTATGAATTTCTTTTTTATCAATTTCATTAATACTATTTTTTTGTTGAGTATCGCCTGGAGTATTTTTATTTCCAAAAGCAGTTACTTTAAATTTTGAAAAATCTGCATTGCTTTTTTGGTTTGTTTTTATTAATGGACTTTCTTCTTTATATTTATTTGTTTCTTCGCTAATAGTACTAGCTGGATTCTTACTAGTTTGTTGTGCATAATTTAATAAATCATACGAATCTATTTTACTTTTTAAATTTAATGTACGAAGTGATATATCGTATAAACTATCTTGATTATTTTTATAATTATTTGTTTTGTATTTATTAAGTTCATCATTTACCCGATTTTCATCGTTATTAAAAAATTGATATAAAGCTTGAGTAAAACGTTCAATGCGCTCTTCAAGTTGTTGTAAAGCATATTTTGAAATATTGACAGAGTTTAATGTTGGTTTTGATTTTTTACTTTTTATAAACAATAATAATGCATAACAACCGACAGAGAGTGCTAATAGAATTGAAAGAATGATGATAACAACAGTAGATGCTTTTTTTACGATAGAAAAAATTAATGAAACAAAAAGAGATGCAATTACTATAAATAGTGAAATAGTAATAAAATCAAAACTTTTATCTCTATCTTTTCCTCGTGAGAAAATAGGTTGTCTAGCGTTGTGCTGTATCTGTTCTTTTATTATCATTTTCTTTAAATATTCATGTCGTGCGAAGAAATCATTTTGTAAATCAAAATCCGCAGGAACAGGTAAAGCATTTCTGTTTATATTTTCTTCCATAATTTTTCCTCAATATATTTTAATTATACTAAAATAAACATTATAAATAAAGATTGATATTTTGATATTTAAGTAAAAAATAGCGTTAAAATTTGATGTTAACTAAATAAGAGCGAAATTAACATAAAAAATTTTAATTATTGTTATCATTTGAGTCGTTATTTAAATTTCTAAGCGTAACTTTTTTAGATGCCTCTTGTTTAATTTTATCTGAAATGGCAGCATAATATTTTTTTGTTGTATTAACATCTTTATGGCCTAAAACTTCAGCTACAACAAAAATATCCCTTGTTTCGTTATATAAGTTTGTACCATATGTGCTCCTAAGTTTATGAGGAGTAATGGTCTTAAGTGGAACAACACCTTGAGTATACTTCTTTACAAGATTTTGAATTGCTCTTTGAGTTAATCGCGTTCCTTGGATTGAAACAAACAGTGCATCGTTATTTTCTTCTGGATGAAATAATAGTGTTCTTTGTTCTAAATAATCAATTAACGCATTTCCAATTTCATCATTAAAGTATTGAATAGATTGATAGCCACCTTTTCTGGTGATTTTGAATGCTTTATTTGTAAAATCTATATCATCTACATTTAAACCTACACATTCACTTATACGAATACCAGTGCCTAATAATAGAGTTAAAATCGCCATATCCCTAACAACAATACTTTTATTATAGTTTTTTTGTCTTTTTGACATTGTAGAAATATCTAAGACTTCAGTTTTATTTAAAACATCATTAACCTCTTCAGGCGTCAATCTGATGATGGGTTTCTCTCTTAATTTTGGTAGTGGTACTTTTGAAGCTACATTTGAAGAAAGTTCATTTTTATTAAAGAAATATTTAAAGTATGATCTAATGGTGGATAATTTTCTAGCTTTAGTTTTTTGACTATTAGTAATCATAACTTTTTCATTTTTTTCATAGATAGAAAGATACTCTAAAAATAATTCAATTTCAGTGGATGTTAATCTATCTAAATCTTGTAGTGTTATCTCTTGAGAAGGTTTGAAAAAAATTTTTTCCGACAAAAAATTATAAAAATTATTTAAATCTCTAGCATAATTTAATCGTGTTTGGGGAGTAGTTCTAGATTCAATTCCAATAAAAAATGAATTTGAATATAATGGTAAAGCTTTTCTAAGAGCTTTTGTTTTTAAAATTTTCTTCTCATTTTCTTCTTCATAATAAGTTTTTGCCATAATTATATATTACCATTTTTATTAATTAAGGTTAATTTAATCTAATCAATTGATTTGTTAATTTCTTATTTTTTATACAAAAAATTATATGTAATTATAAGACTAAAATTGAAATAGAATCTTACAATTATATTATTTGTGATAAGTTAATTTGATTGCAAAATAAATAGTTCACAATATTTTATTTATAACCGAAGAAAAGTGCTTTTGAAAATTATTAAACTTGATAATAGTGGTTAAATTATATAAAATTAATTTAAATATAATTAAATAAGAGGAATTATTATGAACGTTATACCTAAATTGCAAAAGCAGACAATTTTATCAAATTCAAAGTGTGATATTAAAAGTTTTTCTAATATTTTTATTGATGATTGTTTCAATTATTCTAAAAATTTTATTATCTCAATATATGAAAAAGCTTTAAACAAGAAATTTGAAAATAAAAAAGGTGAAATTGAATATTTGTATGACAATCAAATCAAACAAGAAGGTTATATCTTATCAATTGATGAAAATAATATTCTCGTTAAGGCCTCTGATTGTAATGGTGCAATTTACGCAACGCAAACAATAAGACAATTATTTAATTTTGATTTAGATATAACTAGTGCAAATTGTTCTAAGATAGAAGATTATCCAGAAATGTCCTGGAGAGGTTTATTATATGATGAAGCAAGACATTTTTTTGGTAAAGAACATACAAAAAAATTGATAGATATTATGTCGCTACATAAATTAAATGTATTACATTGGCATTTATCAGATAACGAAGGCTGGCGAATTGAAATTAAAAAATACCCATTATTAACTGAAATTGGATCTAAGAGAAAAGAATCTCAAATTAATGGATGGTTTTCTACAAAAACTGATGGAATTCCACATGAAGGGTTTTATACTCAAGATGATATAAAAGAAATAATTAATTATGCAAAGGAAAGAGGTATAATGATTATTCCTGAAATTGACATGCCTGGGCATTTTGCTGCAGCATCAGCTGCATATAGTTATTTGACATGCAGAGATTTAAAACGCCCGGTTCCTTGGTATTTTGGAGGATCAATACCAAATAAAAAATTAAAAATGCACGACTGGAACAGATCGGCTTGTGTTGCTAATGAAAAAACGATGCAATTCATGAAAGATGTTGTAGGTGAGGTAATAGATTTATTTAATGTTCCATATTTCCATATTGGTGGAGATGAAGCTCCAGTAGGTGAATGGACAAAGTGTCCTAAATGTAAAAAACTTATGGAAGATAATAAATTTACAAATCCACGTCAATTGCAAGCATATTTTATAAATGAAGTTAATAAGTTTATTCAAACTAAAAATTGCAGATTAATTGGATGGAATGAAATTCTTAAAGGAGATTATCCAGATAAATCAATTATCGTACAGTATTGGACTCCACAACCAGACTATAAAGTAAATAAACATTTGGAGTCTGGTGGAGAGATTATTATTAGCAAACATAAATATTTTTATTTTGATATGCCTTATTCAATGTATAACTTGAAAAATACATATAATTTTAATCCAAAAAAGATAAAAACTGTGAACAATAAATATTTAGAGCAGATAAAAGGTATTGAGGGAGCAGTATGGACGGAATGGATTCCATCAAAGGAAAAATTTGATTTTCAATTACACCCAAGAATGCAGGCATTATCTGAGGTTGCATGGAATAATAATGATAAAAATTTTGATGAATTTTTGACTCGTTTACAAGATTTTAACTTATTATTACAAAAGCATAATATAATCGGTGCAACCAATAAGGTTAATCATAAAATACATTTATGTAAAAGAAAGTATATTGTTACAAAATGGTTTAATGGGGATCAAAATATTGAATATAAAATGAATTTGAATGAGTTAAATAAAAATAAATAATAAATTCGTATTATAAAATGTTTGGGTTCAAATAGGAGAGGTTATTGGAAAATTTTAAATAATGATTATTAAATAATTTTTCCTATTATATTTTGTACTGATAAGATGATTATTTTATCATCTATTTTAATAAATGGCATGATTTTTTTAGGTGCAAATAGAAACATTTATCTAAGGCTTAAATGCAAAAAATCAACTTTAAAATACAACTTTTTAAAAAAAATACTTATTTGATATATGTCATTTAATGTCATTTAATGTCATTTAATGTCATTCAATGGCATGATAAATGGCATGATAAATAAACACTATATATAGCCAGGTGTAAAACAGACCTTAAAAAGATAAAATAGTTTTCTTATTTAAGTACGTGGAAACTCAATAAATTTGATGAAAAAAAAAGAGATATCTAAAAAGATAAAAACTGAAAGATGGAATAAAAAATATATTTTGCCACAAAAATTATTCCTTGCGATTGCGTCTACCCTTTGACTATGATAAAATACATATGAATAAAAAGCGTGGCAAAATATATAAATTATTCGCAAAAAATGGGTGCAGGACATGATTATAGAAAGAAAACAATATTTAGATGAACTAATTAAGAAAAAGGATAACGGAAGAATTAAAATCATCACAGGTATCAGAAGATGTGGTAAGTCATATTTGTTGTTTGAACTATACAAGAATTATTTATTAAAAAATCATATAGCTGAAAACCAAATTATTGAAATGGCTCTCGACGACATCGAAAATAGTCAATATAGAGATCCGTTTAAACTCAATGAATATATAAAAAGTAAGATAACTGATGGTAAAAGATATTATATTTTTATTGATGAGATACAATTTTCCAGGTCAGTAAAAAACCCATATATTGATGATGAGGCCGAAAAGATTACTTTTGTTGATACATTACTTTCACTTATGAAACGAAAAAATCTTGATATTTATGTTACCGGAAGTAATTCAAAAATGCTTTCTAAAGACATTTTGACACAATTTAGAGATAGGGGAGATGAAATACATGTTTATCCTTTATCCTTTGCTGAGCTGAGTAGCTGTTATGAGGATAAAGATAAAGCATGGAAAGATTATGTCCTTTGCGGTGGAATGCCATTTATACTTGAAATGGAAACTTTTGAAGAAAAGAGCAGATATTTGAAAGAACTATTTGAAGAAACATATATTAGAGATATCATAGATCGAAATCAGATAAAAAACAGTGAGGAAGTATTAGAAGTTTTACTAGATTTTATATCGTCAGCAGTAGGGTCACTTACAAATCCGCTTAAGCTATCTAATAGATATGCTTCAGAAAAAAAGATAAATATATCGAATAATACTATTTCAAAGTATTTAACCTATTTTGAAGAAGCCTATGTTCTGTATGCTGCTAAAAGATATGATATTAAAGGTTCGAAATACTTCTCTACACCACTTAAATACTATTTTGCAGATATTGGGCTTAGAAATGCAAGATTAAATTTTAGACAAGTTGAAGAAACGCATATTATGGAAAATATCATTTACAATGACTTGTTAAGAAGAGGATTTAATGTTGATGTAGGTGTTGTGGAATATTTTCCTAGTGTAGAAGGAAAAACAACAAGAGTACCATTAGAGGTTGATTTTGTTATTAACAAAGGAAATCTCAGATATTATATTCAATCAGCTTTTGCTATAGACAGTGAGGAGAAGAAAGAACAGGAAAGAAACTCTTTAAAACGAATTGAAGATTCTTTTAAGAAAATTATTATTGTTAGAGATAATATAGTGCCAAGATACGATGAGTATGGAATTTATTATGTTGGGATCAGAGACTTTTTGCTAATGGACGATTTTCTTTAAGCATAATTGAATAACTTTGAAATGTTCAAGCACAGATTGTAACCTTAATAGAATGAAATGAAACGACTAGAAAATAAAAAATCTGGTCGTTTTTTTAAGTGTTTAAAAGTAGGAGAAAAAAATATGCAAGAAAACAAAAATGAACAGAGTGCAAGAACAAAGACGATAAAAATGATTATAAAGTCATTGACAAGTTGTTACTGGGCCAAACAGCGAAAAAGTGTATTGATTAGTTTGTTGCAAGACTTGTGACATTTGATATTAAAGAATTAAGAAATAGTAAAGAAAAGGAATTTAAAAAAAAATATCAAATAAATTTATTAATTTAGATATAAAAAAAAGATTGCTTTGAGGCAATCTTCTTGTATATAAATTGTAAAACTAAATTTTTCCAACATTATCAATAGTTGGCTTAATTGTAGCTGAACCTTTTCTCCATTTAGCAGGACAAACTTCGCTATGTTTTTGAGTAAATTGATAAGCTTCAATTTTTCTTAATAATTCATTTGCATCACGTCCAACTCCGCCGGCAGAAACTTCATATAGTGCAATTTTACCTTGTGGATCAATTAAAAATGTAGCACGATCTGCCAATCCTGTTTCACTATCATAAACATTTAAATACCAAGATAAAGCTGCTGCTGGATCTGCAATCATAGGGAATTTAATTGCCTTAATTGATTCAGATTCATCGTGCCATGCTTTATGAACGAAGTGAGTATCAGTAGAAATTGAATAAATTTCAACTCCAAGTGCTTTAAAAGCATCATAATTATCAGCTAAATCTTTTAATTCTGTTGGACAAACAAATGTAAAATCAGCAGGATAAAAGAATAAAACTGACCATTTATTTTTAAATGTATCATTATTAATTGTTATAAACTCATCATTATGAAAAGCTTGTAAACTGAATTGAAATTCACCGTTAATTATATCTTGATTTAATAATCTTTCACACATACTTAAAATCTCCTTAGTTTTTTTAACTATAATTAGTATATTCTATTTAATATGAAATTTCAATAAAAAATAGGAATTATTATTAATTTATTTTTAGATTAATATTAATTAAAATTTATGGATAAAATGCAAGTGATTTTGTAGAGAAAAATTATTTTTTAAATTGTATTATAATATTTGAATAACAAATAATGATTATAAAAATGTAAAATAAACTTAATGAATCATATTGTAAATTAAGGTAAAATTAAATTGTTAAACATATAAAATAAAATAAATCGTTAAAATTTTTATCAAACAATTAGAATAATAATCATTTTATCTGAAATTTATTAAATTTATTTTTTATTCTCAATTAACTGAGATATTATACTAAAAACTATAAAATTTAGTAAAAAATCGCCATTCTATTCGTATAACTTGAATTATGCGAATAGATATTACAGCACTATATTTTTTATTTTATTAAAAGATATATCCCTTTCTTATGCGATTTTTAAAGAAACATTGTGCCATTTTTTCGATCAATTTTTTTAAACGAGTGATGTTTTTTCTCTTACTACTACTCTATATCTTCTTTGTAATATTAATTTTTTTTATTTCATCAACTTTTTTCTTAACTTATTTATATTATATTTTAACTACTTTTGTTTTAACTTGCCTTTTATGTTTTTTTAATATCAAAATAACAATTATTTTATATTAATTTTTTTAAAATTCCTTTAATTAATTGAACTAACATTAATTTTATATCACTATTATTTAAATTTCATTTTTCCTATTATAACAATAATTATAATGTTATAAAAAACTTTATTTTCTCATTTAAGGCTATTATATTACTTCAAGTATTAACTCTTGTTATACTTTATAATAAAACTTTATTAATATAAATATTCAAAACAACCAAAGATCATAATTAAAAAAATAATATTTTTATTTATTTTAACTCTATATTAACTATAAAAATAGAAATAAAAAATCTAATTAGATGCATTCTCTAAATATGCTATCAATTAGATTTTTTATAGTTAAAGACAATGAATATTATTTAATTTTCCAATCTAAAATGTCTTGTTGGTGGCTAATCATTTTAGAAAAATATGAATTTTTATTTTTAATTAATTCGTTAGGTTTTCCAATTTCTTCAACAATGCCGTTATTTATAACAACAATTTTATTAGCATTCATTATTGTTCTCATTCTATGGGCTATAATTAAAACAGTTTTATCTTTAAGCAATTGATTTAAAGAATCTTGAATTAATGTTTCATTCTCAACATCTAGCGATGCAGTTGCCTCATCTAAAATTATTATAGGTGAATTTTTTAATATTGCTCTTGCTATTGAAATTCTTTGTTTTTCTCCTCCAGAAAGGAGACAACCATTTTCACCGATTCTTGTTTGATATCCATTTTTTAAATTTTTAACAATTTCATCACAGTGGGCTAGTTTCCCTGCTAAATATACTTGTTCATCACTGGCACTCACATTTCCCATTTTAATATTTTCAAATACAGTCATATCAAATAATAAAACATCCTGAAAAACCATTGAATAATATTGTAAAAGAGATTCAGGTATAATTTTGGAAATATCTTCTCCGCCTAAAGTAATTACCCCTTCATTCACATCCCAAAATCTAGTTGCTAATTTGGCTAATGTGGATTTACCTCCTCCAGAAGGTCCTATTAGAGCAGTAACTTCTCCTTGTTTTGCTGTAAAAGTTACATTATTAATAACTTGTAAATTGTTTTTGTAACCAAATTTTACATTTTTAAATTCTAAATCATAATTTTTTAATTTAGGACTTTCATTCCCCTCTTGTGTTTTTTCATCATTCATTGCTTTAACCCTATTTATTTTTGACTTTAGAAAAACTAATATAGTGCCCATTTCAAGTAATGATTCATATGGCATAAAAATATGAAAACTTACAATAATTAACATTATATATTTTAAAATATCAATTTCATTGTTTAAGTATAATATTGTTGTCGTAAGCATTGAGGTAATAACTCCCAAATTAAGCAATATCGTTAATGAGTTAAGAATTAGCGCTCCCATAAACTCTTTACTTATCATTAACTTTTCATGTTTACTTACCATTGTGTTCATTTTGTTGCTAAAACATGATTCTAATGAATATGTTTTAATTTCTTGTATTGTATCTAAATATTCTTGAAAATTATTTGAAATATTAACATTACTTGAATTAATTTCGTTAAAACCTTTCATATGAATTTTAGAAAATATAATATTTAAAATGAATACAATTGGAATAACCCAAAATATCGCTAATGCAACTCTCCATTCATATACAAATAGAAAAACTACTATTAATAATGTCGACATAATAGTTCCTACCATTTGAGTGTAAATATGTGATATCCCTATTTCTAAATCTGTACAATCTTTTAATACCAAGGTTGTCATGTCTGCAATATTTTTTTTGTTAAAGTATGACATGGGTAATTTTCTAAATCTTTCAGCTATATCTAATCTAATCTTTGCACTTTCTCCATAAACAAAATTATATATTCCATAATGCAAATAATTTAGAAGGCTTAAAAATAAGATATATCCCGCTCCAAGGCCTAAAATCATATATAAAGTGTTTAGAACTATAGATTCTCCACTTAATGGTTTAATGAATTCCCTTAACGCAAAGAAATATAGTCCTAAAATTGACATAGTAAAAAGTTGTATCAAAAAGTAATAAATTGAAGAAACTATTACTTTTTTTGCCGTTTTTCTTGATAATAATAATTTGTTTTCAAAAAATTTATACATTTTCAATTCCTCTTAATTTCCAACTTAGTGATTTATTATATTGATCCCACATTTGTTTATAAATTTGCGACTCTTTTATTAATTGCTCATGATTGCCTTGGTTAATAATTTCCCCATCATTCACTACAATAATATTGTCGACATTTTTAATTGTTGCTAACCTATGAGCAATCATAAATACTGTTTTATTAGTTATTAAATTTGATAATGCTTGTTGAATTTCTTTCTCATTTTCTGGATCCGCAAATGCAGTTGCTTCATCTAGAATAATAATTGGTGAATCCTTTAATATTGCTCTAGCTAGAGAGATTCTTTGCTGCTCCCCTCCAGACAAATAAATTCCTTCAGGTCCAACTTTTGTATTGATTCCGTCAGTTAATTTTTCTATTATACTCAAGGCATTAGCGGACTTTAAGGCCGTTATTAACTCTTCATAAGTTGCATCAGGTTTCGCGAATAAAAGATTTTCTTTTATTGTTCCGTTGAATAATTTATTAGACTGAAATACAAATGAAATATTTTTATTTAAGCATTTTTGCGAATAATCTTTTATATTTATTCCACCTATTGTAACTTTTCCATCATTAATATCGTAAAATCTTGGAATTAATTTTGCTATGGTACTTTTGCCACTTCCAGAAAACCCTACTATTCCAGTGATAGTTCCATTTTTTGCCTTAAATGAAATATTTTTTAAAACATTATGTCCGTCAGTAGTATATTTAAATGTTACATTTTTAAATTCAATATCATAATTGTTCATAACATTAATATCACCAAATTTTAAACAATCTTTTTCAGAAGAAATTTCTTCTATTTTCATAGCACAAGATTTTAATATATTTGATGATTCATACAAATGTGCAATTTTCATTATTCTTACTGGTATAATCATTGATACAAGAATATAAAATATAAAATTAGCTAATTGAGTATCATAACCTATTCCAATGTTTCTATTTAAAAAGAAATATGTAATTAAAACTGCAAATGATAAGTTTACACTAACTGAAAATATGACCATATATTTTCTAAACGATAGTGTATAGTTTAAAACCCATTTTGAATATGATAATATTGAGCGTTTGAAGTTTGATAAAAAATTATTTGAGTTTTGATACATTTTTACGACAGAAATTCCTCTAACATACTCAACTCCATTTTTTGCCATATCTTCTAGTGAATCCATATATTTTTTAAGTGAATTACCATTTTTCTTAGAAATTATTCCCATAACTAGCAAAAGAAATAACAGAGAAGATATAGGAACAACCAATGTTAAAAGTCCAAGTTTCCAGTCGATAAATAACATCATAATGATTAAACTAAAAGGTAAAATTAAATTAACAAATAAATCTGGTAATGTGTGCGCAACAAAACTGTGTGTCAAACTTGCATTTTCGTCTATAATTTTTCTTATTTCACCACTATCTCTATTGTCAAAAAAACCTAACGGTTTATTTAATAAATTTTTAAATGTTAATTTTCTTATATTATTTTCTAATCTAAAAGCTGTTAAATGTGAACATATTAATGCTAATAAATAAGAGAGTATAGATAAGAACAAAAATATAATTGATAAAGCTGATTTGAGCAAAATATAATTTTTATCTAAACTTGTACCATTTAATTTAATAGTGAAAATATGATTCATAACTTTTAGAATATTGTATGGTGTTAATAAATAGAAAATTGCTGTTAATGCAGCAAAAATAAAAGACGCACCCAAAAGATAATATCTTTTTTCTGAATATTTTTTTAAAAAAGATTCATGTTTTATATTTTTCATAATTCCTCGCATAATGTTAAGCTCAATTAACATTATGCGACAAAACAATATGATTTGCAAGTTGAATTATTTAATTTTTAAAATATCCAAAGATAACTTTTTAATTTAAAATGGTGAATTATCATATTAAGTGCAACACTAAAGCACATTAAAAACTTAATAAAAACAAAAAGTTCATATGAACCGCAGTATAATGGAATTAACAAAAAAACATATATACGGAGGATTCATATGAACTACAA
>JAEWXG010000025.1 GCA_023396095.1 Bacillota bacterium | reverse complement strand
AAGTTAGGGAATGTTAATGAGTATGATTTTGTTATAAAGAGACAAATGACTAAAACGGGTATTATTTTACTTGCTGTATTTATTTTAAGTATGGTATCCATTGTCGGATTTTTAATATACAGAAGATTTAAGGTTAAAATTTCGTAACGCACGCCTTGTCTTACAAAATGTAATACAAAATGTAATACGCTATAAATAATGTTAATTAACAGTCATAAATAAATGGAGTAAATAAAATTTATGAACTGGACTTAGCATAAATATTTAATTAATATGTAATACGAAATGTAAAACAAAAATGTAATACGTAATGTAATACATTTTGTAACACATTTTTAGACAGCTTTCTAGCTGTCTTTTTTGTTATGGCTGTTAATTAAAAAATATTTTCGAGGTAAGTATGATTACAAATATTAATGAAATTTTAGAGAAAGAATTAACAAAGTTGGTAAATAAAGCGGTGTGTGAGTTATTAGACAAATTTCATTGCCGTTTGGAAGAAAACCAAAAATCACTAACAACTTTAATGGAAGATTCAAAGGAAATATCAAATCGTCTTGTAATAAAGGTTGTAGAGTCTTTTGGAAAATCTGTTGATATGATTTACAGCAGAGATATTAGAAACAAGAAAGAAGTTGAAATCACGCATGGACATAAACACAAGAGAATATTGTCGGATATTGGTGAGATTAATTTTGATAGAAAACGATATGTTGTTAATGGAGAGCCTTTTTACGTTGTTGATGATTTTTTAATGTTAGATAAAAGACAAAGGATAGAGAAAGGCTATCAAAGCAACATACTAAAGTTATCTGCAGAAACATCTTACAATAAAGCTGCAAAGCTTTTAAACAACGATATAACGCCTAGAACAGCACTTAATATTGCAAGACGAAGTTATCTTCAAACAATGGATAAAATGAATGATGTTAAAGAAATGCGATATGTGGATAAGGTATTTATAGAAGCCGATGAAGATCATATTCATTTAAAGGATGGCACCAGCGGGATAATGAAACTTGTTTATGTCCACGAGGGTTATTATTACGATTCCATTTTAAAGAAAAGAGTTTTAATTAATCCAAGATATTTTTCGACAAATAAATCTTCACGATATATTTGGGCACAAGTAAAAGAATACGTTAAGAAAAGATATTATCCAGGAACGCCAATATCAATATCCGGAGATGGTGCTTTTTGGATAAAACAATCATTTAAGTTTTTTCCTAATGCAAAATTTAATTTAGACAGATTTCATGTTTATCAAACGATAGTAAGATTGACTAAAGGAAGAAAGGATAAAATGAAAGAATATTTAAAAGCTATTAGAGATAAGGACTATGAATTTTTCAAGAAGAAATATTATGAGCGATTCAAAAAGGATGCAAAGGTAGATAAATCATCCGGAAATATGTACGGCATCCTTTATTTACTTAACAATTTAGAAAATATTGATCTGGATTCAATTGATATATGCTGTTCTGCAGAATCACATGTTTCCAACGTTCTATCGGCAAGAATGAGCTCAAGACCGATGGCATGGAGTAAAGAAGGGGCAAATGTAATGGCAGGTTATCGTGCATATCAAGCTAGTAATTTTGATTTTAAAAAAATTTTCAATTCATCAAATTTTGGTCTTGACAAAAATAGTACAAAGAGTAATACTAAAAGCAATGAAGGCAATTCTGCCGATCGAGGCAGTTTAGCTAGAATTCAAACTTCTAATTCGATTCTAGGGGTAGAAGGTTTACAAGATCAGATTTCCGAAAGTTTAAAAAAAGTGTTATCGAAATGTAAAGCAGCTTTTTCTAGAATTCTTTAAAAAACCGAACTTCAGTTCATACCAACATAATGCTACTTGAGGGTATCAAGTTTTTAAATAAAAAGCTAAAAAATGATATAATTAAGAGGATTATGAAAGATATAAGAGAAGATGACTTGATGATAAATGGTGCAAAGATAATGCAATATGTTGATGGATATTGTTTTACCTCTGATTCTGTTTTTTTGGCTAATTTTATTGAATGTAGTAATAATAAAAATATCTTGGAGTTGGGAACAGGCTCTGGTATCATTTCTCTCATTATTGCTTTAAAAAAAATGCCAAGGAAAATAAAGGCAATTGAAATACAAGAAAGATATGCGTTATTAGCACAAAGAAATATTGAGCTTAATAAATTAGAAAACATAATAGAGATAGAATGTGCTGATTTAAAAACTTTTAGAAAAAAAGATACATATGATATTGTTATTATGAATCCACCATATTTTAAAAAACAAGCTGGTCTTCAAAACGCTCATAAGGAAAAGGAAATATCGCGCAGAGAAATATGTTGTGAGTTAGAAGATATTTTTATGTCTGCAAGCGACAATTTAAAAAATAAAGGACATTTTTATATTGTTTTAAAAGCAGACAGAGTGCAAGAAGTTTTTGATAATGCTAAAAAATACAATTTTGCAATAAAAAGAATGTTGCTTATAAAACCTACTAAAGAAAAAGAGGTTGACTCTATTGTTTTTGACATGGTTAAGAATGGCGGATATGCTTGTAAAATACAAAGTATGTATGTCTATGAAAATGACGGACAACTTTCAAAGGAGGCTTTAAAATTTTATGAGTGATGGAATACTATATATTGTTGGAACACCAATTGGCAATTTAAAAGACATAACATATAGAGCAGTAGAAGTTCTTAAATCGGTTGATTTAATTGCCTGCGAGGACACAAGACATTCTTTGAAGTTATTAAATTTTTATGAGATTAAAAAACCGCTAGTTAGTTATTACAAAGAAAAAGAACAGTATGGGAGTGATAAAATTATAGAAGAATTGTTGCGTGGGAAAACTGTGGCGTTAATCACCGATGCTGGGATGCCTTGCGTGAGTGATCCTGGTAGCGTGCTTGTTTTAAAAGCAAGAGAACATGGCATAAAAATTGAAGTTGTACCGGGCCCATCTGCAGTAATTGCAGCATACGCACTGTCCGGGGACTTGAACAATGGCTTTATGTTTATTGGTTTTTTGCCGCCAAAAAATAAAGAGAGAAATCTTATTTTTGAGCAACTATATAATTTAACAAAGCCATTTATTATATATTCTGCACCCCACGATGTTAAAAAAGATTTGCAATGTATTTATGAGGCATTAGGAAATAGAGAGGTAGTTATGGCAAAAGAATTAACAAAAATTCATGAAAGTGTAATTACTGGTAAAATTAGTCAAATATTAAATGAGCAAGAAGAATTTAAAGGTGAATATGTTGTAATAATAAAGCCTTTAGAAAACAAAGAAAAAGAATATATAGATCCTAAGGAGAAATTAAATGAACTTATTGCGTTGGGAGTTGATAAAAAAGAGGCAATAAAAAAAGTAAGTAAAATGACAGGTCTTGTAAAAGATGATGTTTATAAAATTTTTTTAGAAATAAAATAGAGACAGGAGATTTGCAAATTAGAATATTGCATTTCATATATATAAATAAAAAATAGTGATATAATACTAAATATTATAAAAAAGGTGGCATAATGATGAAAAAAGAAAAGTTTTATATAACAACACCTATATATTATCCTAGTGGAAAATGGCATTTAGGAACTTGTTACACAACGGTAGTTTGTGATGCAATTGCTCGATATAATAGATTGGCCGGGAAAGATGTTTTCTATTTGACCGGAACAGATGAGCATGGACAAAAGCTTGAAAAAGTGGCAGAAAATGCTGGGGTGCCAGTTAAAGAATATATTGATGCAAATGTGCAAGATCTTAAAAAGTTATGGGAAGTTTTAGAAATTTCATACGATAAATTCATTAGAACTACAGATAAAGAGCATAAAGATGCCGTGCAAAAGATTTTTCAACAACTTTATGATAAAGGTGATATTTATAAAAGCATTTATGAGGGGTGGTATTGTCGTCCTTGTGAAGCGTTTTGGACAGATACTCAGTTAAAGGATGGGAAGTGTCCAGATTGCGGTAGAGAAGTAACAAAAATGAAAGAGGAAAGTTATTTCTTTAGATTGTCAAAATATCAAGATAGAATAATTAAACTATTTGAAGAAAATGAGAATTTTCTATTACCAAAAAGCAGAAAAAATGAGATGTATATGAATTTCTTAAAACCAGGGCTACAAGATTTATCTGTGTCAAGAAATTCTTTCAAATGGGGGATAGAAGTACCTTTCGACAAAGAGCATATAATTTATGTTTGGATTGATGCATTAACAAATTACATAACAGCATTAGGATATGCAAGTCATGATGATTCGTTATTTAAAAAGTATTGGCCAGCAGATGTTCATATGATGGCAAAAGAGATTATAAGGTTCCATAGTATTATTTGGCCGGCAATATTAATGGCGCTTGATATAGGGTTGCCAAAACAAATTTTCGGGCACGGCTGGTTATTGTTTGGCGAAGATAAAATTAGTAAAAGTAAATTAGCGTCCATTGTTCCACCAACAGCCTTGGTAGAACGCTATGGGGTAGACGCAGTTAGATATTATCTTTTGAGCGCAATTCCATTCGGGCAGGATGGTTCATATACTAATAGCGCATTCTTATACAAAATAAATGCGGATCTTGCGAACACACTAGGGAATTTAGTGTCAAGATCAACAGCTATGTGTGAGCAATATTTCGGTGGTAAAATTCCTAAATTTAATTTACTTAACGAAGATGAAGAAATATGCAAAGAAGCATTGAATTTGCACGATATAGTTAAAGAAAATGTTGATAAATATATGATTCCAGAAGCAATTCAAGCAATTATGAATTTGCTAGTCTCTGCAAATAAATATATTGATCAGAATACTCCTTGGGTTTTAGCAAAAGATGAAAGCAAAAAGGAAAGACTATCAACGGTTATATATGTTTTGTTAGAGACAATACGATTTGCTGCAGTAGAGTTGCAAGCATTTTTAGTAAAGACGCCAGATAAAATTTTTGAGTCATTAGGGATAAAAGAGAATATTGAATTAAGAAACTTTGGTAGCTTGAAAGATTTCGGTGGATTGAAAGAGGGGACATCAGTTAAGAAAGGGGAGCCACTATTTGCAAGAATAGATGTTAAAAAGGAATTAGAAGAATTAGAAAGGATTGCTATAGAAAGCACAAAAGTGGAAAAAGACATGAAAAATGAAAATGTAGTAAAAATTGAAGAAATTACAATAGATGAGTTTGATAAGATTAAGCTTGTTTCCGGTACAATTTGCGAGGCCGAAGCTGTTGCTAAATCTAATAAATTATTAAAATTCAAAGTTGATTTAGGGAGTGAAACCAGAACGATTGTAAGCGGTATTGCAAAATATTATAAACCTGAAGAGATGGTTGGCAAAACAGTTATTATTGTTTCTAATTTAAAACCAACAAAATTGTGTGGCATAGAATCTCAAGGTATGATTTTATGTGCAAGCAAAGGCGATCAACTATCTGTAATAACTGTTGATGATAAAATCGGAGCAGGAGCAGAAATTAATTAATGATTATAGATACTCATACACATATAACATCTGAAGAGCTTTTGCCTGAAAGGCAAAATATCTTAGAACAGATGAAAGTGGGGAATCCAGCGTATTTATTTGAGGCAGGCAGCAGAATTTCTGATATAGAAGATATACTAGAGATAGTTAATGAGGATAATATTTTTGCGTATGTTGGAGTTCATCCACATTATGTGGAAGAAGATGATAATTACCAGCGAATAATAGATGTAGCAAAAAGCAATAAAAAAATTGTAGGGATAGGCGAAATAGGACTCGATTATCATTATGATTTTAAACCAAGGGAATTGCAGCAAAAAAAATTTAAAGAGCAAATAGAAATTGCATCATCATTAGATCTACCTATAATTCTTCATATTAGAGAAGCATATCAAGATTCCTTAAAAATTCTTAATGATATGAAAAGATATTTGCAAAAAGGTCTTTATATGCATTGCTATAGCGGAAGCAAAGAGCTTGTCGGCGATTATAAAAAATTAGGAGCAGTTTTTGGCTTTGCGGGGGTAATAACTTTCAAAAAGGCTAATAAGGAAAATATTATCAGAGAGGCAGGTTTAGATTATATTTTTTCTGAAACCGATGCGCCATATTTAACTCCCGAACCTTTTCGAGGCAGAGTAAATAAGCCCGAATATGTCAAATATATTGTTGAGAAGTATGTTGAGATTTTTGAAAAAGATCAACCATATATTGAAAGTAAAATAAAAGATAATGTTAATAGGTTTTTTGGAGGAGTTATTAAATGACAAACAACATTGTATATCATTCGGATGATAAAATATATATCAATTTAACAAACCAATGTGATAACAATTGTGACTTTTGTATAAGAAATCATACGGACGATGTTTTTGGATATAATTTATGGCTTCAAAATGAACCAACGGCGCAAGACATAATTAAAGAGCTAGAGAAGTATGATTTATCACGATACCTCGAAGTAGTTTATTGCGGATTTGGAGAACCAACATTTAAGATGGATGTAATTAAAGAAGTATCCCGGTATTTAAAGAAGTTTAATATAAAAAAGAGAATTAACACAAATGGTCATGGCAATTTAATTAATGAAAGAAGCATTGTTGATGAGTTAATTTCAAGTGTTGATATTATAAATGTTTCTTTGAATGAAGTTGATTCGAAGGCATATGATAGTATATGTCATTCGATTTATGGAGAAGAAGGTTTTGATGCAATGATTGATTTTGCAAAACAGTGCGTTAAAGCTGGGGCAGAAGTAGTTTTAAGTGTTGTGGATTGTGTGCCTAAAGAAACTATAAAAAAGGCTCAGATGATTGCAAATGAAATAGGAGCTCATTTAAGAGTTAGAGAAATGACATGAGTACATTTTTAGATTTAAAAAATCAAAATTTTACTTTCAAAAAGAAATACGGACAAAATTTTATTTCTGATAAAAATTTGTTAAATGCAATTGTGGCCGATGCTGGGATTACTAAAGATGATGTAGTGTTAGAGATTGGGGCAGGGGCAGGGACGTTGACGGAGTGTATTTCGCAAAAAGCGAAAAGAGTTGTTTCGTTTGAGATTGATAGAGAACTAGGACCATATTTAGAAAATAAGTTTCAAAATACAAATGTAATTATTAAAATTGCGGATATTATGAAGGCAGAAGAAGATGAAATAATGAAGATATTGGGAGCTGCACATTATTATATTATTGCCAATTTGCCATACTATATTACAACACCAATTATTATGAAATTTTTGGAAATGAAGAATCCGCCTGCAAGCATTACTATTATGGTTCAAAAAGAAGTTGCTGAAAGAATAGTAGCAGAGGAAGGAAATAGCGAATATGGGGCAATATCTATTTCTATAGCTCTTTATGGCAAAGCTGAGATAAAGAGGATTGTTAATAGAAACATGTTTATGCCTGTTCCTAATGTGGATTCTGCAGTTTTAAAAATTGTTTATAAAAAAAGGGATTTGAAAGAAGTAGAATTTAATAAAGTAAAAACATTAATCAGGGCGGCTTTTTCTTCGCGAAGAAAAACTTTTATAAACAACATTTCTTCTATAGGTTATAATAAAACATATATTAAGAGTGTTTTAAATGAACTTAAATATAATGAGAATGTTCGAGGCGAAGATCTGACTGTGGATGATTATATTAGAATATCTAAGGTTTTAACAGATAGAGTTAATTGAAAATAATTAGGTAAAAATGCGTAAAGAAGAAGAAAGTTTAAGAAAAGGAACTAACAAAAAAGAGCAAAAAAAGAATATTGAATTTTTTAAACAAGTTGCAGTGTTTTTTGTTAAAAATCCAGTTAGATTAATTATATTAGCTTTTACAGTGATAATACTTTTTGGAACATTATTAATTGCTAGTCCTGTTTCTAATTCAGATAATCAATGGTTAAATTTTTGGGATGCGCTATTCACAACGACAAGTGCAGTTTGTGTTACTGGATTAAGTTGTTTTGATGTCGGGGTTCAATTTTCATCATTTGGTCAACTTGTTTTAATGTGTCTTATTCAAATTGGCGGTTTAGGGTTTATGACCGCAGCAACTTTTATATTTGTAATGCTTGGGAAAAAAGTTACATTGCAACAAAGATTGGTTATAAAAGAGTCGTTTGATACAATGCAAGTGCAAGGAACAGTGAAGTTAATAAACAATATTATTATCTATACTCTAACTGTTGAATTTATTGCCTCTTTAATAATGATGGGGTATTTTATACCTAATTATGGTTTTCAAAAAGGAATATTTTATTCTTTATTTCACAGCGTATCTTCATTTTGTAATGCAGGATTTGATATTTTAAATACCAAAGAAACTGCTATGATGTCGCTTGAATTGTTTGCCAATGTTCCTTTAATAATTTTACCAATAGGCATTAATATTTTTTTAGGCGGCATGGGATTTAGTGTAATATTAGATGTTACAAGAAAAGTAAAGAGTGGACAAAATTTAAGAGCGCACTCCAAAGTTGTAATTTTAGTATCTGTTCTTTTAATTTTTTTGACCTCAATACTTTATATTATATTTGAATATGATAATGCATATAAGGGGACAAAATTTTATCAAAAAGTTTTATATTCTTTATTCCAAGCCACATCAAGTAGAACTGGAGGATTTAGTATTGTAAATCAAAATACTTATACTGCACAAAGCCAAGTATTAACAATGCTCAATATGTTTATAGGAGCTTCACCGGCATCTACAGGTGGAGGAATTAAAACTACAACATTCTTAGTTCTTTTAACGATGGCTGGTGGAAGTTTAATAGGAAAAAAAGAAGTTAACATATATAAAGAGAGAATAACAGAACATTTATTAAGAAAGGCTGTTGCTATATTTGTCTTTGCTGCTATTTCTATTGTGTGTGGGTTACTTTTAATTTTGAGTATTGAAAATAAGAATATTAATAACGGCACGATGAGAGTTCATTCAATTATGTTTGAAGTAATAAGTGCTTTTAGTACAACTGGATATACGTTAGGATTAACACCTATATTAAGTAGAGCAAGTCGATTTATTTTAGGGCTACTTATGTTTATTGGGAAAATAGGAACAATGACGATTGGAGCAGCAATGGTTTTGAAAATGAATAATAAAGTAAAAGTGAAAATTCAATATCCTGATTCAAAAATAAGAATAGGATAATTGGGAGGGAACATGGGACTATTTAGAAAAGAGAAGAGAACACAGTTTGCAGTTTTAGGTATAGGAAGATTTGGATCATCGTTAGCGCAAGAATTATATGGAGCAGGGAATGACGTGCTAGTTATTGATAATGATGAAAACAAAATTAATAACATTTCTGACAAGGTTACGCATGCGATAATTGCAGATATTACGGATGATGGGGTTTTAGAAAATGCGGGAATAAAAAATATGGATGTTGTAATAATTTGCATCGGCTCTAATATGCAATCTAGTATTTTAGCAACACTTGCTTGCAAAGACTTGGGGGTACCATATGTTGTGTGTAAGGCAAATAGCGATAAACACAAAGAAATATTAGAAAAATTGGGGGCAGACGCGGTTGTTGTTCCAGAAGTAGACATGGCTAAAAAGTTAGCTGTTAAGATAAGTAATCCTGTATTTTATGATATTATGACATTAACTGAGGATTATTCAATTATTGAGATTAATGTTCCCGAGAAATGGATTGGTAAAAGTTTACAAGAGCTTGATATTAGAAATACATATGGCGTAAATATTATGTTAATAAAAGGTGAAAATACTCCTATGATAAATCCTAGCGCCGATTATAAGTTTGTAGCAGGTGATGTTGCGGTAGTTGGTAGTGACATAGATAACATTAAAAGATTCACTGATAAGTTAAATTAAGTTATTTTAGCTAATAAACACCCATTATTTTGTGGTGAGTTTATCGTGTGGACCCCTTTCTTGAAGGCCTACTTTTTGATTTGGTATTATTTGTTAAAATTTTATCAAGAGATGTTGAAATAAAAATTTTTTAAGATAATATAGAAGTATAGTGTAGCGATATGGGGTGTGGTAGTTATGTTTAATAAACAATTAAAATTTGATAATTTGGGTAGGTTTGCGGACAAAAAAGGTGTGGTTCAAATGATGTGTCTGCTTTTCGCAAATTTACTGCTACTTACTTTAATGGTAAGTTATTTTCCGATTTATGTGAATGTAGTCATTGCAGTTTTAATTCCTTGTCTTGAGCTTGTATTTCTAAAGTTGGTAATGTTTGAAAGATTGAAACTTTCAACTTTGGTTATCGTAAGATTATTGGTGTTTTTCCCAATATTTATGCCAAATAAGTTCCCTGGAGGAGTATTTGTGCAAATTGTTTTGTCGTTCCTGTTAATTAATATTTTTGAAGCGACATTTACCGATTTATTGAAAAATAAAATGTACTATAACTTTATAACAGGGGCAGTATTGGGATTATCTGTTTTATTATTTTCTGGGCAGTGGTTAGACAATGCCGCTATAATGAATACGTCGGAAATTGTATATTCTTTTTGGTACAGAACAGATATAACTACTTTAGAGGTTGTTAGAAATAAAGGAGTATTTCCTATATTATCAACAAATTATAATATTCCAACACCTGATAAAATGGCATTCATAGCAACAATTTGTTGGAATATAGCATACACATTATGGAATTGGGATTTTGTTATCGGCGAATTTAAAACTGGAGTTGCAATGTTGCACATTGGTATTTTATCAACACCATTAGTTGGTTCAATAATAGTTGCGGCAATATTTAAGGACATTACTTTAATTGGAGGGGCATGGTTAATTTTAAGAGCCATATCATTGACCGTAGGTGGAATATTCCAAATTGCGGCAAAAAATTTTGTTGAAACAAAACTATATAGTGCAAAGTTGGAAAAATTTATTCAAAAAGTTAAAAAAGACGATGCGCAGGCAGTTGTAATGTTTGCCAGTCTCTTATTATTACTCATTCCTATTTTGTATTTTTTCGTGGGATAAATTTTGATGTTTTTGGATTAAATATAAGGGGAATATAAAAATGAAAAATTATGACGTAATTGTTATTGGGGCAGGAAATGGTGGGCTTTCCGCAGCAGTTGCCTTGCAAAAGGCGGGTAAAAAGGTAGCTTTATTTGAAAAACATAATGTGCCTGGTGGATGTGGAACAAGTTTTAGAAGAGGCAGATTTGAATTTGAAGTTGCTTTACATCAATTAAGTTCTATGGGGACGCCAGAAAAGCCGGGGGAATTAAGACAAATATTTAAAGATTATGGAATTGAAGAAGATATTGAATGGATTCAAATTCATGATTTGTATAATGTTATGTTGCCGATTGGCAGTAAAGTACAAAAAGTGGCATTGCCTACCGACAAAGATGAGGCAATCAAACTTTTGATAAATACTTTTCCAGAAGAGAGCGAAGGAATTCGGGCATATTATGATATGATCTGGAGATTTGCAGCCGAAATTGAAGATTTTAAATCGAAGTCTGGAGAAAAAACAGTCGAACCTGGAGTTTTTAAAAAATACTTAATGAAAACCTTTTTCCCGAAAAAATACCCTACATTAGCCAGATATGCTTTAATGGCATCGGAAGATGTTTTAAATGAATTTTTTAAATGCACAGAAATCAAATTGGTTTTAAGTGCATATTGGTGTTTTATGGGTATGCCACCAAAAAGATTCCCATTTTCAATTCTTGGTTTGTGTACATATATTTACAATACGGATAAACCGTTCTATTTGAGAGGCGGGTCTCAAGTTATGAGCGTGGCTCTTTCTGAGAAATTTCAAGAATATGGCGGAGATTTATTTTTAAATACGGAAATTAAGAAAATTATTGTTGACAAAAGAGAAGCGAAGGGAGTTATAGATGAAAAGAACAACACATATTATGCTAAGAAAATTATTTCTAATATATCTCCATTAGATACATACGGTGAATTAATGGATTACAACGATATACCAAAAGAAGCAGTAGAATACTTATCAGGTTATACTGTAGGAATCTCGGCTTTTGGTTTGTATATAGGGTTGGATTGTACACCTGATAAAATTAATTTAAAGGAATCATTTAATTTAATTTATGATTCTCTTGATGCGAATGGTGATTTTGCTATGTCCAAAAAGATTGATTCCACAAGAGACCCTATTGTATTCACATGCTATACAATAGATGATCCTAAGGTGTCACCGGAAGGAACAAGTATTATTTCTGCAGGTGTCTTGAAATATGCTGAAGAATGGGAAAAATTAAATCCAGAAGAATACTATAAAACAAAATATGCAACTGCGGAAGTTATTATTGACAGAATTGAAAAAAGATTCCCTGGATTAAAGGAGCATATTGAAGAAATTGCTATTTCAACACCATTAACATTTGAAAGATATTTAGGACATCCAGGTGGTGCAATTTATGGATTCGAGCAAGATTTAAAATCTTCTGTATTTTTTAATCCAGTGCAATCGTTTATAAAAAATTTGGAATTTGCCAGTGGTTGGGTTAATACTTGTGGGTTTGGGCCTAACTATATTTATGCAAATAAAGTTGCTAAACGTGTATTGAAGGAGGGAATATAAAATGGCGGATATAAAAACCATATTGCTATCTACCATGAGAAATGGAAAAGAAGTTATTAAAGAGAATGAATATGCTAAAAAGCTGGGTGGAGATTTTAGAGTACTTAAGGGTCGAGTTAAAGAAAATGTCGAAAAATATCATAAAAAATCGATAGATGTAGTAATATCGGAAATAAAAGATAATACAACAGAAGCGAAAACTTTTCGCTTTGTGTCAGAAGATGGATCTCAGCTTCCAATTTTTGAAGCTGGTCAATTTATTAATATTTTCGTAAAAGTATCTGATAATGTTATAACTTCAAGACCATACTCTTTATCGTCAAGCCCAACACAAAGAGGTTATTACGAGGTAACAATAGCAAAGGCAAAAGACGGTTTTATTTCAAATTTTATGCTTGAAAAAGCAAAAGTAGGAGATAAGTTTACAATCAACGGACCATCTGGGGTGTTTACATATTGCCCCGTATATCAAGACAAACATTCAGTATTTTTAGCTGGAGGTTCAGGGGTTACGCCTTTTGTTTCTATGGTAAAGGAAATAATTGAAAGAGGACAAACGGATAGACATATTGACTTTATTTTTGGGTGCAGACGACCTGAAATAGCAATTTCACATGATGAACTTGAGAAGATAGCAAAACAATATAAAAATATCAATTATCATTTGATTGTTTCAGATGATATTCCCACAAAGCACAAAAAAGGCTTTATTACGGCAGATCTAATAAAAGAAATAGTTAAAGAAGTAGAAAAACCGACTTTTTTTATCTGTGGACCTCCAGTGATGTCTAAATTTGTTACAAAAGAATTGGAAAAACTTAAAATTAAATCAAAAAATATTAAAAAAGAAACATTTGGAGCTAGACAAGATATTCAAAACGAAGATGGATGGCCGAAAGAACTTGCGGGTAATGAAATTTTTAAAATTAAAATTAATGGTAATGAAATACCTGCGAAATCAAATGAAACAGTTTTGCAGGCCTTGGAACGTGCAGGGATACATAATCCAGTATCTTGCCGTACAGGAGTATGTTCAATGTGCAGGGTAAAATTGGTCAGCGGTGAAGTTTTTGTCCCAGAGGGTGTATTAACAAGATATGCGGATGATAAATATGGGTATATTCATTCTTGTAAAACGTATCCGATTTCAAATATAGAAATTAAGATTTAATATTATTTTGAGGGGGCATTATGAATAATTTTTTCTTTTACGGGTTTAACAGTGCTACAATTTGGACTTGGATTGCTTTAGTTGCAGGACTTATTATAACCAATGAGATAGCCAGAAGATACAAATGGGCAGGAATATTTACTTTTGCTGTTTTACCTGTTTTTTTAACAATATGGTGGGGTATATCAGCATCGCATAATGGTGGTCCTATTGTTCCTTCGACTGCAAATGTGTTCGGTTGGATTAAAGCCTATTCTGCCATTGTTGGATGTTTAGGATTTATGTGGATAAGATACGGAAATGGAAAAATCGCCAAAAGCAAATGGTTGCTAATTTTTCCTGCGGCAATTCTTATAATAAATATTTTAGAAGCGGTTTTTTATGATTTTTATAATTACGCAAGATATCTACAATATACCAACAGCATAAATATTTTGGATGGTGAAATAGTTAACGGTTATATGCATCCAGAAGCTCATATTATTTATAGATCAGGCCCTTGGAATATTATGAATGGTATAGCGGGAATATTGAACATATTAACTATTTCGGGGTGGTTCGGAATAAAAGTATCTAATAAAAAGTCAAGAGATATGATTTGGTCTGACCAATTATGGTTTTGGATCATTGCTTATGACGTATGGAATATAGCATATTGTTATAACAATATTTCGAACAGGTCGATGTATGCAGGAGTCGCATTAATAGTTTCATGCACAATAGCTGAATTTTTTATTCAAAGGGGAGCTTGGTTGCAACATCGCGCACAAACACTCGCAATATTTGCCATGTTCTCGTTGTCTGTTCCTTATGAAAATTATGCGGCATTCCAGATTCATGGAACAAACAATCCGACAGCGCTTAATTTATTATCCGCTTTGGCGTTAGCAATTAATATTTTAGTAGCTTGCTATGCAATTTATAGAATAGTAAAGACAAAAACAAATCCATTAAAAGATGAACTATATAAAGATTTAAAAGCGTATAGAGAGAATATGCAATTTTGTCAAAAATAGAACTGAGAAATAAACAAATAAATTTATTTATTAATTAGCATATCGCTTTTTTATTGTTATTGAAAAACGTAACTGAACACTTTACTTTTCTGGATGGTTTTGCATATCGTTGCAACTGAAACACCAAAATGTTTTGATAGAAAGCTAGCTTCCTTTTCATTTAATTTGCTTTTAAATAAACTTTTAACCTTGAGTAGAAAGTTACACTTATTTGTTGAATTTTTTATCGGATTGTCCAACCTTTTAGTTTCACTTGTCTCATCATAAAGGAATAAATTTTGATCAGTTTGCAATTATCTTAGCTTGACAAAAAAATGTAAAAATGTATTATATAGTTGAATATATATTCAATTAATATGAGGTAAGTATGTCAAAAAGAAGTGCATTTATTTGTGATTGTACAGTTATACATAAAGATGTTGTTGAGGAAGTTAAAAGAGAGTTGGATAAAAGTAATATGCATAACGAAGTTGCAAAGTTTTTTCAAGTTATTGGCGACTATTCTAGATATAGAATACTTGCTGCTCTTGCTGTGCATGAGCTTTGCGTATGTGATTTATCTGTTTTATTAAATAATACAAAATCGGCAATTTCACATCAATTAAAGGTGCTTAAGGAACATGGAATAATAAAGAGTAGGAAGGAAGGAAAAAATGTTTACTATTCCTTAGACGATGAACATATTGTTTCTGTTTTAGGAATAGGGAAGGAACATATAGAGCACAAAAAAGGAGGCGGTTTTCATGCTAAAGGTTAAATTAGATAATTTGTGTTGTGCTAATTGCGCAAATAAAATTAATCATAAGGTAAGTAAAATAAAATATGTTGACGATGTAGTATTAAATTTTTTTACTAAAACAATGTATGTTGAACTTAAGGAAGAGGATAAGGAGAACCAGGTTCTTGATCAGATTATTGATATTGTAAAAGGAGTAGAACCAGATGTTATCGTTAAAAAAATATAAAAAATTAATATTAAATTTCATAGCTATTTTTTTATTGATAATCAATTTGATTTTAGAATATCAATTTCAATTTAAGCGAGATGCTATTGCATTAACGGTGATATATTATATTGCTATATTTTTTGCATGGGAAGATGTTTTATGCAAACTATTTAAGTCAATTACGGCTAAAAATATTTTCAGCGAATATTTAATGATGTCTATAGCAATAGTGGCAGCGCTAATAATTAAAGAGTATTTAGAAGCAATCATGGTTTTAGTTTTTTATAATATTGGTGTAATATTACAAAACTATGCCATTAAAAAGGCTGAAAAGAAAATAAACAAATTTGTTGAAGATAAAAGAACTGTATATAACGTATATAAAAATAATCAGCTTGTACAAAAGCAAAATTTTGAAATAGAGAAAGGTGATGTTATTTCTATTGCGCCTGGAGAAGTGGTACCTGTAGATTCAGTGGTAGAAGAAGGAAAGGGACTAATTAATGTTTCTTCATATACTGGAGAAGAAATTCCGAGAGAAGTTAAAAAGGGGGATTTTGTATTTGCGGGGACAATTAATTTAAACTCAAACATTCTATTATCTGCTACAACAGACTTATCTAATTCTAAAATTACAGAAATCAACGATATAATCAATATGGCCGTTGGGAGAAAATCTTCAAAAGAAAAATTTGTTGATAAATTTGCTAAATATTATACGCCAATTATTTTAATTAGTGTTATATGTATGCTTATTTTATCATATATACTTGGTGGAAGAGAAGAATTTAACATATGGCTCAAAAAAGCACTTTTATTTTTAGTAGCATCCTGCCCATGCGCATTAGTTATTTCTATTCCTTTGGCATATTTTGCTGGTATAGGAAAAGCTGCGTCTAAAAACATAATATTTAAAGGGGCAAATTATTTAGATAAATTGTCGTATATAAAAGTGATTGCTTTTGATAAAACTGGAACATTAACTGATGGCGAAATAAATATTTTAGAAGTTGTTACTAACGGGATCAAGGAAGAATTGTTGAAGGAATATTTATTGGCCGCGGAAATTAACTCGCACCATCCTATAGCTGAAAGTGTAAAAAAACAATTTAAAGACATTTCAATTAATTTCAATGAAATTGAAAGTATGAGGGAGGATGGAGGGTTAGGTGTTCAAGTAGAATATAAGGGACACTTAGTTAAAGTAGGTAAAGCTGACTATTTAGGGATAATTTTAGAAGACGACTTTAGTATGATAGATGGCTCTAATAGGATATATGTTAGTGTTGATGGAATCTATGTAGGAAACATAAAGATTGGGAATAGAGTCCAAAAAGGAGCAAAAAAAGTTATTGAATATCTAGAAAAAAATAAATATGAAATAATGATTTTAACGGGAGATCAAGATAACTCTGCTAGTAAGGTTTCTTATGAGTTAGGCTTAAAGAATTATAAAGCAAATTTGACGCCTATTGATAAGGCAGAAGAAATTAAAAAAATTCAAGGAGACGGCAGGAGAGTAGTATATGTTGGGGATGGAATAAATGATGGACCAGCATTAGCATCTTCAGATGTTGGTGTGGCGATAGGAGGGGAATATAATTCGGCAGCTATTAAAACAGCGGATATTATATTATTATCTTCTGAAATCACAAAGCTTTTGGAAGCTTTTGAAATTAGTAAAAAGACGAAGAAGGTGGCAATTGAAAATATTACAATTTCTATAATAATAAAGTTGTTAGTTTTGATGTTCGCATTCTTTTTTGATGTCAATATGGTTGTTGCGGTTTTTGCTGATGTTGGGGTTACATTGCTTGCTATAATGAATTCATTAAGAGTTGTATTATCAAAAAAAGAGAATAGATTTATAAGATAATTTTTCATATGAAGATGTTGAAAAGCAGATGAAATATCTTAAAAAATGTTTTTTAAGCGAAGCCGCTAGTTTATCATAGTAGTTCATTTTGCTTAAAAGATAAGTGAAAAAATGCTTTGTTTTTTAAAAAGCAAATTTTCTTTTACTTTGCCATACAAAAACAGGCATTATATTAATAGACTTAGATAAATTATAATGCTAAAATAACAAAGCGATAGAAAACTATCCTTTCTACTTAACGTAGACAAAAGACCAAAAGGAGGTGCGAGATGAACAAGTACGAAATTCTATATATTGTTGACAATAGACTATCTGATGAAGATAAACAAAGTGTAGTAGATAGAATAAACAATATTGTTACATCAAATGGCGGAAATATCCTAAGTGAAGATAAGTGGGGGACAAAAAAATTTGCTTACTTAATCAACGACCAAAAAGAAGGATATTATGTTTTAATGAATTTTGAAGGGCCAGCTGAATTGCCTGAAGAAATTAACCGTCAAATTCGTAACATGAGTGAAACTTACAGATGCATGATTTTAAAAAAGTAAAAAATCAAATTGAGAGGAAAAATTAAATGAACAAAGTGGTATTAATCGGAAATTTAGCAAAAGATCCAGAGTTTACAATCGTAGGAGCTGACAGACAATTGTGCAGACTTTATTTAGCGGTATCAAGACCATTTTCTAAAGAACCAACAACTGATTTTTTCAATTTGTCAGTTTGGGGAAAACAGGCTGAAGCTTGTAATAAATATACTAAGAAAGGATCAAAGATAGCTGTATTAGGAACAATACAGATGCGAAACTATGAAGGGGCTGATGGATCAAAGAAAACGGCAATAGATATTGTAGTTCAAGAAATTGATTTTTTGTCTAAAAAAGATGCTACAACAGATGAACAAATTAAAGACAAAGATAATGATAGAAATAATGGTCTTGAAGAAGTTGATATGCCAGAAGAGATGCCATTTTAATCTAATGGAGGAATAAAAAATGGAAGAGAAAAGAAAATCTACAGGATTTAAGAAAATGCAACAAAAGAAAAAAGTTTGTCAATTTTGCGTAGATCACGTTGAAGAAATAGACTATAAAGATGTTGCAAAGTTAAAGAAATATATTACAGAAAAAGGTAAAATTTTACCTAGAAGAGTAAGTGCTGTATGTGCAAAACACCAAAGAGTTCTAGCTGAAGCAATTAAAAGAGCTAGAGTAATGGGATTATTGCCATATAAAGCTGACTAGAAAAGTAATATATAAAATATTTATTATTTATAAAATAAAAACTTGGTTTGCGCCAAGTTTTTTTATATTAAATATTTTTTAATTCATAATGCCAATTAACTGTTTATAGTTTACAGGGCCATATTCTCTAGAGTCAATGCTATTTGACCAGTTATCGCCTAAGGCAAAAAAATGGTCTTCTGGAATCAAAACAATTTTATTATATGTTGGTTCTATTTGAGATTTTCCTACATAGTCATAAATTTGGCCATCAACATAAACATTGCCATTTTTAAATTCAACTGTCTGACCTTCAAGGGCAATAACTCGTTTAACAACCTTTTTATTTGAGGCACTGTTTTGCTTTATAAAAACTACAATGTCACCTTGTTGTAAAGATTTATGCATTTTGTTAATCGTTATAATTTGACCATTATGCAAAGTGGGCTCCATTGACTGACCTATAACTTTTGCTGGCTTTGAAACTGTTGAAAATAAAATTGTTAGTATTAAAATTATAAGAACAAAAAAGCCAAGCAATATTGAAATAATTTTATCTTTTTTCATCTGATTATACCCATAATATGTTATTAATTATTACATTTTCAATATTAGTAAAAGTAATCGCTTTAACGTTTTCCCAATCTGGTAATGTTTTATTAGCATCTTCTTTAAAGTCCTCTTTAGAGAATAGACACGATTGCCATTCACCAGTATCTTTAATATTTATATCTGTTACATATTGTAAAATTGTATTTGTTTCTAAATCCATATATTGTAGAGAAATTTTTACAGTCTTATCTACCGGCGAATAAAAATCAATATGTAATAGATAATTTTTTTGCCCTCTGTAGAGAGAATCTCCAATAATGTAAGTTGTGAGTATTGGTTGATCTGTAGAAGCTCCATAAATATTATAAGGACCGTACTTTTTTACAACATCTTCTTTTATTGAAAACAATTTTTTTGACTGTGGCAAAAATGATTCAATAGAAGAATTGCTATCAAAAATAATTCTTGAAGGCACTAACGGTATTTTTTTGATATTTGTATTTGTAAGAGTGTTAAAAGTTTTAAAATTGGATGATACTGTAAATCCATTTTTATAATTTACATTGACGAAGGCAAAAATATCAGTGGCATTATCTGTTGGTATATATTTAAATGAGGCGGTGTTACTTTCGTCCATTGGGACTTGACTTGAGTGCCAGTTTCTTAAAATTGGATTTTGTTCTCCATCTGATATAAATAATTGGATATTATCAATTTTTTGCGACTTATCATATGTTATATTGAATTCTATTTCTTGTTTTTTATTAACAGTTATATTTAATAATGGTTCTGTTGGGAAAACTCCTTTAGAGCGCATCAAAATCGTTTTTAACCAATAAATGATAGTAGGCAAAGATGCATTGCCTAGGTGAGAATCGTTTCCTACGGTAATGCAAGTTGTTTTGGTTATTGTTTTTGGTAGACGATTAATAGTATCTTCAATTTTATCTATTGAAGTTAGCATACTATGTGTTGCTCCTACGAAAAGTGTATCACACTTTACAAGTCCTATGTAAGACTCAACAGCAAAGCCAATTTTTGATATATAGTCGTTATATGATAAAGAATTTTCTTCGATATTTCGTGCAAGTAAGTTAGATTCTTGTTGCCAGCCGAAATTGAGAATAGGAATACAAGTTTTAATTCTATTATCAGTTGCAGCCACTTGCCACATAATGTCGGTTGCAGTTAATATTCCAATTATCCCAATATTGTTAGAATCACATAATGGCTCTTGGCATAATATTGAGATTGTACGTCTGGCTATAATTGTCCAATGATATATAGATGCATCATTATTTTCTTGCAGCTCTGATGGAGCAGCTGATGCGTTAACATTGCAAAAAGCTAAACTTGGTGGGTATTTGGTAAAAAATTCTTTTCCCTGCTCTTTGCCTGCATAATCAAATGTAGCAACAATAAAACCAGCATCAATCAAACTAGTTAATTGACCAATTTGATGCTCCTTAGCATCGCTTGAACATATTAATACAGCTGGCATTTTAGATTTTGCATTCTTTTTATACATAAGAGTAGCAATAGCTATAACTTTGCCATCCAATGTGCTCTCAGCCGTGAAAGATAAATACTTAGTAACCGTGTTGTTATCTTCAACGATTTTTAGTATGGTTGGTTCAAGTGGTTGTTTATTTGGATCGTAATTTCCCCATATTTGAGTGGGAGTCATTATTTTTTCTTTCATATTAGTTTCCTAAGTTCAAAATTAGTATATCAAATACAAACACAAAACACAATTTAATTAATTTTTATGCTTAATATATTATGTGAGAAATGATAATATTAAATAATGATTTTAGAAACTAAAAGTAAAAATATATATACATATAAACTATATTTTTATTATTCAAATATTAAAATTTTTTTAGAAAGTTATTTTTTAAGAAAAATGCGATTTAAATAAGATTATAAAATAATTTCAGATTGTATATTAAACAATATATAGGATAGTCTTGACATAAAATAAAAAAAGAATGCTTTCATTTGATAATGGTAAAATTTACTTTTTAATTTATATTCATTATAATTATTGTAATGTGCAGTTATATGAGGACGAGTGACGATATTACTAGCGAAATTTTAAAATTCAAAGAATCCTTTGATGACATTTTGTGTGGGAAACTTCTAACAGAATTTAATGAGTTATATAAAAAAGGAGTCACTTTATCAGTAAGTGGTGGAGTTGATTCAATGGTAATGTTAGTCAGTTTTCTCGTTTTTCAAAAAAAGTACGGAATTAAGTTTAATGTTATCAATTTTGAACATGGCTTAAGAGGTGAGGCGTCCATTTTAGATAGTTTTCTAGTTTCTGAATTTTGTAATAAATTTGAGATAGAATGCAAGACCATTTCTTTAGATGTTTTAAAACATGCAGAAGAAGAATCGATGGGAATAGAGCAGGCCGCTAGAGATTTGCGACATAAGTACTATGCGGATATTTGGAAAAATGAAAGAAAATATGTTCTTTTAGCACATAATTTGAATGATTTAACAGAAAGTGTTTTAATGCATATTTTCCGCGGATCTGGAGTAAAGGGTTTACTTGGGATGTCGTATCAAGATGGCTATATAATTAGGCCTTTAATTTATACGACCAGAGAGACTATTGAACATTATGCTAAAATTATTGAGTTGCCATTTAGGAATGATGATAGTAATAGCGATGACTGTTACACAAGAAATTTTTTAAGAAATAAAGTTATTCCATTAATAAAAACTCGCGTTATGAACTTAGATACATCTATTTTAAAATTATCAAAAAATATGCGCTCAATTTACGGGATTTTAGATAAATATGCAGAAAAGGTGCTCATAGTTGATAAAGATGCGGTTTTAATTGATGTGAAGAAATTAAGCGAATATGAAGATTTTGCTGGTGATATTATTAAAATAGCTCTTAATAAATTAAAGTCTGATATTGATTTTACGAGTTCTAATATAGAGCAGATATGTCAATTAAAATATAAAAACAATGGTAAGCAAATAAATTTGCCACATGGAATTATTGCTCTTAAAGCATATGATTATATAAAGCTTTATGAGTATAAGCCAGTTGATAATTATAGTGAAGATTTCCAGGTAGGAAAGTTTGAAAGAAAAGATGACTTTATTAAATTTTTAGAAGTGCATAATGTAACAGATTATAAAGATGGGATATATGTTGATTTAGATAAGATTCCAAAAGGGAGTGTTATTAGAAGAAGAAAACAAGATGACATTTTTACTAATTTTGCAGGTTATACAATGTCATTATCTGATTATTTGACAAAGAAGAAAATACCACATGATGAGAGAGATAAGTTATACGTTGTTGCTTATGATAATGTGATAAGTATAGTGATAGGAATAGAGCAATCTATTACGGTAAAAATTACAGATAGTACAAAAAGAATAGTGAAAGTAATAATAGAAAAAAAGGAGTAAAAACAGATGGGTAATGTATTAGACAATATGAAGAGAGTTTTAATTACAAAGGAAGAGATTGATAGAAAAATCAGTGAACTTGCTTTGCAAATTGAAAAGGAATATAAAGGAAAAAAGATATTAATGGTTTGCATCTTAAGAGGAGCTTTTCTCTTTTTTTCAGATTTAGTAAGAAAGATTAACTTGCCTATAGAAATAGATTTTATGGCAATTTCGAGTTATGGGTCAGACGCAACATCAAGTGGAGAAGTTAAAGTTGTAAAAGACTTAAATGAGAGAATAGAGGGAAAGGATGTGATTATAGTAGAAGATATAATAGACTCAGGATATACATTGACCTATTTAAAAAATTTATTTTTACAAAGAAATCCTAAATCTTTAAAAATATGTGCATTACTCGACAAACCAGAAAGAAGAAAAGTTGAAATTGAAGGGGATTATGTAGGATTTAAAATTCCAAATGAATTTGTGGTTGGATTTGGGCTAGATTATGCAGAAAGATTTAGAAATTTGGATTCAATTTATATTTTAAAGCCGGAGGTTTATACGAAGTAAAACATGAAGATTACAGAAAAGTTAATTTTGTTGGCAGAGATATTATCTCAAAGGGGGACCCTTTATCTTGTTGGAGGGATCGTTAGAAACACACTTCTTGGAATTAATGATGGCAGAGATGATATTGATGTTTGTGCAGATTTATCAACTATGGAAGTTGAAAGGCTTTTAGCTGGGACATGTTTTAAAATAGTTGCTTCCTATAAAAGATTTGGGACGTTGTTAATAGAGACAATTGACGGAAAAGAAAAATATGAATTTACTTCGTTTAGAGAAGATTCATATAGAATTGGATCGGGGCTTCATTCCCCGGTATCTGTTAACTTTACGAAAAATATTAATATTGACGCGGAAAGAAGGGATTTTAAATGCAATGCTGTATACTATGACATTTTGAAAGGAGTGCCGGTGGATCCATTAGGTGGGATGAAGACGATTAAAGAAAAGGTGATTAGTGCGACTAGAAATCCTAATATTATTTTTGGAGAGGACCCTTTAAGAATTTTACGTATGGTGCGTCAAGCTGTTGAATTGAATTTCAATATTGATCCTAAAACATATGATGGGGCTAAGGAAAATGTAGACTTGATTGCTGGAATTAGCAAAGAAAGGATTAGAGATGAATTCAGAAGAATAATTTGCGCTGATCAAAAGTATCCTGGATATAGTGCAAAGGATAGTCACATAAAAGGTCTCAAGATGTTGTTTGAAATAGGGGCTATGAAATATATACTGCCAAGTATCTTAGAATTATCTAAAATAAAAGAAGGAAACACTGATCAAACTTTGTTGGATATGGCTATTAACGCTTACTCATATGCGGAGTCAAAAGTTAGAATAGCAGCACTCTTACATAATGTTGGGAAGCCTTATCAATTAAGTAAAATGAACACTATTTATGGGCATGAAATTAATAGTGCGAATGAGGTTGTAAATCTATTAGGGGAAAAGGGGTTGATGTTTCCAAAAGAGGAAGTTTTTTATAACTCTAAGTTAGTTAGAGAATGTTTCTATAATTACAACGGTGAAGTAAAAGATAATAAGTTAATTGATTTTATAAGGACTAACCAAACTATTTTTGATGATTTAATGTCACTTAAAGAGGCATTATATAAGACATATAGCAAAAATGATGAATGGAGAAAAATTATTGACCATTTTAAAGCGATCAAGCAAAAAATGATTGCAGATAAAATTCCATTTAGATATCAAGATTTCTATATTAATGGTAATGATTGTCTTGCTTATGGATTTAAGGAAGCAGAAATCAAAGAAGTTTTAGCAGAACTATATAAATTGAGCGCATACAATCCAAGACTTAGAACTAAGGAAGGGCAAATTAAATTTTTGGAAAATAAACAAAAAAAGAGACAAGAAATTGGAGATGAAACTAATGATGATATCAGAAGTTAGCACAAATAATTTATTTATAGTGATTTTAATAACTTTAGTTATTGCTTTAATTACGCTGGGAGTGATCCTTTTACATATTTTTAAAAACAAAAAGGTACAGCCTAATGAAAGTGCAAACAAATTGGAAGAAGCAATTGCTAAAATTGGTGAAAAAATGGAAGGCAATGCAAATAGAGAAAGAGATGCTATGTCAAATCTTGGCAATCAAATTATTTCCACTGTAGTTGCAAATAATATAAACACGACAAATAAATCAAGTGAAAATATAAATAGTCAGTTTTTAAATTTTTCTGAAGCTCAAAGAAAATCTCTAAAAGAATTTGGCGAAGAGGCAATAAATAAAATAGATAAAGAGTTAGTAATAACAAAGACAACGCTAGAGGAACAATTGAAAAATATTAAAGTAGAAAATGAAAATTTAAAAAAACAAATACAGATTATTCAAGAAAATATAGAGAAAAATTTAAAGGAAATGTCCTCATATAATGAGAAGAAAATCAATGAAATGCAGAATATGATTAACGAGAAGCTTAAGGAAAATATAGTTGAATCATTAGAAAAAGCATTTCAAAATATCAACCAAAATATGAAAAGTTTGCAAGGAGAGTTGATTAAAATTTCTTCTGTTTCCACTGAGGTTAATTCTCTTAGAAAAGTTTTATCAGCGAATAAGACAGCCGGGACTTGGGGCGAAGTGATGTTAAGAGATATCCTAAACGATATACTAGGAAGTGAGTTTTTTGAAGAACAAAAAATGATTAAAAAAGATGTTTCAGAGAAAGTTGATTTTGCTATTAAAATACCTTCTGCAAACGATCAAACTATAATTTTACCGATTGACTCAAAATTCAATTTAGGGAAATATGAAGAATATATTAATTGTGATGAATTTGACAAGAAGAGTAAGAGAGAAGAATTCTTTAAAGCAGTTAAGACATCAGCTTCACAAATTAAAAAATATATTAGCCCGCCGTTGACGACAGACTTTGCGATTATGTATATACCATCCGAAGGAGTTTATGCAGAAATTGCTATGAATGTGGAATTGGTTAGAGAAATTCGAGAGAAATATTCTGTAAATATTGCAGGGCCAAATAATATTGTTGCCATGTTGCAAAGTTTGAAAATCGGTTTTCAAAGTCTTTATATACATAAGAAAAGTTATGAAGTCCTTGAAGCTCTTAAGCAGTTTTCAAAAGCGTTTGATGCATTTACGAGTGAACTTGACGAGTCTAGCAAGTATATACAAAAAGCATCTAATAAAATTGACAGCGTGAAAATAAAAAGAGATAAAATAGCGAAAGGCTTATTAAAAATTAATGCAATAGAATTAGAAAGAGATAATCAGATGTTACAGTTAGGAGATGAGTATGACGAATAAATTGGTTAATGTTGATTTGCATATTCATACTACGGCTAGCGATGGAGATCTAACATTTAAGGAAGTATTAGATATGGCAAAAAGTCTTGGCCGTAAAGCTGTAGCTATTACGGATCACGATTCTATCGAAGCACTTCAACAAGCAAGAGATTATGCAAATAAAATAGGACTTATATTTATTCCTGGAATTGAACTATCTACTAAAGCTATAGAAAACGTGCATTTGTTAGGCTATGGTATCGATATAAACAGTAGTGCCTTTACAAAAAAACTGGAAGAGTTAAAACAGAAACGTATTGAAAGAGCTTTTGAGATTATTAATAAATTAAAAAGATTTGGAGTTGATTTGGATTTCGACATTAATCAAAATGGGACGACAGGAAGATTACATATTGCAAAGCAAATTGTAAAACAAGGATATGCTGAATCTACAAATGAAGCCTTCACCTTATACCTTAACGAGCATACAGGGAAAGCGTATGTAGCAGGGGCAAGATTAACTCCATTGGCCGGAGCAGAATTAATAAAAGAAGCAGGAGGCTATGTTGCTATTGCTCATCCGTTAAAATTATATAAAGATAACGCGTTAGACGATTTAATCGGTGGATTGAAGAGTAAAAAATTAATTGATGGATTGGAAATATACTATCCTAAATATACAGAGAGCGATATTAGAAGTTTGCAAAAATTAGCAGATAAGCACAAACTCTTTACTTTGGGGGGAAGTGATTTTCATAGTAAAGAACATGGGTTAATGGAAGAGATAAATGTTTTGATAAAAGAGGACATATTAAACAAACTATATAAGGGGGAACATTAAAATGTTTTTAGAAAAATATAACGAATGGTTAGAAAAAGTTGATGATAGTGAAAGGGAAGAATTACTTTCAATAAGAAACGATAATAAAGAGATTAAAGAAAGATTTATGCTTGATCTAGCGTTTGGAACGGCGGGCATGAGAGGGACGATTAAATTAGGAACATTCAATATGAATAAGTACACAGTTATGCGTGCCACACAAGGATTATCTGAATATATCAATACGTTGGGAGACGAGTGCAAAAAAAGAGGGGTTGTTATTTCATATGACACTAGAAGGTATTCTTTTGAGTTTGCTTTAACTGCTGCTAAAGTGTTAGCTAAAAATGAAATTCAAGTATATCTATATAATGATGTCAGACCTGTCCCTATGTGTTCATTTGCTGTTAGAGAGTTAAAAGCTATTGCAGGAATAATGATAACGGCATCGCATAATCCTAAAGAATACAATGGATATAAAGTTTACGGTGAAGATGGGGCACAACTTGACTTAGATGCTACCAAAAAGGTTGTCGAATATATCAATAGTATCAAAGATTATTTTTCTATAAACATGGTTGACATAGACATCAAATCTAAAGAACAAATTAAAGGGAAAGATAACGAGGATATTCATAAATATATAAAGATTCTCGGTGAAACTATCGATAATAAATTTTTAGATAATGTTAAGAAACAAATTTTATCAAAAGAAGCTATTACTATTGCAAAAAATAGTTTGAAGATAGTGTATACTCCAATTCATGGTTCTGGAGCAATGCCTGTAACAAAAATGTTGGATTTTATGGGGATAAATTATTTAACTGTTAAAGAACAAATGATCCCCGATACAGAGTTTTCTACGGTGTCTACACCTAATCCAGAGCAAGCTGATGCATTAGAAATGGGGATATCGCTCGCTAAGAAAAATGGCGCTGACATTGTTGTTGGCACAGATCCTGATTGTGATAGAATGGGCATTGCGATTAAGGATGATAAAGGAGAGTATATTTTATTAAATGGAAATCAAATAGGGGCTTTAATGTTAAATTATGAGTTAACACGTCGTGCCGAATTAGGTGTTTTACCTGACAATGCAGCAATAGTTAAAACAATAGTAACTAGTAAAATTGCAGATAAGATTGCTCAAAAGCATAAAGCAACAGTGTTTGACGTTTTAACAGGGTTTAAATTTATTGGAGAAAAAATTAAAGAATGGGAAAAATCAAACGCACATACATATGTATTTGGTTTTGAGGAGTCATATGGCTATTTAGCGGGAACACATGCTCGAGACAAAGACGCCGTAGTTGCTGTTACGGTTTTTGCTGATATGGCTTGTTATTATAAAAGCAAGGGGAAATCCATGCATGAGGTGCTTGAAGAGTTGTCGTTAGAGTTTGGTTACTATATAGAAAAAAGTCTTTCTTTGACATTTAAGGGATTGGATGGAATGGAGAAAATGGATTATATCATGCAACAACTTAAGAAAAATAGACTCGAAAGCATTAATAATATTCCATTAGAGTCTGTTGAAGATTTTGGAGATGGAGAGAAGTTTTATTCTACGGGAGCAATTGAAAATATTGATCTTCCTCGTTCTAATGTTATTAAATATAATTTCAATGATTTTGAATGGGCGTGCGTTAGACCATCTGGAACAGAACCAAAATTGAAGATATACGTTTCTGTTTGCGCAGATACTGCTAAGGAAGCTGTTAAAAAAGCTAATAATATTATTGAGGCACTAAAATCTATTATTGAATCATATTAAAAAATGTCAAAGTATGGTATATAATAGTAATGTTGATTATGGAGGAGAAAAGATTTAAATTATGAGAGAATTTGAACCTAGAGAAAGATATTTTAAAAAATTTGTTATTAAAACAGTTTTTTCTGTTTTAGGCAGAGGCATGAAGGGAGTTGTTAAAGTTGATAGTAAAGCACAAGAATATTTTTCCGAATTGCACGATGGATTTGTTTTTAGATTACACGTATTGCCGTTAGGACCATCTTTAGTTGTGAAGAAAAACGGCAATAATTTTGTTAAAGTAAAAAAGAAAGATTTACAAAACACAAAAATTGATTTAGATATTCAATTTAAAAATACAGCAGTTACTATGCCAATTGTATTAGGAATGGCTGGGGTTCCACAAGCATTCGCTGAAAACAGATTTATATTGAAAGGTGAAATTGCTGATTCAATGAAAATAGTGGATATTATGAATTTGACGGAAGCATACTTATTCCCTAAATTTATCACATCAAAGTTTTTAGATGTTATTCCTAAAAAACAAAAAGGGTCATTAAGAGTATATGCATACGTGCTTTTTGGAATCTAGAGGTGGAAAATGAAATATTTTGAATTTTATAATACTGTAAGAATAATTTTAGGGGAAAATGCATTAAGTAAATTGCCGGAAGAATTGTTAAAAAGAGGAGGGAAGAAAGCGCTATTAATTAGTGGTCCGGTTTTAACAAGAATAGGGGCTGTTGATAAAGTTAAAAAAGTTTTTGAAGGAACAGATGCAGAAATAAGAGTTGTGTTTAATGCCGTTCCTAATGATTCATCGTTAGAAGTAGTTAAAGAAATAGTTAAAGTGTATAAAAATCATGACTGTGATTGCATTATAGCAGCAGGTGGTGGGTCTGTTATGGATACAGCAAAAGGAGTAAAACTTTTGTTGATTAATAATTCTGAGGATCTTTTAGAATACACAGGAATGGAGATGGTAGGGAAAGGGAAAAATTTACCTTTTGCTGCTATACCAACTACGTCTGGAACAGGTTCAGAAGTAACAAAAGTTTCTGTAATAGCAGATTTAGAAAAAAATGTAAAAATGGAATTTATAACAGGTCAAATTTTGCCTGATTTCTGTTTACTTGATCCTGAGATGACAAAGACCTTGCCAAGAAAAGCTACATTTACAACAGCAATGGACACATTGACTCACGCTATAGAAGGTTTCACTGGTTCGCAATCACAACCGTTATCTGATAATTTTGCGCTTAAAGCAATAGCTAAGTTTAGAGATAATATGGAAAAGGCGGTTGCAGAACCTGAAAATTTAGAAGCAAGAATGGGAATGTTGGAATCATCCATGTTGGCAGGAATTGCTTTTTCTAATTCAATGGTTGGAGTTGTTCATGGAATAGGGCATGCTGTTGGAGGAGTGGCTCACGTAGGTCACGATTTAGCTATGGCAATATTATTGCCAGCTTGTATGAAATTTAACATGTCTCACTTAAAAGAGAAATATGCGGAGGTTTTGTACTACATTGCAGGAGAAAAAATTTATCAAGAAACAAAACCTGAGGACAGAGCAGATAGATGTGTGGCATATATTGAAGAGTTGTTAGAAAAATACAATAAAGAGATAGGTGTACCTATCAAGTTTAGAGATGCGGGAGTAACAGAAGATCAACTTCCTTTAATAGTCAGAAAGGCTTTAAGAGATGGAGCTTTACTAGCTAATGTTAAAGCAGTTAGAGAAGAAGATGTTGTCAACATTTTGAAACAATCATTTTAATTGAGGTGAGATATGTACGAATTTGAAAATAAATGTAAAATTTTAAGCGGAGAAAAAGCATTAGAAAGCATCCCTTATGAATTATCAATAAAGAAGGTTAATAATCCTTTAATAATTTCTGAAGAAGTGGTAGAAAGAGTAGGATTTTTAAAAGAAATCAGGAAAGCTTTTAATTACGGGAATATAACAGTTAGATCAATTTTTGCAAGTGTACCAAATGTGGCTACAACAGAAACAATACAAAAAATGCATGAGAAATATGTTCGTGATGAGTGTGATTCTATAATAGCTATAGGAAGAAATTCTGTTATTAATGTAGCTAAGGCATTAAAATACATGATTAATAATGATATTTCAAGTATCCAAGAGCTTCAAACAAAAAAGAGTGAAGAAAGACTTGAAAAAACAACGTTATTTATTGTTCCTGTATACCTAGGATCAGGGGAAGAGGGAACAAGCAAGGTTAAATTTTTTGATTTAGAGAAAAATATAACATATCAAATTAAAAATGTTTTAACACAAGCTGATGCAATATTTATCGATAAAAGAATGGTTGATATTTTGCCAAAGAATTTAATAGTAAATTTGGCTTTATATACAATAGCTATAGCAATAACTTCATATTTAGCGGATAATGCAAATTGTTTAACCCAGACCTATTCTATAACAGCTTTAAAACTTGTTCTTCAAAATTTACCTATTATTATGTCACGTAAGAAGACTAAAAAGAGTGATAATATTGCGTTAATAGAAGCAATAGTTTATGCCGGGATAGCTAAATCTGAAACTAAGATAACAATTTTAGATGTTATATCTTCTGCTTTGTCTAACAATAAGAAAATATCGTTTGAAAAAGTGTATGAAACATTATTCTATAATTTGCTAGAAAAGTTTATACCAAATGATGCTGATGTAGATGAATTATTAATACCTTTTGTAGGATACGATACGCTTATATCAACTTTGAAATCAAGTAGACCAGCTCTTTTAATAGGCTCAATTCAGTCATATATGAAAAACATCTTTAAACAAGGAAAGATATATAATTTAGAAAGTTTGGGAGTTGAAAGATCAGATTTTTCTGTTATTGCAGAAAAGACAAAGTTTGATAAGGATGCGTCAAAACTCGATAATGAAATAGAGATTCAAGAAATATATGAAATTTTAGAGAAGAGTTTTAAATAAGAAAATTTTTAGATAAGTTTATATGAATTAAAAGGTGAGTTTTATATAATGCATAAAATTCACCTTTTTTATTGCATCATTTTTAATAAAATTGTTTGGCAAAAAGATAGAAAATTTAAAAGGGTTTAATTTTTAGAATATATCAAAACATATTAGATGTATCTATTTTTTGACTATTTCCCCATTAATGAAAGTGTCGACAATGTTGAGGTCATTATCAAGTATGTTCAAGTCAGCGTATGCATTATGAGTGATTCGACCAATATTGTTTAAGCCAAGTAATTTTGCCGGATTAATTGTTGCCATGTTTATAATATTTGCCAATGGGATTGACGAGTTTGAGAAAACATTTTTCAATATATTAATTAAGGCTACGCCGCTGCCGGCTACAGTATTTGTATCTTTTAAAATACCTATCCCATCTTTCATAATCACTGGTCGTTGTTTGCGATGAGGCTCCAAAAAACACTCTTCGTTGTCTTTTAGTCCCGCAACAGAAATTGAATCCGAAACAAATACTATTTTATTTTTCCCTTTCATTCTATAAATTATTTCTAAGAGGTCGTTAGGAACGTGTTTGCCGTCGGCAATTACTTCGACAAACATATTTTTGTTCATCAATGCAAGCTCTGTTAAGCCTGGCTGTTTTATTCCATTCACTCTGCGAGTAATAGTTGAACAATTATAAATGTGAGTGATAGAATTTGCTCCAGCCAATATGCATTGGGTTATTTCATCCTTTAGTGAATTGTCATGTCCTAAAGAAACTTGAATTTTTAATTTTTTTATTTCTTTTGCAATTTTTGCCGAATCTTTTATATCAGGCGCAAGAGTTATTCTTTTTATTATATCGTTATTATTTTTAAAAAAATTCATTGTTTCTTTTGAGTAATTTAAAATTAAATTTTTATCCTGAGCCCCATTGTTATCGGGAGAACAAAAAGAGCCTTCTACGTGAATACCGATACATCTGGCAAATTTATTTGTTTTATTAAACTTTCTTAATGTTTGAATCGCTGCTGACATTTCATCAATTGTTGCAGCAAGAAAAGTAGGGCAGTAGGCTGTAGTTCCGTTGAAAAGATGAAATTTTGCGATGGCTTCGTGAGCTTCAATAGAGGTCTCTAGTGAGTCGTGAGATAGTCCTCCGTGTGTGTGAATATCTATAAACCCAGGAGACACAAGCAAGCCTTTGGCGTCATACTCATTATCGCTTTTTAAATTTTCTGCTATTTTTGATATTCTGCCATTTTCAACTTCCAAATCTAAAATTTTAAAATTCGAATTATTTAAAATTTTGCAGTTTTTTATTATCAATCTGCTCATATGAACCTCATTTCTTGTTCTATTATTATATCTTTTTGCAGGAATATTTAAAAGACTAGATGATTGATTTTCTTTTTGCCATATTAAAGTATTGTAAAGATTAACTATTACTTATGCAGTATATTGCCATTTATTGTTTTAATTTATTATTTTTGGCATTATAATACAAATAAGAATAATTGCTTGAGAGGTTTTTTATGATATTAGTTACCGGTGGAGCTGGATATATTGGAAGTCATACAGTGGTAGAGTTGTTAAATAACAATAAAGAAGTTGTTGTATGTGATGATTTATCAAACAGTAGTGAGAAAGTTTTAGATAGAGTTTATACCATAACTGGGAAAAAAGTTATTTTTTACAAATACAATATTTGCAATTATGAACAGATGAAAGAAATTTTTCAAAATAATAAAATAGATTCAATTATACATTTTGCCGGTTTTAAGGCGGTAGGGGAATCTGTTTCTAAGCCGTATGAATATTATCAAAATAATATTGATTCCACTCTTATTTTGTTAAGACTTATGAAAGAATTCGGGGTAAATAATTTGGTCTTTAGTTCATCTGCTACAGTATACGGTAATCCAAAAGCATTACCAATTAAGGAGGATTTTGAATTAAGTGCAACAAATCCTTACGGAAGAACAAAATTATTCATTGAATATATATTGAAAGATATGGCTTATGCAAATAAAAACCTAAATATAGCATTATTGAGATACTTTAATCCAATTGGAGCACATGCGAGCGGATTGATAGGCGAATCTCCTAATGGGACACCAAACAATTTAATGCCATATATTACACAAGTAGCAATAGGCAAACTTGAATATTTAAATGTTTTTGGTAATGACTATAATACACATGACGGAACTGGCGTTAGAGATTATATCCATGTGTGCGATCTTGCAAGAGGGCATTTGCTTGCATTGAATAAACTTGATACTAATCCGGGACTTGTAATTTATAACTTAGGAACAGGGGTAGGATATAGTGTCCTTGATCTTGTAAAAACGTTTGGAAAGGTTATTGGAAAGGATATTCCATATAAAATAGTGTCTAGAAGACCGGGAGATATTGATGCTTGTTATGCTGATCCAACTTTAGCATACAAAGAGTTAGGTTTTAAAACTCAATTTGATTTAGAAGACATGTGTAAAGATAGCTGGAAATGGCAATCAAATAACCCAAAAGGATATGAAGAAAAGTAAATTATGGAAAAGAAACAATTAGTTGATAATGCACAAGATATGTTTGTGACTACAAAAAGGAGCGTTTTGATTAGCATATTTGATGCAAGTATAGTGTTTGCATGTTTTCTTTTTGCGATTGTATTGACGTTCAAAAAGCAAGAATATGCGATGTATTTTAGTAAAGGAATAGTAGCAGTTTGGCTTGCTGTTTTTTATTTTTTATTGATGTTTCTAGTTGCAGGCATTCATAAAATAATGTGGAGATATTCTGGAGTATGGCAATATGCAAGATTGCTTCTTGCGACAACTTTAGGAACAATTTTAACATCGGCGAGTTTGCCGTTTTTAGGTGAAAAATATGCAATAACGAGCCCAAGATTTTACGTTATATTTTTTATAGGGACAACAGCAACACTTGCTGCAATAAGAATGGTATATGCGTTAATATACTTTAAACAAAAAAATATTTGTAATTCAAAATCGAAAAAGAAAACGATGATTATTGGGGCTGGCTATACGGCCAAAATAGTTATTGAAGAGTTAGTTAGAAAAAAGAGTTCTTTTTATCCAGTATGTATTGTTGACGATGATAAGAGTAAGCAAAAAAGATTATTAAATGGGATACCCGTAGTTGGCGGGTTAGAAGATATAGTAGAAGTAGCTAAGAAGCAACAAATAGAAACTATTATATTTGCAATACCATCTTTGAAGGACGAAAAAAGAAGAGAGATTATTGAAATGTGTGTTCGCACTGGTTGCGAAGTAAAAATATTGCCTTTCGTTAGCGATATTATTGATAATATTGAGCTGATGCATCAAGCAAAAGATGTTAAGATTGAAGATCTTTTATCGCGCGAACAAATATCGTTTAATTTTAATGAAGTTAAACATTTTATAGAAAATAAAACTATTTTACTAACAGGTGCCGGCGGATCGATTGGAAGTGAGTTAGCAAGACAAATAAGTGTCTGTATGCCAAAAAAATTGGTAATGTTAGATATTTATGAAAATACCACTTATGATATTCAACAAGAACTTAGAAACAAGAAACTAGATGGCAACATTGTTGTGGAAATTGCTAGCATGACTGATTATAAAAAAATGGAAGAGATATTTACAGAAAGTCAGTTTGATATAGTATTTCACGCTGCAGCGCATAAGCATGTGCCACTTATGGAATATAATCCAGAAGAGGCAATAAAAAATAATGTTTTTGGGACAAAAAATATTATAGACTTATGTGATAAATTCAATGTGCAAAAGATGGTTATGATATCAACAGATAAGGCTGTTAACCCAACGAATGTTATGGGTGCAACTAAGAGATTATGTGAAATGATGGTAGAGTGCAAAGCGCAACATTCTAAATTTACACAATATGCAGCTGTAAGATTTGGAAATGTCTTAGGTTCACATGGTTCTGTCATTCCATTATTCAAAAATCAAATTTTGCAAGGTGGCCCTGTAACCGTTACAGATAAAGAAATGATAAGGTACTTTATGACAATACCTGAGGCTGTAAGTTTGGTCTTGCAAGCTGGTGTATATGCAAAAGGGGGAGAGGTCTTCGTTTTGGATATGGGTAAACCAGTAAAGATATTAACACTTGCAGAGAATATGATTAGACTTATGGGATATGAACCATATGTTGATATTGATATTAAATTTACCGGATTAAGGCCTGGGGAAAAATTGTATGAAGAAATATTAATGTCGGCTGAAGGGTTGAAAAAAACAAGTAATAATAAGATATATGTTGGTAAGCAATTAAAAATAGATTGTAAAACAATGGAAGCAGGTTTAGATAAACTTGCAAAGGTTGCTAATGAAAATGATAAAGAAGGAGTGATTAAGATTTTACAAGAAATAGTTGGAACATATCATCCAAATCGCTGTAATCTTAAGTAGGTATATATGGATAGAGTAAGAACAAGATTTGCGCCTAGCCCAACAGGGTTTATGCACATAGGGAATTTAAGAACATGTCTATATGGTTATTTATTTGCGAAACAAAATAACGGTGATTTTTTACTTAGAATTGAAGATACAGATCAAGATCGTTTTGTTGATGGCGCCATTGAGGCTATTTATAGAACATTAAATTTATCCGGAATTCAAGTTGATGAAGGGCCGCTAAATGGAGGAAATTACGGGCCATATATTCAAAGTGAAAGGAAAGAGATATATTTAAAATACGCTAAAGAATTAATAGATAAAGGTGCCGCGTATTATTGCTTTTGCACCAAAGAAAGGTTAAGTGAATTGAAAGAAAAAGATGGTTTTGCAAAATATGATAAACATTGCCTGCACTTGTCTAAAAAAGAAATAGAGGAAAATCTTAAAAAAGGAATACCATATGTTATTAGACAAAATATCCCAACTGAGGGATTTAGTGAGTATGATGACATGGTTTTCGGGCATATTAGCATAAAGAATGAAGAAATGGAGGACAACATTTTAATTAAAAGCGATGGAATGCCTACATACAATTTTGCCAATGTTATAGATGATCATTTAATGAGAATATCGCATGTAATGAGGGGTATGGAGTATCTTTCATCAACGCCAAAATATAATTTGCTATATGATGCGTTCGGATGGGAAAGGCCAAAATATATACACATGCCACCAATCATGAAAGATGAAAAGAACAAATTATCTAAAAGGCATGGGGATGCTAATTTTGAAGACTTCTATCAGAAAGGTTTTTTACCACATGCAATAGTTAATTATATTGCATTGCTAGGATGGCATCCTGCGACCAATCAAGAAAAAATGACGATGCAAGAAATGATAGAGAATTTTAGTATATCGGGCATATCTAAAAGTGGAGCAATCTTTGATCCTGTAAAGATGGCGTGGTTAAACTCAGAATATATTAAAGAGCTATCTGATGATGAATTCTATAATCTTTCTTTGCCATACTACAAAGAATCAGAGGCATCAAAAAAATATGAGTATAGCAATATTGCTCCTTTGTTGAAAAACAGAATTGATAAATTTTCTGATATCAAAGATAAAATTGATTTTATTGTGGATTTTAAGAAATACGATGTTGAAATGTTTGAAAACAAGAAGAATAAAATTACAAAAGAATTAGCAATTACAATTTTAGAAATTTTGCTAAAAGGTTTAAGTGATATTAATAACTGGGTTGAAGATGATATGAAGGTTTTTATTAATGAAGTTGCTTTGGCAAATTCAATTAAAGCAGGGCAAATATTTTTAACCATGAGGTTAGCAATTACCGGCTATCAATCAACACCTGGCGGGGCAACAGAACTTGCGTTTATATTAGGCAAACAAGAATCATTAAAGAGAATTGCGAAGTCATTGGAATGGCTTAAGGAGTAAAGTACTTAATGAAAAAGAAAATATGGTTTTATTTGAGCGTGTTAATTATTTGTGCTGTTATGATGACAACAATGGTTGCTTGCAAGAAAAAAACTGTAAATCAACCTGTTAAAAAGTTTGACTCTAATATTTTAAATCAATATGGAAAAAAGCTTACAGAAGCATTTGTGCCGGATATTGATATCGACAAAAAGGCATATTTTCAAATAGAGTTATATTCTAAAGAAGGGGAAAATGGTTTAGAGAAGAGAACATTAATTTCTGGATATGAAGATTTTTTAAACAAGGAAATAGATATTTTAGTTGAAATGGCTAACGGTAATTTCTTGTATTACAACGGCGAGGCGATATATTCATATACTACAGATAAAGATGGTGAAAAGAAATATGAATATAAGTCTATTTCTTATGGAAAGTTTTTAGATACGATTTCTCTTATTCCGTCAAAATGGTTGAAGGGATTTAACATTGAAGATTATAACCATAGCAGTATAACTTACAATGGGAAAAACAAGAAGAGTAGATATGATTTTAGAGAGATATATTTAAACGCTATAAATCAAATTTTATTTGCGATACCAGGACTTATTCAAATTCCTGGATTTGGTAACCCGGACGATCTTTATTCCGATGTTTTTTCTGGAGATTCATATTATGATGTAGATAAAGATGAAATTTATCTAAAAGGGAAAGGTATAGAAATTAAAGAATTTAATATGTTTGAGTTGAACATTTTACCTTTTATTTCATCTTTTAAGGAAAGAGGATACAAATTTGTTCATACAGAACAAAAATTAAATTCTAGTGAATTAAATATTAAGTTTTTTGCGGAAAGAGAAGTTAACGGTAATAAAGAAAATGAAACTTTCGCATTAAGAGTTCCTAATTTTAATAATATATTTTCTGAACAACCAATTGCATATGAAGTTCCTGAGTTAGTTGGATTTGAGGAAAGAGGAGTTATATCAACACGTCAAACATATGATGTGGAAATTAAAAACAATGATGGGACAATAGATAATTGCGATTTAAATTTGGAAGTGAATGCAAGCATAGATTCTATTTTGGATTTTTTCTCTAGAACCATAAACAAGAAAGTTGAAGGCAGTATCATAGAGCAAATCCCAGTAATAGAAGCAGATGTATATAATTTGATAAATAATAGAGATGATATAAATTTGAGATTGCAACTTGCGACAGGAGAAGGGAAAGTTATAACTGAAATTGTTTATGATCAAGTTAAATATAATCGAAACTACATACACATTATAGTTGAAAAAGAAATGTTCAAGAATATTTTGGAAGGGAAAGATTCTACTATTGATTATGATGTTTTCTTTAAGGAAGAAGAACTTATTCAAATAGGTGAGAGTAAATACTTTGTTACTAATATTGATATCAATATTTTTGTTAAAATGTTCCCTATTATTGACATTAGCAATGAATTAATAGGAGCTATTATGGGGCTTGACTTTAATGGAGCAGTAGCTAGCTTGCCAACATACTTAGAGAAAATTGAATTGCTACAAAGAGTGGCAAAAAGAAACGGGGAGCAAATATCTATAGATCATAAGGAATTTGTTGAGTTAGTTAATAAATACAAATTAGATAGGGGTTTAGTGCGTTTATTTAAATATTATCCTCTAGATAAAATAACATTGTCGCCAAAGAATACGGTTGACTTTATAGATACTAATTATGATAAGAATAAGTTATTAAAAGAAATAACAAAAATATTCGATCAAAATACTATTAATAACACTATAGAAATTAATGAAGACATAGATCAATTTCTAGAGATGATTTCCAATAGTGAAGACGCTATATTTGAATACAGTTATAAAAATGATGATGGCATAGAGAAAACAACTAATGCGTATGTTATAGGATATAAAAAGATTGATGATGAGTATGCATATATTTATTTGTCTAGTGTAGGTTCGCAAACAGCGTTTGAAATGAATAAATTAATATACGAAGATTTGGTTGTTTCTGAAAATGCTTTTTATAGCGTGCCAAGTGGAGTCGTTATAAAAGTAAAGAAGGTTATATAATTGTTCCGCTTATTTCAATAACACTACCATTATAAAGAGAAGAGTTATCTTTAATAATAGAAAAAATAATGTTTGCAACTTCTTCTGGAGTTGCAATTTTATTTATGCTAGAAAGATGTTTAATGTCTTCTCGTTCATTTTGCGAAAAAGATTTAAGCATATTTGTATCAACAGGACCAGGAGCAATGGCAGTTGCGGTTATGCCTGCTGATGCATATTCCTTCGCGATTGATTTTGTGAAAGAAATAATAGCACCCTTAGTTGCGGAATAAACACTTTCGCAAGATGCTCCATAAATACCCCAGATAGACGATATATTTACTATTTTGCCACCGTTGTTAGAAAGAAAGTTTTTAATTGCGTGTTTTGATGTAATAATTTGAGAGGTTAAATTAATATTTATTAAAGAAACAATATTTTCAACTGATGTGTCAATAAGAAGAGAGTAAAGAGGTTCGCCAGCAGAATTAATTATTGCATCGAGTTTTATTCCTTGCTCAATAAAGGAATAAAACATATCTTCAATTTCTTTTGGATTTTTTAAATCTACTTTATGAATAGTTAAGGTGGAAATCTCTTTTTTTAAATCTAATAAAGATGTTTGAGATTTGTTATATGTTGCAATTACATTGTATCCATTCGATAAAAGAAGTTTTACTGTAGCTAAACCAATGCCCTGACTGCCACCTGTAACTAAAATATATTTTTTCATTATTACTCCATTAAGTGTTTTTCATTGACATGCTAGCATTTTGAATATGAAATGTAAAACGAGGAAGTTAAGGTGCACCAAATTGATTAAAAAGTTCAAAAAAGAATAATAAAAATAATAGATTTGTGAAAGTTTTAAGTGACTGCATAATAACTTAAAAAGTCAAGAAAAAAAGCGTTAAAATTTTTAAAAAATTATAAAAATAAAAATACCTTACTATATGCATAAATTTAAAATAATTTTAATGGTCAAAATAAGCAAAAAATCTATATATAGTGAAAAAAATATATCTTGACAACTATATATAGTGTTTATATAATGAAAGAACATCGCTAAAATAGATGTCCAAGGAGTGGAATTATGATATCAAAAATTATTAAAAGAGATGGAAGAATTGAAAGATTTAACAGTCAAAAAATTGCAGATGCAATTTTTGCTGCAGCAGTTGCTTGCGGTGGTTCTAATAGAACTCTTGCTGAAAGTATTTGTGATAAGGTTGTAGCGCGCGCAGAAGAGCAATTTAAAAGTAAAATTCCAACAGTAGAGCAAATTCAAGATATAGTAGAAAAGGTCTTAATCGAAGATGGACATGCTCAAACGGCAAAGGCATATATTTTATATAGAGAAAAAAGAAAAAGTTCAAGAGATTCTCAGGCTTTAATAGATGCAACAACAAAAATGTTTGCAAACTATTTGCAAGAAGAAGATTGGGGCGTTAAAGAAAATGCTAATATGCAAAAGAGCGTTAACGGATTAAACAACTATGTAAGAGAAACTTTTACAAAGCAATATTGGTTGCATAATGTTTATCCAAAAGAAGTTAGTGATGCTCATACTCATGGGGAAATTCATTTGCACGATTTAGGATTTTTTGGGCCATATTGTGCTGGATGGGATACAAGACAATTGCTACAAGAAGGTTTTGGAGGTGTGTCTGGGAAAGTAGAATCAAAGCCGGCAAAGCATTTAAGATCATTTTTAGGACAATTAGTTAACTCTACTTTTACCACACAGGGAGAAACAGCTGGAGCTCAAGCGTGGAGTAGCTTTGATACATTTTGTGCTCCATTTATAAGATATGATAATTTAACATTTGCGCAAGTTAAGCAGGCTTTGCAAGAATTTGTATTTAATATTAATGTGCCAACAAGAGTAGGATTTCAATGCCCGTTTTCAAATTTAACATTCGATATTAAGGTTCCAAAAACATTAAAAGATGAGCCAGTTATTATAGGAGGAGAATATCAAGATTTAACATATGGTGATTTTCAAAAAGAGATGGATATGTTAAATGAAGCTTTTTGTGAAGTTATGATAGAAGGAGACTCAAAGGGCAGAGTGTTTACATTCCCAATTCCTACAATTAATATCACAAAAGATTTTGATTGGGATAATAAAGTAGTAGACAAGTTTATGGAAATTACTTGCAAGTATGGGATTCCATATTTTGCAAATTATGTAAATAGCGATTTATCTCCAGAGGATGCTGTTTCAATGTGTTGTAGATTGAGATTGAATACTAAGGAACTAAGAAAGAGAGGTGGTGGACTATTTGGTTCAAATCCTCTTACCGGCTCAATAGGTGTAGTTACAATCAATTTACCAAGAGTAGGATATTTGGCAACAAGTGAAGAAGATTTATTCGAAAGATTGAGACGTCTTGCAAACATTGGAAAAACTTCATTGGAAATCAAGAGAAAGATAATAGAAGATCAAACAATAAAAGGGCTATATCCATATTCAGCTAATTTCTTAAGAAATATTAAAGCTAAAACAGGTGAGTATTGGACAAATCACTTTAATACAATCGGTTTAGTTGGTATGAATGAGCTATTATTGAATTTTATCGGTAAAGATTTAACAACTAAGGAAGGACAAGAGTTAGCTATTAAAATTATGAATTACTTAAGAGATATAATGGTAGAATTTCAAGAAGAAACAGGGCACTACTATAATCTTGAAGCAACTCCTGCAGAAGGGACGACATATAGATTAGCAAGGATTGATAAAGCAGAGTTTCCTGATATTATTACAGCTGGGGAAGAAGAACCATATTATACAAACTCAACTCAATTGCCGGTAGGTTATACTGATGACATTTTAGAGACAGTTAGATTGCAAGATGAGCTTCAATCTTTATATACTGGCGGAACTGTTCAACATTTATATCTTGGGGAAAAAATTAATGATATTAATGTAGCAAAAAGATTGATTCAAAAAGTATTCTCACAATCAAAAATGCCATATATATCTATTACTCCAACATTTAGTGTATGTAATGATCATGGATATATTGCAGGTGAGCATTTTAATTGTCCTCATTGCGGGAAAGAAACAGAAGTATATACAAGAGTTGTAGGATACTTGAGACCTGTACAAAACTTTAACAAAGGGAAGAAGGAAGAGTATAGAGAAAGAGTTAAATATGTAATTAAAGAGAATCAATTCTAAATATGCATATAGTAGGGAAACAAGTAAATTCATTTGTGGATTATGATGGAAATATCTCTTATGTGGTTTTTACTGCAGGGTGTAATATGGACTGCTGGTATTGCCATAATAGAGATATTTTGCGTTCAAAAGACTATTTATCTCAAGAAGAGATTATACAAGACATTAAAAATAGACAAGGTTTTATTGATGCCGTTGTTGTCACAGGTGGTGAGCCAACTTTACAGAAAGACTTATATGAATTTGTCAAAATTGTAAAAGGAATTGGCTTAAAGGTTAAACTTGATACAAATGGGACTAATCCAGAAATTGTCGAAAAGCTAATAAAAGATAATTTAATTGATTATGTCGCAATGGATATAAAGACAAGTTTGGCAACTTATAAAACAATCACACGTGTAGAAGATAATATTGATAATATAAAGAAAACAATTTCGATTTTATTAAATTCGCCAATAGATTATGAGTTTAGAACAACAATGGCTCCTACTGTGGATAGGATTGATATTGTAAATATTGCAAAAGCTCTTGTTGGAGCAAAACTTTATGTAATCCAGCAGTTTAGACATAATGAATACACAAGGGGAATTTGTGATTTAAGTCCATATACAGCGCAAGAGCTTGAAAGTTTTGGTAAAATAGCAAGTCAATATTTAAAAAATGTTAAAATTCGTGCATAATATAACTATATATTTGGAGTAGTTATGGCTGTTATCAAAAACAACATCGTTATTTTAGGAGCAATGAGAAATGTAAATATTCAAGTTGCAAAATGTTTATCAACAGACTTGGATATGTTGTTTTTTTGTGTAGATAAAGCAGTTGAATCTCATTATGGGATGAGTACAGGTTGCTTGATCGATGATTTCGGGATAGAGACATATTATGATATGGTCAGAGACTATATTTCGAATGCAAAGAATAAAAACGCTATTATTGTTACAGCTGGTGAAGTTTTGACAAGGAAAGTGAATTTTACAAAATTAAAAGAAAACGCATATATTGTTTTGTTATATGCTGATGATGTGGCTACACGTGTTCGAATTAAGAAAGATGAGAGTTATCCAATAAAAAATGATGTTTTAAACAATTTGTTGGCAATAAGAGAAATAATTAAAGTTGATGCTTCCGCTGTTGCAGATATTATTATTGACACAACCGCGAAACCTGCTCAGCAAGTAGCTGAAGAAATAATTGCGAAGGTAGAGTATCTAGGGAATGAGTAATTTTGAAATAGAATTAGTTGGTAAAATTGGGTCGATGGCTTTAATAGATAAGCAACATAACGAAATTGATTATAATATCATTGCAAAATTGTCAAAAGAACTTAAGCCAGGATATGTTTGGGTTACTAGTGGTGCTACTGAAATAGGAAGAATAGATTTCATAAAGCGTAATGGATATGAATTATCACGTAGTGACGAGATGTCAAAAGTTGATTACGCAGCGCAAGGGCAAACAATATTAATGAATACATATAGGCAGTTTGTAAATCCAGCTTTTAGTATCCGTCAAATTTTAGTTGAACATAGTCATTTTAACGATGAAAAGAGAAGAGAACATTTAAAATCTGTAATTTTAAGGTGTCCTGCGCAAAAAGCTATTCCAATAGTTAATTATAACGATCCATTAACTTCAGAGGAATTGGTAAAAATGGAAATGCTCGAGTTAAGAGCAAAATATAATAATCTAGTGGAGTGTTTGGATAATGATGAAACAGCCAGTCAGTTGGCGACTCTTCTAAAAGCAAAAACTTTATTAATATTAACGAGTGTTGATGGTATTTATTCTGATGTGAAAGATCCATCAACTTTAATTCCTGAAATTACAGATGATACTTATGAAGGATTATTAAAGAAAATAGATGACATTCAAAAATTGTGTTATGGAGCATCTAGAGAAGGAGCGCATGGCGCAAAAGCAAAATTGGAATATATAAAAAAGACATTAGCAAATGGGACACAGGTTATAATTGCAAGTCCTAAATATGATATACAAGATATTTTAAACGGCAAAGCCCCAAGAACTTTAATTAAATTAAACGTCAAGTAATTAAAAATGTTGCTTTTTCAATCAATGTCTAATATATTACTAGGTGGAAAGTTAAAAATATAACAAATGAGGTGTGTAAGTAGTTATGGGAAGAAAGTGGATTAACGGCAGAAATATTGTTTTATCTGGATGTTCAACAGGGATAGGAAGAGAGCTTTGCAGACAACTCGTTTTAAAGCATGGTTGTAATGTAATGGGAATTGCAAGAAATGAAGAAAAATTAAAAAGTTTAAAAGCAGAGTTAGGTGACAAATTTTCATATAGAAGGTTTGATATTGGCGATAAAGAAAAGTGGCAAGAGTTTGCGAATGAATTAGAAACTATGAATTTTAATGTTGATATTTTGATTAACAATGCAGGAATGATTCAACCTTTTACTGCATATGTTGATTTGGATGATTCACAAATAACAAAAATTAATAAAACAAATTACGAGAGTATTTTAACTTCTTGTAAAGTTATGATTCCTTTGATTAAGAAAAGCTCATATGGTGGAATTATTAATATATCTTCTGCGTCATCTATTTTGCCTGTTGCCGGTGAAGCAATTTATTCGTCATCAAAATTTGCTGTAAGCGGATTTACATATTCTTTGTATCAAGAATTAAGAGGATATGGAATATTTGTACAATGTGTAATGCCTGGTCCAGTAAAAACAGATTTATATAAAGCAAGAGCGTCTGAGGGCGAAAAAGAGAGTAAAGTTAAAGATAATAAGGTTGAAAACATTGGATTAACGGCAGAAAGAGCAGCACAAAAAATAATTGGAGCAATTAAGAGAAGAAAGAGTAGATTAGTTTTAGGCTTAATTGCTAAGATGATGGATTTTGGTGTAAGAGTAGCTCCAAGAATTACTTATGTTTGCACAGCAAAAATGATTAAGAAATTTGGACAAGGGATGGTTCCTTCATTTGCACCAATTTATGCTGAACAAATTAGTAAGGCGGAAGAAATTAAGGCTTTAAAGAAAAACAGAAAGAATGTAACTTACTCAAAGAAGAATTGTCCTAAAAATGAGGCGCTTATCAATGATAAGATATAATTAGTGTTTAGAGAATGATTTAAACATAGCTGTTTGCGCAGCTATGTTTTTTTATAAATCTTAAAAAAATTTGCATTGGCGTAGGTTGATGGGGAAAGGGTATATTAAAAAGACTTTATTTTTAGTAAAATAAGAAGTGTGGAAAAGTATAAAAACAGATCGATAATTTTTTAAAGAGGGTTTTATATGAGATGTAGATGGAAATATTATACTCCGGATGGTTTTGATGACATCATAATGGAAAGTGATGGAGAGTATTTAACAAAGTTATTTTTTGATAATTGTTTTAAATCATCTTCTGACGAAAAAATTTTGTATGATAATTTCTTATCTGTTTTTAGTGAAACTTGTAAATGGTTAGATATTTATTTTTCCAAGAGGCAACCTGATTTTACTCCGAAATATAAAATATATGGATTAACAACATTTCAAGAGAAGGTGATTGAGGTACTAGAGAGCATACCTTTTGGACATGTTTTAACTTATGGCGATGTTGCTTTTAAAGTGGCAAATGCATTGAAAAAGGAGAAGATGTCAGCTCAGGCTATCGGTGGGGCATTAGGCAGTAATCCTATAAGCATCCTAATTCCTTGCCATAGAGTTATAGGGAAAAATCTAAATTTAACAGGTTATGCAGGAGGGATTAAAAATAAAATTGCGCTGCTTGCAAATGAGCAGAGTGATGTTGCAAAATATCGTTTTTCTAAGGTGAGAAATTTTATTGAAGATCAATATGAAAATTATTAGTTGCAGATATAATTTGATAAATAATAATTAAATAAATATTTTTTAAATCTAAATATATTTTGTATTGAGGCGAACCCAAAATGAGGTGAACCCAAAAAGTTGGACAATCCAGAAAGTTGTTGCTAACACATTATATATTAATTGACACGATAACTTTTTTTATGATATGCTTAATAAGCACTAACAGAAGTGCATATTTTTTTATGGAGGTAAACGCTAATGCGTACTAGAATTACTTTAGAATGCACAGAGTGCAAACAACGTAATTATGATTCAATGAAAAACAAGAAAAATACTCCTGACAGAATTGAGATAAAGAAATATTGTCCATTCTGCAAAAAAACAACTGTTCATAAGGAGACAAAGTAGAAATACTTTGATTAGAAAAGATGGCAAAAAATAAAAATCCTAAGTTGAAAGAGAAAGAATCATTACCAGTGAACGCTCCACTTAAAGGTGCAGATTTTAGTTCTCAAGAAAAGAACGCAAAACCAGTTACACCTGCGCAGGGGAAGAAAGAAAAGAAAGGCAGACTAGGTAATTTCTTTAAGAAGGTTGGGAAATCTTTTAGAGAAACTTTTTTAGAACTTAAGAAAGTAACATGGTCTCCACTACCAAAGGCTTTAAAGCAAACACTAGTAGTATTAGTGGTTATATTATTTTTTGTAGTAATAATCGGTGCAATTGACGCATTGTTAGCATTCTTATTTAAGTTGTTGACAACAGGAAAAGCATAGAGGTAAAAGATGACAGAGTTAGATAATACGGTTAATCAGGAAGTAGAAACTAATCAAGAATTAAGTTTAGACGAAAGAAGAGCAGCTCGAGAAAAGGATGCTGGTTGGTATGTTATACAAACCGTTCCAGGCAGAGATGAAAGAGCATATAACAACTTATGCAAAAAAATGAATAATCCAATTATCGGCGACAGTATTTTTGATGTTAAACTTTTGTATGTAGAAAAGTATGTTACGAAAGGTGGAAAATCCAAAAAAGTAAATGAAAGAAAGTTCCCTTCATACTTATTCGTAAAAATGATTTATTCAAGAGAAATCGGATATGAGATTATTTCTACAGAGGATATAAGAGGATTTGCTGACGCAAAAGGAACAAAACCTTTTCCGCTACCAAAGAAAGATGTTCAAAGATTGAACCTTGAAAAGAATGAAGTTGAAAAGACAGTTGATTTTGTTGTTGGTGAAAGAGTTAGATTAACGAACGAAACATTCTATGGTTTAGATGGTGAAATCATCAGCATCGACGTGGAAGGAAAGAAGGCAGTTGTTAATATTACGATGTTCGGAAGAGAAACACCTTGTAATGTTGATTTAACTGAAATAGAAAAATTTTAATTATTAAATAACGGGAGAATTGTAAATTTTTTATGCAATTCGTTAAACCGCGCAATGTGTAGCTAGGAGGTAAAAGCTATGGCAAAGAAAATTATGGCTGTTGTTAAATTACAATTGCCTGCCGGTAAGGCAACACCAGGACCACCAGTTGGTTCAACATTAGGACCTCATGGAATTAACATCCCAGGGTTCACTAAAGAATTCAATGAAAAAACTAAAGGACAAGAGGGGTTAGTAATACCAGTTGTAATAACTATCTATGCAGATAGATCATTCAGCTTTATTATGAAAACTCCACCAGCTCCAGTTCTAATTAAGAAAGAACTTGGTATTTCAAGTGGTTCAGCAAAACCTAATACTGTAAAAGTTGCTTCATTAACTAAAGAGCAAGTTAGAAAGATTGCTGAATTAAAAATGAAAGATTTGAATGCTGCTAATATTGAGAGCGCTATGAGTATGATCGCAGGGACAGCTCGTAGTATGGGTATCACAGTAAAGGACTAATTGGAGGTGAATTATGAAGAAAAGTAAAAGAATAATTGAAGCTTCAAAATTAGTTGATAGCTCAAAAGCATACGAAATACAAGAAGCCGTTAATTTAGCACTTCAAACAGCAACCGCTAAATTTGATGAGTCATTGGAATTGCATATCAAGTTAGGCGTTGATGCAAGACACGCGGATCAACAAGTAAGAGGCGTTGTTGTATTGCCACATGGAACAGGAAAAGCAGTTAAAGTATTAGTTATCGCAAAAGATTTAAAGGCTGACGAAGCAGTTGCTGCTGGCGCAGATTATGTTGGCGGTGAAGAACTAATTAATAAAATTAAAAATGAAAACTGGTTAGATTTTGATATCTGTGTTACAACTCCAGATATGATGGGTATGGTAAGTAGAGTTGCTAAGATTTTAGGGCCAAAAGGATTAATGCCTAACCCTAAGTCAGGAACAGTAACCCCAGATGTAACAAAAGCTATTAAAGAAATTAAAGCGGGTAAAGTTGAGTATCGTTTAGATAAGAATTCTGTAATTCACGTATCATTTGGAAAGAAGTCATTTGGTGCTGAAAAGTTAATAGAAAACTATCAAGTATTGCTAGATGCAATTATTAAGGCTAAACCTGCATCTGCAAAAGGACAATATTTGAGAAGCGTTTATATTGCAAGCACAATGGGGCTTGGAATAAAAGTTGCTTCTAAAATGTAAGTGTAGTATAGTTATATAGTAATTAAAAAAATCGCCAAAGACAGCAAGTTTTTAAATCTTGCCGAGGAGATAAAAATTGAATAGAATTTTTAAATCCTTTTTGTCTTGGCAAAAAGGATTTATTTTTATAGGAGGATTTACAGTGGCATTAACGAAAGATCAAAAACAAGTGCAAATTGATGAAATTAAGCAAAAAATTCAAAAAGCGCAATCTATTGTTCTTATAAATTATGCAGGCATCAAAGTTTCAGAAGATACTCAATTAAGAGTTAAATTGAGAGAAGCTGGTGTAGAGTATAAAGTTTACAAAAATAGATTAATCAAAATTGCTATGAATCAATTAAGCATGAACGATTGTGATGTTGATTTAAAGGGTAGTACGGCTATTGCTTTTTCTTATGATGATCCAGTTGCTCCAGCTAGAGTAATAGATGATCAATCAAAGACAATTAAGGTATTATCATTTAAGAGTGGTATTGTTGAAGGAAAATATTTTGATGCACAAGAAATTAAGAAGTTGGCAGGAATACCTTCAAAAGAAGTGTTAATAGCACAAATTTTGGGATTATTGCAAGGTACTATCAGCGGTCTTGCAAGAGCATTGGCTTTAGTTGCTGAGAAAAAAGAAAATTAGTAAAAATTGGAGGAATAAAAAATGGCAGATATTGCAAAGTTAATCGAAGAAATTAAAAATATGAAAGTTATGGAACTTAACGAATTCGTTAAGGCAATAGAGACTGAGTTTGGAGTCAGTGCAGCAGCAGTTGCAGTTGCAGGGCCGGCAGCAGGTCCAGCAGCAGCTGAGGCAGCAGAGGAAAAGACAGAATTTGATGTAGTTCTTGAATCAGCTGGTGCAAATAAAATTGCAGTTATTAAAGTTGTTAGAGAAGTTACAGGATTAGGATTGAAGGAAGCTAAAGATATGGTTGACGGCGCTCCTAAGACAATCAAAGAAGCTATTTCTAAAGAGTCAGCAGAAGAATTAGTAAAGAAATTTGCTGAAGCTGGCGCACAAGCTGTAGTTAAGTAGAATATAAATTTTTGATAATAATGAACCTATGTAGAAACATCTATATAGGTTTTTTATATGCAAAAAAATAAACTATGTAAGAAAAAGTCAATAAAAGATGTTATAATTAGATGAACATAGGAGGGCAAAATGGAAGTAGTTTTATTGCAAGATGTGAAAGGACAAGGCAAGAAGGGTGAGATAATTAATGTTAATGATGGTTATGCAAGAAACTTTTTAATAAAAAAAGGATTGGCTATCGAAGCAACAAATAGTGTGAAAAACGAATACAGTCAGAAAAAACAAGCAGAGGATAGAAAGAGAGCTCTAGAAAAAGCAGCAGCAGAAGAATTAGCTAAAGATATAAAAGGTAAAACATTTCAAATTAAAGCAAAAGTTGGCGATAACGGTAAAATGTTTGGTTCAATCGTAGCAAAAGAGATAGCTGACAAGTTAGTTGAAAGTGGATACAATATTGACAAAAAATGCATAAATTTAAAAGACCCTATTAAGTCATTAGGGTCTTTAAATGTCGAATTAAAATTATATCAGGGTGTGACAACAACTATTGTTATAGAAGTTGTTAGTTAGCAGAATCTAGGATGTAAGTCATAGCCCCTTCTTTGATTTGAAGAATAGGGTTAACAATTGTCTTATTTTCTAGTTTAATAGATTCACCAATATATAACAAAATAGCTTCTCCTGGAGGAGGAGTTTTTTGTTGCAATGATATACTTACAACACTAACTACATTTTTATCTTTGTACCCAGCTTCAATTTTGTCGGTTGTTTTTATTGGTGATTTGTCAGTAGCTAAAGTTGCCTTCGCAAAAAGAGAAGTTAAGTTTTTCTCTGTTGGATTTATTGATTTAAACGCGAATCCACTAAGTAAATTTGAGTTATTAGTTGATCTCAAAATAGAGAAAACAGAATAATTATCTAAAAAGAAATTTTTATCATATTTTCCTGTTTTGATTTCGAAAGATTCATTATTACTGTTAATAACTGCAACTTTATCTTTCTCTATATAATTAACAAGGAAAGTGTTTGCAGAGTTGTGAATTTTATCGTTTTTCTCAGTATATGTTGCAATAGGCTTGTTTTGAGAATCAATCAAAGATTTACTTTTTACTATGGAACCATCTTCCATTTGCAAATCGTAAACGAAAATAGTTCCTATAAAACCCTTAACATCAAGAGTTCCTACTTGAACATCTTCTTTATTTATTCGTTTAATAGACAATGTTAAGATTCCATTAATTTGCTTATCATTTTGGTTATATTGAGCTTTATATGTAAAAGTTTCCTCATTTCCCCAAACAGTTTGCGTAATTGATTTTTGTGCAGAAAGTTTGGTGCAAGAAAATAAAGCAATACTACTAATTAAAGTTATTACAACAAGTGAAATAATTTTTAAAAATTTTGTTTTCATGTCGTCTCCATAAAATAATATAAAATATTATAACATTAATGCGGTGATTAGTAAAAGAATAAGAAACGAGATTAGAAAGGTTAGTAAAAAGTTAAAATTGAGGATTTTAATGGACATAATGATAATAAAAATAATTGTAAAGTTAATATTTTGAATATATAATAATTAACACGTGGGGATGTTCTGGATTCGACAGATAACGTGATGGTTTGTAAGCATGCAGTAGTGCCGCTACTTTAAAAGGTACAATACAATAAATGCTAACAAAAATAGCAAATTAGCTTTAGCTGCATAGTCAGTCTAAACCCCGAAACTTAGAGTCTACATATAAGCGTAGGGTCACACATGTGGAAAATTAATAAAAGCGTCTCGATTTTATTAATTACTTAGAGAATATACTTAATATAGTTTGTTCCTAGACGATATTAAATGAATTTAAAATAAGAACTAAGCATGAAGAAAGCACTCTTGATTGTTGTTTGGACCAGGGTTCAAATCCCTGCATCTCCACCAATCTGTCTAGAAAGATGTGATACTGTTAAAAGTGTCACATCTTTTGTTTTTAAAGCTTAAAAACCGGAGTTTAACACTCGTTATTTTATATCATTTTATATTACGTATCAAAAGTTTATGTTTTAAATTTAAGTGGGTTGCAGTTTCAAATGCTAGGGTTTGCATTTTTTGTTGCAAAAGCAGAGAGCAGTTGCAAAATTAAGGCTAAAAAAGAAATGGTGTTGCATTATAGTGAGTTGCAATTCTTCTGTCTAAAAATTACTATTAATATTTAAATTTCCGTTCTTTAACTAGCCTAAAAAATGTACCTCTAGATACTCCAATTAGTTTAGCTGCCTCAGTATTTGTAATTTCATGGTTAATGTATTTATCTAATATTTCATTGGTGTTAGGTGGTGTAGATACTTTAGGTCTGCCAAACTTAACACCTTTTTCTTTTGCAATTCTTATTCCTTCTGCTTGTCTTTCTCTTATACTATTTCGTTCATTTTCGGCTACGAACGATAATACTTGTAGAACTATATCACTTATAAATTTACCTACTAGATTTTTACCTTCAATCCTAGTATCAAGAAGTGGCATATCTAATACTTTAATATCTGCTTCTTTAACTTTAGTAATATAACTCCATTCATCTAATATCATTTTATAATTTCTGCCAAGACGATCTATTGATTTAACAATTAGCAGGTCGTCTTTTTTTAATTTCTTAATTAATCTTTTATAGTTAATTCTATCAAAATCCTTACCAGATTCTTTATCTACATAGATGCATTTATCATCTACTCCAAATGCTTTAATTTCTTCATATTGTCTATCTATTTTTTGCACTTTTGTTGAAACTCTAATATAAGCATAAATCAACTTAATTCACCTCCAGTTTTATATATAAAGCCATAAAACCTTTGTTTTATCAAGTTTATTGAAAATAAAAAAGAGATACCAAAATGTATACCTTTTGATGCCTCGATAGACTTCACTAATTTAGCAATATTGTAGCATATATTTCTCAAAAAAATCTCTATTTTGGCGAATAATTAACATTTTTTATCAAAATTTTATCAAATTTAATAATATATACAATTTTAGTCTTTATTAACGATTATGAAGGTTTCATATGATTAATTATCAAAAAGCTGTTAAAGACTTGCGAGATAAGTTAATAATGACACAAGCTGGATTTGCGAAAATGCTTGGTGTTTTTTTACCTCAATCAATAGATGGGAAAACGCTCTTAATAGATCAACTACAAATGCTAGAAAACAAATAGTGCGGTTATGTAAAGAAAACAATATTGAATTGAAAGAGGTAGATGAATAATGACAGAAGGCAAAATTTATAAATACGAAAAACCATCAGAGGAATTTATTAAAGTAAAACATAGAGGGAAAATATTTACTCCAGACTATCTAGTGGAAGATATATTAAATCAAGGACATTACGTATTATCAAACATAAATAAAAAACATGTTATTGATAATAGTTGTGGTGACGGACAGTTCATGATTCAAATTGTAGATAGATATTGTAAAGACTTTTTACAATGCAACGATGATTTAAATGAACTTAAACAGCAATTAGAAAAATACATACATGCCATCGAAATAGAAAAAGAGGAATTTGATGTTTGTGCCCAAAGATGTTCACAAGTAGCCTCTATGTATGGGGTTAATAATGTTAAATGGGATTTTTTTAATGGAGACACATTAGAAATTAATCGATTTGATGGAAAAATGGATTTTGTTTTAGGAAATCCACCGTATGTTAGAGTGCATAATTTAAACGAAGATTTTAATTCAGTAAAAAGTTATATTTTTGGAAACGGAGGAATGACGGATTTATATATAGTTTTTTATGAAGTTGGAATAAAAATGTTAAATGAATCAGGAATTCTTTGTTATATTACTCCGTCTTCATTCTTTACAAGTGTAGCTGGGACAAATATGAGAAACTACTTAAATAGTAAAAATTGGCTAGAAAGTATTTGTGATTTAAAACATTTTCAACCATTTAATGCAATAACATATACGACAATTGTTTGTATAAATAAACGAAAACAGCATGAAGAATTAGAGTATTTTGAGTTTGATGAAATTAAATTAAAGCAAAAGCATATAGAACATTTACTATCTGCTGATTATATTATCAACAATAAATACTATTTTTCAAAAAAAGAAAATCTGAATATCCTTAAAAAAATAATATACAACTTAAAGAAGGCCGATGTGCAAATTAAAAATGGATATGCAACATTAGCAGATAAGATTTTCATCAATAATTTCGCATTTGAATCTAAATTTATTATTCCTGTTGTTAAAGCATCAAGGGGATTATGGACAAAAATATTTTATCCGTATGATAAAAATGCCAAATTAGTAACTGAGAAAGAATTAAAAAATGATACTGAAATGTACGATTATATTCTATCAAAAAAACAAGATTTAATTGGTAGAGACAATGAAAAAGATTTTAATGATTATTGGTATGCTTTTGGTCGCAGTCAAGCGTTAAATGATACATACAAGGATAAAATAGCTATCAATGCATTAATAAGAGAATCAAAAGATTTAAAAATTATAGATGTTCCTGCAGGAAGTGGGGTTTATAGTGGCTTATACATCATTAGCGATGCAATTTCAACATCTATAATCAAGCAAGCATTATTAGATGATGAATTTGGAATCTACATATCTTTGTTAGGGAAATATAAAAGCGGTGGATATTATACTTTCTCATCTAAGGATGTTAAATGCTACCTTGATTACAAAATAGGAGAAGGAGGGATTTTTGATGTTAAATAATGAACAATTTTTAGAAGTGATAAGAGATTCATTTGAAACATATTTATCAGTTGGTACATCACGAAGCACAGCAAAATTAAAAACATTACATGGACACATTGCTAATGATCTTCATGAACTTTTAGGAAAAGATTTTTCTATTCTTTCACAAGGATATGGTAGTGATAAAGAGGGAAGCATAAATGGTAGATATTATCCCAAAAATGTTGATATAACAATAAACTATAAAGGAAAAGCAATTGCAGGTTATGCAGTAAAATTTGTGATGAGGAATTATTCGCAAAATAGCAACAATTATTTTGAAAACATGCTTGGTGAAACAGCAAATCTTAGAGCGAACGCTATCCCTTACTTTCAAATTTTTATTATTTTTGATAAAGTACCATATTATAAAAATGGTGGAGTTTTTTCTAGATATGATGTGATTACCGAGCATAACCTTGATAAATATATAAATTTATCATCCGATGATCCTGTTTTATTTTTTCATACTCCGGATAAGACATTAGTCGTTTTAGTTAAATTAAAAGAAAAAAAGTCTAATTATCAATTTAAGGATGATAAAGAATATGCTGATTATTATTTATCAGTGATTAATGATGATGATTTAATGGTGTACTCTAATAAAATAGATGATAATTTTGGCAATGCAGTTATTTTGAATGATTATGAAAGATATCTTCCAAAGACTTGTCATACAATTTTAGGTAAGATGAAATGAAAAAATATAAAAATAATCAATATTTAGAAGCTATCAAAGAATCATTTGAAATATATTTAAAAAATGGAAGTAGTACTAGTAATGAGAAATTAAAGCCACTTCATTCAGCATTTGCTAAAGATTTAAAAGAACGTTTTGATAATGAATATATAATTAAATCTTTGGGCCTTGATGGAGTTAATGGTAAAGAAGGTATAATAACAGGCAAATATGCAGATAAAAAAGTAGACATATCAGTATTTGATAAAGATAGACCAATAGGTGGATTTGCAATCAAATTCGCAATGAGAAATGTCGCTCAAAATCTTGTTAATTATTTTGATAATATGTTAGGAGAAACTGTTAATATCCGTTCCGTTTCAGTACCATATTTTCAAGTGTTGATTTTATTTGATAAAATTCCATATTTCGATGAAAAAAAAACAATATAAAAAATGGGAAGATTATACAAACGAAAAAAATGATAAATTTTCAAAATACGAAATATTATCAAAAGATAATCCAGATTTATTAATTCATAATCCAAATAGAATGTTATTAGTTTTGTTGCATTTAAAAGAACCTAAGAATTTAAATGCTAAAATTAAAACCATAAGTGATTATAAAAATTATTATCTAAGACATATTGACGATGAGGGTTTAATCAAGTTTTCTGAAAAAATTACTAAAGAAAGTTTTCAATCAAAAGTAGTGATAGTAAATGATTTTGTTAAATTTATGGACAAGGTTTATCATTTAATAGAAAGAAAATCGTAGTTTGCTATTTTTGATTTGGTTTTTAACGTAATTTTTAATTTTTGAACCCAACCCAAGATAATATCAAAGGCGCTTTTTAATACCCATCCATGCCTAGCATTCTCATTTATTAACAACAAGTTTGATAATTTGCAAATTGTCTGCGCAATTGCAATTTTTTCTCCATTTTATATTGCGTATTTGCGAAATTATTAGTATAATTAAATTGCGTAATTGAAGAAGGGGGTTATTATGATTTTTAAAAGAAAAATATATGACAAACTTTTAGAATGGAAAAACAAATCGAAAGGCAATAAAGCAATTTTAATTGAGGGAGCTAGAAGAATAGGTAAATCAACTATTGCTGAGGAATTTGGAAAAAACAATTATAAGAGTTATGTTTTAATAGATTTTTCTATGGCATCCCCTTCAATTAAGGAAGGTTTTAATAGTTTCCTAAATGATTTAGACTCATTATTTATGATGATATCTCTTGAATATGGTGTAACACTTTATCATAGAGATTCATTATTAATATTTGATGAAGTTCAAAGTTTTCCTAGAGCTCGTGAAGCTATAAAGCATTTGGTTAGAGATGGAAGATATGATTATATAGAAACTGGCTCACTAATATCTATAAAAGAAAACACAAAAAACATATTAATTCCATCTGAAGAAAAAACTATTCAAATGTATCCAATGGATTTTGAAGAATTTGCATGGGCTATTGGTGAAGAAAAAATGATAGAATACATAAAAGAATGTTTTAATAATAAGAAGGCATTGTTAGACCCACTACATAAAAAAGCAATGTTTTTATTTAAACAATATTTGTTGGTTGGTGGAATGCCTAAAGTAGTAAGTGCGTTTATATCTGACAATAAGCAATTTGGGAATTGTGATGATGAAAAAAGAGATATATTAAAAACATATAGAAATGACATAATGAAAATAGATCAAAATTATCAAGCTAAAGTTTTATCTATATATGATAGAATTCCAAGTTTCTTATCTTCACATGAGAAACGTGTAAAAATCAATTCAATAGATACTACCAATAGAGCAATATCATATGAAGAAACATTTTTTTGGCTTGCTGATTCTATGATTTGTAACGAATGCTTTTCTAGTAATGATCCAAATGTGGGATTATCTTTTAATGAAGATAGAACATATATCAAGTGCTATATGAATGATACTGGGCTTTTATTTTCCCATGCTTTTGATGAATTCCCTGAAGTTGCTAAAAACATTTATGCGGCCATTCTTCAAGATAAATTGTCGATTAATAAAGGAATGTTATATGAAAATGTTATTGCTCAAATGCTTGTTGCCTTAGGTCATAAACTGTATTTTTATAATCATTATAACGATGAAAAACATAGAAATGATATTGAAATTGATTTTATAATTATTAGTGGAGATAAGACAAATGTAAAGATTTCACCAATTGAGGTCAAATCATCAAAAAAATATACAACCACATCATTAGATAAATTTAATTTGATTTATAAAGAAAGAATTAATAGTTCATATATTATCCATCCTAAAAATTTTCAAATTAGGGAAGATGGTGTTATTTGTATTCCTGCATATATGACATTTTGCTTATAGAATTTATTATGCGCCCGAGATAATGTCAAATGTGTTTTTTTAATATCATCCTTACCTAGTCTCTTCATTATCCACCATAATATGTGAAAAACAACAATTTTGTTTAATCGAGTGCCACAAACTCGAAAAAATATTGAATTTGTGGCAGTAATTGTATAATTTTTAATCATATAATTGCTATTATGAGAAGTGTGATTCGGAAGTTAAGAATATTACTGCGGTGAACTCAAAAAATTGGACAATCTAGAAAAGAGATTCAACAAATTACTAAAACTAAATCGCTTGAAAATTGTAATCGATGTCTAATACCTATTTTACTTGCCAAACTTAATGCCTTTGCTTTCGCAAAAGGTGTAAAATTTGCCTTGTGAAACGATTTGTGGTTCGCGATTATCTTTTTCCCAACGGCAAATTGTAGCATAAGACACGCCGAGTTCTTTTGCTAATGCTTCCTGCGTTAAAAGTAATTTCATTCTTGCATATTTTACTTTTTCGGAAAATTTCATTTTACATCTCATTGCTCGAGCCGTCTGGAACTTTAAGCGTTTCTTCTGCCAAAACTTTCATTTGTCGAATTGCCACTTTATTCAATTCTATTAAGCGCTTTTGCAGGCTTACCCCGTTATCTATTAGAAATGTGTTCAAGTTTTCAGACATACAAGTTGCGAAACTTCTGCATAATCACGCATATTACCTTTCTTATCAGGATTTTGCTCTCGCCACTGCTTTGCGGTTATGCCGAAAAGCGCTACATTCAAAACATCAGCCTCGTTTACATAAACGAATGAAGCCTGTTTTTTTGTAATTTCAAGTGGAATGATAACATTGTCCTTAATTGCATCGGTATGTATGCGGTAATTGATTTTGGCAAGTTCTCGCTTTACCGTCCAGACGAGTTGCTTCTATTCATCGGCTTTCAGACGCTGAAACTCTTTGATAATGTATAAATTGATTTTGGGTGAAATCCAAGACGTAAATTGAAGAGCAATCCTTGTGTGCGTATGTACCGCCATTACATTTTCCTACTTCAGAAATAATGTCGATGGCGTTCACGCCATCGATCCATTTCTTAGGGGATAAAGTGGAATAGTTGTGACCAGCATCATTTTTAAACTGGTCGAATTCGATCATATTAAAATATGGATTGTTAAGTTGTTCCTACCATTCCGATATATTAATCATTTCCCAATAAAAACAACTATACAAAGATAGAAAAATAAGCAAAATATGAGCAAAACAGACAAGAAGGCAAATGAATATGCTATTAAAGCAAAAAAAGCCTTCTTTTTTAATGCAAAACAA
>JAEWXG010000023.1 GCA_023396095.1 Bacillota bacterium | reverse complement strand
TTGTTTTGCATTAAAAAAGAAGGCTTTTTTTGCTTTAATAGCATATTCATTTGCCTTCTTGTCTGTTTTGCTCATATTTTGCTTATTTTTCTATCTTTGTATAGTTGTTTTTATTGGGAAATGATTATTCATATAATTTAAAAAAGATAGAATTGGGTCTTAATAGTGAAATAAATGCATTAATCAACAAAGCATATTTTTTACTTGGAAGATTGGATGGTATGGCAATAACATTGCCAGATATCAATCTTTTTGTGTTTATGTGTGTTCAAAAGGTAATATATGCCAAAGAAGCTTACTGGGCTTTTCAACGAGCTAATACGATAGGTAGTCTGATACGGAGGTAAATACATGTCAATTTATTTAGTGAATCAAGGAAAAACATATAAATATGAACGCGCAGGTGGATAGATGTGGTCTCCGAAGTTGGATGCGCGTGGTAGTCAGAATGCGGGGTATACGTTGATGACATCTGCCAAAACAGGCGATTATATACTGCATAATTCAGGGGGAAAGATTTCGTCAATCAGTGTTGTGATGAAGGATTGTTATGATGCTTTACAACCTGATGAGCTGCACAATAACCAGACTGAATATGATTGGAGCGATGACGGTTATCGTGTTGATACGAAGTATTATGACTTTGATGTTTCGCTTATCAATTCTGACATTGCAGCGTGGGCTATAAATAATCCGTCGCCAGATAGTTGTTTTGATATAAACGGCAAACTTAAACTCAGATACCTTTCTAATGTAGCGCCAGGACATGCGGAATATATGCTGAAAGAGGCGTTGTGTTTGCAGAAGAGTGAAGATGTGTGCGAGATTATATATCAAACTCTGGCAGATATGGAAGTTAACGACGATTACAATGAATGCGAAAAAGATATTATCGATAGTATCGTTACTGGACAGATAGGGACAGAGAAGCATTACAGTGGTGCGGCACAAGAACCGCAGGCAATGACAATGCTTGGTGGAAACAGTAAGCCGAGACCAAAGCGTGATGCGCAACGTGCAGCAAATGCTCTACAGAATGCAGATTACAAGTGCGAATACAATGAAAAGATCGTACATTCTTTCGCAAGAACGAAAAACCATATACGGAGCCACATCATTTAATCCCGATTAGTCAATATTCAGATTTTAAGTACAGCGTTGATGTTGAGGAGAACATCGTATCGCTATGCAGCCATTGTCATAACCTTCTTCACTATGGTCTAATGGTAGACAAGGAAAATATATTAATGAAGCTGTACAAGGACAGCATTGCAATGTTGAAAAAAGCAGGACTAGATCTGACATTTGAAATGTTGAAGTCCTATTACAAATAAGGAAGGAAGAATCTAAGGCGGAGTGATGCTTACATAAAGGAAAAATGCAAGCATCAAACAGTCATTGATTTTGTGAGATAAAAGATGAAAACAATTAAAGTTGTCGCAGCAGTGATATGTGATTCAATTGCTGAGATGAAATTCATATTTGCTAATGTTAGAGGATATGGTGAATTTAAGGGTCAGTGGGAGTTTCCAGGAGGCAAGATTGAGGAAGGCGAAACACTTCAGCAGGCACTTCTAAGAGAAATACAGGAAGAACTGGATACGAAGATTATAGTTGGAGATTTGATCGAGACCATCGAGTACGATTATTCGGCATTTCATCTTTTGATGGACTGTTTTTGGTGTGAGGTGGCCGACGGAGAGTTAAAACTCCTGGAGGCAGAGGACGCCAGATGGTTGTCAAAGGAAAACTTATATAGTGTTCAGTGGCTTCCGGCAGACATTACGCTCATCGAGAAGATCGAGCAAAACATGATATAATAAAAGAAAACGATGACGTATATTGCAATAAACAAAAATAAAAGGTGACTAGAGTAAAATCTAAGTACTTTTTTATTTAAAAGAGAGCTTAAACTGAAAATAGAAGTTTAGTGAGTTAATTTTCTTGGTTTAGAATTGTTTTGAAATATGGATAGCTAGATAAGGTAGGTATTTTTAAATCGATATTTATTATTTGAATGAGTCATGTTAAATAGACATAAGGGAAGATTTTGTACTTTGTACTAAGAACTAATGTTATTAGAATTTTCAAGATTGGAAGTAATATTTTTATAAAAAATTCTAGTGACGACTAAGACAATATCGATCTATGAAATATCTCTAATTAGAGTTGCTATATTGAGGTATTTATATGAGAAGTATTACAACATTAAAAATTAATATGCGCACCGTTTTTACGGTTTTAAAGGAGAGGCACAATATTTACTGGTCACACTGGAAAATTAACTATTGAGGTCGAAGATATTGTTAATGCAGGTGTTAACATGGTATTTCCGTGCAATGAAATCCACAAAACAGCTAGCTTGGAATGTTTTGAAAAATTTTGACCATGCATTAATTCTTCTTGAAGACGATCCATTGCTTCCACCAATTTTAGCTGTCTATTTATGAAAAACAAGGAATAAAAAATGTATCTCCTCAAAATACAATGAAAGGAGAAGCGTTTAAAACTGATTTGGCCACAGCTTATCCAGATTATAGATTGGTAGTAACTAAAGAGACGATGACAGTTGAAGGAATGATTAAAATGGTTTATGAGTTACTAAAAGATAAGCTAAATATTGTAAAGTTAACTTTTACAAGTAGTGTAAATGTTGCTTCTGAAGAATTTAAGACTAATAATAAAATTGCTCGTTGTTCATTGTGTGGAATAGCGTTAGTTGATGATGTTTGTCCAAAGTGTGGATATCGTAAACGTTAAAAATAATAATTGAGTAGTAAAACACTTAAATACATAATAAGGTTTGTAGTTAAGTTTGTTTGATAACTTTTATTCTTTATAATGACATTTATAGTGTCCGTGTTTTATTGATTAAAAAATATATTAAAGTTTCAAACAATAAGACCTGTAAAATCAATGGATGAGGATAGTTAATTTTTAAAATCAATAGAATAAGGTGTATTTGAATTTTACATTATAAATTTTGTATTGTATGCTAATTATGATGTAACCTGTCTTTGGACGACAACCCCATTTTGTGGTGTTAAACTTCTGTTTTTAAGAGTAATTCAACATCTTTTTTTCTTAAGATAAAGTTGCCTAATTTGGATAATCCTAGTTCTTTTTTAATGATGTCAAATGTACTACTTTTGGTAGCATTGTTAATAAACTTTCCATCATCGGTGTCCGTAATAGAGTAGTTTCTAATGAAGTCAACTAATTGACTTGTTGATAGTTTACCTTTAAATACTTTTAATTCTAAAAGTCGTAATATAGTAAGTGTAAGATAGCATATAGTAAAATGTCCATAGATAGATTCTTTCTTTTGTAAGAAAACAGGTCTTGCTTCTAGATAAGATTTAAGTATTTTAAATGATTCTTCAATTTTCCATAATCCATGATAGGTATCATATATTTTTCTTTCATCCATATCTAGTTCGGAAGTAACAAGCAGGTTGTATCCCGCTAAAGAAATATCTTCTTGTATTTTCTTCTCATTTAATGAAGTGGCAATGTTAACCTTTTCTCCATTTTTTAAAGTAGTAGAAAAATTAATATATTTAACGATATCTCCTAATTCCTGTCTAGCTAATGATTTAATAGATATATGAGATTTAGCCTTTTCTATCTCTTTAGTGATTTCCGCTATTTGTTTTTTAGCAAGACTTGGATTAAATGTAACAACACGTTTTTCTTTAACACGGAACTTTGTTTCTACACCTTCTTCATTTAAGAATCTGTATTCAAATTCATCTATACAAGATTTAAAGCTATATAAAAGTTTAGCATCACCAGAATGAACGGAAGTCCATTTATTAAAAGAGTCATCACTTAAAAGTATCCATTGCTTTTCTTGTGCACTTAAATTTTTCCCGTGTACGGATTTTGAGAAAATATATCCGTCATTAGCCTCTTTTACCGCAGAATATATATTTCTGGCACAATTAAGACCTTTATCTGCCACTTGTATAGTTTTACCGGTAATATCAAATCTAGTCTTAGTTTCTTCAATCATTTTCCTAAGAAGAGGTTTTTCACTTTGATTACCAGGATACATTGTCATCCCTAAAGGTATCTGTTCCCCATCAAGAAGTAGTGCTTGACCTATGATAGGACTAAGACGATTTTCTTTAGAAGGGCCTTTTTGTTTGTCTTGAAACTCTGTATCTATTTCGAAATAGTAGTTAATACAATCAAAGAAATTAATATCTGTTTTTCTATTCTACTTTTCATTGATTTTAATATTGAAGAGCTCAATATATTTTTGATA
>JAEWXG010000016.1 GCA_023396095.1 Bacillota bacterium | reverse complement strand
AAAACAGGGCGCAGTATTAAATAAATTTACCTTACACATTAGAGTTAGTAAAGTCGATACATAAAATATCGGCTTTTTTCTTTTACGCTATGATTTTACGCTATGAAAAACTACTTCATAAAACATGGTTTACAAGATAAAAGTTATTATTAATAAATTGATATTTAATGAACAATAATTTATCTTAATACTTCATAGTATTATTTCATCCATCTAAAGTAAATAAGATATGAAAATGCAATAAATAATGTTATGTTTTTAAACTAAGCTGAACTTCAGTTCATGCCAACTACCAACACTTTAAATTAATTGTCTATTGACTAAAAAATCTATTGTGATATATTAAAAAAAGTGGGGTGTTGCGAAAGCATCTGAGATTATACCCAAGGAACGTACCATGGTAATGCTGGGACGGAATAAAGGTTTGTATAATTGGACCCCAAATACATTTTGGAGTTTTTTTATGGTTAATTTTTTGAATTATTTATTATCTCAAAAAGATGTTTGGGAGTATTTTAGGTATAATTCTTTTGAATCAATCTATGTTGTTTGGTCATTGGTGACCATAGCGATTTTATTGATTATCGGCATTATAATAAATTATAAAAAGCCGGAATTGTTATCTAAATTTGGTATTTTTGTTTCCGGATTTGCTGTGGCAACCACTGTCTTTTTGTTAGTAAAAATTAGAGCAGATTTAATAGGCGCTACATTTAAGCATGAAGGCGATTATAAAACACCGTTTTTAATAATTTTATTCACTGCAATTATAGTATTATCAATTTTTGTTGCTTTTATAAAATTTGGGAATAAAGAAAGATTACAGCATAAATCAATAAAATATTTAGTATTATTAATAGGTGTTCTATTGATTATTGCAACTATTGTTTTGTTTAGTATTGTATGGTCTAAAAATCCAAAACCAGTTGATGGATATTATTTATCATTAAAAGGCAATTTGGGTATTATGCTTGGTTTATCAATGGCGATGTTAGTATTTGGAGTTATATTTATTTCAACTGTTACGATGAAAGGAGCAAGTGATACTAAGTTTATTGCGCAAAGTTCAGTTGCTCTTGCTCTATCATTTGCATTAAGTTACATCAAAATATTTAGAATGCCACAAGGTGGATCAATAACTCTAGCTAGTTTGTTGCCTATCGCTATAATCGCATATATTTATGGGTTTAGGAAAGGACTATTAATTGGCTTTATTTTCGGTTTATTGCAATCAATTACAGATGCCTATATTGTTCATCCAATACAATTCTTATTAGATTATTCTGTTGCTTATGCATTTATCGGCATTATTGGATTATTTAGTCATATTAAAAAATTTGATTTAAGAATTAACATGTCGTTAGGAATATTAGTTTTTTCAATCTTTAGATATTTTTCACATATTATATCTGGTGTTGTTTTCTTTGCTGCTTATGCAAATGGTCAAAATCCGTTTGTATATTCAGCTGGATATAATTCATTTGTATTTGCCGATAGCGCGATTTTACTTGTAATAGCAATTATTTTCTTATCCTCTGGTAAAGTTAAAAAAATAATCAAAGAAAATAAGGAAAGATTAGCAGAAAAACAAAATATATAAAAATTGCATGTTTAATATAAAAAATGCCAAAAATTTGGCATTTTTTTATTATTATTTATATCATTTTAAATTTTTAATATTGAAAGAGAATGGACTTTTTGTTAGAATGATTATATGTTGTTTAAGGAGGGGAAAAATAATGAGTTTAAAAAAACTTATTGAAAAAAAGGATGAGTATGCTCAATATATGATAGATGAAATAACAACTATCATTAAGACGTTTGGCAAAAGAAATCCTGGAAGTGAAGGCGAGAAAAAAGCCGTTGAATATATGGGGACACTGGTTGATAAGGCCTGCGATGGGAATGTTAAAGTTGAACCATTTAAATTGCATCCTATGGGATTTTTCCATTGGATTTGGATAACAGGGGCTTGTGTTGTTGCTGCCTTGATTTTATCATTTATCTACCCGTTAGTTGGTGTAATATTAACAGTATTTGGGTTCACAGTTTTAACAACTCAATTTGTTTTGTATTTAAGAACATTTGATAAATTGTTTAAACCAGCAACATCACATAATTTAATTGCGTTAAGGAAACCTACTGGAGAAGTTAAGAGACGTATTTTCTTTAATGGACATCCAGATGCTGCATTTGAGTGGACAATGAACAACTGGTTTGGAGGTGTAGGTTTTGTTGGGCATGCAATTATGTCTGGTGTAGGTGGTGTATATGTTGGAATTGTTTCATTAGCGGCTGCAATTGTTAACAAAGGAACATATGTTCCATTTAGTGAATGGGTTCTTGGTTTACAGATTGCAACATATGTTGGATTAATATTTATTCCTTGTTATATCATTTTATTCTTTATGTTTAACACAAATTATTGTGTTGATGGAGCTAATGATAATTTGACAGCTTGCATGCTTGCTGTAGCAGTAGTTAAAGCTTTAGAAGATGAAGGAATTGAATTAGAAAACACAGAAGTTGGTGTGCTACTTTCAGGGTCAGAAGAAGGTGGTTTGAGGGGGGCAAAAGCTTTTTGTGAAATGCACCCAGACGAATATCACGATGTTGAAACAATAATTTTAGCATTCGATACAATGCATGAGTTAGATTATTTGTATGTAAATGAAAAAGATATGAATACATTAGTTAAAGCTGATGATTATACTTCAGGTTTATTCTTTAAAGCATGTGATAATTTAGGAATTAGATGTTTCTCTGGGGCAATACCTTTAGGAGCAACAGATTCTGCTGCATTTAATTTAGGTGGATATAAAGCAGCAGGTATAACTGCATTAGATCATAATTTGCAAGATTACTATCATACTCGTAGAGATTCATATGATAATCTAGATAAAGAATGCTTAGCTGCTTGTTTTGCTGCTTGTATTGAATCATTAAGAATTTTTGATGCTCAAGAGCCAGTTATGACTTTGGCTGAAAGAAAGGCAAGAACTAAGGAAAATTTGGCATCATTAAAGGCAGAAAGAAAAGCTAAAAAGAAAAAATAAATCACAGATATGTATTAATTTGACAAAAATAGACCTATTTTAGGTCTATTTTTTTGAAAAATTAATATTTTAAATCTTAAGAAATGTTAATACAAGTTGATTAATTTATATATTGTTTACTTCTTGAATGAAAAACTCAATATATGCAAACTCTTAATAAAGATTTGTATTTATTGTTAAGAATTGAGGTTTTAAACTTCATAATTAAAATTAATATACCAGGTTCTTTTTTAAATGAAAATAAATAAAAATATTGTGAATATTACTTAAAAAAAGACAAATTATAAAGCAACGAATAAAGCATTATTTAGGATTTAAAAAAAGGCCAAAAGAAAAAGAAAAACAAATTTTTCTTAGAGTCATGAATTAGCTAAATCACTGCTAGAAAGATTCTAGTTCACCAGGACAATTCTTGGTGAATAAGTTAATTGATTTAATTTGATAGTAGCAAAGAAATAGTAAATTCCAAATTATAATAAAGGTGAATTAGATAAATATAAATATAAAATAATGAACATATTTATTAAAATAAAAAAATAACTTCAATTAATGATTATGAAGTTATTTTTTTATTTAGTTTATTAGTTTTATATTACTCTGCGGTTAAAGTTTCTTTAAAAAGTTTAAATGATTTATGTAAAATTCTTTAATATCTAAATATTTATTAGGGAACATTCCGCAAATTTGGTTATGATCAGTATCTTGAACAATCCCAAATGAATTCCAAACACCAGGTTCAATATTTCTAGAGTGTTGAGAAATAAATCTAATCGTTGTGGAATTTCTGCCAATATGAGGAGCAATAGCAGAGTAAGTGTTTACTACACCGTCATTATGATTATATTTACTATCTATTTCATACAAAGGATATGAACTCGCTGTTTTTGCAATAACTTTAGCTGATACAGTAGTAGCGATATTTTTTACATCGATTTGAACATAATAATTTATTGTTCCGAAAATAGTTCTTTTTTCTCTAGTTTTTTGACAAGCATATGAGAAATAGTAGATGTCATCGACATCTTTAACCCATGAGTTAAGCTCTTTTGCTCCAATTGGAGAAAGATCGTACATTCCAAAAGCTTTTTCTTGTGTCCAAGCTTTATTGTTTTTGTTTCTTTGATAGAATTCTAATAGACTTTCATTATCTTGTTTGTGTAGTCCCCAATACTCTAATTGATAATCAAAAAATCTAGTATTTTCGTATTTTCCGTTGATGAAGTTTAAAAAAGGGAAAAGTTTAAAAGTATTATGGCCTGTTATGGCATCAGCTACTTCTGTAGCGGTTGTTCCGTCATGAGGTGTAGCAATGGTGGTTATTGATTTAATCATCCCTTTATTGCTTGGATTATGAGAGAACAAGTTAGATATACTATTTTGGTTGTAGTTAATTTCATCAGCAAATCCATAATTTAATAAATGAGCGAGAACGCGAGCTGTTTGTCCACCTTGTGAATGAGCAACTATATGTATTGGGTGTTCTTTATCCCATTGTGGATATATGCCAGGATAAGTTCTCCCATATCTAGAGTGTCCAAATTTATTTGCGGTATATTCGCCATAGTCGACTGTTCCGCCTTTAACATAAGCATAAAATTCGCATGCTCTATGCCAATTTGAACTAAATGGAGCAACTGCAGCAGTCATTGTTATATAACCTTGATTATTTAAATATTCTTGTAAATCGCAAACATTGTTTCCCCAATATTGTTTTTTGAAAACAGTTTCTTCAACTCTGCCATATCCCATAAATCCATGTAAAAAAACAACAGGAATAATTTCATTAGTTGTGTTTTTATTTTCGGCGTTTATCTTGTTGAATATTGGATAAAAAGATAAAAGTAAAATGGAAGAAAAAATTACAAAAATCAAAGAAAAATTTCTTATTTTTTTTCTATTCATAAATTTTACCCCTTACAATTTATACATATATTTTATATTATTATTTAAATATTGCAAACGATTTTGAGTTATGATATTAGTCATAAATTTATATTCAAGTTAATAATGGTTACAATAGATATTTTTCTAAATTATGCAAATTATTATTGTTTTATGTGTAAAATATAATTATATTTGCTAATTTATAGTGATTTGATTGTATAAATTAACTGTTTTCAAATGCCAGTTTTTTAATTGCTTCCAAGTAAATTAAATACATATTTTCAAAATCAGCAGTAAAAACTGATTCATTGGCTTGGTGAATGTTTTTAATTGAATGTTTAAAGGTTGGGCCAAAGCCAATGCAATTACTTAAATATTTTGCATAAGTTCCTCCACCAATTGCAAGAGGTTTCAAATTTTTTTGCATGATGGAATTATATGTATCAGTTAGTGTTTTTACAAGAAATGAGTTTTCTTCAATATATAGATAGGGAGAATAGTTCTCTATTAGAATTTTTGCATTTAAGCTCTCTTTTATTTTTTTGATAACAACATCTTTATCCCCGATTAAAGGAAGTCTAATGTCAAAAGTGAAAATAAAGGTGTCATTTTTTGTTTCTAACATAGAAATACAAAATGATAATGAGCCAGTATTATCTTTTATGTCGATATTTAACCCTTTTCCATAGACATCTTGTAATTTATCATATAGATTTCTTAAATCTTTATCATCTTGCATATATTTTTTCAAAAAGTTAATAAAAGCATTTTCGCCATCTTCTGGCAAAGATCCATGTGCTGCTTTTCCGGAAATAGTTTTTTCTTCTTGGTTTTTGAGTTTATATGTGAGCTTAGTCATAACTATGTTTTTAGCAGTTCCGCCAAAAGCATATTCAATGAGATCTGGCTTTTTTATTTCAACTTTAAGTGTCAGTATTTGTTTTTCAAAATTAACACAAGGAAAATCAGCATCAGGGGTAAAAGAATAAGTTGGTATTTCTTCAATTTCATTATATTTTTTTATACACTCACAATGCGATTCCTCATCACAACCTATAATTATACGGATATTTTTAGTTTGTTTTAAAGAAGGAGTATTTTTTAATTCAGCTATAGCATAAGCGCAAGCAAGTAGTGGACCTTTATCGTCCATAACACCACGTGCAATTAATTTATTATCTTTTAAAGTTAATTCTAATGGTGGGGTATCCCATTCACTTTCTATAAATGGGACAATGTCAATATGGCCTAATATACCAAGTGTTTCACTACTTTGATTAATATTTAAATCTGCAATACCATAGTAGTGCTTGTTGATTGTGTTAAATCCTAATGAATTAAGTTGAGAGAGTGTTTCTATCAAGCATTTTTCGATTTCATCTCCAAAAGGGAAAGAGCCTTTTGTTCGAACAGTATTGAATGAAATAATCTTAGATAAACCATCAAGAAATTGATTATAATATTTCATGTGTTTTGAACCTCGTTATCGTATAATGTACTATGTATTATAACATATTGTGTTAATGGAGATTTGTTTGTTATGACGGATTATTCTAATTTTTCTTCTTTAGATATTAGGGTTGGGACAATAATTGATGTTCTTGACTTTCCAAAGGCCAAGAAAAAAGCATATAGATTGAAAATAGATTTTGGAGAAAATATTGGTTGCAAAAATTCTTCAGCACAGATTACTGAGTTATATTCAAAAGATCAATTAATTGGAAAGCAAATTCTAGCAGTAATTAATTTCCCTGCAAGACAAATTGCTAACTTTATTTCTGAAGTATTAGTGTTAGGTATTTATACTCAAAATGGAGTAGCATTAATTGTTCCTGATCAAGTAGCAAAAAATGGAGATAAGTTAGGCTAGCATGTTTTATCTAAAAAGTTTTATTTTAGGTTTAGTTTTAAGTTTAGATGCTTTTAGCGTTTCTGTAGCAGATGGGATGTTAAACAATAAAATGAAAAGATCCAAGATGCTTTTTATTCCTATAGTTTTTGCTCTTTTTCAATTCATTATGCCATTTATTGGTTGGTGTTGTGTGCATTGGATAAGAGAATGTTTAGAGGGGTTTAAATACGCAATTCCTTGGATAGCGTTATTTTTATTATCATATTTAGGGATAAAAATGATAATAGATAATAGAAAAAAGGATGATATAACTATTGATAATGATCCTGAGATTTCACAAGTTGAACAGTCATTGACATTAAAAATAATATTAGTGCAAGGCATAGCGACTTCTATAGATGCCCTTAGTGTTGGATTTGCAATTTCAGAATTAAATATTTATCAAGCTTTAATTTCTTCTATGCTAATAGGAATAATTACCTTTTTAGATTGTTTCCTCGCAATCTTTTTAGGTAAAAAAATAGGAATGAAATTTGCAAAGAAAGCATCAATTATTGCAGGAGTGGTTATTATACTCATAGGTATCGAAATTTTTATTAAAAATCTGATTGAGTTATATTAATAATCTTAAATTAAAGCAATTTTTATGTAATTAATTCTTTAAATTTTAAAATTTTTAAGTGCTTGAGAAAAATTATTAAGAATATGTAAATAAAATGGGATGAAGTTTATTTTTCTTGAATACAAATATAAGTGATTCATTAAATATTTATTAAACATTAATTCATTATCAATTCAACTTACCCTAGCGGAAATTTTTTATTCAATTTTATCTCAATCTATACGTATTGGACGTACAGGTCATAATATTTTCTCTTTAAAAAACAAAATTAAAGAATTAGGATCTTATAAAGGTATCGATGTAAAAATCAAAGAAAATGGTATTTTAATTGAAAAAGATGAAGATGGAGTGGAAAATGTAATTTATTTATTTTTGAATACGTATTACCAAAATGATAGTAACATTCAAGAGCTAAGCAAAGCAGGAGTGTGTAAATGGATGTCGCTTTATATGAATAATGTTTTTAATGATCCTCTAATAGCTAAAGAATTTACTGAAAATTTCATACAATATCTAAAGGATTTTGATACCATTTATAAACATTTAACAAATATGAGCATTTCTTTTATCATCTGTTAAAATAAATGATGATTCAAGAATAATTAAAGTAATTTTAGCATGCCAAGAAGCTTTTTTGGATAAAACTGCTGATTTAATTAAAACAACGGGTGAATATTTATGGAATATATTGTCACCAAATGCATTTTCTGTTGAGCACATTTATAGTATTAATGAATACAAAAATCCTACTCGTTTGAATAATTGGCAAACAAAAAAAGGCATGTTTACAACTGATATAGATTTTGATACAAAAAGATTTGATTTTGAAAGCTTGAGCTTATTAGATGTGCCAATAAACTCATCTGCAGGAGATGATGAAATTCTTGACAAACTTTTAAAATATAAATCTGCAAGAAAAATTTTTGGATCTAAATTGGAATATTTAATTCAGTCATTGGTAGATGATTCTGAATTCTATAGAAATGCCGATATACAATCTTTAAATCTTCCTAATAGAAAAATACAAGATATAGATTAAAACACATGGGAGTTATCTTCTAATAAGCGTGCTTTTAATACACAACTTCTAAAAATGGCACTTGAAGAGATCGCAAATAAATAACTACATGAGAAATTATTGTTATTATTATTGATTTGATTATAATGTAATTTTTGCTAAGTATAGTTAGATTAATAAAATTATAGCTAAAATAATACATTTTTCTAATGATATATTAAAACTAGAAACCACCCGAGATAACATCAAAGGTGCTTTTTCATATCGTCCTTAACTAGTCTCTTCATTAGATAGCATTTTTAAATTTATTAAAAATTTTCTGGCTGTTTTCTGGCTGTTTTCTGGTCGTAGTTATATTGTAACATATGTGACTATAAGAAGGATTGTTTTATATGTTTTTAAGTGAAAGAAATAACATAGGGTTAAAATTAAAAAGCAAAAGACGGATTAACAAAAGAAATAGTTTCATTTTTAAATAGTGAAGATGGAAGTATTTTTATAGGAATTTTAAAAAAAAAAGGGGAAGTCGTTGGAGTTGAAGAAAACAATATTGACGAATCTATGAGATATATATCGTATGTTATTACAGATCAAATTTCTCCTTTATGTGTATCATATGTTCATCTTTTAAAAGGAAAAAGTGAACCTGTAAACAAAAAATTATTTGATATATTTAGGCAATGTAATTTTGCTGAAGAGAGTGGGGACGGTGTTTCAGTTGTAGTTAGTGTTTACGGAGAAGAAGCTTATGTTTTTTCAGATAATTTTATCACTGTTTGTATACCATTTAATAAAGAAGGATACAATGAACAAAAAAACACCCAGCAAAACAACCAAGAAACAACCAGAAACAATTCGTAAAGAGATACTTTCTTTACTAAAAGCGAATCCATATTTAGTTAGAATTGATTTAGCTTTAACTCTTGGTATAACGGAAGGAAGTGTTAGATATCATTTAAACAAACTAAAAGAAAATAATTTGATTGTTCATAAGGGACCAGATAAAGGTGGCTATTGGTTAGTAATTGAATAGATTGATGTTCAAAAAGAAAAAATTAATTAAAAATAGTATTCAAATTATTGCTTAAGATAATTCAATTATTTTTTCTAAAAAAATTTTGAATTAAAATTTGCATGTAGTTTCCACTTTTCAGCAAGTAAAAGTGAAAAATACCTCATTCACCTCAACTCCAGTTAATTTGTTTGAAGTATTTGTATACTTTTCTTGCAATGAAGATTATTAAGTGATAATGTTAATTTGCAGAGTAAATTCAATGCGTCAAGTGTTGACATACGGGATGTTGATGTCAAACGAAAGGAAATTCCTGCGATATTGAATTGCGTCCGCTGTAATTATATTTGTAATTAGGACCTCTGCTATATCAATATTTAGGAGGTCTTTTTTATGATGAAGACGAAAAAAATTGTTGATATGGCTATCATGTTAGCTATATTAATATGTTTAAATTTTGTTTCATTTAACGCAGATGTTATAGGAAGAGCATCATTTGTTTATTTGGGTGGCATAATTGCTGGATATTTTCTTGGCCCAATTTTCGGTTTTTTAATTGCAATGGCAGGAGATGCAATCGTTGCGTTCATTGCTCCACAGGGACCATTTTCACCATTAATTATGCTATCAACTGGTCTTATGTCTTTAATTGCTGGTTTAATTTATCATTTTATTCATTTTAGGAGATTGACAGATAGTCAAAACTTTTTAATTAAAACTTTAATTAGTTCATTGCTTATATACTTAATTTGCACATTAGTGGTAGGCGGATTTGGAAATGCGTTTTTTTTGGCAAATTGGGATAAGTCAAAACATTTTGGAAAAGATTTGTTATATATTTATAAAGTGACATTACCAATGAGAGCGGCAAAACAATTTGCTTGGATTGTTATAAATGGTGTTGTTAGTTATTTATTATCATTAAGATTAAAAAATCATTTTTCGAAACCATATATAATTCAAATATTAGAAAAAGCAGAAGCAAAGCCGGTTTTGGAGCCACAAGAAATTTAAGTAAAAAATTAGAAAAAATTTTATTAAATAAATAGCAAATTTTTATTATTGCTATTTATTTTTTTAATTATTGTGCAATATACTACATTTTTATAAAAAAACATTAAATTTTTCACTTTTTGTGAAAAAAATCCATTTTCAAATATGAATAATTCAACTAAAATATATATTGAAGGAGAATAATTTGTATATGGAAGATAAATTTAAAAGTTTTTTAGAAGATAAGTTTCGTGCAATTCCACCTTCAGTAGAAGCCAAAGAATATAGGATTAAATTGTTATATCAATTAAAGGATAAAGCACAACAATTAAAACTAGATGGAATGAAGGATGATGATTTAATATATATGACAGCTATTAGTAGTTTAGGAAATATAGATAATCAAATTTTAGAATTTGAAAAAAGAAGATTAAATCCAGAACCAATTAAAAGTTTCACTAAAAAAATGTTTTCTATTGCATTAATTTATACTTTGATTATTTTGACAGCATTCCTAACAATTAGTTTTGTGACGCATGCTTGGAACAAAACTTGGTTGGTTATTGTTGGTGGAATATTTTTAGCTATTAGTACTATTTTTACTTTAGTATCTGTTTTATCAGCAAAGAAAAAGAAATATTTATTAATGCGAATATTTGCAGTACCAATTTCAGTGTTCGTTTTTATTTTTATTTATCTAATGATTTTGATGTTAGGCGATTTAGAATATGACTGGTTTATAGTTCTAATTATGGTAATTTCAATCTTTTTAGTTGATGCAGTCATTGCGTACGCAACAAAGAGTAAAATTGCTTTTTTAAGTTTAATTACTTTTATTGTTATTTCATCCGTACTTATTTATGTAATGTTAGGTATTTCGCAATTAGTTGCTTGGAACAAGGGATGGTTAATTTTAATGTTTGGCATAATAATAAGTGTAATTATTTTACTTGCTTACATTAAACCATTTGGCAGCAAGAAAAAGAGAAATAAAAATATTGATGAGAAAAATTATACATCTTGGGAATAATAAATATGAATGGCAATGAAATTATAAAAGCTGAAATGTGGGATAAGATGCAATTTCTTTTTAGAAATTATTATGACCGCATGATACATGTTAGATTTGACTATAAAGGAATAATTGATAAAGAGACAATTTCTGCGTCTTTAATGTACACCATAGAAAATATAAGAATCTTGCACAGTAGTTTTCAGCCCAGTAAAATAAATGCATATTGGAAAGTCGAACCTTTTAAATTAAATGATTTTTTTGAATATAGAGAAGTTGATAAAATAGATGAAAAAGAAGTAAACAAATTTTTATCTAGTCAAATTCCTTATGAAAGCAACATACAACTTAAAGTTTTAATATTATCAACTAAACAGGAAAGTGTTTTTTTGTTAATAATGAATCATATGTGTATGGATGGTGGAGGATTAAAAGAATTATTACGAATAATTGTTGATAATTATAATAAAATCTCTAACAAGGAATTTGATAAATTACAATTTAAAGTTGGTAGTAGAAATTTTGAGCAGGTATATACTAAATTTAATCAAGAAGATTCGAAAGCTGCTAAAAGATTATTCAAGGACCGTGGTAAATTAGTTGATGACCATGCATTTCCATGGACAAAAGATTCAATAAATGATGTTAATCGAGTTATTAGGCATAAAATTACGTCTGATAAATTTTTAAAATTAAAAGAAATTGGAAAAGAATATTCCTTAACGGTTAACGATTTGTTGGTTTTGATTGCTATCAGAGCATTGTATGAAGTTGGTCATTATGATGTTAATAGTAAGGTGGTTGTTGCTTGCGCTGTTGATTTGAGAAAACATATTAAAAATATTGAAGAAGGAAGATTTACAAATCATACAGCTTGGATGATGTGTCTTGTAAATAGAAAAGGAGATACACTAAAAGATACACTATTAGATATATTAATGTCTTTGAATAAAAACAAGAGAGATAAATTTTTGGGTTTATATAGATTGCCTTTATTAAAATTGGCTTATGGTATTTTCCCTGCTGTAGTTTCAGAAAAACTAATAAGCAGAGGTTATTCGAATCCGTTATTGGCAATAAGTAATATAGGAATTTTAAGAGAAGATTTTTATACATTTAATGATACTAAAATTGTTGATGGGTTTATGTCTGGTGCTGTTAAATATAAACCATTCTTTTTATTATCGGCAACCACTTTACTTAATGAAATGACGTTGTCTACGGCAATAAGAGGGAACAATAAAGACGAAGAAATTGCAAAAAATTACTTTTCGCTTATTGAAAAAGAAATTGATGAAACTATAAAATATTTTAATATGCAGGGTAAATAAAAGTAGTGGAGCTAACAAGCAGAATCGAACTGCTGACCTAGTGATTACGAATCACTTGCTCTACCTACTGAGCTATGTTAGCACAAGCTATGCAAAATAATTATATTACATTTTTAATTAAGTTCAAAGACATATATTATTGAAATCAAAATTTGACTTGATGAAAAAGTGAGTTATTGTTTAATCTCTAAAAGTTTTTTATATGATAATGTCGATTTTTTAACATAATTGTAATTTTAAATATCGTAAAATAATTTAATTATGATATTATTATTTACAAATAATATATTATATTTATTTTATATTCTAACTTTGAATAAAAATACGTGTAGTTTTAGGATAGGTATATGAGCGTACAATATTGGTTAATTTTAATTGTCGTTGGTTTTTATACGCTTTGTATGGGCATTCAAGATGGTGCCAATGAAGTTGCTACGCCAGTCGTGTCTTCTTCAATTGGAAAAATTGAATCAATGTTGATTGCATGTGCTGTCAATATTATTGCTCCAATAATTACATTTAGAACAAATAATATCCAGGTTGCATTAACTATTAAGGAATCTATTGTTAATTCCAGTACTTATTCTCATTATAGTTCTACTGAGGGTTTTATTTTTGTGTTTGCGGCAATTTGTTCTTCAACTATTTGGTTAATATTTGCATCACTCGTTAAATTGCCATCAAGTGCATCACATGCATTAATGGGATCTCTTATAGGTGCTGCTTTGCCACTTTTTGGTGCGTCAGTTTTAAATGGGCAACAAATATTTTTTAAAGTCATTTTAGTTACACTATTAACTCCAATAATCACATTATTTGCTGGATATTTAATTATGATAATTCTACGTTTTGTTGCATCAAGATTAAGAAGAAGGGCAATTTATATAATAAATTTTTTACAAAGAGTTAATGTGGGAATAATATCAATGGCGATCTCAATTAATGATATTATGAAATCATTAGGCATTGTTATGTTGCTTATTATAGCAATTCCAGCAAAAATTAGTTATAACCTAGTTGGATATGAATTCTTGATAATTATGAGTTTAATATTTAATGTAGGTTTAATTTTTGGTGGTAATAAATTAATTTCAACGATAGGGAATAAGATTTATTCAATTAATGCATTTGACTCATTTGTTTCTCAGGTATCATCACAATTTATAATTTTTGGTGCATCGTTTTTAGGAATTCCAGTATCAATTGGACAAGTTACATCATCTTCTATAATGGGGATAGGAATGACTTCAAATATTAATTCAGTAAGATGGAGTGTATCTAGAAAAATAGTTATTAATTGGCTATTAACTATACCTTGCACACTAATTTTTTCAGCATTATTTGCTTTAGTTTTAAAAGGAGGAATGTTAAAATGAAAATTTTTAAAAAGAGAATTGATTTTTCAAAGTTGTTAGAAGTTCAATGTATTGCAGTTAAGGATGGTTTTACAGAACTTGTTAAATATTTTGATACGCAAGATGAAGAACATGCTTCAAGTGTGATATTGGCTGAGAAAAGAGGAGATCAAGCAAGAAGAGATTTTGTTGCAGAATTAGATAAAAATATTATTACTTCAATTGACGATGTCGGATTTTTTAATTTATCAGGCTTAACACCTGTTGGGAGAAAAGATTTATATGCTTTATCCGGACAATTAGATGAATATTTAGATTATGCTCAAACAACAGTAGAAGAGATGAGGGTTTTTAATGTGAAACCAAGAGACGACATGAAGCAAATTGCATACAAATTAAAAGAAATATCTGATGGGATATTAATGGCTATTCAATGTATGGCGAAGAGAAGAGTGGATTCAAAAAATAGTGCAATAGGAGTTAAGAAGATGGTGAATGAGGTGTTTTCTATTAGGTCACTTGCCTTATTAAAACTTTTTGATGATGAATCTCTAGATTTTAGAATGGTTTTAAAATATCGTGAAATATATAGACATCTTTATGAAACTGCTTTAGTTGCTGGACTGGCTATGGATAATTTATTACATATATTAGTAACGTTATAGAGCAAAACATTTTCAATTTTATACGCATTGATTATTTTAATTACTATGTTAAACTATAAGTGTGATAATGTGGTAGGGGGTATTATGATTTATTATATTGATCAAAAAGTTTTTTCAATCAAAGATTCTATTAAAATAACAGATGAGAACGATAATCCACAGTTTTTTGTAAAAGGAAAATTGCATTCTTTTGAGATAGGGAAAAAGCTAACCATTTTAGATGCAAATGGTACAGAGATAGCTAAAATTAAACAAAAATTATTTAAAATTTTTCCAGAATATCATATTTTTGAAAATGAAAATCTTTTATATAAAGTAAAGAAAAGAATTAAATTTTTTGGTATTAAAACTATAGTAAAAGATAAAGATAATAATCAAGTTTTATTAATAAAAACAAAGAAAAATATATTTTCAATGTCATTTTATCAACTTAATGACAATAAAGAAGTTGCTAGAATAAATAAAAAATTTAAGATTGTTAAAGATAAATACACTTTGGAAATATTAGATAATTCAGTTTTTGCTAATAAATATTTTATAATGTTTACTATTGCAATTGATGCAATTTATCATTCAAATAAAAGTAGAGATTAATAATGAAAAAGAAGTTTTTAATTATAGTAATTTTAATTTTATTGTTTTCAATTTTCTTAGGGTCCTGTGATTCAAAGACAGTCAAAGAAAAATATGTAAATTACAAGGATAATTTATCAAAAATCAATCTTAATCAAGAAGATATTCAATCTATTTATGAACCATATATAAATTTAAAGAACGGCAGTACTATAAAAATAAAAAACCAACAATTATTTTCGTTAGATAATCAAATATTAACATCAACAGATGTTTTTGATGCTATAAATTATAAAGAGCAAGATTTTTCAATTGATAAAAAAGTTTATGATGAATTAGAAGGATTAGCAAAAAGGATAAAAAAACATGCTGATGTGAAATTTAAAGATGTTTTGTTCTCAACAATTTTAGGGACAAATCCTACTGATAAATCTACGCCATCAATAAAAAAGTATTTATATTATGGTATTTCAAAAACCCATTTGAAAATACCTGGTGAATTCTATATCATTAGTTATTATGTAACAATAAAGGATTCCGGAATAATTGCAAATAAAAACTATTTATCATCCGCTAAAAATTTGACTTACAATGTTTTAGTGAATCAAACAGAACATAAAATTATACATTTGTGGTATGAACAAAATAATTATTCTAATTATGAGAGTACAGTTTTATTTGAATTTAAAGATCCAAAAACAAAATATTTAGTAGAATTGATTGATTCCTTTGATTTGGACTTAGAGTTATTACCATTAAAAAGGAATTATCTATCGGTCCATAAAACAAAACTTGAAGAAATAGGGTTCAATTTTAACAAAGATATAATCATATCTCATGCGAAATATAATGCGGTTAATGCGCATTATTTAGGGCAAGAAAAAAGTGCAAATAATACGACAACATCTAAATATAAGATAAAAAACGGCAAATATAGATTGTATCAGTTAGGAATAAATCTTGATTCATATTATTGGAGTGGAGGATTGAACGAATATACTTTTTCTTGCTACTCGATAGATGATTTGCAAAGTAAAATACCACTTGTAAAATCTTCGACAAAGAAAACTGTTCAATATAATGGACAGACTAGAGTGTTTTTTAAAAAGGTTGAATTCAATGAAATCAATATAACAAAAGAAAAATTAATAATTTATAAAAATTCGGAATTTGAAATGAAAAATGGTTCATATACATCCAACGAATCTCCGATTGAATTAATATTGTGTTTAAAAAGAATTGATAAGTAAAAACTTTCTTGATTACTTGATAAGAATATATTTTTTAGGTTGAGCATCAAAATAAATCAAAAAATACTAATTTTCTAAAAGTTTCTATTTTAATTAATTTTTAAGGCAACTATTAAAACTAATAAAACCCAGTTAAAAAATAAAAGTTTTAACTTTACTTTTACCTAGCTAGCAAATATTTCTGCACAAGAGAAAGAAAGAGAAAGAAGATGAAAGTTGCATAAATATAGATACTATATGATAATTCACCCAGACCAAAAAATAAGGTATGAATATGAATCTATTAAAGAAGAATGGGTTAATATGAAGAAGTTATTATTAAAATCAACAAATTGCGATAATTTTAAATTGTTAGGAGTTCCAGAACATCACGAAGATGAAGCTTGGCATTTTCATTTTCTTTTATCCGGTTGTGATTTAAACTTAGTTCCTGGAAGAAATAATAAAGTTGAGTCTAAATATTATAAGCAATTTATTTATTCTGGAACAGGAGCTCAAATATTTAATTGGATAGATTTTAAAAAGGGATGGAGTCAAGTATGCTTAATTAAAAAGAACAGCACAGAACATTTAATATTTTATATTTCAAAATATATTTCAAAAAATAGGTCTGTTCCTTTTAATTGTAAAAGTTTTTGGAAAACATCCAATTTAAATAAAAGGGAAATAAGTTATGATAATTATAACGAAGAAACAGT
>JAEWXG010000007.1 GCA_023396095.1 Bacillota bacterium | reverse complement strand
GAAAATCTCAAATTGGGAACATTGGTGATAGTTTTTCCACTATCTTCAACATTAGGGATTACTTTTTCAGTTGTTTGGTTTTCATTTTCCATTTTTCAAATCCCTCCTTTTAAAGACCTAATTCTTTTAAATACGCTTCTATTTCCTTATCAAGCTCTGCTCTTTGTTGTTCTAAATCTTTGATTTCTGACATCACTTCATGAATATCAATTTGCTCTTCTTCTTCAAAAGTATCAACATAACGTGGAATGTTTAAGTTATAATCATTCTCTTTTATTTCATCAAGTGTTGCAATATGACTATATTTTAGAAGTTCAACTCTTGCCTTATATGTTTCTACAATTTTTTCTATATCTTGTAATCTTAGTTTATTTTGATTCTTTCCTTGTTCAAATTCTTTAGAAGCATCAATGAATAAAACGTCCTTGCTTGTTCTGCCTTTTTTGAAAACAAGAATACATGCAGGAATGCTTGTACCATAGAAAAGATTAGCAGGTAGCCCAATAACTGCATCAAGAAGATTTAAATCAATTAATTTCTTTCTAATATCGCCTTCGCTTGCCCCTCTAAATAAAACACCATGAGGCATGATTGTTGCCATTCTCCCATTATTACCATCAAGACAATGAAGCATATGAAGAATGAACGCATAGTCACCCTTGCTCTTTGGTGGAACACCCCAATCAAAACGATGATACATGTCTAAATCATTAGTCATTTTAAAGTCTTTATCGTTGCTGTCGGCTGCATAACCGTTAGCCCATTTATCTAAAGAAAATGGCGGATTTGCTACGATACATTGGAACTGCATCAATTTTCCATCTTCGATGTTTTGAGGATTTGCAATTGTATCTCCTTGATAAATGATAGCATCATCAATCCCATGAATAAACATATTCATTCGACACAAACCCCAAGTTTGGAAGTTTCTCTCTTGACCATAAATTTGTGCTTTTTTGTTTTTTACTTGATTAAATGCTTTAATAAGAAGAGAACCAGATCCACAAGTGCCATCATAGATTCTATCGTTTTCTTTTGGCTCAACAAGTCTTGCTAAAATTTCAGATACTTGTTCAGGTGTATAGAACTCGCCACCTTTTTTACCAGCATCGCTAGCAAAGACAGCAAGCATATACATGTATGCATCTCCAATTGCATCCATGCTTGTGAGTTGTTGAGGTCTTAAATCAATAGATTTAAAATCTTCTAAAACGTTGCTCAAAAGTGCTACCTTTTCTTTTGCATCACCTAGTTCTTGAGAGTTAAAATCGATTTGTCCGAAAATGTTCCTAAGTTTGCCACCATTAGCATTTTCAATTGCCTTCAAAGCAATATTGATTTTAGATCCAATATCTGACGCTTTCTTGTTTGCATATAAATAATCGAAAGATGCTTCTTCAGGGACAAAGAATCTACCTCTTTGAAGAGCCCTTTGTATTCTTTCTTCATCTCCTTTGTAGCGGTCTTGCAATTCATCTCTTGCTTCTTTTACCGCATCGCTAAGGTACTTAACAAAAAGCATTGATAGAATATAGTCTTTGTATTTTCCACTATCAATCTTTCCCCTGAAGCTACCTGCTGCATTCCATAACACTCTTTCGATGTCTTCCATACTAGTCATATTAATATCCTCCTGTTTGATTTATAAATATGTTACTTAATAATTTTTCTCTTTGCTTCCAATCTGGAACCATTGTTGTTAGAAATGTATAAAAATCTCGATTGTGATTTCTATATTTCAAATGGGTAAGTTCATGACATACAACATACTCCGTCAAGAATTTATCAACTTTTGCAAGTTGAGTATTTAGGGTTATAATTCGTTTATCAATGTTACAACTGCCCCATTGAGTTTTCATATTCTTAATAATAACTTTAGGTTTTTGAATTCCATATTTTTCAAATTTCATTAGCAAATCATCAACCATTTCATTAAAGTTAGAAATAACTAAGTCCCTATACCATTCTGCAAACTTTTGCTTAATTCCTCTTTTATCATGTTTGTAAATATATAAATAGTTGTTATCATATTCAACTTTGAACTTATCCGCCTCAACATTCTTGATTCTCAATATTTTTCCAAACATCAAGAATGCTTCACCATCAACCAATTTAAGATCTGGATTATTAAATTCAATTAGCTTGGCTTTGTATTCATTAATCGTTTCTAATAACCATCTAGCACGCTTAATCATTTCTATTTCAATAGTTTTATTATCAACCCCACTATTACAAGAAACGACAACTTGTCCATCAGGTTTTACACGAATGTTGATATTTTTTACATCTTTATGGATGATTTCATATGATATAACTTTCCCATTGTATGTAAAATCATATTTCATGTTTAGAACCTCTTTAATGCAACAATTGTCACATTTTCTATGATTTTTTCGACTTTTTCATATGGTACATCTATAATGCCATCGTTCTTTAAATCATAGAATAAATCATCTATATCTTGTGCTATTTGATTATGAACATCTTTGTTTTCACTCCAATCAACTTTAGTGCGTTCTTGCACAATCATTGCTATCTTTAATGAAATATCGCCTATAAGTTCAATATCATAATTTTCACTAACTCCATCATTGATAATAGGTAAAATCACACCATAGAATGCTTGAGCATGAACATTCATTTTAATGTTTGTTGGATAAGATACTCCACTTCTATTTTGTCTAAAATCATCAAGAATTTTAGTAATCGCTTGAAGATACTCGGCATCACTTATTACTTTTTCTTTATATTGTTCTAAAACGTCCTTGATTCGTTTTGAGAAACTATCATAATAAGCAGGATTTGTATCATAATTTATTGAGATGTTTTTACTTAGATTATATCTAATAGCATCTGCTTTTGATGATTTGCCACCTAATTCTTCTATTTCTTTTTCGAGTTCACCTTTATTCATTATATCAAGTGGCTTTGTTAGAATTTTCAGACCAACAACCGATAAGTGTTTATCTAACAAATTACGCATTTCTTTTTCGTAATCTTTGTTGTCGATAGTTTCAGCACATCTTTTTTTAATCATTACACGAAGTTTGGAATAGAAGATAAACTTGTCCTTATAAGTACACATTTCAGCGGGATTGCTGTAAACGATTGCTGAGTAAGCATTTTCGCTACTTAACACAAGAGATAATCTTTTTCCAAACTCGCATAGATTGTTGTAGAATTGGACTCTAATCTTCTCATCTTTTTCCAGAAACACTTCGTATTCTTCTTCATCTTCTTTATTTTCAATTGAAGCGAATATGTTTTCCAAATTTGTATACGATTGTCTTAATAATGAAACTGTACTAAGAACATCGGTAATTAGTCCATCAAGATCACCTTTTTCAAACTTATCAAGACCACCTTCGCCCGAGTAAACATTCATGGCACTATTCAATTCTGGTAGTAAACCACGATAATCAACGATTAAGCCATAATCTTTGCCTTCGTAAAGTCTGTTTGTTCTAGCTATTGCTTGCAATAAACCATGCTCTTTTAATTGCTTATCAATGTATAAAACTTGACATATTGGAGCATCAAATCCTGTTAGAAGTTTAGAACAAACAATAAGAATATCTATATCGCCAACACAGAATTTATTTTTAATACTATCTTCATAATCGTCAGCACTTGAATACTTCGACATCATTTCATCCCAAAACTTTAATACTTCAGGAATTTTACTTTCATCATCATCTTCATAACCTTCTCTTTCATCAGGAGCAGAAATACATACAGCCACTTCTAAATCACTAATGGTTTTAAAAATGTTATAGTATCTAACTGCATCTAATTTAGAGTTTGTAGCAAGTAATGCTTTAAAGCCAGTAGCTTGAATGTTGTTAGTAAAATGTTCATCTATATCAAGAGCAATTCTTTCAACTCTAGAAGATGTACTCGTAATTTTCTTTAATGAACTCCACTTTCTTTTTAATTCATCTTGTTGCTTTGGTGTGAGTTTTTTGCAAATCTTCTCAAACCACAAATCAATGTTTGCTTCATCTACTGTTTGCTCGACAAATCTACCTTCATAAACAAGAGGCACAATGGCATTGTCATCGACGCCATCTTTGATTGTATACTTATGAATATAGTTGCCACCAAACTTTACTGCAGTTTTATCGTTTTTCATTAACGGAGTTCCAGTAAATCCTATATAACAAGCGTTTGCAAAAACTCTTCTCATTTTGACAGCTAATTCACCATAATTGCTTCTATGAGATTCATCAACTAAAATAAAGATATCTCTATCATCAACTCTAGTATTTAATTTATCGGCTGTAGAAAACTTATTGATTATTGATGTTATAACATCAGCCTTTCCTTCGTTAATTAATTCTACAAGATTTCGTCCGCTAACTGCACGAGCTGGTCTAATCTTAGAATTGCTGAATGTTTTTGCAATTTGCTTATCAAGTTCTTTTCTATCAGTAACAATTACAACTTTACTTTTCCCTGGATTAATATTGGTTAGAATGTAATTTGCAATCATAACCATTGTTAAAGATTTACCACTACCTTGCGTGTGCCAAATAACCCCACTTTGTCTATTCCCGTTTGGAGCATATTGGCTGATTGTGCTAATTATATTTTTAACCGCATAGAATTGTTGATAACGACAAACTTTTTTTACGTTTGCATCAAAAACTATAAAATATTTTGCTATCTCTAATAGTCTTTCAGGTGACATTATTGCAGTGAAAATATAGTCTTGATAAGTCGGTAATCTTCCTAGTCTTAAACTCTTTACTAAATTTTCAATATATTCTTTTTCATCGTTTTCATATTTCCAAACACAATAGAATTTCTTAGTAGTTTTTGTTGTACCATATTTAACTTCATTTTTGTTACTTGCAACCACAAGCGAAACATATTTATAGAGTTGAGGGATATATGAATCAGTTTGATTCCTTATATTTTGTTTGACTCCTTCTTCAACTGATTTAATAGCTGACTTACATTCGATAACAGCAAATGGTATACCATTAACGAAAAGCACTAAGTCAACTCTTCCGTTTTTCTCCCCCGCATGGCTTTCCACAGCAAATTCTTCAGATACATGGAATACATTATTTTGAGGATGATCCCAATCTATATAATTGAGATCAAAAGAAACTTTTCTCGTTTCAACTTGCTCTTCATAACTTCTTCCCATTATAAGCATATTGTGTATTTTCTCACTGGCAACTACTAATCCTTCTTGAATAGGAACATCGATATCGGTAATAGCCTTATCAATATTGAAATTTGAAAATTTTTGAACCTTTCCATTATATTCAAATTGATTTATTTTCTTTAATTGTTCTCTTAATATGTCTTGAAGAATGCATCCATATTTTCCTTTTCTTTGAATTATACACTCTTCAGGAGATATGTATATGAACCCTAACTTTTTAAATAATTCAATAGCGGGTTCTTTAGAGATATTTTTTTCTAACAGTTTTTTACTATACATATTAATCCTCCATAAAAGTTATTTTTTCTAATATTGCTTTTTGTTTATCCTCTTCTAATTCAAGGATTTTGTTTGCAGATATTATCTTCAAAGTTTGAGCTAATAATAATTTACCTAATATTTTTTGCTTACTTAACGGTATTCTAGGAATTTCAATACCTTCAATAGATGCCATATTAATATTTTTCATAATCGAGCCTTGTATGTTGCTTAGAAGTTGCTTCTTGGTGTTATCGCTATTTATGTAATACGACAAAAAGACTGGATCATATTTGTTTGAACATCTTACAATGCAAAAGTTAGAACTAACAACATAACCTACATCTTTTTTAGTGATATATACTGCCGTAAAAGGTTCAGTTAATCTTATTACTATATCATTTTCTTTTGTTAAATAAGATTCATGTATAATTTCTTTTGCTTCTAGCGTCTCTAAAAACTCATTTTCAATATAACCATTTTTGTTGAAGCATCTAAGATTAAGTTGTTTATATCTTTCAGCAATGTCAGATTGATGCAATGCTTTTTTTCTTGCAACGACAAGTCCACTACTTACAATTGCTACATTTTCAACTTTCATACATAAACATCTCCTTTTTCTTGTCACGGGTTTATTATATCATTCGAAATATGTTTTTGTAAATGATTTTACACAAAAAATTGTCACGAAATAAAAATAACTTGAAAATTAAAATAACACTCCCTCATTTAGCGTTTAAACAATTGTTACCGTGTTATCTCTCGCACCCTTAAAAGTCGCCGTGTTTTATCTCAACAAAAAAAAGCCTCAATTCGGCATGTGTTCGCTTTGTTTTTCGATTCAAACACAAACTCAAAAGTAAAGAAAAAAGCCCACAGACCGCCTAAAATGGGCAGAATATGGGCAAATTGAGCGTGTTTACTATCAAAAGAGCAAGAAAAAAGGTTCAATACTTGAAAATCTACTCAATTTTCATTGTATCAAACCTATATGTTTTTAATGGTGGGCAGGGGTGGATTCGAACCACCGAAGTCACTGACGGCAGATTTACAGTCTGCTCCATTTGGCCGCTCTGGAACCTACCCATTGGAGCTGGTGATCGGAATCGAACCAACAACCTACTGATTACAAATCAGTTGCTCTGCCTGTTGAGCTACACCAGCATATTTTTGGTGCCCAGGGGCGGAATCGAACCACCGACACAGGGATTTTCAGTCCCTTGCTCTACCGACTGAGCTACCTGGGCAAATGGCGATTCGGATGGGACTTGAACCCACGACCTCTAGCTTGACAGGCTAGCGTTCTAACCAGCTGAACTACCGAACCGCATTGGTGGATCTTCTAGGACTCGAACCTAGGACCGACCGGTTATGAGCCGGTTGCTCTAACCAACTGAGCTAAAGATCCACACTGGTCGGGGTGAAGAGATTTGAACTCCCAGCCTTATGGTCCCAAACCATCTGCGCTACCAAATTGCGCCACACCCCGAATGTTTTTAATCTACAATTGCATTTTTAACGTGCTTAATTAATTTATAATATTATATATGCTTTGTCAAGAGTTTTTAATTTTATTTTATAAATAAAAGACTTAATTAATATCACATATTATTCGCAAAAAATTATATGCTATAAATAATTAAAAAGATGATTTTTTTAATAGAAACAATATTATATTTATGTTTAAATTCCAATTTAAATATTGCTGAGCAAATTTAATTTTTATCCTGATTTTGTAGCTTTAATGAATTAATAATTGCCATTCTTGCTAACTCATCACATTTATTATTATTTACATTATCCGAATGGCCTTTTACTTTAATAAAGTTAACTTGATGATAATTGGTTAACTTAATTAATTTATCCCATAAATCGATATTTTTAATTTTCCCATTATTATAATTAGTTTTTTTCCAATCTTTTATCCAATCATTATTAAATGCATTTACAACATATGCTGAATCAGAATATATTGTGACATCACACTTTTCTTTTAAACCCTCTAAGCCCTTTATAACAGATAGTAATTCCATCCTATTGTTAGTTGTTTTATCTTCAAATCCAAATATTTCTTTTTCAAAACCTTTATAATTTAAAATTGCAGCCCATCCTCCTGGCCCAGGATTTCCAGAACAAGCCCCATCCGTATATATTACGACTTCCTTCATTCTATCTGTTACCTAACTCCTCTGCTTTTTCTTTTGCAGCTTTTAATGATTTTCTAATAATAACGTCCACATCCTTACTCTCTAGATAGTTAATTGCTTGAATTGTCATACCACCTTTGCTACATACTTTTTGAATCATATCTTCGATAAACTCATTTTTACTATGATTTATTAAATCAATAGATCCTTTAAAGGTTTGCAGCACCATCTTTCTTGAATCTTTATACGAAAGGCCAGAATCAATGCCAAACGCTATCATGCTGTGCACAAAATATTCTACTAAAGCAGGGCCACTACCGGTTAATGCAGAAGCAACATCAAAATTCTTCTCATCAACTAAGACTGTTTTACCAATAGTTTTAAAAATCGAGTAAACATACTCATATACACTCTCATCTAATGCGTTATCTTTCAATACCAATGTCACACCCTCACCTACTGTCGCTGGCGTATTTGGCATGACACGACATACTTTCACGTCCTTATTTCCAATGGATACATTAATTAAATCCGGTGCAATACCGGCCATAATTGAAATGACTATTTTGTTTTCTATATTCTGCATTATTGGTATAATTTCAGACTTAAAAATTTGAGGTTTAACCGCCAAACAAACATTTTCCGCAAGAGCAAACAATTCCTCTGGACTTTTGGCAACTTTTATGCCATCTATCATATCTCTATTTGCAATAGATGGAGAATATACAATTAATTTATCTAAAGGAAAATATTTTTTCACTAACCCAGATAATATAGCTTTTGCCATATTTCCATATCCTAAAAAGCCTAATTCATACTTAAACATGGTTAACCTCAATGCGTTAATTAAATAATTGACTAACACAAATTATTATAATATAATTACATAGAAAATACAAAGGGGAGTGGCTCAATGGTAGAGCAGCGGTCCCCAAAACCGCTGGTTGCGTGTTCGAATCGCGTCTCCCCTGCCAATATTATTAATATTTTTGATTGAGACACTAAAATAAAAGCGCAATTTTAATTATTGCGCTTTTTTATTACTACTTATTTTTATAATAATACTTTTTTATTTGAACTGCATCTCGTGTATCATCTAATTTAAACTCCTTATACTGAGCTACTTGTATTTGATTGTAAGATGTTCTCAAATAAACTAATACAAAACTTTCCTTATATTCCAATTGATTATTACCAACGCCTAGTTTATTAAAGTCATTAATTAAATTATTGGGTAATTTAATTGGCTTAAAGTCTCCACGATCAGATACAACTATAAATTTAACATTTGGATGCTTTTTCATTAAATTTGTTTTCAATCCATAAACAGTATTTTCGATAATATTAACTTCATTAATATTTGATGTTGTATTACCAAGTTTATCAACACTTGTTAAATAGGAATGTGCATCAATTAAAACAGCACTTACAATTTGCTTAGAAGATTCTTCTTGAGCTCTTTTTATCATTGCTATAGATGTTGGTACAGCAATTGAAGCCAAAATAGCTACTATCGCTATTGTTATAATTAATTCAACTAATGTAAACCCTTTCTTGAATTTCAGATAAAATTTAAATTTATTCATTGTCTATCACCATTTTATATTGACCATCACTACTTATATTCCTTTTTAACTTGAACTCTTCTTTGAAAATTTTGTAATATGGAGCACTAATAACTTTTGTTATTGAATTGACTTCTTCACCAGAATCATTTTTAAAACTTTTATCAGTTGTAATAACTATTGTTAATTTAATTCCTTCAACACTATTTATTGTAGAGTCACTAACATTAGAACTCATAACAATCGTTTTAAGATTAGAAATTTGATCAAAGTCAAAAATTTCATCAACTTTGGCATTGTCAAATTCATTGGACGAATTATAAAAGTCCTCTTTACTTAACCCGTTATGCTCTTTTATAGTTTTCTCTATCATATCAAAATTATATTGCAGTGTAGTTAAAACTTTTTTATTTTCATTTTTTCTAATAAGCACAAAACTTGTAACAACGGCAATTGTTGACAATATAGCAAATATAGCTATTACTACAACTAATTCAACTAATGTAAATCCATTCGTTCTTTTTATTTTTTTCATAATATTATTATATCACATAAAAAAAGTAGTTCAACGAACTACTTTTTCTTTATGATTTATAAGTATTAGCCTTTAGCAACTGTAAGTGTAACAAAAGTTGCATCAGCACCAGTATCATATGACCCATATAACTTAACAACTTTTGTAATTGCAGCTAAATCCTTAGTACCTTTATTATCTTTAGGAGTAACTTTAACTGTAATTTCACCTGCAGTATCTGTGGTAAACTCAATTTTTAGAGCTAAAGTAACATGTTTTAATGCTGTATTTGAAGTTAATCCAGTCAACTTACCATTCCCATCTACTGCATAGCCACTAATTTTTGCTTCATCAAACGCACCTTTTAGAGCCTCATTTATATCATCTGCTGTAATTGTGCCTAATCCTCCTAATTGCGAAGTTAGATTATGCTCGAAAATAGTAGCAACTCCTCCAGCTTCTTCTGAGATCTTTTGGTCCTTTGCTCTATTCACCAAAGCAAATGTTGTTGGCACAGCAACTGCAGCTAAAATAGCAACTATAGCGATTACAACTATTAATTCAACTAGCGTAAATCCTTTCTTTTTATTTTTCATAATTTTATTTACCTCCCATAAAGCTTTCGCTTTCACATAACTATATTATATCAAAAAGAAAACTATATTCAATATAAGAAAAATGTAATAATATAACAATTTATTCAAATTTAGTATAAAATTTTTTTATGAAACAGTATAGATTATCTTTTTATACTCATCCATGCTTGTAATTCCTGATTTAACAAGTTTAGATAAACTGTCTGATAAAAAGACTGCACCTTGTTTTGTTGCTTCCGATCTTAAATCATCAGCGGCAGCACTTTTTGTAACCATGCTTCTAATTTTATTTGTCATTTCAACAATTTCATAAATTGCTATACGCCCTGCATAACCTGTGCTATTACATTGTGCGCAACCTTTTGGCTCATAAACCTCTTTTATCTCATTATCTTGAATTAATGCCTTATCTTCTGCTGAAATAGGAACTTTCTTTTTGCAATAAGGACATAGCCTTTTTGCAAGTCTTTGTGCAATAATTGCATTAACTGAAGAAGCAACTAAGTAAGGCGGAACACCCATATCAATTAAACGATCGATTGTTGCAATTGAGTCATTGGTATGAAGTGTTGATAAAACTAAGTGTCCTGTAATAGCGGCTCTTATTGCTATTTCTGCTGTTTCATAGTCACGAATTTCTCCGACCATTATTACATCTGGATCTTGACGTAGCAATGATCTAAGACCTGAAGCAAACGTCAATCCTGCTTTTGGATTAACTTGCACCTGATTTACTCCGAATAATTGTCTTTCAACTGGGTCCTCTACCGTTGTTAAATTTACCTTAGGGCTATTTAATTTATTTAATACAGCATATAGAGTTGTTGATTTTCCGGATCCAGTAGGTCCAGTAACTAAGATAATACCATTAGGCGCTGATGTTATTTTGTTAAATCTTTCAATATTTTCTGGACTCATGCCTAATTGTTCAAATGACAATAATGTTTCTCCTCCAGTATTAAGTAAACGCATAACACACTTTTCACCATAAATAGTTGGTAAAGTTGATACACGAAGATCACACTTAATATCGCCATTATCAAACTCATAACGACCATCTTGCGGAATTCTTCTTTCTGCAATATCCATCCCAGATAAAATTTTAATACGTGAAATAATACCATTTAATGATTGCTTGTTTACTCTCATTGTTTCTTGAAGATCCCCATCAATTCTCATTCTAATTAATACTTCATCTTCAAATGGTTCAATGTGAATATCTGACGCATTTCTAACATACGCTTGCTGTATTAAGCTGTTAACCAACTTAACAACGGGCGTATTTGAAACTGATGATTCAATGTCTTCTAATTTCTTTTGCGCTTCCTCTGAAACTCCGATATTTTTTGTTTTTACTTCTTCTTGAATACTATCTTTGAAGAACAATTCAGCATTTTTATAAAATTTATCAATTGCGCTTTTAATATTTTTTTCTGGCGCAAAAACAATTGCAACTTCCATTTTTGATGAAACTTTAACATCTTGAATTACACTCATGTCACCAGGTTTACAAGATGCAACAATAATTGTATTCCCTTGAATGTCAATTGGCATTAATGTATTTTTTTGCGCAACATTATGCGGAACTAATTTTAAAACCTCAGCCCTTTTTACGGTTAAATCAGAATCAATAAATTTTGTTTGATATTTTTCTGCAAAAGCAGCTAACAACTGATTTTCATTTATTATTCCGCGAGTCAATAAAATATTTCTCAAATGCTCTTGCGGATGTAATCTTTTCCATCTTAACGCATCATTCAATTGCTCTTGAGAAATTACTCCATTATTAAGCAATATTTCGCCAATTGATTGTCTTTCTTCTGCCATAACTTCCTCCAAATCTAACTTATTAATGAAGAGTAAAATTTAATAATATATTGTCCAACAAATATTGTAATTATAGTTGCCACAGCTATTGAAGGACCAAAAGGAATTTCCTTTTTTAAACCACTCTTTTTATTTTTTATTAATATTATAACACCAATCGTTGCACCTATTAAAACAGCAAAAAAGAAAATTATCAATATATATTGCCATCCAAATAACAACCCTAAAAAGAAAAATAACTTCACATCACCTAATCCCATCCCATTAGTAAGAATAGCTAATAAAAACGTTGGTAGTGATACCGCTACCATTCCTATTAATTTATCTTGCCACCTAATACCATCTATTGGGGCAAAGGAAATTAATGCAATTATTATTCCAACTACAATTATTCTGTCTGGAATCTCAAACGTATCAATGTCTATAAAAGACATTACGATAAGAAGTGAAACTAAAACCATATATACCAATGTTATCCATTGAATTCTAAATTTAATGAAAACCAACATCCATAATAATGCATTTAGCAATTCAACAAATGGGTATCTTAATGATATTCTTTCACCACAATATCTACATTTCCCTCTTAAAAAAATATATGAGAAAAGAGGAATATTATCTTTCACAGATAATTCATGTTCACACTTAGGACAAAATGATCTTTTATTAGAAAAAAATATTTTCTTTGGAGTTCTATATATACAAACATTTAAAAAACTCCCAAAACCAATTCCCATAATGATACTGAGAACTAACAAAATTGTCTCTTTATAATTCATAAACTAATCCGTAATATAGCACTCTAAATCTCATTTGACCATCTAATGGAGTATCTTCCGAAGGCACATTACCATTAATAGTAAAAGAATAACCTGGCAATTTTTTCTCAATATTTTTTAATGTAATTATTTTTTCACCAGTTGTTACAAGCATTTCATCTTTGTCATACAAATCCACAATAATTTTAACAGAATTAAATGTATATTTATTTTCTTCGCCTATCACTTTTGTAGAAATTGGTGTAAAACATACAACTGTTTTAAAATTTCCGTAATCATTATTACTATTCTTATTAGATGGTATTTCTGGAAAATATATTTTTTCCTGTAACTTAAATAAACCTTTTAAATATATGTTTTCTCTATACGAATATTCCACTATTTCACCAAAAGCATTAATATCTGGGACTATTTGAGATCTATTAGCAATTCCTTCAATATTGGTTATTGTATGGTAGTCGTTTGTAGGATTCTTCTTGATTGTATAAATCATTCCTTTTGCAGAAAAAATGGCAGAAAACTTATCTAACTGAGAAATTATGTGTGAATTTTCATCTATACCAAAAGAAAAATCACTACTTTCTAATTCCTCCCTTCCATTAAGAGACTCTATAGAATTTCTAAAATCAATTTGATTTGATTTTCTCAAAACATCTTCCATTTCAAGCAAAATATTATCAGCAATATCGTTTGCCAACATATAATCTCTATTGTTTTTAAAATTGTTCATCATAACAGTTGATATCAATGCTAACATAACAGAAAAAATTCCAACTAAAACCATTGAAATTAACAATTCAACCAATGTAAATCCTTTTTTTCTGTTTTTAAATAACAATTTGAATTTCTTTACCATTATTTTCCACCAGTCAACTGAGCAATCGGCTTACCATCTTTGCCGTATTGCGTCGATGTTGTAATTTCAATATCACGCGAAATATTGCTATTTTCACCACCTAAATTTTGATATTGAGGAACTGGTTTTCCATCTTCAATCATAATTGAACCATCATAATTATGTTTTACGGGACCAATTACAATTCCTTCATCAAAAGCTATAAGAATCTGTCCTCTAACTTTATTGGCACCTATATCCGCAGCATTATTTGTAGAATCTTGATTGTTAACAATATTGTAATCATCATTGTTTTTGCTCGTTGCAATTGATGTATTCAAATTTTGAATACTTTTTTCAACTCTATAACTTCCTATTATATGATTATTTGCTAACGTAACAAACATCGTTAAAATAACACCAGCTATTGCAAATAACGCTATAGAAATAATAGACTCTAACAATGTAAAACCTTTTTTTCTATTTCTATAAAGATGTTTATATCTATTTTTAATTTTATTAAAAAGCTTATTCATATTATTCATACCCCATAAAATTCCAAGATGCTTTATGCGCATTATTAAACTCAATGTTGTCATTACCTAATTGAATTTCTTCATCTTCGGCAGTAACAATCGGAACTTTTTCCCACTTATATATTAAATTCTTATATGTAAACATAATAGCATAATCATGATCATTTACATTGAAAAGATTAGCAAAGAAAGAGCTTAACTTAACCAAATCTCCATTAAGTAAGTATGTACCTACACAATAACTTCCACGAAGAACTAATTTATGATTACCTTTAAAATACATGTATCCGTTAGGCAAATAAACATATGCCTTAATTTGAGTTTGAGGAATAGAAGAAATATCGGTAAATGTTCCAGTATTTCCTTCTTCAATTTTCATTGTAGCTGGTCCATTAGATATTATAAACAACGAGTCAGTACCAACTAAATCCTGTCCTAATGGATCCATCTTAATCATTCCAACGTTAGCTCTCTCACTAACTACAAATTCCGGATTTCTCATGTTAGGCAAATCATACTTATTATCCGAGTATGGTTTAATATGCATAAATGCAAATCTTCCACCCATTAATACAATCTTCGCATTAACTCCAAGTGTTATACCATTCTCAATTAATATGTTTAAATTGCCGTTCGTTGTTCTTAAATACAACTCTCCATTATCAGGAACAATTAATCTTTCAGTAATTCTTGAATCAGTTTCAATTACTCTATGATTGCCGTTTTCAACGCCAGAATATAGATACTTAGGAATATCATTCCAATTATTATATGCTGTCATAGTAGTCTTATCAAATGGCTGCCAAGGTTTAATGTTTGTCATTTTGCTTTTCCAAAATTTATTCATTTGACTATTAAATTGACCAAAACCTCTATCTAATGTTGTATATATGTCACTAATAAAAATGTTCTTTAAATCCATTGCATAGAAGGCAGAATCAATTTTTAAAGTTTCATTATTAATATTATTTTCATCTAATTTGTCATTTATAGCTTGCTTAACATTTTCTTCTAACAATTCTTGTGTTATTGTTCCTGTAAATGCAACACCAAACAAATTTATCGCAAGATTATTTAATTCATTGGCAGAGCTATCACCACCAGAAAATATTGGATCTAAACTATTATCGTTAAATTTAGTGTTGCAATATGCATCTAGTGCATTAAGTTTAGCATCAATGTCAGATTTAATAACATTATTTTCATAAAAATCTCTTATTCTCTTTTTCGAAATTTGACGTATATTATCATCTGTATCAAGAAATTTTTGATATAAATTCGAAACATTTTGCTCTTTTAAAGCTTCTGTAGGTGTAATTATATTGCCACTATGAGCAAAATTTTTACCACCTTTATAAACCTTGTGAAGTTCTAATAGGCTAGTTTTTAAATATACTTTTAAAGAATCGGAAAAATATATTCGATTACTATAACTGTTCGATGAGTCTCCATTTTCTGGCGATTTAATTTTTGCTGTTTTGGCATAAATATAAGGAGTATTATTTTCACCATTATAATTAGAAACGGCAAAAGGTCTATCCCAGTTTGTAAGATGATAATATGAATTATAAATTTCTAAGTCTCCTTCTGTATAAACACCCTTCAAAGAAAAGATAGGTTGATACCCTGCAGATGTAAAATTTAAGTGAATTTTCACGCCATTTTTAGCAAATAAAGCCCCAAAATAATCATGATCTGTCTCGGATGTATTTCCAGCTAAAGTGTTTACTCCATTACTGTCAATTATTAATTCCCCCAATGTTATAATGTCAGGATGCAAATTAAATTCAAAAGGTTTCTTTAAAACAACACCATATTTTCTATCAATTCTAACATCTCCGGTGGCAATTAATGCACGACTTAATTTAGCATATTGCCAACCATCATTTACAGCTTTAAAATTAACACTTCCATTAACATATAATATTGATTCACTTGTTCCATCATCAATAAATCTATCAAGAGAAGTAGCATAATTTCCGGCAATATAGAAAATTTTTCCACCTAATACATTAAATCTAGATGAATAGGAACTAGGAGTCCCTAATGTTGATAAAGAATTCATATTGTAAAAATCCGAATGAATATTAATTGTTGTTTTATTTCCGTTATTTAAAAATTCATCAATTTTTAATGGAATTCTAATGTTAATCATGTCACCAGAGGAATTCGGATCCCTCAATATAGAAAATCGTTTTACATATGAAATATTATCACTAGATAATGTTTCAATCGCACTATAATCTGACATGATAAGTGTGCCTTTAACATATAGACCATTAAATTTTGCCGCGTAACCAAAATTATTTTCATCTAAATTAATAGCACCATCTGGCTTTGTTATGTTAACAACATAAGATGTATTTTTAACGTAAACTGGGTTACTAAATTTTACAGGTCCTTCTATCTTTAAAGTGCCGCTCTCTTTATTGATTTTGATATCATTAATAACTGTATTCCCACCATGTTGTGCTTTTATGTTAGCATCATGTTTAACTAAAATTGTGCCATTTATTCTAGAATTGATAATAGTAATTGGATATTGCCCATCATTTGGAATATCAAATTTTCCAGATTCAACATCAGTATTAATAATTGAATTTGAAATCAATATATCATCATGTGCATACACTTTTTGATTGATGCCGCCTAAATCAAAGTAAGCATTATTAACAAATAAACTCTTTCCTGCAACTATTTTTTGTAAAAAGTACTTTTTAATGCTAGGCAATAAACTCATAATTTCTGAACTAGAAAATATGGTCTTTATTTGCTCTTTTGTATCATCAAGGTTCATTGTAGACAAATTATGAATTGTAAATGTAGATGTTAATGGCAACCCAATAATCAAATGTTCTTTTGCGTATATTTCATTAATTGACAAATAATTTTCTTTTTCATCAGGATGAAGCAACATTATTGCCTTATTAACTTTACTTATTAGAGGATCTGCAAAATCTTTAAGAGTTTCAAGAGAGACTTCTTGATTTTCCAAGTCAATAACTAATTTTAAATTATCTTTATAATCATCTTGAAATTTAAAATTAAATTGTTGAGGTGCATGACTTCCATCGGCACGTACACTATCTACCACATATTTTTTAAATGAATTAAGATGTTCGAGTAATTCATTATTAAAAACTGGCATCCCATTATTTTCTAAAGTATTATCATATAGATTTAAATAAACGGATTCCCCATTATTCATTTTAATTATAAACCTTTGTGTAAATGGAAACATTTTAGAATGTACTGCATATCTAGCTAAATTAATTGCAATGAAATTTGTATTTCCGCCCATCAAATTGTTTATATTAATATCTTTAGGCTCTTCTATAAACTTGCCTATTACAGCACTGTTAACAGCTTTAATTGTCACATTGTCAATAATATTATTTTCCAAAGAATTTGGCGCATAACTTTCAAATTTTGGATATAAATATAAACTATATTTATCTTGCAATGTTCTTACATCAATACTAAATGATGTTTCCGAATTTTCTTTAAATGTTTTTAGAAAATCATATTCATAAGTTTCTGCAGTAATAACATTATCAAAATTGTTATAATAATAGAATTTTTTATCAAATTTTAATCCAAATCTAAACAATAATTTAAAATAATCTAAAATTTGTCCGTCTAATTTAAAATCACTATAAGTTCTATTTACTGCATATTTACCAATAATTTTAATATTTGCGTTATTTATATCGTACTCATTAGTGTGCATTATATTCAGTGTTAAATTATGCACACTAATATTCACAATACATATTTTTAAATTAACTGTCACTTCGTTCCCAAAAATTTTATATAAAGTCCCATCATCATTTTGCAACTGAAATTCATAATCATTAACTACATTATTATCATAAGGTCCATTTATTATATTCAACTTAGGATAATTTCCACTAATTCCAATGTTTTCTATTTTAACTATCTCATGATTTGACATTTCTAGATACAATGTTTGAGGAAAAATCAATGCACTCAATTGAGAATGCTCCTCTCCTTTAAACAATGAATTTTGTCCAATATATGACAAATATGAGGTTGTTTTATAAGTTGCATAAACTTCAGAAAAGCCATTTTTATCTGCATTTAATTTTTCAAATGTTAATGGTACTAAATTATTTGAAGTATCATAATATTTGATTTCTGGTAAAACATCATTTTGTGGCACAAATACATATTCAATAGTTAATTTTTTGCTATATAAATCTGCTCCTTGCGTGTCAATACCCTCATAAGTATCTTGAGCATAGGTAACGATATTTGATCCATTCAACTCGTGAATAAAAATACCGCTTCTCTTTTGATTTTTATCTTTAATCACTACATTAACAAATTTATCATATTGTGGTGATGATTCATTTATTAAATAAATGTTATAGTGTGGCATTAACAAGCCATTTTCTAATGAACTAAACATTGAACTATCATTGTAATAGACTCTTTGTTTCGTTATAATGCTGCTATTAAATGGTTGCGCAAATTGCCATTTGGTTGAATCTAGATTTATTATTTTTAAAGTTCCATCTTTGTATTTAAAGGTTAATCTTTCTGGTAATTGAGCTTTAATTTCACTTTCAGTAATTGTGTTTTTAAGATATAAATTTCCTAGTTCAAAATCATTTTTAAGTAATTGAATTTCAGTTGGAACAATAGGATTCCCACTTGCATCTAAAACTTCTTGTGCAGTAAATACTGGGAATAATAAATCGGTATCACCTTGTAATTTAAAATAAAATTTCGAACCTCCATCTTCATATCCACCGTTATTGCAAGATAGTTTTTGATAATTATTATTCTCCACATAATTTGCAACTTTGGCTTGAAGTGTAATATCTGTAAGAATATCAGTTGTCAAAATTTCTCTTTGCTCTATATCACCTTCTTTATACCAATGTCTAAACATTTTTTGTCCATTCTTATATAGATAAAGTGGTTCTGTTGGATTACTTCCTGTTAAAAAATATTGTGATGCAATAATACTACCATATTCATCCTTATATACAATTCTAGATTTAGTATTAACATTTCTAAATAAAACTTTTGCTACAATCTTATTATTGCTTTCATTATCAAATAGAGATGTTCCATCTTCTTTTGTAGGATAGAATTCATATTTAACATCAGACCTTAATTTTTTATAATCAATATTGTTAATATTCCATCTAACTTTTACTGTTTTTTCTAACGAAGAATCCATTAAAATTGAAATATATTCTGGAAAAATCTTATCAACATTTAACTTTTGAATAAAATCTAACTGTGTAGAAGAAGTTTGAGCATAATCATGATATTGTTTATAATCAATCTCAACATCCGCAACAACTCTTTCAGTTAAAGAATCATTAACTTTTTCGTCTTCAAAATATGGCAAGAACGTTAAATCCTCAATATCATCATCACTATTACACAAAACAACATCGTTTTGAAAGTCAAATATGTGCGGCTTTTTAGTTTGCTTGTCGTACGTTAAATTATAAATCAAACCATAATAGCCATTAACTGGCAAATACTGTTTAGTTAATGAATATACTTTTTTAGATTCGTCAGAAACTACATATGGATGCGTTTTACCATCACCATAAACATATGGATAGTTAACAGCTAAATTCCCTAAGGCATTATAATCGCTAAATGATGCCCCAATAAATGTATTATTGTTAAAATTCGAATCTTCTTTTTTATATTCCGCTCTAGCACTCGCTAAAACCCATCCTTTGAAAGCTTTATTTTTTCTGTATGGTGTAAAATCTGGTTTTGTTACAGTAATTTTTGTATACTTGTTATTACCTGAAAGTGTGATAGTACTAGTATATGCATTCATTGAGTTCAATACCGCACCATCATCATCTAAATATCTTATTAAAACTGACTGTGTTTTATCTGAATCATCTACAGATAAAATTACACTATCATTAAATGAAACAACTTTGCCATTTCTAAATGTTGATCCTACAGATACAATGCGGTCATATGCTATGATATTGCCATAAAATGAAGTAACTTTATTTAATGAAATTTTACCTTTTGATTTAATTGCAAATGATGCATCATTTTTTCTAGTCATAACTTTTGCATTTGATAATGATAAATCTTTTCCAGAATAAATGTTACCGCCAATATCAAATGAGGCTTGACTCGACACAAAATTAATACTACCACTTGCATGCAAATCTCCATTAATACTAATATTGTCACTTGCACGCAAAGCATCAATTTGAATATTCCCATCAATTTTAATATCGCCGTATACTCTTGAACCACGTAACCAAACATAGATGTTGCCCGCATCTAAAAAATTTTCTGGTTTAACATATAAATTACCTTCAATAATTGTGTCATTTTCAATATCAACAGAATATCCATTAAATTGACTTATATTTAACTGTGCTGTATTAATAGGTTTTAAATTATCGGCAATTAGCGAACCTCTTATTGTTGTCGAGATATTTGAAACCCTGCCTACTGACGTAGTAGGGACTAAACTTGCTTTTATCCCTGTTTTGTCATCATTATCAATGGAATTAACAATAACTCTACTTGCTTTTGTTATAACATCCCCTTGCTTAACACTTATAGTGTGTTTTACCGAGTTTAAAATCAAGTATGATTTCAATGATGAAACATTATTTTGTATAATACTACCTTGAGAGGTTTGTATTTCAGTAGCACCAGTTATAGCGCTAATTTTTTTATTTGTACTGTTTGACAAATAAAATTGAGATAAATGTACTTGCTGTGCAGTTGTTTTAATATCTCCAAAAATCGTAAAGAATGTATTGTGGTAATTATTATAAAATAAAGCCTTTCCATTTATACTATCATACGGTCCCGCATTAATAAACAAGAATGAATTTTCGTCTTGTAAAGGAACTTGTACAATTTCGCCATCAACTATTTCATTTTTTATAGGATTTGCTATTATATCGCCGTGAATATCACTTGAAAGATTTAAAATTAAGCTTGTGTTAACTTTTACACTTCCTCCAATTTTAACATTGTATTTAATATTTGTAACTGGAGTATCATTGCTATATTTTCTATTAATTGTATTAATATTTGGGTTACTCTTTGTTGCTACCGTAAATGGTGTTCCGTTAATATCACTTAATTGTCTGTTTACATTACCCAAATTATGAGTATAGTAATAATCATCTTTTACAATATATTTTCTACCATTATTATTCCAATTTTGTCTTCCTGGAGTAGCATCTTCAATTTTTCCGCTAGTAATTATACCTAACTCATTTGCATTATTTGGATTTCCCGTTAAAACGGTATATGGAATAATATCTTCTCTGCTAGTATTAGTAACATAGACATTTCCACCAACTTGTGATTGTTGAATCTCACAAATTTTACCGTTAACATATAAATTGCCAGTGATTATAGTATTTTCAATATAAGCATTTCCGTCAATATATACATCTCCGTCAATAACATTAAACCAATGAGTGAATGTTTTATTATCCGCCTTATAATCTCTTGGCCCTGCAATAACAGCTGAACCTGTAATATATTGATTACCTTTTTGACGTATATTTTCTATTCTAGCATTACCATTAATATATAAATCACCTTTTAGCCCTAAATATGTATTATGAACATTTTGCCCAACAGAAGTTGGGGCACCGCCTAATATTTCAGCAAGTGTTCTATAGTCAAATGTTACACCAGTTGCTTTTCCGTATCCGTGTTCAGATGCGCCAGGTCTATCATCACTATAACTATTCTCTGTATAACGGCGTTCAACATAATCTAGGCTATATTTAAATACTGTTCCACCTTTATCATATAATCCAACTAATGCATCACTATTAATTATCAAATTACCGTTTATAGTTCTATAGAAAAAGTTTTTAATATCCCCTATATTTACTAGCTGTTGATCAAATTTAGAATATGATGGAAATACCTCTTTTAACTCTCCATAAATAGATGGATATCTTTCAGCATGTTGATCATAAAATACTCTTCGAATATAAACTTCTGTCCATTTGTTTGGTCTATCTATAACTCTATCAAAGAAATCTTTTTTCTTTGTATGTCCTTTTGTGGATGAATCATCTGGAACATCTTGTTGACTTTTTACATCATATTTCCCAGAAAAAATATTTTCAAATTTATCTTCATTTATTTCTACTGCAACTCCACCTTCAATTTTAAAATCTCGTGGATTGTCTATATACATATCGCCTTTGATTTCGTGAGTTATAACATTAACTATAGGTGTTTTCAAAATTAAAGAATTGCTTAGGATTTTTTCAAGTTCTTTTGTCGCATTTGTTGATCTTGAATATAGATAACTTATAGTACTAATATACCCTTTATATTGTCCAACTATTCTAAACCTAATTTCACTTTTAGATTTATTAGTATAACTAACCTCAATGTATGATTCTCCAAATTTATCACTTGCTAATAAAGATCGCAATCTTTGATCATCAATATTACTTACATTTGCGCCGTCTTGATTTATTGCAGTAGTTTCAACAAAATAACGAACAGGTATTCTTAAAATAAATTGGTGCGCTTCCATTTGTGTTGGATAAACAAAAGAATTGTTTGCAATTACTTGATCTAAATTAGTAATTAACTTGTTTCTTAATTCAATATCAGTTTCTAAAACTTTATCTAATACATTTAAAGTTGTAGTTGCTGTAAGTTTTGCTTGAGATAAAGCCATTTTGGCGTATGAATTCTCATATGTCCTTTTTGCCAAAATTCCAAATGTTGAGCCCAAAAGCATCAAAACAGTCATAGTGATTAATAGCATTATTAATGATGCTCCTCTTTTACTATTTCGCTTTAATTTTTTTAAACTCCTAAACATAATTCACCTTTTAATTTTTTATTTATTTGTTTTAATAAAAATTTCCATTTTAAAAGTAATTTTACCTAAATATCTATTAATTTTTAATTCTGTTTCGTCAGGAATAGTATTAGACTTTGCTATTTTTGCATATTCAACTTTACTCAAACCACCTAGAGTTGTATTCTCAATTTTATTTTCTTTAATTGATACAGCAACCTTTTGTTCATCACTATTCTTAATATTTGTTAATTCATCAAATAATTTTTTAATCCTTTGATCTGGTCTTCCGAATCTTCCACGAAGTTGCTCACTACTATAGATTATATTGTAACTTTCATAATTTTCTCCATCTTGTGCCTTTTTATAAAACACATCAACAGTACTATCAGCAAAATAGGTATCGTAACCTGAAGGAACATTGCTTACAATTTGATCATAAAAAGCAAGCTTTTTATCGTAATTTTCTTCACTGGTATCAGGTTTCACGATTTCTAAACCTAATTCATCATTACTTTGTGAAAATGAGTAATTTAATTCATATATTGTATATTCTTCGTTAGTATTATTTGATTTCGAAACTTTTACATTGGAATCAAGTGAAAACCCTAATTTTAGTAAAATGTTGTAAATTTTATTATTTAATTCTTCTTCGGAAATGTACACATATTTAGTATTAGCACTTATTTGTTGATAATTCTGCTCAAGATTTTTTACTTCTTCTTTAAGTGCATCTCTCTCACTTTCCACTATTTTCAATTTTTTTATTTCTTCACTATTTTTCATATTTTTTTGCGCATAATCAGCAAGAAATGTTTTTGTTTCCTCTTGCGCCTGCTTAATTTTTGTTCTTGCTGGCATAATCCCCATTACTACCACCAATACAACTATAAGGATTAGAAATAAAGCAATTAATGAAATAATGTCTTTCTTCTTTATTTGTGTATTCATAGATTCTACTCCTTTTAAGGTACCAAATTGGTGTTGCTTGTATTATTAAATAACGATACAAAATCTTTGTATTTATCCACAGGCATTTTAACCTCAACATTTAACAAAATACCATATGCTCCATCATCACCACCAATTACAGTTAAATCTTGATTAATCTTGAGATTATATTCTTCATTTTTTTGCAATAACTTTTCTAAGTACTTTTTATATATGTTTGATGCCAAATCTGGAGCATCTTTATCAATAGATTTTGGTGTCACTAAGCCATCTTGGAAATAAATACCGCCAATTTCAAATTTAATCGTAAACACATATTCATTAGTAGATTTGTCAATCAATTCCTCGTAGAACTTAAAAGAAAGTACTGATTTTTCATATAAACTATTGGTTGGCGCCACTGTTTCGGAAGTATCTGTTTTTAATATATTTCTCGCTTGTTCAACTTGAAGAGCCTCTTGATATTTTAACTCAGGATTACACATAAAATATTGAAAAACATTTTCATGAATTGTTGTACTCGCATCATATCCATCAAGAAGAGCTAGCAATCTTTCATATTTTTCCTTCTCCTCTTTTGCTTTTTCAATTTCAAGTGTGGCTATTTTAATTTTTTGCGCATTATTAATCACCATAATATCTGCATCTTTCTTTGCCTGATCTCTTTTTTTAGTAGCTTCTTTCAAACTTGAGGATGTAGTTACATAAATAAATCCAGTTAAACCTATTATAGCAATTGCAATAATAGCCAATAACGCCATACCCATCTTTTGATTCGATGTAGATGAAACTGAAATATCTTTAAACTTCAACAAATTTAAATCTTTTCTCATAATTTCTCCTTATTTCCTTATAAATCCGGCAAGTGCTCCAGAAAACTCATTGTATTCCATTTCATCAACATTTCTAAACATTGGATGAAGTCCTAAAGGTTTTAAGTCATATGTAATTTTTGCAGAAACTTCTCCTCCCCAAGAATCAAAATTATTTAAAACCCCAGTAATATATACCCCGTCATATTCTAATCCTGGATTTTTTGATCTAAAAAATTGTAAAGCTTCAGATATAGTTTGTGTTAACTCAGCAATAAAATACAATCTTTCACTTTGAAAATGATTAGACATAGAAGACATCAATGTTTTTCTAAATGTGTATCCCATTTTTCCATCTTTAAATAAGAACAATGTTATAGCATCATCTTTGTATTCAACAATTACCATATTATCCGGCAACACTACCCCATCTTCTAGGTTAGGATTTCTCTTTTTTAGTGCAATCTGTTGTCCAATTAATTTACGCATTGCATTTTGATATATATCAATTGACATTAATTTATATCCTAAATCTTTAAAAAACTTTTCAAGGTGCTTAATAATGTCTTTTGCCACATAAGTAAAGAAAATGTTAGACATTCTAACTTTCTTAACTTTAACATTTTTATCATCAGGCTCTTCAGTTTTCTCATTCATTTCCTCTTTTTTCTTTGGAGCCTTACCTAAAAAGGTAACTAATTTATCAGATTTTTCAATTTTTTCTTCCTGAATAAACCTTTCTATTTCAATGTAATCTACAACATTTTGAGCTATTAATTTTTCATCGCTAAAAATATCATTAATTACCATTTTTATTGTTTTGTCTTGCGACAACGATGGAATTGTTTTTTCAGTAAACGGAATAGTTCCATTCTCCAAAACAACTCTTACTGTTTTTCCTTTTCCATTAATTTGAGTTAGTCCGTCAGCAATAACGTTCGAAAGTTCTGCAAAAGCTTTATCTGTTGGATTATCCAAATAATCATTAGGTGTTATTTGACTAAATAAACTCTTTACAAAAACTTTACCAAAACTGGTTGATGCCTCAACTATTCTAATTTTATCACTTCCTATATATACTACATACATCGCTATTTTATACCTCTATAAATTATTACCCTTTATACATTGCAAACATTGGCATCATTACGCCGATTAATACAAAACCTACAACAATTGACATAATAAGTAACATCGCAGGTTGTAACATTGCTGTTAATCCTTTAACCGCAGTAGTTGCCTCTTCATCAAAATAATCAGAAGTTTTCTTTAAAATATCTCCCAAAGATCCAGATTGCTCACCAACATACATCATCGTTGTTAACATAGGATCGAAAGAACTAATTGTAGAGAATGACTCTGATATTGCTTTACCTTTTCTAATATCGATACTCGCACGCATTACTTCCTTTCTAATATGTAAGTTAGTTGTTACTTCCCCAGCCATTTGTATAGCATCTAACAAATTAACTCCTACCGCATAAAGTGTAGATAACGATGAAGCAAATGATGCTGTGTATCTCATTTTATTTAATCTTCCAATCTTAGGTGCATTTACTAAAAACTTACCTTTCACTTCCTGAACTTTAGGAACTTTCTTCAAAAATTTAGACATAAATACTATAAAAACGATTGAAATCAAAGTAATGTGCCATTTTTGTAAAATAAAATCTTTTACTCCTATTAAAATTTTTGTAGGGAGAGGAACCGCTGTTCCTTCTGGTAACGTCTCTACCATTTTCGGCAAAACAGTTGTTGTTAATACACCTACAACAAGAACACAAACAACCGCCAAAATAATTGGGTAACTCATTGCCCCTTTAATTAAGTTTTGCTGTTTTTTCTGTTTATCATAGTGATCGGCAAGTTGCACTAATGTTTCATCCAATTTACCAGATAATTGACCTGACTTAACCATACTTAAGTATAGCGCCGGAAAAACATCTTCCATTTCTTCCATAGATTCCGATAATGATTGACCTTTTTGAACGGATTCAAACAATTTAGCAAAAACCATTTTCAAGTTTTTCTTTTTGTTTTCAGTTTTTTCATAAAGCATTTGAAGTGAAGTTCCAAGAGACAATCCTGCAACAAGCATTTGAGATAACTGAGTTGAAAAAGCAATTAAATCCGCCGTATTTAATTTTTTTGCTTTTTTAACTTTTTGCTTGCTGATTATTCGGTAAGAATAAACACTCAAACCTTGGCTTTTAAGCGCATTAACCAAAGCAGTATTATTTTCTGCAAAAAATGTCCCACTTTTGTTTACTCCTGCTGAAGTAATTGCTTTATATGAATATTTAAGCACAAATAAAAATCTCCTCTACCATAATTCTTTAATGATATTTTAGCATTTTTTAAAATGTGTGTCGATATCTAATCATTAATATTTATTATTGTAGTAAAATCTCCCCAACATAAAAATTGTTAATAACATTGATTGTTATAAATCAAGTCATTAAACTATGCAATATCAAAATAATCATACTATAATTGAATAATGCGTATATGTATCATTATTTTTGATATATGACGCCTTTGCTAAAATTAAAGTTTAATTGCATATAGATTATCACTTTATATGCGCAAAAAAAACAAATTAGCATTAACTTTTGCCAACATCATTTTAATTACGCACAATCTTGTTTTTACTATTCAACTCAATATTGAAAAATATTTTTTGCGGGCAAAAATATAAATTTACGGGCAAAAACACAAAATTCATTCTTGACTTGATAACTATTTAATCTTTGATTATAATGTATTTAACAAATAGTATAGAGGTAAATATGGCAAATAAGAAAAAGACCGTACAAGAACCTAAAATTGAAGTAACTCAAGATGTTGATCTGAACGTTATTGAGTCACAACCATTATTAGATACAGAAGTTGCATCAGATGAAATATCTTCTCAAGAAATAATTGCAGAAGAACCTACTACAAACGTAGATGTTGATACTGCTAAAAACAATGTTGAGTTTACTACTAATGATGAAGTATTATCTAGCGCAAATGATTCAACTGTAACTGCTAAAACTAAAGGTTCTAACGAAACTAAAAGCAAGAAAAAATCTGATAAAACTAACGCTTTATCAGATGGTCAAAAAAATGAAAAAGGAGAAAGTCAATCAAACATTTCAAATGAAGAAATTGAAGCAAAGCGTATTTCAATTTCAAAAGGACTTTTAGATTCAGCTTTCATATTCATTTTAATTTGCACTGCACTAATGCTCTCTTTTGTTGGAATGACCGCAAAAAATAATGGAATTCCTACTTTTGGCAAATATAGTTTGATTAGATATGATAATGATTTCAAAGAAAATGCAGAACAAACTGGGATAAGTAAAACTCAGTTAGATAAATATCAATATATGCAATTTATTAAGCAATCAAACTATAAAATTGGTGATATTGTTGCATTCAAAAAAGGATTTTCAAGCGACAAAACTCATGTGCTTAAAAATGATATCGGCAAAATATCTACAATTTCAAATGATTTAATTACCTTTACAAATGGACAAACTACCACTAAAAATGCAATCATTGGAAAATATGCGAACATTTTTAAATCAACAGCAATACTAACATTCTTCTTAAGTACTTCCTCGTACTTATATATTATTGTTTTTCCTCTTATTCTTTTAACAATTGTTGGAATAATTGCATATTTTGTATTATTCCCTAACAAACTTTATATTAAATCTCTTTCTAAAACACTTGAAAGCGTTGCAGAAGTTACAGTTGAAAAAGATAAAGATAAAACAGCTAAAAAAGTCGTTGCTAATGAAGTTGATGACTATTTATTAAACTCAGTCAATCATATACAAAATATGAAACAAGGCAATTTTGAGTTACTAAGATTACCTGATGGAGTTAGTGAAATCCAAAACACTAACTACTATACTATTGTTGCTTCTTCTGGAAATGAAGTATATCAAAGAGTTGCCAAATTCCCTGAAACAATTGCGACTTTACAAGAAATTGGCGCTAGCGATATGGATATAATTCGCGTAAATATGATTGGCAATTCCGATTTTGACCAATTATTAACAACTTCTAGAACCAAAGATAAGTCCCTTGACTTAACAGAAATTATTACATTCTTAAATAACTTGCCAGAAATTTCTTGCATCAAAAAAGCTGGAAAAATCAATTGGACTTATAAATATAAAACAAAGACTGTAGCTATTGTTAGAGAAGATGTTAACAATGGATATAAAATTTCATTTAAGACATATCCTGACGCTGCTCATAAATTAAATATGGTATTTATGGCATTAGAAGATTCAAACTTCCCTTCTGGTCCATATTGGTATATGATTAATAATTTAAGAAACTTACCAATGAATGTTCTAAAATGGTTAATTCAAGAATCATATCGTATTTCAAAAATGCAACAAATTAAATCCGATTTTGTTAGAACTGATACTCCATTAGATAAATTGGTCGATTTGGATCAAATCGTGACAAATATAAAACTATATGCTGAATTAACTGTTTATGACAAATTTGCAGTTATAGTTAAAAATATTGAAAATACTAATCCACTAACTACATTACTTGAAGATAAGTCTTTAAAATTAAAACTTGAAAATTATAATAAGGAAATGTATTTCCAAATACAAAACAACTTTGCTGTAAGTATATTATATGATAAACGCGCAACAGACCAGCTAACAACTGCCTTCTCGTATGACTTAATTGCAGCATTAAATAACAATGAGAATAATCAAAACCAAGTAGAAAATACAGCCACTCCTTCTACAAAACCAAATATGTCAAAAAGTTCTACTGGTGTTGTTAAAAAAGTTTCTAGGAGATAATTATTATGAAAAAAAAATTTTTGTTTAAATTAAGAATTTATTTTTATATTGTATTTGGTATTATTTCTGTTACACTATTTTTTGCTCTCAAAAGTGGATTAACTTTTTTAGCATAGCTCCTTAGATAATAAAAAAATGCTGTTAGAAACTTTCTAGCAGCATTTTTTATTTATCTTAGAATTTTTATACTTTTAAAGTCTCCGTTTTTAACTTTTTATCCAAGTCCTTCAAAACAGGATCAACATATTGACAAATAAACTCATCAACCTGCTTATCAGCTCTACCTATAAAGTTTTTTGGATTAAGTATATCATTAAGTTTGGAATGAATTGCCTTAAAACTATCATCTTTAAGTATTCTTTCTACTAAATCATTCATTCTTCCGTATTCTTTAACCTCTTTTGCTGCTTCCATAGATAAAACTCTAATTCTTTCGTGCAACTCCTGTCTATCTCCTCCAGCTTTTACACACTCCATTAAAATTATTTCTGTAGCCATAAAAGGAAGCTCGTCCATAACATGTTTTTTAATCATATTTTGATAAACAACAAGATTGGAAGTAATATTTGCATAAATTAATAATACTGCATCTAGCGCTAAAAATGCTTCAGATAGTACTATGCGCTTATTTGCACTATCATCAAGGGTTCTTTCAAACCACTGCGTAGATGATGTCACAGCGGCATTTATTGGTGCAGAAATAACAAAACGTGCCAAAGAACACATTCTTTCACTTCTCATTGGATTTCTTTTATATGCCATAGCAGATGATCCAATTTGAGTTTTTTCAAACGGTTCTTCTATTTCCTTTAAACTTTGTAATATTCTAATATCATTTCCAGCCTTATAAGCACTTTGTGCTACCTCAGATAAAACCGACAAAATGTTATAATCATATTTTCTTGTATATGTTTGACCACTCACAGGTAAAATCTTATCTTTGAATCCCATTTTTTCTGCAACCATTTTTTCAAGTTGTTTAACTTTTTCATGATTGCCTTCAAATAATTCTAAAAATGTTGCTTGCGTACCTGTCGTTCCTTTTGTACTTCTAAATGGAATTGTATCAATAATATGATTAATACTGTCTAAATCAATTAACAACTCATTTATCCATAATGTTGCTCTCTTACCCACAGTCACAAGTTGTGCAGGTTGCATATGTGTAAATCCTAATGTTGGAAGATTTTTATATTTAAGAGCAAAATCTTTCAAATTCTTTATTACAAGTAAAACTCTTTGTTTAATTATATTAAGTGCTTCCTTGTAAATAATTAAGTCTGTATTATCTGTTACAAAACAAGATGTGGCGCCTAAATGAATTATCGGCATTGCACTTTTGGCAACATCTCCATAAGCGTGCACATGCGACATTACATCGTGTCTTAATTTTAATTCATACTCTTTTACTTTATCATAATCAATATTTTCTAAATTATCTTCTAAGTCTTTAATTTGCTCTTCAGTAATATTTAATCCTAATTCCTTTTCACAACTTGCCAATGTAAGCCATAACTTACGCCAAGTTTTAAATTTCTTATCATCTGAAAACAACTCTAACATTTCACGACTAGCATATCTTGTTGATAATGGATTTTCATAAATATCGTGCATCTTTCACCTCACACACTTAATAGTCTACAATATAAAATATTAACTCAAATATACCTCAATTGCTAATGATATAATAAAAATAGGCTTTCAAAGCCTATTTTAAAATATCCTTTATTTTGCGTACTGTACAACTCTTAACTCTCTCAAAACATTAACTTTAATTTGCCCTGGATATTCAAGTTCATTTTCAATCTTTTGAGCTATTTCTTTGGCTAAGAATACTGCTTGCTCATCTGTAACTTGCTCAGGTTTTACTGCAACTCTAATTTCTCTTCCTGCTTGGATTGCATACGATTGCTCAACCCCTTTAAATGATTTTGCAATTTCTTCTAATTTTTCTAAACGCTTTACATAGTTTTCAAGCTGTTCACGTCTAGCTCCAGGCCTTGCTCCAGATATAGCATCTGCAGCTTGCACAATTAAAGCCTCTATCGTTTGAATTTCAACATCATTATGATGTGCTTCAATACAATGAATAACTTCTCTGCTTTCACCATATTTCTTAGCAATATCAACACCTATTTGTACGTGCGTACCAGCGATTTCATGATCCAACGCTTTACCGATATCATGTAAAAACGCTCCTCTTCTTGCAATTTTTATATCTGCCTTTAATTCACTAGCAATAATTCCAGCAATATACGATACCTCTAAAGCATGTGTTAGCATATTCTGTCCATAACTAGTTCTATATTTCATTCTACCAACAATCTTAATTAATTCAGGATGCATGCCAAAGATCCCTGCGTCAAATACAGCATCTTCTCCAGCCTTTTTCATATCGGCTTCAACTTCCTTACGAATTTTTTGAACCGTTTCTTCGATTTTTGAAGGATGAATTCTTCCATCAAGCATTAATTTTTCAATAGCACGTCTTGCAACTTCTCTTCTAATTGGTTCAAAACAAGATAATGTAATAACATCCGGAGTATCATCAATTATTACATCAACACCTGTTGAATTTTCAATTGTTTTAATGTTTCTTCCAGATCTACCGATTAATCGACCTTTCATCTCATCATTTGGTAATTCAACAACGGATGTAGTAATATCAGCAGTCTGCTCAACAGCACATCTCTGAACTGCTTGCGAGACAATTTCTCTTGCTATTTTAACTGCTTCATCTTTTGTTTTTTGTTCAATTTCTTTTATTTCTTGTACAGCTTCTTTTTTAGCATCATCTTTCATTTGCTCAATTAAAAGCTGCTTGGCTTCTTCTTGAGACATTTTAGCTACATTTTGAATTTGCACATCAATTTGCGCTTTTGATTCATTTAGCTGATCTTCTAAAATATTTAAATTGTTTTCTTTTTCATCCAATCTTGCTTTAATACGCTCAACATTATCTGTTTTTGCATCAAGGCTTTGTTCTTTTCTTGTTAGCATTTCTTCCTTATTGTTTAAGCGTTGTTCTTGCTTTTGGAGTTCAAAACGTAATTGTTTTTCCTGTTCGTTAAAATTTTCTATTAATTTTGTTTTTTCTTCTTTAACTTCTAATAATGCTTCTTTCCTTAGTCTTTCTGCTTCTTTTTGAGCATTGTCCAACATTCCTTTAACATGTTCTTTTGTTTCGCCAATTTTTTTATTTATAATTAACTTTGCCACAACCACTCCGATTGCAACACCTACAAGTATACATATTATCGAGATAAGTGCGACTATTCCACCACTAAGGTTAGCAATTAGAAACATTTCTTGATTGCTCACCATTTATACCTCCGATCTTATCAATTATCAAGTATTTATACATGCATGCATAGGATTAAAACATGCATGTGTATATATTATTTATGTTAAACTATTAATATTTTAGTGTCAATAATAACAATTTTTATTGATTTTTATTTTCATTAATCATTTTTAGAACGATTCCATAAATTTCATCATAAACTCCTGGATTATCTTCTAAAAATTTAACTGCATTATCTTTGCCTTGCCCGATTTTTTCATCATTGTAACTAAACCAAGAACCAGATTTTTTGATTACATTATATTCAATTGCTACATCAATTAATCCAGCTTCTTTTTGCGCACCTTTTCCAAATACAACATCGAATGTTGCAACCTTAAATGGAGGAGCTAATTTATTCTTAACAACTTTAGTTTTAGCAACATATCCGTATACAACCTGCTCTCCTGCAACAGTCTTCTTTAATTGCTCAGCTTTTTTTATCTCAATTCTCATTGAAGAATAAAATTTTAGTGCTTTTCCTCCAGTTGTAGTTTCTGGACTTCCCCCACCGCCTGCATATGGATTAGTAACAACATTTGCTCTAATTTGATTAATGAAAATAACACAAGTATTTGATTTTGAAATAACTGATGTTAATTTTCTTAATGAAGAAGACATTAACCTTGCTTGTAAACCAACTGTAACCGCTCCAATTTCCGCATTAATTTCTGCAAGCGGAGTTAATGCAGCCACGGAGTCAACAACTATTACTCCTAAAGCTCCTGTTCTAACCAAATGATCAACAATATCTAATGCTTCTTCCCCAGATGATGGTTGTGAAATATATAAATCCTTCATTTGAACTCCCAACTTTTCTGCATAGTCAGGGTCTAGTGCGTGTTCTGCGTCAATAAAGGCAGCCATTAGGCCCATCTTTTGTGCTGACGCGATTATCTGCAATGTTAGTGTTGTTTTACCAGAAGATTCTTGACCATAAATTTCAACAATTCTTCCTCTTGGTACACCACCAACCCCTAAAGCAATATCTAGCGGCAAACAACCTGTTGGAATTACATCAACTGAAACTTTTTTGTTTTCATCAAATTTCATAATTGATCCAACACCATATTGTTTTTCAATTTCACTTATTGCCTTTTCTAATATTTCTTTCTTTTCTGCAAGTGTCGTAGGATTTAACACTTCTTTTGATTTTTTTTCTGCCATTTTTTACCTCAACCTAAATTTATTTCTTTTTTTATCATTTTTATCAACATAAACATTGCATAATTTGCAACAGATTCCCTAACCTCGTTTCTATCACCTTTGTATATATTTTTAGAAACTCTTTCTTCCTTCCTTGACGCTACTCCAACAAAAGCCATACCTTGTGGGATATCTTTTGAATATGATTGTGGTCCTGCGCAACCAGTAGTCGCAATTGCAAAATCAATTTCTTTATTTGAAAGTATCCCTTTTAAAAGTTCGGATAATGTTTCTCTAGAAATTGGACCATTCTCTTCAATTGTTGAAGAAGATACGTGTAATCTTCTAACTTTTGCATTAGAATCATATACGACTAATCCCTCATATAGAACTCTTGAGCATCCAGGAATACTTGCAAGTTTTGAACAAATCAACCCACCTGTAATAGATTCTGCAACGCCTAACTTGTATCCAGAATCTGACATTGTTCTAATTAAAACTTCTTCAAGTTTAATGTCAATGTCAGCATAAATATTCTCACTATACTTTTCAACAATTTTTTTGAATATTGAATAAAATTCTTCTTCGCTAGCATTATCATTCATAATAATAATTTTACCTATCAAATATTTTTCTTCAAAGGTCACTAAAACATTGCCAGAATTAATTTCTTCTATTTCATTGTCAAATTGCTCTTTAGTTAGTCCACATGTCATCAATGTGCAATAGTTTTTATATAACATTTTCCCCTCCGCAATATAATTAACTATTTATGCATCTTAATATAATTTTGTTTCTTTATTTTGTTTGTTTTTTATTTGTTCCTCTTGATTTTTTAGAAATCTGAGATTCTTTTTCTTCCTCAGCACTATGATCTGCTTTAGCTTCTGTCGCTTCTACATCTTGGATTTTCTCTTCTTCATTGCTTTCACTAAACATCTCACTCTTAGGGTCATCTGGTTTAATCATCTCTATTTGGTCACTAGCAACTTGTTCACTTACAACATTACCGTTTTCATCTTTTTCTATATGATCGTCTTCAAAAACAACCTTGTTGCTAAAAAAATAATTAAAAGCTGAAAGAATTGTTAAAATAAAAGCTGCAATCCATAAAATAAATGAAATGTACAACATTACTCTACCAAATGTCCTATTATATACAGTAAAATCAATTAAAAATGAAAACCCAATTGCTATAAAGGTTTCAAATGTTTTTATCTTGCCAAAAATATCAGCTTGCATTATTATCCCCTTAGTAGCAGCTATTTGCCTAAACCCTGATATAATTAGCTCTCTTGCTATAATTGTTATTGCAATAACAATAAAAACAATTCTAGAGCCATTTCCAAGGACAGAACTATAAATACCCATATATCTATCTAAAATTAAAATCAAAGATACTATAACTAAAAGTTTATCCGCTATTGGATCTAAAAATTTTCCTAAAGTTGTAACTTCATTTCTTTTCCTTGCTAATTTTCCATCAATAAAGTCCGTCCCCGCAGCTACAATAAATGTTATTAAAGTAAAAACTACTATCCAAGATGCCAAATCTTGCAAAAAGAAAAATAGCAACATTAATGGTATTAAACAGATTCTTGTTATTGTAATTTTTGTTGGCAAATTAATCTTGCTCATACACTACCTCCCCTGATAGGTCTATATCGTCGTATCCTGTAATTCTAACGGTATATATATTGCCTACTTCCAATGTTATTTTTGAATTAAAATATACTTTGGCATCAATTTCCGGCGCATTTTCCTTGTTTCTACCAAAAAACATTTCTTTATCATAATCAATGCCTTCATAAATTACATCATAAAGAAAACCTACTTTTTGTTTTTGTTTTTCCGCCAATATATTTCGTTGCAAATTATATATTTCATTATACCTTCTTTTCTTAGTTTTTGAATCAATTTGGTTAGGTAATTTATACGCCGGTGTACCTTCTTCTCGAGAGTACATAAAGAACCCAACTCTATCCAACTTATATTCAGTTAGAAAGCTCTTTAATTCTTCAAAATCTTCTTCTGTTTCACCAGGAAATCCAACTATAAAAGTTGATCTTATAATAAAATTAGGATCATATTTCCTTATCATTTTTATTAAACTTTCAATTTCTTCCTTATTAACACGTCTATTCATTCTTTTTAAAACTGTTGAGGAAATATGCTGCAATGGTATATCTAAATAATGCAGTATATGTTTTGATTCAACAATAGTCTTAATTAATTCTTCTGATACTAACTCAGGATAACAATACAATAACCTAATCCATGGAATGTCAAAATTATCCAAAGTTTTTATTAATTCAATTAACCTGTTTTGCTGATATAAATCTTCTCCATATTTTGTAACATCTTGAGCAATTAAAATTAACTCTTTTAAAAATGTGTTTTCTTTTAAAATTTTAACCTCAGCAATTATTTCCTCAAAAGGTCTAGATGTATATTTCCCACGTATCGATGGTATTGCACAATATGTGCATCTATTAGAACATCCTTCTGCTATTTTTAAATATGCATAGTGTGGTGGTGTGGTTAAATATCTCTTACTTGTAAACTCTCTGTCGTTAATATCATTTTTTAATATTTTTATACCATTATTTGCATATAAAGAATTTATTAATTGCGCAATTTTATGATAATTCATTGTACCGATAAAAAGATCAACTTCTGGCATTTGAGTACTTAATTCATCCATAAAACGCTGTGACATACAACCTGTAACAACTAAATATTTGCATTTTTCTTTTTTCTTTTCAGCCATTTCAAAAATTGTATTAATACTCTCTTCAATAGCTGATTTGATAAATCCGCAAGTATTTATGATTATAACTTCAGCTTCACTAGAATCTGCAGTAACAGAATATCCACCTTCAATCATATACGCAATCATATTTTCAGTATCAATTCTGTTTTTATCACATCCTAATGAAACAACGCCAAATTTTCTCATTAATCCTCCGGAGCAGTATTTAAACTACCAAAGATTTCATCAAATTCGGCCTGTGTTATTATAACTTTCGTTCCACTGCTACTTGAACTAGATGTGTTTTCAATATAACCATTTTCTTTCATCGAATTCATAAATTTTGCAGCTTTGTTGTAACCTGTACTAAACCTCATTTGCATTGACGTTGTAGACGCCTTACCTTGGTTAATGAAAAATTGTAAAACTTGAGCATATAATGGATCTAGTCGTATGTCAAAATCTTTATCCCTAGTTGAGTCATCAGGAAGAATATCTTCTTCTTTTTTCTTAGGAGGCAAAATCTTATCAATTGTATCTTGATCAAAATACGTTCTATTATGCTCTTTAACAAAATCAACAACCGGGATAATTTCTGTATTATCAATAAATGCCCCTTGCATTCTTATCGGATTTGGTTTTGTTGGATCAACAAACAACATATCTCCCATTCTTAACAACTTTTCAGCGCCTTTTTGTCCTAGTATTGTTTGTGAATCAACCTGTGATGTTGTTGTATATGCTATACGTCCAGGCATGTTAGCCTTAATTAAACCTGTAATAACATCAACGGAAGGTCTTTGCGTAGCAAGCACTAAGTGTATTCCTGCCGCTCTTGCTTTTTGCGTTAATCTAACAACCCTTGTCTCAAATGAATTCTTTAATACCATCATAATATCGGCAACTTCATCTATTACAATGACAATATATGGCATTGCTTGTGTTGTCTTTCTATCTATTGATTGATTATATTGTTCTATATTTTGACATCTGCTATCTTTAAACAATTGGTATCTGTTTTCCATTTCGTTAACAGCCCAATCTAACGCTGATATTACCTTGTCAGGTTCATGAATTGGCTCAGGTATTAATAAATGTGGTAAATTTGAATATGAAACTAATTCTACTTGTTTTGGGTCAACTAAAATGAACCTTACATATTCAGGACTATACTTGTAAATCAAACTTGTAATTAAGCAATTAACTCCAACACTCTTACCAGAACCTGTTGCTCCTGCTATTAATAAGTGTGGTAATTTTGTTAAATCGGCAACATAATTTGCGCCTTCAACATCACGCCCTAATACAAAAGCCAATTTTTTATCATCCTTAAATTCTTTTGATGAGACAATAGATTTAAATGAAACAGTTTCTCTTTTCTCATTTGGAATTTCAATTCCAACAAAACTCTTTCCTGGAATTGGAGCGTGAATAACAATTGATTGTACACCTAACCTTAATTGTAAATCACTTTCTTGTGCTGTAATTCTATTAATGGCAACATTGGGTGGAACATCAATTTGATACATTGAAAAAGTTGGCCCGACAATGACACTAGGAATTGTTACATCAATTTTAAATGATGCCAATGTCTTTATAATAATTGCCTTTCTTTCCTCAATATTTCTATCAATCTCTTCTTGGTTTCTATTGAATAAATAATCTTTTAATAAATCAACAGTAGGTGGAACATATTTATCGAATTTAATCAATGGCTTTTCTTTTTCAACTGGCTCCTCTTCCTCTTTAATCTTTTCCACTTTTGGCGTTTCTTTTACTATTTGCGCAAATCTGTTATGTGTACTAGTTTCTTGATAATCATCAATTATCTCTTCCTTGGCTGAAACATTTTCTTGAACTTTTTGCTCTTCTTGATGTGTTTTAGAAGACTTTTCTTCTAGCATTCTCTTAAGATTCATCATCTCTTCTTCAAGTTTTCTGTTTTTCTCTTGTAATTCAAGTTTTTCTTTTTCTGACTTATCTCTTTCCTGATTGCTTGCATTAATTACTTCATCAAACTTAGATTTAGCCAATTCAACACTTTCATTTTTATATCCAACAATATTAACAGGTTCATCATCAATAATAGTATCCATTTCATTTAATCCTGTTCTTGAATCAATAATATATTCATCGTCATTAGTTGGATTATATCCAAAACTTTTTAAATATTGAATTCTATTTTTTTCAACTTGTTCAGGTGATAATTTATAGAAATTTTGAGAAGCATCGTAATCATTTTGTGTTTGATTTCTTGCAGGTGTTATGTTTTCTTTCTTCTTTTCTTCACGTTTTGAAACATCTATTTTACCTTCTTCAAGGTTTTGTTGAATGTTTTCTAACATTGATTTTGTATCATAACTTCTTTTAATTTTTTCTTTAATTTCTTCTTCTTTAGTTAAAACACGCGCTTCACTATCAATTGCAATTTTATCTGCTGGCTTCAAATCTTTTGAAGATGTACTATTAACTGGTTTTTTATTTTTTAGTAATCCGCCATGCTTTTCTGGATATAATGTTGCAAGAGCCTTCTCTTGCGGTGTCAACTCTCTCTCTTGAATTGGTTGTTCAGTATTATTATTAACATATCCGTTAATTGGAGAATTATTAAATAAAATATCAAACGCTGTAGCCTGACGCGTTGTTTTTGTACCTTCCTCAATATTTGCATTATTTACGTTGTTGTAATTTCTAGCATTTGGATCAATATATGCCGTTGTTTCACTCTCTCCAAATAATATTTCTCTAGCAGTTTTATTCTCTTTGTCCATAGTATCATCCGTTAAATTTTTTTCTTTATTGTTTCTTTGTTCTTTTTCAATTTTCTTTTGTTGAAGAATTTCTTCAGCTTCCTCAATTGGTGTATATTGAACTTTTCTATTAGCAAATTTTCTTACTTTGAAATCATCTTCGTATTGTTGTCCTTTAACACTCTCATTCAATAATTGATCTCCAATATTATCTTGCACCATAATTTTTCTATGTGTTTTTGGCTTCTTATTTCTAAAAAACAAACCATACCCACGTAAAAAAGTTAAAGTATAACCAGCAATTAAAAATAAAAGCACAGCAGACAATAATAAATATTGTGCAAATAGCCGAATTTTCATTAAAGGATAAGTAAATATACTAGCAATGATGCCCCCTGCAGTTTTGCTATTAAACGACATAATCAAGTATTCTTTATAATTATCGACAAAACTTAACTCATTTAAAATATATCCATCATATGAAGTTAATGTATGAAAAATCAAAGTTATAAAAATAAACATTGATACAAAATATGCAATATTTTTAAACGATCTTTCAACTTTCCAGCCCATTGCTATTACAATGCCTAAAGTTAATAAGGCAAAAAAATACCCATATGACGCAAATCCAAATATTCCAATAATCACATTTGATATATATTCACCAGATGGATTAAATGCTCCAAATAGTATTAAAAGAAAAACTATAGCAATTGTTGATAATAAAATACCATCAAATATTTTTGTTCTTGAATTATTTTCTTGGCCTGTCTCTGTCATTTTGTCCCCAACTCAAAATCTTGTTAATTTATTATACAATATCCGCAAACAAAAATCATTATATATATAAATATTTTATTTTAATTTTTAAGAATGAGGTGAACCCAAAAAGTTGGACAATCCAGAAAGGAGGTTCAACAAATGCGTTTAGATTATGATACAAGGTTAGAAATTTATTTAGAAAACAAATTAAAAAGGAAAAAAGCAGGTTTTCTTGCAA
>JAEWXG010000026.1 GCA_023396095.1 Bacillota bacterium | reverse complement strand
CATGTTTTATGAAGTAGTTTTTCATAGCGTAAAATCATAGCGTAAAAGAAAAAAGCCGATATTTTATGTATCGACTTTACTAACTCTAATGTGTAAGGTAAATTTATTTAATACTGCGCCCTGTTTTATGAATGCACCCTCTATTTTTATAGATATTATACCTAATGTGACACGTGACTGACGTGACAAGCGTGGCAAATAAAAGCACCTACCTTTTTTGATAGATGCTTGTATAGTTTATTGCTTAACTACCCAATATCCTGCTTTAGGTGAGCCATGATGTTCAATTCGACCCTCCGCTTTCAATTTATTTAAATGATATCTAACTCCATCACGAGTCATATCACCAATAGCATTTGCAATTTCAGTCGCAGAGATAGTTCCATTTTCTTTAAGCAATACCATAATTTTTTCTTTTATATCAATTTCTTCCATTGGGGTAGTTATTGGGGTAGTTATTAGGGTAGTTATTAGGGTAGTACTACCATTATCTAAAGCTAATTTATTAAACGGTAATGAGACTGTGAAGTTTTCATTATTATCTCCAAAATCGAAAACATCAGAACTATATGCTTTTAAAATTGTAGATACTCCTTTTCCGCTTGCTTCATATTTATCAAACTTCATAAATATATTTGCTAAATCAGGATTAACGGGCTTTGATTTCCCCTTTAAAAAATCCGATTTAGATTGCACTTTTAATGGACTACCATACGAATAAATTTCTAGATGATCATTAAATAAGAATATTGATGGTCCTGTTTTTGTAGTCCAATCATTATGTATTATTGAATTAATATATGCTTCTCTTACTGCATCAATATCAAATAAGAATTCATCTCTTCCAGATGCTTTACCTGGATCGAAGTAGGATCTTACTACATTTATTGTTCCTTCCATATAATCAATAATTTTATATATATTATTATTTTTATGCCTATATCTTCTTCTAATTCTAATCCTTATTCATAATAATGTTGATATTTGCTATAAATATTGCAGTTTTAGCCTTATATAAAGAGAAAAATAGCCGATATTTTATATCGACTATACTTAACTCTAATGGCACAAATTACCCAATTGATACAATTTCCGCACCCTATTTGTCTGGCGTGTTTTCTCTCGCACCCTAGCAGTTTGCCGTGTTTCCTTTCGCACCCCTACTTATCAGTGAACAACTCATCGTCAAATTGAAATTTACTTCAATTCAACTTTTTCAGGCGTTATCTTAAACATTAAGAAATGTTTTGAAGTTGCGTCGCCATAGTGCTTTATAAGAACGGGGTTTTCGTTCATAAACAGCCTTTTATTCTATATCGTCACATTCTTCCGCAATACCCGTGATACGCATCCATTCTCTTGTATCTTGCTTTTTTGCAATAATTTGTATATGTCGTTAGTGCGTACTTGCTTATGGGCTTCATTGCCGTCGTGTGTAGCAATATACAAATTGTCGTTCACTTCCATAATAGCCCCAAACGGTCTTACGGCAGGGAATTCATTGTTGATTGTCGCCACATAAAAATATCCGCAATCTTTTATAAATTCATAAGCGTTGATAACAAAGTCTGCATAACCAGAAGCGATATACTGCATTTCCTCCGAATAAAGAGACAGACCTTTTACGACTTCTTCGATAGGCTTTTGCACGTGCTCATAATCCGTAATCTTCATAGATTTACAAATAAGCGATGCACCTAATTCATGGCATTGCGTACCGAACTCGGCTTGAGGGTTGGTTTCTTGGTTTGAACCATCGTTGAGTAATGTGCTTAAGGCACAATTGAGCCAAGTAGATGACTTTGATGGGGAATATTTAGGCTATGTTTATTTGTATCTTGCATTGCTGTTTTCCTCCCCATTGTCACCTATTTCTTTGATGCTGATTCCTTTTACAGAATCGCCTGGGATAATAATCGTTAGCTTGTCGGTTTCGTTGATTAGTTTTTCAAGGTGTTTACTGTCTGCTGGTATCACCTTACAAACTAAGACTTTCTCTCTTTTTGGTCTTGAAACATTAACTGTTACTTCGTGTTTCACTTTCATATGCAATTCCTCCTTTTATCGAATTTGTAGGTGGTCTTGCATTCTTCCCCCTACGCTGTATGGAGAAATTGACTATGGTTTGACAGGGTGTAATTCGTTAATTTTCAAAAAATTGCTTGTACTTCTTCTTAATGTGATTGAAGGTCTCGTTTACCGTTTGGAAAGGCACACCCTCTTTTAGTGCTATTTCTCTTAGGCTAATGTGCTCGTCCTCCATTCGATAGTTGAGTCTTCTAAGTTGGTTAATGGCGAGGTCAGATACGATAATTGTATAGAATTTCTCAATAAACTTGCAAGCGTATTCAAATGGGCTGTATATGAAAAAAACATTGGGCACAAAGATAAAAGATACCTTGACGGCTTTTCGAATATAAAGTGGTATGCGACCATATTATATAAGTGAATGTCGGGGAAAGGATTGACATTGATAATTAAAGATGCCATCAGATGGAAGGAAGAACATCCAGATACAGGTATATGGGCTAACAATTGGAAGATTGAAGAGTTTTATACAAAAACAATCCAAAACATAAAAATCTGATTATAGCCGATACACTTAACACGATAGAAAACATTATTTTATTTAGCATCGCCAACTACTTTAGAGAGTTCTCTACCGAGTATAAAAAACAGCATGATAACAAACCATTCCAAAATGACTGGCATGAATATGTAGAATATGGCACTACAAATGCTCTAACTATTTACTTGCAACGCTATGGCTATACTCGTGAAGCATCTACCTACATAATGGATCATCAAAACCCAATCGTTGATAGAACAAAGCCAACAGACACAGCACCATTTTCATTAAAGTTATCCGCTATTGAAGCGTGTAACGATGAGGGATTAAAAATGGAAACTCAAGAAATACAAATCAATGTTCCAGAATTATTTACCGAATAAAAGCAATAAAAAAGAGGTGTTCCAATCTAGCGTATAGCTAGAAAGAAGCACCTTTCTCTTTAGTATTATTTGAGTGTTTTTCTCATTTGATTAATACAACGTTTTTTCTGTTCTAGATTTGGATGGACATATAAATTCAATGTGGTGCTAATATTTGAGTGTCCAAGTATAACACTGACTGTTTTATAATCACACTTTCCTTCAATACACCTAGTTGCAAAACTATGACGTAACCCATGAAATTTTAATTCGGTTATACCTAATTTTTTCATTAATCTTTTGTAATAATTTCTGTAAGTTCGTGGTTCAGTTGGTTTGGCTTCATTCGTCAATACATAATACCCATCGTTTACAATTTTTTTTAATGGCTTTATTATTTTCAATAATTCACTAGTCATGGGAATATCTCGAATAGAATTTTTTGTTTTTGGAGTATCAATCAATAATTCAGTTCTTTTTACACCTTCGTCTATTATGTAAATTCTTTGAATGGTCTTACGAACTGAGATTACGCCATTATCAACATCTATATCTTTCCAAGTTAATGCACATAGTTCTCCTATTCTCACCCCAGTACAAAGACAAATATAGATTCCTAAATTTTTAAATGTGAAATTATTTTCTATATACTCCATTAATTTCCTTTGATTTGTTCTTGTCATTACCTCCAAGGTTTCGTTTTCTCTTTTTGTAGGAAATTTAACATCAATCTCCCTGTATTCTAACAATTGATGCTTTACACCAAACTTCAATATCATTTTTAGGACAATTAAAATATCCTTTATTGTTTTTTGGCTTAATCCATCATCTAGTTTCTTGAATACGAAGTCTTGTATGTCTGACTCCTCTATTTTATTTTTATCACCAAAAAATGGTAACAAATGATTTTTGACTAGAAGCACGTATGCTGAATATGTTGATTTTTTTACATATTGCTTCTTGTCGTTTTGCCATTGAGCAGTTATTTGCTCAAAATTATAATTGACCATGCAAATTTACCTCCTTTTCATGCAAGTCTCATGTGTATATATATCAAATATAAATAAAATAAGCGGTAATAAATCTTCAATGTTCCCAATTTGAGATTTTC
>JAEWXG010000010.1 GCA_023396095.1 Bacillota bacterium | reverse complement strand
CTATACCTTTAAATCTTCCGCCGCCAGCTGTAGGCGACTTACTCATTCCGTTTCCGCCACCAATACTTCCTGCTATTTTGTCTGCTAAATCCTGGTTCTTATCTTTACCTTTCCCAAACATAACTTTGCCTGCACCTTTTGCTATTCCGGCTGCAGTTCCTGCTCCTGCAAGAGCGGACCTAAAATTATGCCCGGATTGTGCACTCTCTTCATTCGATGTTCCCATAATACGTGAGAACAACAATTGTCCTGCAGATATAGTGAAACCTCCAGCAACTATCATAAATACCTTAAATAGATTTAATAAAAATCCGGTATCTGTGCCTTTTACTTCCAGTGATAAATTGCCGGCAAAACTTATATCGTTTATTAACTCTATAATCATCAAATATACGTTAACCGCTATAATTGTTCCGTAGGCTAAAAATACTTTAGATACTATAGTTTTACGCCATTCACTAAATCTTGCACCGTCATCAAGCGGATATGCTGCAAGTGGTAATGGCATTACTAAAGTTAAAAAGATGATGTCATATACTCTTACAACTAACTGAACAAGAGCCATTACAGAACATACCCCTATAATACAAGATGCCACTAATGCTATGAATACCTGGAATTGATGTGGATTTACAGCACCATAGTTTTTCCATTCGTAACCAAATCCAACTTTTCTAAGTTGTCCATAAAAATCATCTACAAAATCATTCCTATATATTCCTGCTATACCATTTGCATCTTCTGTAAAAAGTGCATCAAATTTCGCTTGATCGGATATTGCGGATTCACCTAATGCTTTAATGATCCTGTTTCCAGTTGATAAATTTGTACCGGAAGAAAACGCTTCATTGATAGCTTCTAATATTTGCCCGGAAAGGATAATGAAACCGTATAACGCAACAAAAACAATGAATATACCTAATATTGAATAAACATATTGAGATATTACTTTGGCATTACTCTTTTTGTATCTTACAGAGTTTCTAATAGCGGATAATATCGCAAATACCATGCCGACAAATATGGCCAAAAGAAAAACATAAATAAACACCTTTACAACCTTGTTGTTGCCAAGAATCCCTGCTAACAAGTTATTAGCCTTTCCATCTTTAGATATTTTAACTTCTTCAACACCGGCTACTACTTTAAATAGGGCAAAGATAAAGTCAATCATCTTTAATATCCAGGTGACTAGTACTAATATTCCTTTGTTAAATAAATCTGCCATTTTATCCTCTCTTTTTTGTATTACATTTTGTATTGCGTTTTTTTATTTCCTTTTTGACACTTTTATGCTTTTTTCTCATTTTTATTTGGTATAATATACACATACATTTTTATGAAAAGGAGTTATATATTATGAGAAAAAAAGTTTTATTAACAATTAGCATTATTTCCGTTTTAATAGTTTCAGCTATTTCATTTGCATCTTGCGGAGAATTTAACCATCTTCGCCCATCTGGAGTTTATTCAACTTATGAATATACCGATGAAGCAACTGGAAGAATTCATAGAGTACTTGTTCAATTCATACAAGAGGATCTAACAGAAGATAAAGGCGTTTCTGGTAAAGTTAATTTTGCTCATCAAGTAAAAATCCCTAATGTAGATAAATGGTTAACTAATAAAATTCAAACTGGTGATACTTATGATGTAAAAAATCCTAATATAGATACCAGAGAATGGGAAACTTCTGAATATATTAATATAACCTCTTCTCTAGGCATTTTTATGTCATATGATTACGACAATAATGAAAAATTTGATATTGCTGGACCAAAACAACTTTTTGAAATTCCTTTATTAAATTTAGAAGCCATGAGAAATTCAAAAATTACAAAATATAGTGGCTACACTTTAACTAAAGCAAATGAAACTTTTCCTAGTGCTGTAGATGATTTCTCACCATATAACACCTAAAATAACGGCTAATTATTAAATTATTAATGTGCGTTTAAACTCCGATTTATTTCGGAGTTTTTATTTGTTTTTTATTCTTAATCGCTTTGTATTACATTGTGTATTACACTATGTATTACGTTTTATTTCACTATCTGAAGCACACGCATTTTTTAAAACACGTCTCATATATGATCCAAAAAATTCCTCTAGTCTACTCCGCATTACTAACTCAACATACTTATTTAATTCTGTTTCATCATTAATTCTTGTAAACATATATATAACGGCTTTTAAATAACTCTCTTCATCATCCATTCTTCTTTTTTCTAAGTAAGATACAATTTCTGTGTATTTCCTTTTTTGTTTGTTTCTTGCTCCTTTAACAAGTTTTTCTGCCATTTTTAAATCTCCATTAACATTTTTCATCTCTTCTAAAATCCACTAGGTGGACATTTAATCATTTAAATTTTCTAAACAAATACGCTCTATAAAACCCTTTTGGGCGAATAATGCAATATAGCATTATTAAAAACAGTTGTGAAATTAAAACTTGAATGTTGTATTTTCATTTAAATTCTCCACTTTTTTTCAAGTGGCTTTCCCTTTTTTACTCTTTATATTTTTCAATAGATTTTTACATATTCATCAATAGTAAAATGATTTCCACAGCACTCACACTTAAATATTCCAAAAGCACAGCCTACTATATTGTTTCCACAGAATAGACATTTTTCATTAACCTCTATTTCTTTTTCTATTTTTAGATATATATCCATTTCTTGATCATTCAATTCTAGAAATTCTTTCATTAAAACTTTTTTTTCTTTGCCTTTAAGTTTTATCATTTTTAATTTCATCCTTTTAAAACGACAATTTATATATAGAAACAATGTTGTTGCTATTAATTAGTTAATCCACTTTCTTGAGCCCACGCTATCAAAGCTTGTATTAGTAATGGTGCTCCAACAGCTAAAACAAAAATCAATACCACTCCTAAAATAAATTGTTTAAGCATTGTTTTTGCTTCCACCCTTTGTTCGGCTTTCTTTGCAGAAAGAACTTTCACGCCAATATAAATTGCCCATAATACCACAAGGCTTATTCCTATCCCTATTAGGTATTTAAATGATTGACCTATAAGCTTATCCAAATGCCCTTTAAAAGTATCTAAAGCTTGTGCATCTCCTCCAGTTACTCCCGAAATTAAATAATTAAACATTTTTTATTCCTCCTATTTTTTATGTTTTTTATTCAACGCAAATAAATATTTTTTTGATAAACTGTTAGCAATTTCCTATTTAATGTCTGTAATGTTGACTTATTACTTTGATTCATGTTTGCTTTTTTGACATCAACAACATCTTACAACCGTTTTATTTTTATGTCAACATTTTTGACAATTATTTTATTTTTATGTGTTTAAGAATGTTTTTTCAATAATTAACAAAATTTGTGCACAATATTATTGACCATTGTCCTTTTATGTTGACATTTTTAAAAACTAGTTTTACCATATATTTTATAAAGGATAGGAGTTTGCTTATGGGAAACACTTCAAATAGAATTGCAGAGTCTTTAAAGTCTTTAAGATCTCTAAATCATTTATCGCAAGAAAATTTTGCCAAAGAGTTAAATGTATCTAGATCAACTCTAGCCATGTGGGAAACAAAAAAATCTCTTCCTTCACATGAACAAATAACTAATATTGCGGAAAAATTTGGAGTTTCTGTCAATTACTTATATGGCCCGGAAAAAGACCAAATCGAAAAGTTTTGCAATAGAGTAAATGTTTTAATGGATGAAAAATCCATCAATAGAAATAGGCTTTTTGAAAAATCACGGGTTTCAAGAGAAACCATAGATTCTATATGCGACAGAAAATTAACTCGCTACCCTTCTCCTGTTGATATTGAAAATATTGCATACGCTCTCGGTACTACATACGCATACCTTGAAACAGGCGACTTTTCACAAAAAGTTTTAAGAGAAAATGTTACAAGCTCTGTTTATTTGAACTTTGCTTCTTACTTACAAGAAAAAAATGTTCCTATTGATGATATGTATAGGGCAGCTGAATTAGTTGTTAAAGCAAGAGAAAATGCAATTAACGATGATCAGAACAGATAGATCTCTCCATAACATTGCATCCGAATTGCAAAAATTAAAAAATCTCGACAACAAGGCTTCTCTTTATGATAAGGTTACTTTAATTAGAGCTTCTTTAACATTATCCGTAGATGATAATATAAATTTTTTTAACATTATTCAAGATACAAAAATAGCAATTATAGAAAAATTTGCATTTCAAGATATTTATGGTTATCTTGATAAAACGCCTGGCAAAAAAGCCGTAATAATAATTAATGAAAAATTAAAGAACCCTAATTTTGTTTTAGCGCACGAATTAATGCATCTTTTACTAACAAGCAATGAGGAACCTTTTAAGTGCAATTTAAAAGAAAACTTTTTAATTTCTGGCTATGCTTATGAAGAATGGAGAGCTAACGAAGGAGCCGCTGAACTACTTGTTCCTTTTTCATCCTTTTTGCCGGATTATGATTTTTTCTCAAAGAAATTTTCATTGCCTCAATGCATAGATTGTTTGGCAAACAAATACTATGTCCCAAAAAATGTAATTAAATACCGGATTGAAAATCTGAAAAAAGAATATCTTCAATACGCAGACGGAGTCGATGTTTCTAATATTCGCATTGGTCAATAAAAACCGTATCTAAACTATCACTAAATATTTATCTTTTAAAACGTTTTATATTATTACAGAAATAACATCGTGTTATTGTTTGCTTTTTTATAAATAGAACTTAAAATTATAATATTACTTTATTTTTGGAGAGATTATGACAAATAATAATGAGTTTGTAAAAGAAATTGCTTCAATAGAAAATGATTTTCCTCAATGGTATACCGACATTGTTGTCAAAACTGAACTTGCAGATTATGGTCCAGTAAAAGGAACAATGGTTATACGACCATACGGATACGCTCTATGGGAAATTGTTCAAGAGGAATTTAATAAACAATTTAAAGCAACCGGGCATAAAAATGCATATTTCCCAATGATGATTCCTTACAGCTATTTAACCAAAGAAGCTGAGCACGTTGAAGGTTTTGCCCCAGAAGTTGCCCTTGTAACACACTATGGAAAAGACAAGCTTGCTGAACCGCTTGTTGTTAGACCTACATCTGAAACTATTATTTGCTCAATGTTTAGCAAATGGGTACATAGCTGGAGAGATCTACCTTTGTTGATTAATCAGTGGGCAAATGTATATAGATGCGAAAAAACTACAAGACCTTTTCTTCGTACAAGTGAGTTTTTATGGCAAGAAGGTCATACCTTGCACGCAACTGAAGAGGAAGCAAAAACAGAAACTTTGCAAATGCTCAAAATATATGAAGACTTTATGAAAAATATTTTTGCTATCCCTGTTATAACTGGACAAAAAAGCGATAAGGAAAAATTTGCAGGCGCCGTTACTACATACACGATGGAAGCTATGATGTTAGACGGGAAAAGCCTACAGGCTGGAACTTCTCACTACTTAGGACAAAATTTTGCCAAAGCCTTTGATGTGCAATTTTACGATCAAAGTAGCACTCTTCAATACCCTTATCAAACCAGCTGGGGAGTTTCTACACGTTTAATAGGAGCTTTAATTATGGCACACGGAGATCAAAGAGGTTTAAAACTTCCTCCAAAAGCTGCACCTATACAAGTAGTAATTGTCCCTATTGGTAAAAATAATGAAAATGTTGATAATGCTGTTAATAAAATATATAAAAGCCTTATAAAAAAGAATGTAAAAGTTTTTGTTGACTCATCTCCGCAATCACCAGGATGGAAATTCAATCAATGGGAAATGAAAGGTGTTCCTTTAAGGATTGAAGTAGGACCACGCGACTTAGAAAACAATACTGTTTGTTTCTCCAGAAGAGATACACTTGAAAAAACTCAAATACAGCTCGATAAAGTTGCCTCTTCCACTATCAAATACTTAAATAATATTCAAAAAAATATGTACAATATAGCAAAAAAATTTAGAGATAAAAATATTAAAACAGTTCATTCATTTAATGCCTTAAAAATCGCTGTTAACAATAAAAAATTTGCAAAAGCCATGTGGTGTGGCTGCCGTGAATGTGAGGATAAAATAAAAGAGCTCACTGGCGGAGCTACTAGCCGCGTTATGCCTTTTAATCAAACCCCTGTTGGCGACACGTGTGTTTATTGCGGCAAACCTGCTACTAAAGTAATGATTTTTGCAAAAGCATATTAATAGATATACATAGGGCATAGTTTTTGTACAACTTGCTTTTTTAGAACTAATTTATCATTATAAAATTTCAAAAAAAAAGGTGCGCTATTTTAATCGCACCTTTTTTTATTTTATAATACTTAACGTTCCAGCAATCTATTGAACTTGTATATCAAAAACCTCTTTATATCCCGTTTCAGCACAAACTACTGTAATTTTTGCCTTCCCCTTTTCACCAAAACTTTTTACCCAAAAAGCTCTCGCTCCACCTATTAGTGAAAACTGACTTGGTCCAATTAGTTTAATAGGCCCTTCTGTTATTACTTCAATAGAACTATTGTCGTATGGTAAAACATTTCCAACTTGCGACTTTGCCTTTATTGTTACTTTTGCTACATCATATGTTGCATCCTCTGTGAGTAAATTCTTATCTATATTTGCAACAATACATTTTTCTGAAGCTGCTGCCTTTTCAACAACTGCTACCTTTTTGCCATCCTTATATCCTTCAAACAAGAAAGATGACTGTTTTGCTCCCCAACTTGTCACATACTGCCCAAACAATTTTTCAACACCATTAATACCTAGTTTATATCTTGTAATTAAATATAAAGCTGTTAATGGATATCTTATTACTGCCGCCGGAGCTCCTGCCACCTTAGCTTTTAATAAAACTTTTTTCATCCTATTTGCGTCTTTACCTTTAAAAATTCCAGCATTGTCTAACTGATTACCAATTACATCAACTAACTTAATTAAAGGATGTGGCAAGTGTTTAAATTCTTTAAACTTCTTAGCTTCTTTTTTCACATCTATTACCAATATTTCAACACCGTTTTTATATAGTTTTATCTCATCACAATTTGTAATTATATAAACATCCCCTGTTCTACCACCAGCAACATCCCCTATTTCCATATTAGAAGTTATTTCTAAAACTCCATACTGTTCTTGTTGAGATTTATATACACTTGCAGCCAACTTTTCTATTCTGAACATATCAGAAACGCCGTGATAACAAATTTTATCCCCAGAACCAAAGTCTTTATGCGTATTATAGTCAGACATACACCAACCTATAGCTCCACTAATTCCTTTTGTCTTGTACATTTTATTTAAAACTCTTGCATGCCTTAAAGCATGTTCTTGCCTCTTCTTCTCATGATCGAAAGATTTAGTTGGGAACATATGCCCATTGTGTTCAGTTACTAAATATGGTTTCTTCCCGGCAACAAAGAATTTTGGCATTAATACAGCCCTTCCTCCAGAATGAATAAAATCATTAAAAGTATAAACATCTTCCAAAAATTGACTTCTTGGTAAAAATCTAACTCCACCAGTTTGTCTTGATGAGTCTAATTCATGAGCGCGCTTGTTTGTTCTTGTATAAAGTTCTTTATTATCACCAGACTCATTAATTCTCACACCCCATAAAATAATACTAGGATGGTTGTATCCTTCCTTTATCATTTCTTCTACGTGTTGCAAACATAAATCATGCCACTCTGCACTATCGCCTATATGTTGCCACCCTGGAATTTCAGTAAACACCAATAGCCCTATTTCGTCACATCTTCTTAAAAAATGTTTTGAATTAGGATAATGGGATGTCCTTACTAAATTAACTCCTAAAGAATATTTTAAATATTCTGCATCTGCGTATTGTGCAGTTTTTGGCATTGCATATCCTACATATGGAAATGACTGATGTCTATTTAATCCTCTTATTTTTAACAATCTTCCATTTAGATAAAAACCTTTATTTTTAAACACGGCATCTCTAAAGCCAAATCTTTCTTTAAGTGTATATCCTCCCATTTCAATCTCTAAATTATATAAAATTGGAGAATCAATATCCCATAAATCAACCTTTTTGTTGATTTTTTTGTTAACTTTTATTTTTTCGCTTTCACAATCGCTTTTAATAATAAACCCGGTTAACGCTTCACCACTATCTTTAACTATTCTTGCAGGAACTTCTATCTTTGCTTTTTTATTTAACTCTATTTCAATATCAACAGAGATATTTTCTGTTAAAACTTCCAAAGGTGTTATTTTGATGTTTTTAATATAGGTATCTTCATGAACAAATAGTGTTACTTCCCTATATATACCACCATACGTTAAATAGTCGATCACGCCGCCGAATGGAGGAATTTCTTCTCTTTCTGACGAATCTAATTCTACAACTAATACATTATCCTCTTCAAATCTATATTGTTTCGTTATATCAACATCAAACGCAGTATATCCACCTTTATGCTCTGATATCTTTTCACCATTTAAATAAACTTTTGCGTAATGTCCGCAAGCCTCAAATCTTATAATTAAATTTTTCTCTTTATACTCTTTTGGCAACTTTAAATGTTTTCTATAGCAACTTACAAAGCAACTATCGTTCTCATCAAAATAATTATATGGGATTTCTTTATTTGTATGTGGAATATTAACTGTTTCAAATTTACTATCATCAAATTTGTTTGCTAAATAATCACTTTTAAAATCAGGGGAATATTTCCAATCAAAATTCAAACTAATCTCTTTCATTTTCTTCTTACCTTTCCTTCTTGTTCATATAGTAGCATATTTTTAATTCTTAATCTATTGCAATATCATTATAATGATTATTTCATTTTTCAATTTTCTACTTTTAGTATGCTAGTCAAAAAGCTTAAATTTGCCATGCATCTTTTTGCGTTCTAATTGCTAATTTAATATCCATAATGTATAGTGTACTTATAAATATTTGGTAGGTTTTAACATGCTTGAAAATGGATTAAAAAAACATAAATATCTAACTATCTTTATAGTTTTAGTGGCAACGAGCATACTTCGCGCTTTTGCTGTAGAAACTTTTTTTGTGCCAAACAGAATTGCTAACGGTGGAGCCTCTGGTGTTGCTACAATTCTTGCAGTTAATATTCAAGCCCTACAAGGATATCAAGGTTTAATTGCTTTTCTAATCAATGTTCCTTTGTTAATACTTGCTTTTTTCTTTCTTAATAAAAAGTTTGTATTCATGACATTATTAGCAACAGCCATTTCTTCAGGTTTTACACAAATAGTTTCTTTCATCAATGTTCAATTAACTAACCAGGGAATATCCCCTATCACTTTTACTACGGATCCTCTTGCTGCTACAGTTGCTGGAGGGATTTTATGGGGGATTGCTCTAGGGTACCTATTAAAAATCAACTGCTCTACAGGTGGCTCAGATATAGTTGGCTTATTAATCCAAAACAAATTTCCAAACTCTAAAGTTGTATGGATTATATTTGCTTTTGACTGTATGATTGGTGTTATTGGAGGCTTAATAATGCCTGCTGGCTATAAAATGAAAACTGCTGTTTATGCCGTTATTGCCATCTATACCGCTTCTTTCGTTGCTGATGTTATACAAAGAGGATTCGTTTCAACTGTTGAATTTAAAATTATCACAAATAAGCATCAAGAAATTGCTAACTTTATAATAAACGATTTACACCGTAGTATTACAGCCTTTAAAGCAACCGGAATGTTCACAAGAAGTGATAAATATTTTTTAATTTGTGTTGTTAGAAAAAGACAAATGCAAATTGTGAAAAGTAAAATCAAAGAAATTGACCCTAATGCTTTTTTCTATATTTCAGGAGTTACCGACATTTCAGGGAACGGCTTCGATAATACATTGAATCCTTCCAGCAAAATTAAGTAATTACAATACTCATAGAAACTTAATAAAAAATCCAACAGAAATTTTGTTGGATTTTTTATTATATTTATTGTTTTATTAACTTCTGTTTATTTTATTAATTCATTAACATCTACTAATGGGTATTGAGGGAATGCCTCACTTACTCCTTTAAATGTAACCTTTCCTTCTATTACATTTGCTCCTTTTGCTAATGATGCGTCTGCTTTTAAAGCTGCCTTCCATCCTAAATTAGCTATTTTAACAGCATATGGCAATGTTACATTAGTTAAAGCTCTTGTAGATGTATGTGGAACTGCTCCAGGAATATTTGCAACTGCATAGTGAATAATACCATGTTTAACAAATACTGGATCTGTGTGAGTTGTTGCATAAGCTGTCTGCACACAACCTCCTTGGTCAATAGCAACGTCAACTACAACACCGCCATCTGGCATTTCTTTAATCATTTCTTCTGTAATTAGTTTTGGCGCCTTTGCTCCAGGAATTAAAACTGCTCCTACAACTAAATCAGCTGTTTTAATTGCACTCTTTAAGTTGTATTCATTTGAATATAATGTTTCGATTTGTCCGTAGAATACTTCACTCAAATAACGAAGTCTGTCAACATTAACATCAAGAACAGTAACTCTTGCTCCTAACCCAACAGCTCTTCTCAATGCTGCTGTTCCAACAATTCCTGCTCCCAATATTACTATGTGTCCTGGTGCAACACCAGAAACCCCGTCAATCAGCATCCCTTTTCCGCCTTGAGTTTTTTGCAAATAAACTACTCCATTTTGAACAGCCATTCTTCCTGCTATTTCACTCATTGGTGAAAGTAAAGGCAATGTCCTATCTTCTTTTTGAACTGTTTCATAAGCTATAGCAACACATCCAGAATCTACTAAAGCTTTTGTTAATTCAGGTTCATTAGCTAAATGCAAGTAAGTAAATAATATTAAATCTTTACGGAAATACTTGTATTCTGACTCAAGTGGCTCTTTGACTTTAATTATCATATTTGATTTTGCCCAAACATCTGCTGCCTTATCTAAGATTTTAGCACCTTCTGCTACATATTCAGCATCAGAAAATCCAGATCCCACACCGGCATTTTTCTCAACATAGACACTATGTCCTGCTTTCACTAAAGCCATTACTCCAGCTGGAGTTAACGCTACTCTATCTTCTTGATTCTTAATTTCTTTTGGTACACCAATAATCATAATTTTCCCCTCCTTAATGGTTTCCACTTCAATAATTATACATAAGTAATTTATAAAAAAAAAGGTGTTTTTTTATATTTTTTGTTAATCTTTTAACAAATTTGACACTTTTCTCAGGCTCGTTTGAGCACTTCTATATTTTTATTCTCTTATTGTTTGCTTTTTATTTTACATAACTTAACTTTCTTATTTTATTTGATATAATAATGTCAATGGAGAATATATGATTGACTCGCACACACATTCCAACCACTCACCTGACTCTTCATCGAGAGCAGAAGATATGATAAAAGAAGCAATACGCCTTAATGTTAAATATTACGCTATAACGGACCATTGCGATTATGATTTTGATTATTGCACTAATACAAATTTTTCTCTTCCTGCTCTTGATATAGACAATCACATAAAAACTATAAATTTATTAAAAAACAAATATAGATCTGTAATTGATATTGCTTGCGGAATTGAAGTTGGTTATTCAAGGGAATCAGAAAGCGCATATAAAAAATTAATCGACACATATCCTTTAGATGTTATTATCAATTCTGTGCATACCGTTTACAATGAGGATTGCTATCAAAAAAATTATTTTGAAAATAAAACTCAACATGAAGCTTACGAATATTATTTTAAGTGCGTATTAAATAGCATATATGCCTCATACGACTATGATATTATTGGCCACCTAGGATATGTAATAAGAAAAGCTCCTTATAAAAAAAGATTGTTTGACTTCATTGAATATAAAAATATTTTAAGCGATATCCTAAAAGCCATCATTGAAAAAGGTAAAACCTTGGAAGTCAATACTCATATACATATAAATGAAACTCCTATTTTACCATCACTAGAACTATTAGAACAGTATAAAAAAATGGGCGGCAAAAAGATAACATTCTCATCTGACGCCCACTACCCGACGCGTATTTGCGAAAAATATGAAGATACTATTCTTGCACTAAAAAACATTGGTTTCGATTACTTGACCTACTATAAAAATAGAGAAGAGTTTAAATATAAAATTTAAAAACTATAATGATTCATCACACTGAAATATTAAAAATTTTAAATTTTTCATTTTTTCCAATGATTCCATTTTTTGTTTTTCAAAATCAGAAAAATCTTATTGCGATTCTTGTTTTTTTTGTAAGTTAAAAGGTTAAATATCGTAAGGTTTAATACAATTTGCATTCTTCAGATAAATTTTAAAAAATAAAAAAGAGCAATTGTTATACAGATTGCTCTTTTCTTTTAAGTGGTGACTCCAAGGAGATTCGAACTCCTGAACCTGCCGTGAGAGGGCAGTGTCTTAACCGCTTGACGATGGAGCCAAAGCAAAACTATATTATCATAATATTGTTTTACAAGCAAACATATCACATATTTGAAAATATGTTTCCCTCTACACTCTTAATATTCTTTTGAATAAAGGTGTTTCTATTAATTTACTAATCACTCTTGTTTCATTATCTAAATATGTAATAAGCGTTTCTAGAGCGCTTAATTCTCTCATCATATATATAATAATAACTACAAAGAAAGCTAGAAAAATACCCATTATTAGCCCTAAAGACCCACCAAAAATTCTATCTTTTACGGTAATGGATTGTCCTTCTTTTTTGTTCTTCTTCAACAATAAAGATGTTATTGAAAATACAATGCCTACAATAATCGGAACGACTATAATAAAAATAATTTTAATTAAGTTTATCGCCGTAATTTGCCCTAACGTAACTGAAATTTTCTGTCCTTCCACTAAATGTTTCGATAAAGACCCTATATATGTAGTTGGAATTCTAAATCTTGCAGCTATTTCTTCTATTGATATTATTTCCCCTTCAATTGAAACTTTATTATTTCCCATGTAAACTGCTTGCTCAAGTTGTGTATTTTTATATAATTTTTCGTATATAAAGTTGGAAAATTTTTCTCCTGAAGTTGTTCCCGCAATAAGATTAGCAACTTGATTTGCGCAAAGAAAAATAATTACAAATATTACTATCCATTTTATTGATTTGAGTAAACCTCGGCTCGCTCCAACAAGCGTTCCTACCACTCCGCCTAAAATGACAATTGCAAAAAAAACCAAATCTGCTACCATCGAATTTCCTCTTAACTATATATTTCAAATCCTATATTAGCACGCTTATTATTTATTTGTAAATAAAATATTTCTCACTCGCTTATGTAATATAATATAATATATGTTATCATTGTATAGAATAAATAATAAAAACAATATTGCTTTTAAACAATATTTAACAAAATAGGAGGTCATTTTGAAAGCAAAAACCCCTTTAATAAGAATATTACTAACCGTTGCTTTGTTGTTAATTCTATTCTTTTCTGTTTCTCTACTTTTAAATTCTAGCCCTGCTCCTAAAGCAGTGCCTCTCAAAGGATCCGAAACGGAAACTTTAGAAAACCAATTAAAAACAGGTAATGTTTCTGCTATTTTTGTATATGGAGAAAAAATTTATTTCTTAAAAAAAGATTCTTCTTTTCAAACTAAAGATTTGCTTAAAAGAAGAGCGGATTATGTCACAACCGTAAGAACTGATGCTTCGTTTCACGATTTATATGACAAAGCAACAGATTCTTTAGCTGAAAAACCATCAGTTACTGTAGCCAATCCGGAAACTAAAAACAGGTGGACAAGCTACATTTTCCCTGTCCTAAGTCTTTTGGGACTAGGGCTTATGTTTTTTCTTATTTATAGACAAAACGCTGGTGGTGGAGCCGGAATTAATAGTTTCGTAAAAAGCAAAGCAAAATTAAAGCAAAATGTTACAGTAAGATTTACGGATGTTGCTGGAGCGGAAGAAGAGAAAGAAGAATTACAAGAAATTGTTGAATTTCTTAAGAATCCAAAAAAATATCAACTTGTTAGTGCTAAAATTCCAAAAGGTGTCCTTCTCGTTGGTCCTCCTGGTACAGGTAAAACTCTTTTTGCAAAAGCTGTTGCTGGAGAAGCAAATGTTCCTTTCTTTTCAACAAGCGGTTCTGAATTTGTAGAAATGTTTGTTGGAGCAGGCGCTGCAAGAGTAAGAGATTTATTTGCAGAAGCAAAAAGAAACGCCCCTTGCATTGTCTTCATCGATGAAATAGATGCCGTAGGAAGACAACGTGGAGCTGGCCTTGGTGGTGGAAATGACGAAAAAGAACAAACTCTAAATCAACTACTTGTTGAAATGGACGGTTTTGATAAAGAAACGAACATTATTATACTTGCCGCAACAAATAGATCCGATGTTTTAGATCCTGCATTAGTTCGTCCTGGTCGTTTCGATAGACAAATCTTTGTTGGCGTTCCTGACATTAAGGGCAGAGAAGAAATTTTTAAAGTTCACGCAAAAAATAAGCCTCTTTCCAAAGATGTTTCTTTCAAAATTCTATCTAGAATGACAACTGGTTTTACAGGCGCTGATATTGAGAATCTATTGAATGAAGCAGCAATTCTTGCCGCCAGAGCAAATAGAAAAACTATAATAATGGTGGATATACTTGAAGCAATAAACAAAGTTATTGCAGGGCCAAAAAAGAAGAGTCGAATTGTTACGGATAAAGACAAAAAGATTACAGCTTACCATGAATGCGGTCACGCTATTCTTTCAAAAATTTTAGAAAACTGCGATGAAGTTCAAGAAGTTTCAATTGTCCCTAGAGGAATGGCTGCTGGATACACTCTTACTCGCCCAGAAACAGATGATGAACACGTATCAAAAAATAAGCTGAACGATCTTATTGCAATGATGCTTGCTGGCCGTGCAGCCGAAGAAATCATTATACAAGATGTTACAACTGGTGCCTCAAATGATATTGAAAGAGCAACAAGCATAGCAAAGAAAATGGTTACTGAATGGGGAATGTCTAATAAACTAGGGCTTATGTCTTTAGGTGGGAATGGTGAGGTTTTCCTAGGAAGGGATTATGCCGTTCATAACACCACTTCTGATGGCATCAACTATATGGTAGACTTGGAAATAAAAAACATACTTGATACAAATTATAAAAAGGCACTTTCTGTACTTAAAGAACACATAAATGTTCTTCACTCAATGGCTGAAGTTTTAATCGCGAAAGACACAATATACACAAATGAAGTCAATATGCTTTTTGAAGGTAAGTCTGCCAAAGAAGTCATAGAATATATAGAAAAGAAAACAGAAGAAATGGGCTATGATGTTCCAAGAGTGGATATTATGGAAGATATTATCACTAAAAATACTGATGATACGCAAACAGATAATGTTGAAGATATTGCAATAAAAAACACACAAGATCCACAAGAAATGTCACAAGAATAATTCAATACTACTTGTTTTCTTAGTGTTTTATTAAGCATAATATTCTTTTAGCTAGATGAACTAAATTCTCTAGCTTTTTTATTGCATTCTTATTAAATTGCAATAATTATATTTTGATATTTCTCGCCGTATTGAAAATTTATCAAGAAACGAAATGTATTTGAGCCCTACTATCTAATAAATATAATGCAAACATATTATTGCATTTAAATGACCTAAACATAAAACTAATCTCTTTGTATAGTTCTTTTGCCTTTTAAACTTAATATCTTATCTATGTACTTAAGAAAAATCATATTAGCCCTTATTGTTCTCTTACGTCTTAAATAAAATTTTTCTGATTTTATTGATTTTTTATCTATCGGTTTGAGATTAAAACTGGATACATCTCTGCCTCCATTTAAAAAGTCGCTTTTGCTTTTCTGCTCCAGCGACCCTTTAAAAATTTGGTTGTTTAGTTTTTATCTTTAATTTTATGTCCAACATAACTTGGTTTAATTATTCCATTATTTATATTGGTTTATGAAAAAAATAATTTATGATTGAATCTCGCTTCCTAACACTTCACTTGTCTCTTGTTTAAAATTATTCTCCTCTAACTCTGTAGTATCACCGCCATCGATCGGTGCTACTTCCTTTGCCGCCTCTTCTATCTTTATTTCTTCACTGCTGTCTGTATTTTCTAAAAATTCTGCATCATTCACTTCTTCGTTAGAATTTATTTCTTGTAACTTCTTCTCATATTCTTCTTCGCAATGAAGTTTCCCTTGTTTAATAAGCCCTGTTGAAATTGAAATTAATCCTATAATTCCAGAAAATATCAAAAACAATCTTCTAATAGAGAAAACTGATGACAACATGAAAGTTAAACCATTCGCATTAAACCATGCTGCATTTTGATAACCTAAAGTTCCTCTTGATACATTTGAAGAAATTAAATGTAATTCACCTCTTTCTGTATCAATCCCAACATAAATTGGCGCCCCTACTACTTTCTCGTGCGTTATCAATCTTTCAACAAAATGTATTAAATCACTCGCTATAGCTGATAACTCCATATGTTCTTTATCTCCAACAAGTAAATCAGATAGTGCAGGATCTCCCAATAATTCAATCGGCATTGCCATAGCTGGAACTTCTCTTACATTAGCGTATTGAGCATTATTGATTCTTTTGTTAAAATCTTCCTCTTTCTCTGGTGTTAAATTCCCTGCTCTTCTCAAACTTTCTCTCTCGGCTTTTAACACATCCTTAAACTCCATTTTAGAAATGCCCGCAGGAGGTCCCATCATATCTAGAACTCCCCATTTTACTTTTCCTGTTGCTAACTCTCCATTCCTTATGCTTGGCAAATCCCTACCAGCTAAATCTCGATAATCTAGTAGTAAGTGAATCAATGCAGGAATGGTCAATCTTCCCCCATTGGCCATGTCAATCCAAGGGCCTTTAAATGTTACATAACCATCATCATTAATACTTGCAAATGTTTTTGCTTCTAACAACTTTACTTGTTCGCTAGCATATCCTTTTTTGCTATAATTTTCATATGCTGCTTTTCTTGCTAAATTCCAATTAACAATGGCCTCATGATACTCATCATATCTTTCTTCTTTTCTCAATGTTTCTAAATCATTTCTTAATTCAATACCTGCTTCTTTTTCTGATAATTTAAAAACTAAAATATTTGGATTATCTTCACTCTTTTTAGTATGTAAATAAACAAGATTATCATTCCCATATGTGTTAACATAAATAAAGTCGTCTAAAAGACTTTTGTTAATATCTGCTCTTGAATTATAATCCTCGAGCAAATCCTCCATATAGATGGTTCCAGATGTTGCCCCTAGTAACAAATTTGGAGCTAAATTTTCAATTGCGACCCAAAGTCCAGTCAAAGAAAGCATTGCAACCAAGGCAAGAATTATTCCTTGCTTAATAGGGCTTTTCTTTTTCCTTTTCATCATTTTAAACATTATTACATAATACAACAAAGCAAAAACTACAGTTAAGATCAGCCCTGCATAAACATAGATACCATAGGACTTACCTTGCTCTATAATATGTTTAAGATTTATAGACACTAAAAGCACTAATAAGGGAAAACCTAAAAGATTAATTGCTATTATTAAAGCTTTTTTAGATTTGCTCATAATCCTTTCCTCCCTACATTTACTCTGCCACTAACTGACTTTTTTTAGAAGCCTTTGCTACTATTAAATCCAACTCCATCTTAACTTTTACTCCATATAGCGTAGATAAAGCCATAAAGAATGCAACAACTCCTGATAAAACTAATAATAGTCTTCTTGCAAGTAATTTTGGATATACAGTAGGTTTATACTGAGAATCAACCATTAACTGTTCCAATTCTTGATACGACATTTGATTTTCAGAAGCTAGTTTACCTCCAGCATCCATTGTTATTTTCCCAATTCTTCCATTAGCGTTTGGCAAAATAACTGACCCGATATTTCCACCGTGGACTCTTCCATAATATTGAGCAAGAGCAAAATCTCTCATTGATACTCCAGTCTCTCCTAAAGTTTCATTGCTAATAAACATTTCAACAGGTTTTACTCCTGATAATCTATATGTCGAAAAATCTGACAATAAAGTTAAAATTGTTTGTTTAATATTTGTGCTTTCACTAATCCCTTGAATTAAATCACTAATTTTACTTATGTTATCTAACCCAATTAAGCCACCTAATGTTAGAACTAAATTCAATCCTTCAGCACTTCCACCTTGCAATTCTTCTCCTAAAGTCTCTAGAACTGCTGTAAGTATTTCATTTAATTTGTTTTCGTCAATTGTGTATTTAGTTTGATATGCATTAATTTCCTTTTGAACTTTTCCTTCACTCAAATATAGTTGGTACTCTGATCCTGCTTGAGCTTGTTGAACTTTTAAATGAGCCAAATATAAATCCGCGTCATTATAAGTGTTTCCATCAACTGTTATAGGATTCTTAGAAATGTACTCTCTAACAAGTGCATCCACCTTGATAATATCTCGTACTTGCTTTATCCCAAATATAAAACCATCTCCATACAAGCCGTTAGTTATCATTCCTTTTTTATCCACATTATAATATGCATCTCCGTCAAAGAAATAATTTATCCCTTTAGCCTTTAAAGAAATATTTACCGCTTTCAACTGGTTGTTTAAAGCTTTAGAATCTTTACTAGTATATAGTTTACTTGCTGACCCATCTGTATTTTGCCCTGGTCGAACAGCAGAAGGTTCTATGTCAACATTATATACGTTTTTAAATTTTTGCACATTCACAGAGTAATTAGCAGCATATCCATTCCCCTTCGTGTACAACTTAAACCAATCAAACTGCTTGTTTGCATTCGGTACATCTACAGAATATCCAGCTTTTTTCGCCTCTTCTCTTGTCTTATTTATTTGTTTTGCAGAAGTTGCTTGCAACAACAAAGCTGGCACCACTGTAAAAATAACAGTAATAGCGACTATAAAAACTGTTCTCGCCGCAAACCCATGTTTGAAATGATTGAATATGAGTTGTAATATCGATACAGCCGCCCATATCGCAAAAACTATTAAAATAGCATTTTTGCTCGTGTTATCAAAGCCTGATTTACCTAAAAACTCAGATGAATTTACTACAACCAATAACGTCAATAAGGGAAATCCCAAACAATAAAAAAATATTTGCAAAGTTTTGTATAGTTTTAATCTTCCAACTTCAGTGCTTCCTTTGCTTCTTAATGATTTGCTTGCATCCTTTTTGCCCATAATAGCCCCCTACTTGTATTGCATCATTAATTAATATTACTATTTATTTTAATATTAGTCAATGCTTTTTTACATTTTTTTTACAATTGAATTCTTATTGTTAGGCTACATTCTGTGCGGGCATTCTATCCCTAAAAGTTCCATTCCACTACTAATCACTTCTCTAACAGCCATTGTTAATTGTACTCTTTCCATCGATTCTTGGCCGTTCTCAGACAAAATTTTATGTGTGTTGTAAAATTTATTATAAAGTTTTGAAATTTCCAAGACATATCTCGCCAAAATACTTGGCTCCTCTTTTTCAATAACTTGATGCAAAATCTCATTATATTCACTTAAAGCTGCACATAATTCATACCCTTCCTGATTATTTAAACTTGGGTATGTCGCAACATCTTCGTTAAAATATATTGATTTTGCAATAACACTCGAGCACCTTGCGTAAGTATATTGCACGTAAGGGCCTGTTTCCCCCTCAAAAGACAACATTTTATCATAATCAAAAACCATATCTTTAATTCTAGAATTTTTAAGAGCCGCAAAAATAACAGCCCCAACTCCAACTTGTTCAGCCGTTTTATTTTTGTTTTTTAAGTCACTATGTTTTTCATTAATAATTTCCAAGCTCTTCTTTGTTGCCGTGTTCAATACATCCTCAAGCAAAATAACATTCCCTTGCCTTGTGGACATAGCTCCTGTCTCCAAAGATACCATTCCAAAAGCAACATGTTCCATTTGAGAGTGCCAATCGTTCCCCATCATTCTAATAATCTCGAAAAGTTGTTTAAAATGTAGATTTTGTTGATATGCTACTACATATAAGCACTTTTTGAAATTGTATGTTTTCTTTCTATAAAATGCTGCGGCTAAATCTCTTGTTATATAAAGCGATGCACCATCATTCCTTTTTACAACACAAGGTGGCATTTTTTCATTTCCTTCTTCATCTAGAAACTCAATAATTTCAGCCCCTTGACTACTTTTAAGTATTTTCTTCCTTCTCAATTCTTCGACAACTGGCTCCATTTTATCGTTGTAAAAGCTTTCTCCGTTATAACTATCAAATGAAACGTTTAATCTTTTATAAACTTTGTCGATTTCTGCGAGTGTTATGTCCTTAAACTTTTCAAATAGTTGAATGGCTTCCCTGTCGCTCTCTTCAATTTTTTTGAACCATCTGCGAGCATCCTCTCTTATAGGAGCAATAACTTTATCGATCTCATCCTCTTTCATATTTTGTTCTTTAGCTATTTTTTCTTGTTGCTTTCTTTCCTCAATATGAAAATTAACATAATATTTAGAAAGGGCTTTTATTCCTTCTTTATTAATTTCTTCTTCGTTGCCCCATTTTTTATACGCAACAATTAAGGCTCCAAATTGTGTACCCCAATCTCCTAAGTGATTTATTCCCACAACATTGTATCCCAATTTTTTATAAACCTTATATAGTGCTCCTCCAATTACCGTTGATAATAGGTGTCCTATATGAAAAGGTTTTGCTATATTAATTGAGGAATAATCGATACATATAGTTTGGTTTTTCCCGGAATGATCCGCTCCATAATTTTCATTTTTTAAAATTATATCACCTATTACAAAATCAATTATTTTTTGTTTATTTATTTTAAAATTCAAAAATCCGTTAATATTAACTATTTGCTCAAACAAATTTTCTTTATCTTCAATATTGGAAAGCAAGCCTTCTGCAATTTCTCTAGGGTTTTTCCCCAATTTCTTAGCAAACTTAAAACAAGGTATTGCAAAATCACCATTAGATAAATCTTTTGGTCTTTCTATACTTTCAATTATTTCTTGCTCTGTCAAAACATCACTCTTTATTAATTCTGCAATTTTTTCACGATAATTCATTTTTCACCTAATTTTTTACCTAAACATTGAATCTGAAAAGTATTACATCGCCATCTTGCACAACATAATCTTTTCCTTCACTCCTTACCTTACCAGCTTGCTTTGCTTTTAAATATGATCCGCACTCAACCAATGTATTGTAATCAACAACCTCAGCCCTGATAAAACCTTTTTCAAAATCTGAATGAATTACTCCTGCCGCCCTTGGTGCTTTGTCCCCTTTTCTTATTGTCCATGCTCTAGTTTCTTTTTCCCCAGCCGTTAAATAACTAATTAATCCTAATGTGTCATATGCTATCTTGACTAATACATTTAAACTTGAATCTTGGAGCCCAAGTTCCTTTTGAAATATTTTTCTTTCCTCATCATCAAGAGACTGTAATTCCTCCTCAATTTTCGCAGAAAGAACAACAAATTTTTGTCCGCATTTTTTCGCATATTCTTCTACTATTTTTGAATGCTTATTTCCATTAGAAATATCCGTCTCTGCCACATTAGCTACATAAATTGTCTTTTTTAATGTTAATAAATTGTTGTCCTTAATTAATTCTTTTTGCTCATCCGACAATTTCATATCTCTTGCTTGAATCCCTTTTTCAAGACTATCATATATGTATTGCAAATTCTGCACATCTTCAAGAAATTTTTTATCTCCACCTTTAGCAGAATTTTTAGCTTTGATTAATCTTTTTTCCACAGATTCCATGTCAGCAAAAATTAATTCCATCTCTATTGTTTCAATATCTCGCAAAGGGTTAATCCCACCGTCAACATGCGTTATGTTTGAATCCTCAAAACATCTTACTACATGCAAGATAGAATCGACTTCTCTAATATGTGATAAGAATTTGTTTCCCAAACCCTCTCCCTTAGAAGCTCCTCTCACTATACCGGCGATATCAACGAATTCCACCATTGCAGGTATAACCTTTTTGCTTTGATACAATTCAGCTAACACGTTTATCCTTTCATCTGGAACTGCAACAACACCAACATTTGGCTCAATAGTACAAAACGGATAATTCGCACACTCTGCTCCTGCCTTAGTAATTGCATTAAAAAGCGTGCTTTTTCCAACATTTGGCAATCCAACAACACCTAATTTCATCGCCTTCTCCTCAACTTTTGTTATTTTAACACATTAGAATCTAAAAATAAATTACTAAAATAAAATATTTGACAAGCGGATATCAATCATTTAAAATGTATTAGCATAATTATCGCGGGGTGGAGCAGCTTGGTTAACTCATTGGGCTCATAACCCAAGGATCGTAGGTTCAAATCCTACCCCCGCAACCATTTTTTGGCTGGGTAGCTTAGTTGGCTAGAGCAATTGGTTCATACCCAATAGGTCGTCAGTTCGACTCTGACCCCCGCCACCAAAATGGCTCCGTGGTCGAATGGTTAAGACACCGCCCTTTCACGGCGGTAGCAGGGGTTCAAATCCCCTCGGAGTCACCAAATGGGAGTTTAGCTCAGCTGGGAGAGCATCTGCCTTACAAGCAGGGGGTCATAGGTTCGAGCCCTATAACTCCCACCAAAAAGAACGTTGACTTTTGTTAACGTTCTTTTTTAATCTCAAACATTGCTCACCTGTTTCTATGGCAACTTTTCCCAAAATATTATATTTATAATTATTATAATGATTATAAACATAATATGTGGCCAATGGTGATCAATAACAGAAATTATGGTGCTAAACATCTATATTGCACACTCATTTCTCAAAGCAAGCACATATTCAGCATCAATTCACACAGCAGCACCTTAAACACCACTTTAAAAAACTTTATAATAACCACAAATATCAATATAATCGTTTTTTTACCAGTTTCATATGGAACACATCATTATTGTATTTAGTTTATGCAATTTACTTGTTGCCACGCCACAAATAAAACATACCATTAAAGCAAGCACTCCTATTATTCGCCGCTTTCACCGCATAAAATATATTTCTAATAATTCTGCTCACTCACTTATTCTTCTCATAGTCAATATTCCACTAATAGGTTTATAATAAACTTTCAAAAAAAAAATAAATTCCCCTCCATCTATCGCACAGTGCAATTCGTTTTCTCTCACAAACTTTGCCGATACTCATGTCTCACATACAAGTCGCGCATGTTAACAGCCCGCAAAGCTTATTCAATGGGCATTCTTTGTTCCATATGAAACTCAATGCATCGCAAGCACCACTTATTCTTAACTACTCTTTTTATTGAAAACTTTCACGAGAAACGATTGTTTAATATGAAACATTTTAATTGAATAAATTGTATTTTTTTATCTTTTTTTGGTTTTTATTTCTTTTTTTGCATATTTTTTTACTATTTTTTTCACATTTTTAAAAAGGCCTTTTCTCTCTACTTGAAAATTTTTTTATCATGTTTCACGGTTTTTATGAAACATTTTAATTGTTGTTTTTATCATTTCTTAATGCTATACTTCTTGTATGAACGAGAAAATAGTAGGGGTTGTTATAGCTCTAAAATTAGAAGGATTAAATATTGAAAAAAAACTAGGTTCTTTTACAAAAAAAGTTACTATAGGTGATTTCGATTTTTATTTCTTTAGAAATAAAAAAACCGTTTTTGTTCTTGTCTACTCTGGGGTAGGCGAGCTTAGCGCATCAATTGCAACTACACTCCTTATATCCAATTTTAAGGCTTCTTTAATTTTAAACTTCGGTCTTTGCGGATCTCTTTCTCCTTTATACAAATTAGGAGACGTGGTCCTTTGTAATGAAGTTGTGCATTATGATTTTCATCCAGACACATCAGACCCTGCTAGAGAAGCAGTATATTTGAGTAGGTCATCTCCCGTTTTTAATGTATCTTTCCCTTCGTTTTTAAAACATATTTCTTCTTACCCGTTTGTAAGAATTGCGTCTGGAGATAAATTCATTGCACTTTCCGATATGAAAGAACATCTTTATAGCAAATTTAATTGTTCTGTTTGCGATATGGAATCTGCGGGAATCAATCTTTCCTGCTCAAGACTTGGTGTTGAATGCATCTTCGTAAAAGCAGTTTCGGATAACGCAGACGAATCTGCGCAAACGTCTTTTGAAGACTCCATCAAAAACGGTGTTTCCGCTTACGAAAATCTAATAACCTATATAGCGGAGAAATTAAATGAATAAATACGCAATAATTGATGTTGGCAGCAATTCTGTAAGGCTACTTCTTGTCGATAATAACTCTTTTGTCTCAAAAAATGTTATTACAACTCGTCTAGCCGAGGGCTTATGCTTTTCTTCTATGCTTTCAGAAGATGCTATCTCTAGGACAGTTCAAGCAATTGAATTTTTTTACATGAAAGCTATGCAATTTAATGCAAATGTTATTCACATATTAGCCACAGAGGCCGTTCGCTCTGCAAAAAATTCAAATGTTTTCATTTCTCTTCTCGCTAAAAAAGGTCTTCCCATCTCAATTCTTTCTCCGGAAGAAGAAGCCTTTTTTGGCTTTAAAGGTGTCGCCACTTCTTTAGGAATGGAAGGGGTTCTTGATGTCGGCGGAGCAAGTACAGAATTAACCGTAGCAGACTCTGGCAATATAATTTATTCTAAAAGCATACCTATAGGTATTGTTAAATTAAAAAACCAAATTTCTGGATCTTTTAACGAAATTCTTTCCTTTTTAGCTCCTTTTCTTTCCCCTTTTAAAGAAGCCCCAAAAATGGACGTGGTGTATGGCATTGGTGGCAGTGCGACATTATTTGCAGGAATTTTGCAAAATCTAGCCGTTTATCAACGCAATAAAGTCGATAACTACAAAATTCATAAGTCTAAACTTTTTGACTGTTTAAATTTCATCTCCTCTTTGCCGGAGGATCAATTATCTTCAATAAAAGGACTCCCAAAAGAAAGAGAAGATATTGCCATTTATGGTGGTTCTTTCTTGTATTGCGTTATGGATATGTTTAACCTTTCCACTCTAATTGCAAAAGACAGAGATGGAATGGAAGGTTTTATTGAAGAAAATTATCATATATGTATCAACTAAATGAGTTTTTTTAATTTTTTATTTGTCTTTTTCTTCTTTTAGTCCATTCTTTTATCTTCTTTTAAATCTTTAACCCTAATCTCCGAACTTGTTTGACACTAATAGTAATATTAAATATAATTAATAAGCATTATATATTTTAAAGGAGGGCTAGGATTCTAGCATTTAATATGAAACAAACATATCAACCAAAAAAAAGACAAAGAAGTAAAGTTCACGGTTTTAGAAAAAGAATGTCTACAAAAACAGGAAGAAACGTTTTAAAGAGAAGAAGAAATAGAGGTAGACATAAACTTAGTGCATAATAATGCAAAGCAAATATCGTTTAAAGAGTAGAAAATCTTACACTTATATCTATAACCATGGAATAAGTGTTTCTAATCAATATATGACCATCGTTTCCATTCCATCAAACAAGGGAACTAAAATAGGTTTTTCTGTTAGTAAAAAGGTCGGGAATAGTGTTATAAGAAATAAAACAAGGCGCAGACTAAAAGAATCATGCAGACTTCACATAAGTGAATTTGCCTCAAACACTAATTATATAATAGTTGCAAAACCTGATATTTTAAATCTTTCTTTTTTTGAATACTGGCCCCTTATTTTACAATTAGTTCAAAAGTCTCTTTCGATAAACAAGAAACAAAAAAAAATTAAGGAGTAATTTAATGTTTAATTCTTTTTTAATTGCAGAAGGTCCAATACTTACAAACAAGATAGCTCAATTAATCAATTTATTGTTTGAATCTGTAGGTAATTTTGGTGTTGCTGTAATTATCTTTACTATCATTTTAAAAGTTGCTCTAACACCTTTAGATGTTTGGCAAAAACTTTCTCAACGAAAGCAATCTAACGCCATGAAAAGGATACAGCCTCAAATGGCAAAACTTCAAAAAATGTATGCTGATAGACCTGATTTATTAAGAGCTGAGCAACAAAAGCTATACAAAAGCGAAAAAATTTCAATGTTTGGATCGTTTTTACCGCTAATTATAACAACTGTCATATTCTTCGTTGTTTTTGCTGGCTTTAATCAACTTGTGCGTTATCAAAACGAAAAAATTGTTTGGGACCTATATAAAGTTTATGCCGCAAATCCAACTGTTTCGTCAGATATTTTAGCTTCTCAATATATGTCTTCCCTTGAAACTTTCCGTTTTGGATGGATAAAAAATGTTTTCATGCCAGACTCTTGGGCCTCTATTATTCCATCATTTAAAACTTATGCGGGATCTGGACTTGGATCGATTGCAGCAAGCAACTCTGACATTAATATTCCTAATTATTACGATACATTAGTTGGACCGGCAATTGCACAAACAAAAAAGTCTAAGTTTTTTGATTTCCCACGTTGGAATGGGTATTTGGTTTTTCCTCTTCTTTCAATCGTATTAAGCTTTGTTTCAACTAAGTTTTTATCTGGAGATCAACCGCAACCAATCGCAACAGATGAATCTTCTGCAAAAATGCAAAATACAAGCATGAAGCTTATGAAATATACTATGCCTATCATGATGGGGGTTTTTTCTGTGTTCTATAGCTCAGCTTTTTCAATATATATTTTCTTTAGTACGCTTTATTCAGTCGTTCTATCGCTAATTATGTTATTGATATTTAAAAAAATAGATAATAAAAAATTAAAACAAGGAATATAAAATTATGGATCAAACAAACAATCAACAGAATCCTATAGAATTATTGGATTCTTTCTTAAAAAATATTTTTGAGAAAATGCAAATTAACTGCACATTATCTTCAACAATCACAGATGATTTAACTATCTCTGTGCAAATAGAAGGTGATACTGCGATATTAACAAAAAGAAGAGGGGAGATGTTAAATAGCCTTCAATATCTTTGTCTAGTTCTTCTATATAAAAATTCATTAAGTGATTATAAAGTTTTTCTAGATTGCGATAATTTTAGAGAAAAAAGAATTAGTACACTTTCAAAATTAGCAAGAAAAATAGCAAAGGAAGTTGCTTTTTCGGGCAAAAAACAATCTTTGGAGCCAATGAATGCAACTGATAGACGCATAATCCATATCGCTTTACAAGATGATGAATTTATAAAAACAGAAAGTGAAGGAGAGGAACCTTTTAGATATGTTGTTGTTATACCTAAAAAAGAAACTCCTCAATCTTCTATAGATTTTAAAAGAAATGGTTTTGGAAGAAAAAAATCTTTTGGTAAACCTAAGAGGTCTTTAAGATAATGAACACAATTGTCGCTATCTCTTCTCCTATAGGAGCAGGGGCAATTCATATTGTTAGACTAAGCGGTCCTTCCGCTTTATTAATAGCGAGTAAAATCTATAAGCCTTTATCTTTATCTTCTTTAACAGAAGCCGTTCCTAGGTATGCTTATTTAGGAAAACTTTCCATGGAAGGTATATGCGATTCTTGTATCGCCATATTTTTTAAAGGACCAAACTCTTACACGGGAGAAGACATTGTTGAATTACAATGCCACGGCAATATACACCTTGCCTACAAAATTGTGGATAGTTGTATTTCTAATGGAGCGACTCTTGCTTCTAAGGGAGAGTTTTCAAAAAGGGCTTTCCTTAATAATAAAATAACTCTTGCGGAAGCCGAAGGCATATTAGACATTATCTCTGCAGAATCCACTGCCGAGCTAAAAGCCGCATCTGCCCTTTTTGATGGTTCTTTCATCAATTTAATTACTAATTTACAAAATTCTCTATTGGAATTTTCTTCTGAATATGAGACAAGTTTGGATTATCCGGATGAATATGATGGAGTCCTTGAAAGACTAAGAGACGACATACAAACTTTCCACTCTCAAATAAAAAAGGTTTTGCAAAATTCTACATATGGCAAAAAAATCAAAGAAGGGATTAATGTTTGCATTATAGGGAACCCTAATGCGGGGAAATCTTCTCTATTAAATGCAATTATTGGTGAGAATAAAGCAATCGTTACAGATATTCCTGGGACAACAAGAGATATTGTTTCTTCTACAATAGAGTATAAATCTATAAAAATTAATTTTTTTGATACTGCCGGCATACGCGAATCAAATGACACAATTGAAAAAATTGGAATAGAAAAATCTTTTTCTCAATTAAAAAACTCAGATGTTGTTATTGTTTTAGAAGAACAACTTTCTCCATTTGACTTATCAAAAATTGAAAACTCCATTTCTCGCGCAAAAATTATACGAGTTTTAAATAAAATAGATTCGTTAAAAGAATATAATAGTTCTTCTTTTGATATTGCTATTTCGGCAAAAAAAGAAGTGAATATAGGTTCTCTATTGGATTTAATTTATAACAGCGTTATCCAAAATAACTTTGATTCATCTGGCACTGTCCTAACTTCATTGCGTCATATAGAAGCATTACAAAATGCAGAAAAATCTATTGCTTCTTTTCTTATGAATTATAATTTGGTTACTGTCGATTGCCTAATTTTAGATTTAAAAAATGCATTTTTTGAATTAGGAAAAATAACAGGTGTTTCTGCCAATGAAGAAATTATTAATAATATTTTTGAACGTTTTTGTGTAGGTAAATAGTATGAATAATATTTTTGATGCAATTGTTATAGGAGCAGGTCACGCAGGGGTAGAGGCATCTTTAGCTTTATCTAGACTTGGTCATAAAACATTGCTTATAACACTTTCTTTAAATTCCATTTCTTTTTTAGCTTGTAATCCTTCCATTGGAGGAACAGCTAAAGGCCATCTCGTACGCGAAATAGATGCTTTGGGTGGACAAATGGGAATTTCTGCGGATAAAACCGCCCTTCAAATGAAACTATTAAACAAGAGGAAAGGGGTTGCCGTTCAAAGTTTACGTGCTCAAACAGATAAATTTCTTTATCATAATGAAATAAAAACAGTTTTAGAAGAGCAAAACAATTTAACTATTTTAGAAGCGGAAGTTTCTCAATTGATTGTAGAAAATGGTGCTATTAAAGGTGTCAAAACTTTAATGGGCAAATCTTTCTTCTCTAGTGTTGTCGTTCTTTGCTCTGGTGTTTATTTAAATTCAAATATTATTATTGGAGAATACAGAAAAAACATAGGTCCTCAAGGTTTTGAAAGGGCTTCTTTTTTAACACAATCATTAATAGAAAACAATATTCCAATCCGCAGATTTAAAACTGGAACCCCGGCAAGAATTAAAAAATCTTCTATTGATTTTTCTAAATTCTCCGTTGAATATGGCGACGAATTAATTTATGGGTTTTCTTTTTTAAATGAAGACTCAATAAAAATTAAAAATCTTCCTTGCTTTTTGGGATATACTAACCAAAATACACACAACATTATTTTAGAAAACATTCACAGATCACCTTTATACAATGGAAGTATTAAAAGCATTGGCCCAAGATATTGCCCTTCTATTGAAGATAAAATAATGCGTTTTAGAGATAAAGAAAGACACCAAATTTTTTTGGAGCCTGAATCCTCTTTTTCTAATGAGTATTATGTGCAAGGGATGTCTTCTTCTTTGCCTTTTGATGTACAAGAAAAAATGTACCGCTCAATAGAAGGTCTGGAAAATGTAGAAATAATGCGATATGCATATGCAATTGAGTATGATTGCATAGATCCATTGTCTATGAAATCTTCTTTAGAAAGTAAAATAATTGATGGTTTTTTCACGGCTGGACAAATTAATGGTAGTAGTGGCTATGAAGAAGCTGCCGCACAAGGCATTGTTGCAGGAATCAATGCTTCTAGAAAAATTAAAAATCTTCCTCCTGTTATTTTCCAAAGAAATAATTCATATATAGGAGTTTTAATTGATGATCTTGTTACCAAAGGAACAATGGAACCTTATAGAATGATGACTGCTAGGTCTGAATATAGGCTTTCTTTAAGACAAGAAAATGCAGATTTAAGACTTACTGAAATAGGGAGGGAATGTGGGCTTGTTGATGATTATCGTTATGAAATTTTTCAAAAAAGAAAAAAAGAACTTTTTGAGATTTCTTCTCTTTTAGACAAGATCGTCTCCCCAAAAATTTTTGCCCCTTTATTTAATAGCAAAAATGAATCTTTTAAAGATAACGGACTTTCATATAGAGATATTTTAAGACGTCCTAATATTACGGCTTATGATATATATAATTTCTTTGATGACTTTAAACAATTTAAATTAAGAAACATAGAAGAAATTGAAACAGAAATAAAGTATGAAGGTTATTTGCAAAAACAAAATAAATTGTTAGATGAATTTCTAAAGCTTGAAAACAAAAAACTTCCTGCGGATATTGATTATTCAAAAATTAAAAATTTAAGAATAGAGGCCCAACAAAAACTTAATAAAATAAAACCTGACAATTTAGGTCAAGCATCAAGAATATCTGGTGTTTCTCCTGCTGATATTACTGTTTTACTTATTTCTTTAAATAAAGGTGAAATTAAACAATGAAAGATTTATTTTTGAAAAACAATATTGATATAAAAGATGATCTAATTGAAAAATTCAATCTTTTTTATAATATTGTTATTTCAGAAAATGAAAAATATAATTTAACTTCTATATTAGGGAAAGAAGAATTTTTTTATAAGCACATATTGGATAGTATTTATCCATGTTTTTTATTTAAAGAAAATTCAAAAATATGTGACATAGGAGCTGGAGCAGGATTCCCTTCAATTCCTTTATCATTATTTTTGCCGACCTCTTCATTTGTTTTATTAGATTCTATTAATAAAAAAATAAAATTTTTAGAACTTTGTAAAAAAGAATTAAATTTAAAAAATATTTTTCCAGTACACACTCGCATTGAAGATCATGCTTTAAAAAATAGAAATACATATGACTATGTTATAGGAAGAGGAGTTGCTCCTTTAAATATTTTTTTGGAGTATTCTATCCCATTAATTAAACCAAAAGGGAGTGTCCTTGCATATAAAGGTAAAAACTTTTCCGAAGAATATGTTTTATCAAAAAATGCAATTGAAAAACTTAATTGTATTTTTATAAAAAATATCTCTTATAAATATTCAATTGCTAACGAAGTTTATAAACGGAATATAATGTTGTTTACAAAAAATCAAAGTTCCAATGATTTTTATCCTAGAAAAAACAATAAACCTCGTACCGACCCTTTATAAATTTATTTTTGTCTACATTTACATATGTCTTTTTTAATATACTTCTTCTATGTTATAATTACTTATAGTTTTATAAGGATCAAAAAGGAGTTTTCCATATATTATGAAAAATAAAAACAACGACATTTTTAATATTTTAAATAGTAATAATACTAAAATTCAAAAAGCTGAGGAAAATATTCCTTTAAAAACTTCTGTTGATAATATTTCTTCTAACTTAGATATTGACATTTCATTAATATCAGTTAATCCAAACCAACCAAGAAAAACTTTTGATGATGCTTCTATTTTAGAATTAGCAAATTCAATTAAAAATGTAGGTCTTATTCAACCTATTACAGTTGTTAAAAGTGGAAGTGGTTATATTATTGTTTCTGGAGAAAGAAGATATAGAGCTTATAAATTATTAAATTTTAAAACAATCCCTTGTATTGTTAGAGATTATTCAGCAAGAGAGCAGGAAGAAATAGCTTTAATTGAAAATATTCAAAGAGAAGATTTAAATCCTATTGAAGAAGCATTGGCTTATAAAAAATTAATTGATAATTTTTCTATGACACAAGAGGAACTTGCATTAAAATTAGGAAAAAGTAGACCTGCTATAACAAACTCATTAAGATTATTACAACTTTCTCCTGAAGTAATTGCACTTGTGAACGAAAATAAATTATCAGCTGGTCACGCAAGAGCTCTCGTTTCTATTAAGGATAGTAGGGTTCAACTTTCTTTTGCTAAGCAGGCAAGTGAGAGAAAAATAAGTGTTAATGATTTAGAAAAAATGGTTTCTGCTTATTTAAACCCTAAAAGAAAAGAGGTTAAAATAAAACCTCCTGTTTCTCTAGAATTAAAAAACTTAATTAATAATTTTCAAACCGTTTTTGGTACACATGTACAAGGTTTTGGTAATGAAGAAAAAGGTCGCATTATAATAGATTATTTTTGTAAAGAAGATATTCAACGCATTTTTGATATTATTAATATTTTGAAAAATTATTAATAATTTACTAACACTATTGGTATAAACATATACTTAAAGTTATTATTATCCTTCCCTTCAATAAATACTGGTTTAACAGATGTATTCAATCTTATTACTATAAACTCTTCATCTATTACAGATAAACAACTTTCTAAGTATTTAATATTTATAGCAATTGTTATATCTTTACCATTCAAATAAATTGGTATTTTTTCAACAACTTTATTAACTATTTTTGAAGATGTTGTTAATTTCATTTCATCTTCTGTAAATTCTATTTTTACAGAATTATTTTTTTCTTGTTTTGTATTTAATACAAAAATTATTCTTTCTATGCTTTCTTTTAAAAGTTTCTTTTCAACTACAACTTCTGTAGGATTAGATATATTCATTATTTCATTAAATTTTATAAATTCACCTTCTATTAGCGTACTTATTATTTTTGTATCATTATATTCTATTAATATTTTATTTTTAGAAGTTTTAAATTTAACAAAATTATTGTCGTCTAAAATTTTTAATATTTCATCAGCTGCTCTTAATGGAATTATTCCTTCAAAAAAACTTTCTTTATTACTAAAAATTTCTTCTTTTGCTACAGAAATTCTTTTTCCATCAACTCCAACAAATTTTAATATATTTTCTTCTTTTATAAAGTAACACCCTTTAAAAATTGCTTTTTCATCTACAACGGCAACTGAAAACATTGTTTTTCTTAATAAATTTTTTAATTTTTTAGATTCTATATCTATTTCATTTTCAAATTCTATTTCAACTTCTTTTGGATAATCTTCTACTTTTAAACAATTAAATTCTACTTCTGAACCTCCATAAAAAATTTTTAATTTATTATCATCTGATTCTATTTCTATTTGATCTGATAAAGATTTTGTAAAACCTGCTATTTCTTTTCCAGGAACTAATGTTTCTCCGTCTATTATTACTTCAGCTTTTATTTTTTTTGTTATTGTTAAATTAATATCTGTTGCGTAAAATATTACTTCATTATTATAAGCACTAATTTTTACACTTTCTAAAATAGGAGTGTCTTTTTTTGAAGAAATAGCTCTTATAACTTTACTTAATGCGCTTGAAAAATCCTCTGCTGTACATATAAATTTCATATTTACCTTTCCTTAAAATTTTAATATGTATATTATAGCATATATTAAAAAGTTTAAAATTTTATATTTTAAAAAAAGTATTTATATATAATTATTTTATTTATTAGAGTTAATAGTTGTAATTATTATTAGTTGTGTGGATATGTGGATAAAAAATATAAAACAACTATATATATAACAAAATTTACAAATAATAACTATATATAGTAAAAAGATAAAAATAAATAATAAAAAATTGTGGATAACAATCCACAATTTTATTAAAGTTATTCAATGTTATTCTTTTTTATTAACAATTATTAAATATTAAGGTTAATAAAAATTGTTTTTAAAATATCATTTATGTTATTAGTATTGTTTATTTTATATTTTTCTATCTTTTTAATAGCCGAAAGAACCGTCGTATGATCTCTCCCTCCAAAAAAAGAAGCAATAGAAGATTTTGTTAAAGATAATAAATTATCCACTAAATAAAAAGCAATATGTCTAGGAAAAACAAATTTATTTTCTCTAGAATGGCCAAGTATATCTTCTGTTGTAATATTAAAATAATCAGCAACAACTTTTACAATTTTTTCTTTTGTTAATTCTTTATTTTTATCTACAAAAAATTTATTAATTGCTCTTTTTGCTATATCTAAAGAATTATATGGTTTTGGAATATTGTTTAAAACAAAATAAAAATAAACAGAATTTAAAATACCTTCTAGTTCTCTAATATTACAATCATAATTGTGAGCTATATATTTTAAAATTTCTTCAGAAATAATAAAATTATTTAATTGAGTTTTTTTAACTAATATATCAAAACGAGTTTCTTCATTAGGAGGATCAATTTTTAAATTTAATCCACTTTTTAATCTTGATAAAAATCTTTCTTCTTTAATAAAAGAATCAATTTCTTTATCTGCACAAAAAACAATTCTGTTTCCTTTTGTAATAATATTGTTTATTGTATGAAAAATAGATTCTAAAGAAGAAGTTTTATCTTTAATAAATTGGAAATCATCTATCATTAATAAATCTAAATTTCTATATTTTTTATTAAACTTATTAATTTCGTTTTTTTCTGAAGAGTGTAAGGAGTTAATGTAATCCTGACAATAATTCTCTGTTGTTGTATAAAGTATTTTTTTGTTTTTATAATGTTTAGAAATATAGTTTCCTAAAGCGTGCAAAAGGTGTGTTTTTCCTAATCCTGAATTTGCAGTAATAACAATTATTTTATAAGGGGAATTCTTTTCAAATTCGGTTGCCATAAACTGCAATGCTTTAAAAGCAAAATGATTAGAATTTCCTAAAACGAAATTATCAAAAGTGTATAAAGAATTAAAAATGGATTCATTAGGAATATTTATATCTGCAATTTTTTCTTCTTTTTGTTTTTTTACAGGTAAAAAATCATCTTTTAGTTTTAATTCATCCGAAGATAAAACAATAACATTTTCAATACTAGGATAATTTGAGTGTGATATTTGTTTTAAAACATTTATATATTTTTTCATAATAACAGATTTTCTAGATGTTGAGCTAACTTCTAAAACAAGTACAGTTCCTTCTTGATCTAGAGAAACAGGTTTAATTCCTTGAAAATAAATTTTTATTTCCGAAGAAGGGAATTCTTCTGATTTTGAAATATCGTTATAAATTTTTTCCCACAATTTTTCAACACTTATATCATTTATATTTATATTCATAATGTAACAATTATATAATTAAAAAAAGTTATTATCAAATAAACAGAACTTTTAATCAAAGAACTAAATGTATTAAAAAATAAAAAATATACTTTTAATTTTAATTTTTTAAAACATAAATTTCGTTAAAATATTAAAAATTAAGGATATAATAGACATAATGGAAGTAGAAAAAATATATTTAAAAAACTTTAGAAATCATTCAGAAAAAGAAGTGATTTTCAAAAAAGGACTTAACATAATAACAGGCGAAAATGCCGTTGGAAAAACAACCATTGCAGAAGCAATATATTTTTTTGCTATTGGAAAATCAATAAGAACAAAAAACAATAAAGAATTAATAAAAATTAATGAAAAATATACGTATTTTTTTATAGAGTATGAAAAAAATCAAAGAAAAGAAATAATAGAAATTTATTTAGATGAAAAGAATGATAAAAAAATCTTTATAAACAAGAAAGAAATTAAAAAGATTTATGATTTGATATCAAATGTTTATGTCATATTTTTTTTCCCAGACGAAATAAAATTAATTAAAGAAGGGCCTCAAGAAAGAAGAAGATTTATGGATATTTGCATATCTCAATATGACAAAAATTATTTTAAAAAATTAATTATTTTTAATAATTTATTAAAACAAAGAAATGCTGTTTTGAAAGAAAAAACAACAAAGGAAGAAAAAAAGAAATTGCTTTATGTTTGGGATAAACAAATTGTAGAAGTAGAAACATACATTGTACTTAAAAGAAGAAATTTTATTAATTTTATTAATGAAGAAATTAAAAAATTTCATTCATTAATAACAGAAAATAAAGAAGAAATAGAAATTTATTATGAAACAAACTTTACAAAAGAAGATATAAACGAATTAAAAGAAGAAATAAAACAATTAAAAGAAGAAAGTTTTGAAAAAGATTTAATTAATCAATACACTAATATAGGCATACATAGAGACGATATAGAAATTAAAATAAATGGAACTGATATAAGAAAATATGGGTCGCAAGGACAACAAAGAACAGCAACGTTATCTTTAAAATTAAGTGAAGCTATTTTTTTAGAAAAAACGACTCAAGAAAAACCGGTTATAATCCTAGACGATGTTTTATCTGAATTGGATAAAAAAAGGCAGAATCAACTTTTAAAAATTTTAAAAAATTACCAAACAATCATTACTGCGACTAGCGTGGATGATATTGACGAATTCAATGAAATAAAAATTATCTAAAATTTTCTTTTTATGCTATAATTATTATAATAATTATAATTTTATAGGAGAAACAAAATGAGTTCAGAAAACAATTCAAACATGAATGGACACTATGAGGCTTCAGATATAACCGTTTTAAAAGGTCTTGAAGCTGTAAGAAAGCGCCCAGGTATGTATATAGGATCCACTGATGAAAGAGGATTACATCATTTAGTTTATGAAGTAGTTGATAACAGTATAGATGAAGCGATGGCAGGTCGTTGCGATACTATACTAGTTGAAATTAATAAAGAAGGTTCGTTGTCTGTCACAGATAATGGAAGAGGAATTCCTGTTGGGGACAAAGAAGTGGATGGTGAAGTAAAATCCGCAGTTGAGGTAGTATTAACAACTTTACACGCAGGAGGAAAATTCGGAGGGAATGGTTATAAATATTCTGGAGGGCTTCACGGGGTTGGAGTTTCTGCGGTAAATGCTCTATCTGAATGGCTTGAAGTTGAAGTATATAAAGACGGACAAATATATAAACAAGTTTTTAATAGAGGAGTAGCACAAACAAAATTAAAAATAGTCGGTGAAACTGATTTACGAGGGACAAAAGTTACATTTATGCCAGATGATGAGATTTTTGAGACCCTTGAGTTTAAAAACTCCACATTAACCGCTAGATTGAGAGAACTTGCATTTTTAAATAAAGGAGTAACTATAATTTTAAAAGATTATAGAGAAGGGAAAGAAAAAGATCAAACATTTAAATTTGATGGAGGAATTCAAGAATATATTAAAACTCTATCTGAGGAAAATGCTATATTAAAACAACCTTTTTATGTAAACGAAGTACACGATGACTATGAGATAGAAATATCTTTTAATTACAACAATAATTATACTGACCAAATTTATGGATATGCTAACAACATCCATACAATTGATGGTGGAGTACATATTGAAGGATTTAAATTTGCTATTACTAAACTTTTTAACGAATATGGAAAGTCTTTAAAAATACTTAAAGATGATGAAAAATTGAGTGGTGATGATGTTAAAGAAGGAATAGTGTGCGTTATAAGTGTAAAACTTAGAGACCCACAATTTGAAGGGCAAACTAAAACCAAGTTAGGGAATAGCTTTATGAGAACAGAAGTCTCAAAAGTTATTACAGAAAAACTTGGAATTTTCTTAGAAGAAAATCCTTTTGAAGCAAAAGCATTAATTAGTAAGAGTAAACTAGCAAAAGCAGCCAGAGAGGCCGCAAGAAAAGCTAGGGAAGCGGAAAGAAAAAAGGTTGGAGATTTAGGGAATGCTTTACCTGGGAAATTGGCAGATTGTACTGAAAAAGACCCAAGAAATTGTGAAATATATCTAGTAGAGGGAGACTCTGCTGGCGGTAGTGCAAAACAAGGAAGAGATAGAAGATTCCAAGCAATCTTGCCATTAAGGGGAAAAATATTGAATGTTGAAAAATCAACAGAAGATAAAGCTATGGCAAATGAAGAAATTAGAGCGATGATAACAGCATTTGGTTGCGGATTAAGAGAGACCTATGAAGAGGATAAATTAAGATATGACAAGATAATATGTATGACTGATGCTGACGTTGATGGAAGCCATATTAGAATTTTAATTTTAACATTGCTATTTAATTATATGAGACCTTTAATTGAAAATGGGCATGTCTATATTGCTCAACCACCTTTATATAAAGTGGCAAAAGGAAAGGAAGAAATATACTTTTATGATGATGCGGCATTAGAAAAATATAAGGCAGAAAATGGAGATGTAAAGGAAGGACATTTGCAAAGATATAAGGGTTTAGGGGAGATGAATCCTGAACAATTATGGGAGACAACAATGAATCCTGAAAAAAGAACATTGTTAAGAGTTACTATGGATGATGCGGCAGAAGCAGCACGAATGTTCCAAATCTTAATGGGCGATGAACCTGCGAAGAGAAGAGAATTTATAGAAGAACACGCAACGCTTGTTAAAGAACTAGATATTTAATGGAGAAATAAAAATGAATGACAATAAAGATAATATAAATGAACTATTAGAACAATCTAAAGTGCTAGGGATAGAAGTTACTTCAGAATTAAAAAAATCGTTTATATCATATGCAATGGCGGTTAATGTATCAAGAGCCATTCCTGATGTAAGAGATGGATTAAAGCCTGTGCATAGAAGAATCCTTTATGCAATGAATGAATTAGGGAACACGTACGATAAACCTCACAAAAAAAGTGCGAGAATAGTCGGAGAAGTATTGGGTAAGTACCATCCTCACGGCGACATAGCGGTATATGATGCTTTGGTAAGAATGGCTCAGCCTTTTTCTATTAGAGAAGTGTTAATTGACGGACATGGTAACTTTGGTTCAATAGATGGAGACTCTGCAGCAGCTATGAGATATACTGAAGCGAGAATGTCAGCTATTGCAACAGAAATGTTAAGAGATATAGAAAAAGATACTGTAGACACATATCCAAATTTTGATGATACTCTTTCGCAACCAGTTGTATTACCTTCAAAATATCCTAATATTTTAGTGAATGGGTCTGATGGAATTGCGGTAGGTATGGCAACAAGTATTCCTCCTCATAATTTAGGGGAAGTTATCGATGGAACAGTAGCTTTTTTAGATAATGAGAATATAGACATTGAAGAAATATTAGAAAAAATTCCAGCTCCGGATTTTCCTACTGGTGGAGAAATAATGGGGATATCTGGCGTTAGACAGGCATACAGAACTGGAAGAGGAACAGCAATATTACGAGCAAAAACAGAAATAGAGTGTGTTGGAAAGAATAAGAACGAAGAAGAAACTGATGAATATAACTTTAACAATAAGTATAGAATTATAGTTACAGAAATTCCATATCAGGTAAACAAAGAAAACTTAATTAAGACCATTCACGAGTACGCTGTAAAGGGAAGAATAGAAGGTATTTCTCAAGTTAATGAAGAATCGGACCGCGAAGGAATGAGAATAGTAATTGATATTAAAAAAGGGACAGATCCACAATATGTGCTAAATCAATTGTTTAAGCATACTAATATGCAAACTTCTGTAAGTATTATTTTACTAGCGCTTGTAAATGGAGTTCCAAGAACTTTAACTATTAAAGAAATATTAGAAGAGTATATTAAGCATCAAAAAGAAATTATCAGAAGAAGAACTGTTTATGATTTAAATAAAGCGCAAGAAAAGGCACACATATTAGAGGGATTAATAGTTGCCTTAGATAATATTGATGAAGTAATAGCAATCATTAAAAAATCAATTGATAATCAGGATGCAATTGATCAGTTAACAGCCAAATTTGTTTTATCAGAGAGGCAAGCACAAGCAATTTTGGATATGAGATTAAAGAGATTGACAAGTCTCGAAGTTGAGAAAATAAAAAACGAATTAGAGGAACTAGAAAAATCAATCAAATATTTCCAAGATGTGTTAAGCACTCCTCAAATGGTTGTTGATATTATAAAGACAGAATTGCTAGAAATAAAGAAAAAATATGGCGATGGTAGAAGGACAGAAATAAAATACGACTTTGAAGGAATGGAAGATGAAGATTTAATAAGAAAAGAAGATGTAGTTATTACAGTTTCTCATGAGGGATATATAAAGAGAATGCCTTTAGATGAATATAAGATTCAAAATAGAGGAGGAGTAGGGGTAAAAGCAGCTAATACAAAAGAAGAAGATTACGTTGAACAAATTTTCATGTGTAATACTCATGATCCTTTGTTGTTCTTTACTTCAAAAGGAAGAGTATATAGGTTAAAAGCATATAAAGTTCCAGAAGGGTCAAGAATATCAAGAGGTAAGGCTATTATTAATTTAATAACATTATTAGAGGGAGAAAAATTAAGTTCTATAACTCCTTACAATGAAGATAATGCAGGATATGTTTTATTAGCTACAAGAAAAGGGAAAATTAAGAAAACATCTATCAATGAATACCAAAACATTAATAGAAATGGAAAGATAGCAATTGGATTGCAAGAGGAAGATGAGTTAGTAGGGGTTAGATTAACCACTGGACACGATGAAATCCTATTAGCTTCATCTGCTGGGTTAGTCAGCAGAATTGATGAGTCTTCAATCAGAGCAATGGGGAGAACGGCAACTGGGGTTAAAGCAATGAATTTGCAAGACGAAAAAGACGAAATTATCGACATAGCGGTTATCACAGAAGGTAAAGAAGTCTTCACAATAACTGAAAAAGGTTTTGGCAAAAGAGTTGAAATTGAAGCATACAGAAAAACAAATAGAGGTGCAAAAGGAGTAAAAGGAGGTAACTTTACAGAAGAAACAGGAAAAGTTGCAGCATTAAAGCTTGTAAACTCAACGGATGAAGCAATTATTGTGACAGATGCAGGTGTTGTAATTAGGATTAATCTTTCACAGGTAAGTATGGTTGGGAGAAATACAAAAGGAGTTATCATAAAGAGATGTAAAGATGATGAGAAGATAACTTCTATAACAATAATCCCTACAGACGAAGAAATAGAAAAAGAAATTGAAACAAGAAAACAGAATGTTTCACAAGATGCCGAAAAGAGTGGGGAACAAGAATTGGAAATTTAAAATAATATCAACTTTAAAAAAACGGCATGCTAGCAGCATGCCGTTTTTATATATGATATGTATGTTTATAAACAGTTTTTATATATGATATTTTTTCTTAAAACCTTCAATAAAAGATTTAGAGAAAAAGATTACAGTAAACAATGACAAAGAAGCTGAAACAGAAAAACAAATAATAGAAAAGAGAAAATGTTGATAGAATCCAGTAAGCCAAAAAATCATAGGGATGACACCTACTACAATAGAAAAAACAACAAAAGAAAAGATTAAAGTATTATCTTTTCTTTGTAGGCACATTGTTAATATAAAGAAAACAATAATAGCGGTTAGAAGTGTTATAGGTAAGGCGTATCCAAAAACATTATTTTCAATTTTAAATATTAACTTGAGTGATAACATTAAAAAAGAAAAGAAAAGTATTTGCACAACCATTTTTAAACTTAGTGAAAAATTTTGAGGAATTGTATTTTTAATGAGAATAAGCCCATATGAAAAAACAAGACCAACAAAAATAGACCACCAGGAAGGATATTTTTTCAAAGTAGCTATATTAGAAATCAGTAAAATAAAAAACGTGATTAAAGTAATAAAGAAGTAAAATCTTGCAACAGATGAAATAAAGAAAGGTTTTCTTTTTACAACTGAAAGCTTTGGATAAACAGGAGCTTGTTCATGATGCGGAAGTTTCTCATGGCATAACGGACAAACAAAAGCATCTCCTTCAATATTACAATTACAATTATTGCATTTCATAGGTCATCTCCGCAAAATTACTACTTATTGTTACATCTATTCCTTTTTCAATAAGAAATGAGAAAAAGAAATGCTCAATAGAAGTATCACTAAAATATCTTGAAAAAGAAATTTTAAAAGAGTCAAAACATGTTATTGAAGCAACAGAAAAATTATTTTTTCTGGAAACATTTATATTTAATGAAAAATCATCAATATATGGTTCGAATGAAGAAGGGAGTTGTAAAACGCCTAGATTTGAAAAAGTACAAGTCTTTTTATTTTTCCCAAAAAAAGTGTTAGCAATAGTGAAGATAAACTTTTTTAAAGGAAGAGGGGCAATTCTTGAAATAAATATCTTTTCCGCCATAACCATTGTATCAATTTTGTTTTTCAAAATATCTTTTTGTAAGTCATGGCGTAAAGTTTGTTTAATTGATTCGATAAAAAACCTTATATCTAAGTTGTCTGAATCAATGTTAGCCCCAACTCTTGAAAAAAGAGAAAAATTTCTTAATGTCTTTGATTTAAAATGTTTTCTTAAGTTAATTGGGATAAATAGTTGAATTGAAGAAGTTTTATCATATGTTCGAATTTTTGCTTTATAAATGGAATACATGATAAGAGCGCTTAAGAATTCAGTTAATGTGCAGCCGTATGATTTGGAAAGATCTAATAGTTTATGAACATCCATTTTCCCTTCAATTAGGCCTTTAACACCTTTAGGAAGAGGAAGCCCTTCTATTTTATATGCCTCAGTTCCTTTTAATGCATCAACATTTAAATCTTTAATTTTACGTTTAGTAAAAAATTTAGAAAAACTGTCCTCAACTTCTTCGCTCGTTATGGGAGAAGTAGGTAGAATTACTTTATTTTCGGCATTAATAGGAATCCCAGATTTTTCAAAATAACAATATAGAAGAGTTTTCATAAACTCTAACGCTCCAGCCCCATCTGCTAGTACGTGAAAAACATCTAAGCTAATTCTATTTTCGAAATAAGTCACTCTAAAATTAAAGCAATTAGATGTATAATTTACTTTTATTGGTTGTAATAAAAAAGGGCTTTCTTTTTCCACGCTAGGAGTAGAGTTGGTGAAGTCTAGATAATACCAAAAAATACCTTTTTTAAGAAAGACTCTAAAGGAAGGAAATCTAAGGATAGTTTCCTCAAGAGCATTTTGTAAAATAATAGGATTAATGCTACTTTTTAAGGAAGCTGTTATTTTAAAAGAATTTTGATCCATGTCATTCATCATGAAAGGATAAATCTTTGCAGAATTATCTAACGGAAACCAATGTTTAATAGAAAACGACAAAATTTTTAAAACCTCCAATAAAAAGCCCAATGACTTTGTTTATTAATATATAACTCCCTACAAATAACACTTTATTTTAGAAAGGCACTTGCTTGCGCAAGTGTTTTTTCTTTTGTATATACTAACCAACCACCAAATTAATATTATCAGAGTTGAAGTATGTGTCATTTCCGATAATTTTAATTTGGAAATTCGTTGCTTGCGAAGCTTCTTTTAACGTAATACGGAAAACGCCATCTTGTAACAATTGAGAAGATTGAGAAATAATACACTCTTTATCCGCTCCTGCAACTTTGTATGTAATCTTATAAAGACTAGCATCTTTAATTTCCTTAAAAGAAATTTTATATAAATAATTTTCTGGGTCAGCCCCTTCTTGAGATGAAGGAGGAACTTCTATATAGTTAGGTGTTTCAGTTTCCCATGCAGTTAAATCGTGGCGTCCCTTAAGAATAATTGTTGCAAAAGCTCCTCTTTGAGAAGTCTCGACATTAGGAGAAGAATTTTTAGTTTTCCAATATATAGAATATTTGCCAGCAGTTTTTATAATATCTTTGTAAGTAATAATTGAGATCTTTTTTATACTCCCTTCAAAAGAATCTCCTTTGAAAGAGTCAACCTTTTGTGAATTTATGTATAGTTCATATTCTTCTGCAAAAGCAACTTTGTGAATAGTCATTAATAATCCTTCAAGAGAGTCCACTTCTTTTACTCCAGTAAAATCTGAATAAGGAGCATGTAAAACTATTTTTGGTGAGAATGTATAAAAAATAGGACTGGACTCTTCAAAATAAGTTTTGCTTGCTACTAAAGAATCGTAATTTTTATAAATTAATTCTTCTTCAGGGAAGAAAACCATTTTCAAAGAGATTTTTGCTGGAGAGGTAATGATTGAAGTAACATCAATTTTGTTCAAATCATTATATGAATGAACATAGTGTGTTAATTTTTTGTTTTCATCATCAATGTTTACAATTTGTATAGATGCTATATTTTGTTCTGGGGATAGGGTTAAATATATTTTATTATCCTCATCAAAAGAGATATAGTGTTCAATATTTATTGGAGCTTTGATTTTAGAAACTCTAATAAATTGAGAGTTATGTAATTGTGAAACGGAAAATGATTCATTATGGATTATAACTTTAGAAACATTTAGAACTATGTCTATTGAACCTTTTTTTCCATCTATAATATTGTTGGTTCCAAATCCTTCAACTGTGTCAATTTTATGGTCCTTACCATTTAAAATTAAAAGGGCACCATTTTTTAAGATAACTTTAGAAGTAGAAGTGGAGGTGTCACCAAGCTTTTCTAAAATTGCAGGGAATTCTGGATTTAATGTTTCAAGAATAACCTTTTGTTTGTCACCAAAAGAATTTGTAGCATTAAATTTACCGCTATTAATAACTATGCCTTCTGAAGCAGAAATTTTATCTGCAATTAGAGAATCACTATTTTCTAATGTAGATTTTGAAGAAAAAGCAATTTGATTTTTTGCAGAATTGATTGAAGCAAAAACATTAATCCTAGAACCTTCTATTTTAATGTTGCTTGTTGGCTCGGCAGTTTTTTCCGTGTTATTCGTAATAGAAGAGTAAATATCTATATGCTTACCAAGAATGACAACAGAGCCATTATTAATTAATAGTTTGCCGGCTTTAGAATTTTTCTTTCCTAATACAACATTTTCTAAAGACTCATTACCATAGACAAAATCTCCAGAGTTGACAGTTAGAGAGTGACCATTGAAATCGATTCCCTTTGCTTCTAGTAAATATTTTGCCAAAATTTCAGAAACTGATTGCAATTCAATGTCTTTTTCTAAAACGAAAGTATCGAAAGTTTTATTTTTAGGGTTATTAAAGTCTTCAGGTTTTGAAACAAACAATTTCCCTCTTTTTTGAGCAAGAGGAACCAAAACAGAAACTAGAATGATTGTAAGAAGAACAATAGCAACAGTTGTCGCAATTAAAATTATTCTCTTTTTCTTTTTAGACAATTTTTTATGTTCTTTTTTCTCAGTTTTACCATCTTTTTGAGATGATTCGCTATTTGATTTTGCATCTTCTGTAGATGGTTCGGCATCTATAGATTCGTCATTAGAATCATTTAATGTAGTAGGTTCTGATTCGGATTGAATAGTATCGGATTCACTATTAATTGAGGCCTCATCTTGTGGATGAAGATCATTTGTGTCAGAAATAGTAGATTGATCTGATAAAGAATCTTGCTCTAAGTTTTCTACAGCAGAAGAATCTTCTCCAATATCAGAAATATTTATTGTTTCGTTTATATTTTCTGCTTTTGTTTTTTTATCTTTTTTAAATAACCCCATTATAAATTAACCTCCTAAACATTGAAAAAATAATGTAATAGTTCAACACCATTATTAAAGTATAAGTTTGATTTTTTACAAGCTCTTTCCGAATAAGGCTCGTTATTATTGTTCATAGATTTAGCATAAATGAAGAAAGGAACAGGAGATGCAGTGTGAGTTCTGAGCGATATTGGCGTTGGATGGTCAGGTAAAACCATAATTGTTAAATCAACCCCCGCGCTTTCTAGTCCAAAAACGATCAAAGAAAGTAATCTTTTATCAAGATTTTCAATAGCAAGAATTTTGCCTTGTAAATCTCCTTGGTGTCCACATTCATCTGATGCTTCAACGTGTAAATATATAAAATCCAAGTCATCCTTAATGAAACCATCTATGCAAGCTTGAGCTTTATTTTCATAATTAGTAGAAAGAGTGCCAGTTGCTCCTTCAACATTTAAAATTTTCATGGATGCACAAATTCCGATACCTTTTATTAGATCAACGGCAGAAATGACCCCAGCTTTTTTGTTATAAATATCGAAAAATGGCACTAGCGAAGGTTTACGTCCTTCCCCCCATAACCATATTGAGTTGGCCGGTTTTAATCCGTTTTGTTTCCTTTTGACATTGATAGGATGATTTTTTAATATCTCGTAAGATTGTTTCATTAGATTTAAGAAAACATCACCATATATTTCTTTTGGTAGATATTGAGAAATTTGTTTAGAAGAAATATCATGAGGGGGTGTTGTTAAGGTTCCTTTTTCACCATTGCTGATAACAAGGCAATTTCTATAGCTTGTGCCAGCATAAAAAGAGAAAATGTCTGAACCAAGTTTTCTATTAATTTCCTCGATTAAAACTTTAGCTTCCTTTGAACTTATTTCTCCAGCACTATAATCTAACATTGTTTTATTTTCGTAACTTTCATCTTCAGAAAGTGTTACAAGATTACATCTTAAAGCAAGGTCTGTTGGCTTTAAATCTATACCTATGCTAGCGGCTTCCAAAGGGGACCTCCCAGTATAAAATTGTTTTGTGTCATAACCCATCAAAGAGAGGTTAGCGACATCGCTTCCCGGAGACATTCCATCGGGAACAGTTTTAACTGTACCCAAGATTCCTCTTTTAGAAAAAGAGTGAAACAAAGGGGTGTCAGCCACTTCTATAGGTGTTCTATTCCCCAATTCTGGTATATCAAGATCGGCCATTCCATCGCCAAGTAATATAAGATATTTCATAAACGCCTTTTGTCTGTTTTAAATACTAGATATGCATAAAAGCATAAAATTCTTAATAAAGACTAATAATTATTATAGTTTATAATTAGACGTACTGCAATACAAAAGAGGGCTCATACGTAAAAGATCAATTCAAGGGAAGGGGATAAAGAATAACAATGCTGAATGATATAAAAAGATTGGAGCAAATAAATAGCAATTTATTTAAACCAAGCAATAGCAAATAATATAAATTGAAATATTCTTTAAGCGACTATATAATAAGTACATAATAAAAAAATAGGAAGAAGGATTATGAAAAAATTTAGACGTTTATTACCAGTAGTTTTAATAATTTCAATTTTTTCTGTAGTAATGTTAGCTTCTTGCGGAACAAAAATTAAAGAAGGTTTTGATTACGATTTAGCTAATGCGGTAGGAGAAAAAATAGGAATTAAGTTTGTGCCAGAATTAATAGAATGGAAAAATAAAGAAATATTACTTGCATCAAAAAAGATAGATGCAATTTGGAACGGTTTTACAATAACAGAAGCAAGAAAAGAAAATATACTTTTTTCTCAGCCATATATGCAGAATCAACAGGTAATTGTTGTTAGAACAGAGGATAAGGATAAATATTCAACAATTGAATCTATTAAGAAGCTTAATAAAGAGAAAGTTGCAGTGGAGGCAGGTTCTGCAGGGGAAGATGTTTTGAAAACAATTCTAGGAGAAAATAATTACACAAAAGCACAAGGGCAAATAGATGCAATCAATTTTTTAAGAACAAAAAATTTTGATTTAATTATCATTGATAAAGTTATGGCGAATTATTATAGAGATGCAGGAAACACAACAGTGGCAATAGAAGTTATTACAGAAATTGAAGGATTAGATTTGCTTGGAGAAGAATATGGTATTGGTTATAGAAAAAACGATGTTTACACAAAGTATATGATTGATAAAGCGTTATACGAATTGCAAGAAGAAGGGAAGCTATTAGAAATTGCTAAAAAATATAAGTTAGAAAATGTTATAACAAAGATAGAGAAGCCTGTTGAGCCAACAGAAGGCAAAGAGCAATGGGAAGCGCTAAAGAAAAAGGGAAAGATTAAATACGGGTGTACTGTATTTATGCCAATGGCAGGATTAGGAAGCAAATAGGAATGGGATTTCTGGATATTATTGCAAAACTGACATCGGGATTTGGATATACATTACTAATATTTTTTGCAACTATAGTATTTTCTTTTCCTTTAGGGTTATTGATATCATTTGCATCAATGAGCAAAAAGAAAATAATCAGTGTTCCAATGAAAGTTATTATTTGGATTGTCAGAGGAATTCCTTTGATGCTTCAAATTCTGATAATTTTTATTTTGCCAAGTTTAATAGGTGTAGATATTGATAAAGTTGTTGTAGCAATTATCGCATTCTCTATAAACTATGCGTGTTACTTAAGCGAAATATTTAGGAGTGGAATACAAAGTATTCCGCAAGGACAATATGAGGCGGGACAAGTTTTAGGAATGAAGAAGAGCGAAATATTCTTTAATGTTATTTTTAAACAAGCCCTAAAAAGAATAGTTGCACCAACAGGGAATGAAATAATAACTTTAGTGAAAGATACAGCTCTTGCCAATGTTATTTTTGTTGATGAAATAATAAGAACGGCAAATTTGATGGCATCTTATAACGCTATTATTTGGCCACTATTTTTTACAGGGGTATATTATTTAATTTTTGTTGGGATATTAACATTAATACTTAGCAAAATTGAAAAAAAGATGAGTTATTTTAAGGTATAGATGGAATTATTAAGAATAGAAGGTTTAGAAAAAAGCTTTGATGGCGAAAAAATTTTACACGAAATAAATTTTTCTTTGGAAAAAGGAGAAGTACTTTCTATAATTGGATCTTCTGGAAGCGGAAAAACAACATTATTAAGGTGTTTGAATTTTTTAACAAAACCAGAGGCGGGAAAAATACTGCTTTTCGAAGAAAGTGGGGAAGTAAAAACGCTTTTTGACGCTGGAGATCAGCAAGATAAGAAAAATGAAGATTATGAGACACGATTAAAGAGATTGAATTTTGGCTTAGTTTTTCAATCATTTAATTTGTTTCCACAGTATACAATATTAAAAAACGTTACACTTGCTAAAACTTTGCTTGATTTCAATAAAAGCAATACATATAAATGGTATCAAGTTAAAAAAAAGAAAGAATTAAAGAATCAAATAGAAAAAAATAACGAAGTTGCAGCAAAAGAAATACTTGGGAAAGTAGGACTTATTGAAAAGATCAATTCTTATCCGCATGAAATTTCCGGAGGACAAGCACAAAGAGTTGCAATAGCGAGAGCGCTAGCGCTAGAGCCTAAGATATTATGTTTTGATGAGCCAACGTCGGCACTTGATCCAGAGCTAACAGGAGAGGTTTTAAAAGTAATTAAAGAGTTACGGGACGATAAAAAAACAATGATTATTGTTACGCACGAAATGGATTTTGCAAAAAAAGTTTCGGACAAAATTTTATATTTAGATAAAGGAAGAGTGGCAGCATACGGTACTCCTAAGGAAATTTTCGAAGATAAAAGCAACAAAAGATTGCAGGAGTTTATTAATCAACATGAAAAATGGTAAGAAGACATTTTTATTAATAGTAATCTTTATAGTAATTGCCATTGCAATGACTTCTTGCGGGAGTTATGGGTTTTTGCAGAAAAATCTAGATAAAAAAGTTTTGAAATCACAATTTGCAGGAGAAGAATTTTCTGCACGACCAAATTTTTTTATTGAGACAAATTGCTCTTTAAGTAAGACAAATGATTACCTTAATGGAGAAACTTATGCGAGTCAAGATGCCAGCAATAAAATTAAAGAAGCTACAATAAAAGGATATGGGATAAATTTTGTGCAAATTAATGTCAACTTATCCTATTTTATAGATAAGCAAGTTACCGTTGATTACGAGGGAGCGGAGGTTGAAGATCAGATAAAGGAAAACTCCAAAGATTTTGCGGATGCACTTGACCATTTAATCACACATTTTGATGGTATAGAATATTTGCCAAGTGGGCAAAGATATTTATTTAATTTTCTCTATAAAGATATTGAAGAGGAAAAATATGTTACTAATATTGTGAAATCACACATCGAATTTATCAATCAAACTCTTTTATTTAATCAATCAGGTTTTATATTTGCTTATAAAATTAGTTATGCTATTAATGGATCCTTTAAAACAAAAAGTAAAGAGCTAAAAAGCAAATATAATCAAATAATCGACAAGCAAGTTTCAACATTGCCTAAAGGAAAAATTGCGGTTATTGATGATAATGTTTATGATAATGTTTCATTTGGAGGAACTAAAAATATTCTAGGTAAAAATTTTTTAGATATTTCGGATACTAACAATATATTTTTATGTAGAAAGGGAAAGAAAACATTTGATGAAAATAGATGGAATGTTAATTTTGCTGAAATCGCCCCAAAAGAATATTCAAAAAAAGAAGCTTTTAAAATTTTAGAAGCCTTATATCAAAGAAGTGTTTCATATATCAACTATACAAAAAGCCAAGGAGCTTTAAAAAGTTTTGAAAATATACGTATTAATAATGATGATCTGAGATCAAAAAATTTCATCATATATAATAACTGGTTTAGAGTAGAGGATCAAATTTTAGAAACAAGAAGTATGGCCGATATGCTAAAGGATTTCATTGGCGTACATTATGTTGTGTCTGGTGTAAAAATAGAAAAAAATGCTAATGCAACAAGTGATAATGATTATTTAAAACTTAGTTTTACAATAAACAATTTTGGGACAGCTGCTTGTTTTAATATGGGTGGAATTTATATTTTTAGAGGGATAGAGCAAAGTAGTTATCAATTAGCCGACAACCCACCATACAGAGAAGGTGTTTGGGTCGAAGAGCTTGGAGCTTTTAGGGCGCAGCAATTTATTTACAATATCCCTAAATCATCGATAGCTACCGAGGGAGAATTTCTTGGAGAAAACGAAGAAATAGGGATAGTATTAAAGGAAGGAAATGGGAAAGAAGTTAATCTTTATAATAATACAAGCAAAAAAAGATATCCTTCTTTAGTTTCTGGAGAAAGCTTTAATAAAGTACTAATAATAACAGAGATGCTTAATGATTGAAAACCCGCGTGTAATAGCAAAGAGTGAAAAGAGATGAGGGGCAAGTGCAAACATAAATAGTGTGAATGATTTTTGTTGTTGAAAGACTCTAAGTTGTCTATTTCAAATAGTCAAAGTTGCCCTAATGCAATCGTAAAGATGAGAGAAGAAAAATCAAACATAATTAATGGTGAACGCATTTTGTCGAAAAACATATTATTTACAAGTAGTTCGGCAGCAGCAAAATTTGTTGCAGGGAGTAGTGTGAATGGCAATGTTTGTTGGAAAAATGCAGATGGTATTTTACCGATGAGTTTGCAAAAAGAAGAATTGCGACTACGTTCTCGTGTATCAGTTTAATAGATTTGCTCGTAACCGCTAGGGTAGCGCCAACAACAAGGCAAAATTAAATAAAAACGGCGTTCGGGTTTTGTATGTAAAAGAGAATAGCGCAGAAAGGTTTCAAACGAGTTTCACTTGGCGGCACGGTGCAGTCAGATTGAACTATTGATAGGGAAAACGATGTGTTTTGTTGTTGAAATTCTTTAGTTCAAAGCAATTTAACAAGATCCTTGTACCATTTTTGATAACCTTGTTGCAATAAGTAATTGCGGCACAAAAAAGTCGGAACAGTGACAATTAAAAATTGCCATTGCCCCTGTTCCTTCTATTTTAATCACTGTTGAAATTAACTTAAAATCCAAACAGTGGATTTTTGATTGATTTTTTTTGCGAGTTATATGGTATAATCGGTTAAAGAGTTTTATTTTAAGGCGGTGCGGCAATATGACGGTAAGTTACAAAAAAACTATGGAAACTCCTTATCGATAAGGATATGAAGAAAAAAGATTTGCGGATTGCTACGGGAATAACCACAACGGCACTTGCGAAGCTCGGCAAAAACGAACACGTCAGCACCGAAATTCTTGCGAGAATCTGCAAGGTTCTGAATTGTGATATCGGAGACATCGTTGAAGTCGTGAACGAGGAGAAAGAATGATGCCGAACGAAATTCAATTTGTATTATATAATATCGACAAAGAATACGTAAACGTAAAAGTCGCCATAAAAGACGACACAATCTGGGTTACGCAACGCGGCATGGCGGAGCTTTTTGATTGCTCTGCCGACAATATTTCTTTGCACTTAAAGAACATTTATCAAGACGGAGAATTACAAGAATCCGCAACTGCCGAGGATTTCTCGGTAGTTCAGAACGAGGGTTCTCGTCAAGTATCGAGAAATATAAAGTTTTATAATCTCGACGCCATTATATCCGTCGGATACCGCGTAAACTCTCGACGCGCCACACAATTCCGCACCTGGGCGACGAACGTATTGAGGGAATTTATCCAAAAAGGCTTTGTGCTTGACGATGACCGTTTGAAGCAAGGCGAAAGCGTTTTCGGGAAGGATTATTTCCGCGAGTTGCTCGAAAGAGTCCGTTCAATCCGCGCGAGCGAGCGCAGAATATGGCAACAAATTACCGATATTTTTGCCGAATGCAGTATAGATTACGATAAAAATTCCCCCGTCACGCAAGAATTTTACGCTACTGTGCAAAACAAATTCCAGTATGCCATTACGGGACAAACGGCGGCGGAAATTATTTACGACAAAGCAGACAGCAAAAAAGACCATATGGGACTTGCGACGTGGAAAAACTCCCCCGACGGAAGAATTTTGAAATCCGACGTAACCATAGCCAAAAACTATCTCGACGAAAAGCAGATACGCAGGCTGGAAAGAACGGTGTCCGGATTTTTCGATTACGTGGAAGATTTAATCGAAGAAGAACGAACCTTTACAATGCGGCAATTTGCGGAATCCATAAATGCATTTTTAGAATTCCGCAAATACAAAATCTTGCAAGGTAAAGGCTCGGTGTCAAAACTCGAAGCCGACAGAAAAGCCGAACAGGAGTATGATGTGTTCAACAGAACGCAACAAATAACGTCTGACTTCGATAGGCAAGTCAAAAAACTGCTTGACAGCAAAAAAGATGATTAGTTTTTAATACAATCAAAACTATTTAGTAGTAATAAGGAAAAATAGTTTATGCTGGCGTTGGAATGGATAGGAAAGGAAAAAATAATCAATCATCATCAGGACGTGTCTTTTCGGCTGTTGGATAAAAAATATACGTTTAATGCGGAATCGTCCGAAAATATGATTATTCACGAGGATAATGCTTGCGCTGAAATCTCTTCTTCCGCAATATGAAGGAAGGGTTGATTGCATCTATATTGATCCGCCCTACAATACATAAGAAGAAAAATGGATATATAACGGCAAGATTTAATGAACAAGTAAAAAATAATTCGGAGAAACTTGATGATGATTTTATGTTTCAGTTAACGAAGTCAGAGTTTGAAAGCTTGATATCGAAAAAAATCGACATCAAGTTGGGGCGGGCGCAGAAAACTGCCGTATGCCTTTACAGAACAGGGAATATATATGCTAATGACTGTATTAAGGGGAGAACTTGCAGTGAAACAAAGCAAGGCTTTAATACGAATGTTTGAGCAGATGAAAGACTTTATTATTGAAAATCAGGATCCTATCGGTTCAAAGGAATTTGTTCAAATAGCAATTCAAACAAACTAAAATACAAATGATATAGCAAGGTGAATACCTTAGCCACAAAAGAAGATTTGAAAAAGGTTATGGATCATTTTATCGACCCGGACACATATAAACATTTTCTCTTGATGAATGGAGATAAGATAGAGGCAGATGTTGCCTACATGAAAATATATAAGTCAGCAAAGAAAAGCATTTATGTCATAGACAACTATATTGGACTTAAAACATTGGAACTTTTAAGAGCCGCAAGGGATAATACCCAAATTATAGCTTTCAGCGATAATGTAAAAAATAAGGATATGCTCACAAAAAACATCTTAGATGATTTTAGAAAAGGCTATCCTACAATCAACTTGAAGCTGAATATAGTCAGAAAAAATATCACGATAGACACATTGCAATAGACTATGGAACAGAGCATGAAGTTTTTTATCTTTGTGGAGCTTTGTCAAAGGATGCAGGAAATAAAATATCAAGTATTACCAAGATAGAAGAATCATCGAAAGATATGTATCATATGATGTTTAGCGGAATGTTAAGCAATAAAGACTTAAAAGTCTAATATGAAAACACAAAACAAACATAAAAATTTACGAAAGGGCGGTAGAAGTAAACATCTATCATCTTTTTTATTGGAAGAAAAGGAAGAATAAATGGCAGAAAACAGAAGATATTATTTGCTAAAACTGAAAGAAGATTTCTTTATAGACAAGAGGGTAAAAAATTAAGGAGAATATCCGGAGGAGATACTTACACAATTATCTACCTCAAACTCTTGTTATTAAGCCTAAAAGATAGTGGAAAACTATATTATGATGGGTGGAAACAGACTTTATAAAAGAACTTGCATTAACTATTGATGAAACGAAGATGATGTAATGGTTACAGTAAACTATCTTGTGGCACAGAATTTAATGGAAGTGATTATGGAAAATGGTGAATACTTTCTAACAGAACTACCAAGTCTTATAGGCTCAGAAACAGCTTCCACAGGGCGTTTAAGGAAATCACGAGAGCAAAAAGCGTTGCAATACAACAATGGTGAAACACCTTGCAACCTTTTGAAACAAAACTGCAACGGAGAGATAGAGATAGAAAAAGAGGGAGAGATAGAAGGGCAAAACCTACCCCATATTTTTTACGGAGAATATAAAAATATCCGTTTAACGGATGAAGAATACCGAAGCTTAACAGATAAGTTGCAAAGTCATACCGATACGATGATTGAAAAACTCTCCAGATACATCAAAAGCAGTTGGAAAATTTATCAAGACCACTATGTAAAATCCTTAATTGGTATGAACAGGATAAGGAAAGACTATCACAGATAAATAATAAAAGTGAAAGCTCTAAAACCTACTTAACCAACTATGAGGATAGCGACAGCCTATAAATATCATACAATGAAGCAGAAAGGTTTTTTAGAGCGTTAAGAAGAAAAGAGGTATCAGAGTATGCCTAAAATAAAAAACAAGCTTTAAAACGCATTCCACCATTTAAGATGAAAAAAGGAGAATGAAAGTTATGGATAACAAAGAAAATCAAAATATGGTAACTACAAAAATACAAGGTAAAGATTTTACCTACAACAAAGATATTTACCATGAAAAGGACGGACACATCTATTGCAGGACTTGTAATGAGAGAATAGACGGCAGATCGATTCTTATGTTAGATAAAAAGGTAATGATAATTAGAAAAGCTTGTAAATGTGATAGGGAGAGAAAAGAATAGGATTAACTTAGAGAAAAGCAGATTGAACGGGATAGACTTAGACAAAACTGCTTTATATCCAAAAATCAAGTAGCCTATACCTTTGAAAATTCTGATGAAGATACAGATAAAGAAATCATCAAAAAAGTAAAGAAAAACTGAAGAAATCACAAAACTTAATAGATGAGTAAAGGCGATTAGAAAGTAAAGAATCTAATCGCTTTTTATTTTTATAGGAAGGAGAATTTATGAATAAACCAAAAATCCTAACTTCACTATTACCTAGCCATTCTCAATAAAAAAACTTTTCAGAAATTTTTATTTCCCAAAACTGAAAAACACTTGATTTTGGGAACATAGTGTGGTATAATACAACCAAGTTATATATTCTGCGAGGTGACGGAATGAAACTGGTTGAAAGGGATTTTTATCTCGACAAACTCAAGAACGTAATCGGTACGCCCGACATAAAGGTAATAACCGGCGTAAGGCGTAGCGGAAAATCAAAACTTCTGGAAGCGTTCAAGCGATATGTTGCAAGCGACGTTCCGAATGCTAACGTCGTGCATATCAATTTCAACCTTTCGGAATTTGAAAATCTCAAAGACTATCACGCATTGAACGATTATATCGAAAGCCGTTACGTTTCGGGCGCAAGCAATTTTGTTCTGATAGACGAAGTTCAGTTATGCCCGAATTTTGAATTGACGATAAACAGTCTGCACGCACGGGAAAAGTACGATATTTACCTTACGGGTTCCAACGCTTTCCTGCTTTCGTCGGACTTAGCGACGCTTTTTACGGGCAGAACGTTTGAAATCAAGGTTTACCCCTTTTCATTCAAGGAATATCTCGATTATTTCGGATACGAAAACGCCTATGACGCTTTTGATAATTACTTAAAAGAAGGCGGAATGTCCGGCTCTTACCTATACCGTGATTTAGAGGCGAAATATGACTATATCAAGGACGTTTTTGATACGCTTATCGTACGCGATATACGACAGAAATACAAGATAAAAAACGTCGGACTTATGGACAGGCTCGTTGATTTTCTGACTGACAACATATCAAACCTTACTTCCGCACGCAATGTTGCAGACACCCTCACCGCAAACAAAGACAAAATAAATCACAAGACTATAGGCGCATACATTCAGTATCTTTGCAACGCCTTCGCTTTTTACAAAATACGGCGATACGACATTCACGGCAAAAAATATCTTGCATCAAACGACAAGTATTACCTCTGTGACCACTCGTTCCGCTATGCAAAACTTGGCACGAAAAATCTCGATTACGGCAGAGTGCTTGAAAATATCGTTGCTATCGAATTGTTACGGCGCGGGTACGAAGTGTACGTCGGCGTGCTTTACAAAAAAGAAATAGATTTTGTAGCAATCAAACGCAACGAAAAGATTTATATACAGGTTTCGGACAATATCTCGGACGAAAAAACGTTTATGCGGGAGGCGACGCCACTTTTGCAGATAAAGGACGCCTACCCCAAAATGATAATCGCCCGCACTCGCCACGAAGAATATCAATACGAAGGGATCAAAGTCATAGATATTGGCGACTGGCTGAAACGGGAATAAAAATTATTTCCCTATACTGAAATGTTTTCAGTTTTGGGAAATGGTGACATGGTAAATTAAAGTATAGCCGAAAATAAGGCAAACATTTTACCCTATAAAAAAGCGAAAGTGAGGTGAACCCAAAAAGTTGGACAATATCTAATTAGCATAATAAACCTTGTAATCTCACTTGGCAAGGTGTTAATCCATTTAACACCAATTGTATTCTTTTGTTATTGTAATAGTCTATATATT